>CAUPNL010000023.1:0-36532 GCA_963512655.1 uncultured Limnohabitans sp. | reverse complement strand
TTACCTTGCGTTTGCTCAAGTTTAGGTGAGCGCGGGCCTGGTAATAGACCACGCGTTCCTGTGTTTAATAAACGCTGGTTCGTGATGCGTCCAATGCGATAACCGGGGTCACTGACGGAGTTTGCAATTTGACTGATGATGCCTTGAATGAGTAGGCCCACTAGACCATTTTGGTTTTGCTTGCCTTCGGCATCGGACGCGCTGGCTTTACCTTCCCAAAGTTTAGTGGTCGTGCGTGTATCGACTAAAGCTGCTTCGGCTGTAACTACTACACTGCCTCCAGTCAATGCGCTCGTGGCACCGTAACTCGTGATGGTGATGTACAACGCTGCGTCTGCACCAAAAATCTCATTTAATTTCCTGGGTGATGCTTGATGCATCTCCCCAGGGTTTTGCAGACCGTTTTCTTTGAAGGTTTGATCGACCAAGGCCACGGGAAAAACGTAGTAGCCGGCCTCGGCCAATGGTTGGGTGGTAGATGACATCACGCTATAAGTGGCGCGAAGATCGGATGTGTTGTTCAAAGGCGGCAATACCAAGATGGACTTAGGCTGATACTGGCGAAATGCAGAGTAATCAACATCTGCTTGTTTGGTTGCGCAACCTGTGAAAACGAGCGTCGTTGCTAGTAAAGCCAAGAGTTTTAAATAACGTGTCATGCTTATCCTTTATTTCTTTGCTTTGGCCAAGATGCGATCCATGTAAACCGCTGACTCTGGGAACAATGATTTCTCAGTTTGAAAGGATTGAGCCGCTTGGTCCCCTTTGCCCGCTTGGAAATACAAGTAGCCTAGATGCGCATGAAAGCCTGGCGGCACAGCTTTGTTGGTACTGCGAGCCTTTTGATAATCTGCTTCTAGTTGTTCAATTTGCGCTTCGACGGGCGATTTGCCTGGGTCGTTGTAGATTGCATAAACTTGGTTCTCGTAGTCGCCCCATTGATAGAGTGATTGCTTAGGTGCTGCGCAGCCCACAAGGGTCAAGAGCATTAGGGCGCAAAAAGCGTTTTGAACATGCATGTTGATTTCCTCGATTACTGAGCAGGTTTCCACTGGCCTGATTCAACGCCCTCAACTAAGCGATTAACAGCTTCACGAATGGCCAAGTCGAGCACTTTGCCGTTCAAGGTGGAGTCATAGCTGGCAGTGCCGCCAAAGCCAATCACCTCACGATTTGACAAGGCGTATTCGCCAGCACCTTGAACGGAGAAAATGACCTCAGAAGTCACGGCGTCAACAACGTTCAGGCTAACTTTTGAATAAGCAATTTGTGTTTTGCCGCGCCCCAAAATACCGAATAGCTGTTGGTCACCCACTTCTTTGCGACCAAATTCGGTCACGTCGCCCGTGATCACAAAATCAGCACCGCTGATTTTTTGTGTTTTACCTTTGAACTTGGCTTCTTGGCTGATTTCGCCCATGTTGTCGCGGTCAACCACTTTGAATCGGTTGGCTTGTTGCATGTGCGTGATCAAAATGGTTTTGGCTTGACCGCCCAAACGGTCGACGCCGTCTGAAAACAGACCGCGCATGAAGCTAGATCGGTTGTCAAACTTGCCAACCGCAACCGTGCTTCTAGTGCCGCTGTAGCTGGTTTTTGCGGCGGTGACTTGTTGGGGGGTGACCGTCTGTGATGTTTCTGTGGCGCAGCCCGCTATGAACAGTGAAAAAGCACAAAAGACGGCGAGCAATGAAACCCGTGAAAAGCAACTCATTTGAATACCTTTGAATTATTTAAAAGAAAATAAGTATAAAACTATTACTATTAATTAAATCTAAAGAAGGCGTAATTAACCGTTTGAGTCCTCTAAACAAAGGCAACTTATTTGCCTGCGGTGAAGGCCTAGAATTAGCCTCCACCTCCCAAGGACACCATGGTTCCTCACCTCATCACCGCCCTCAACGGCCCCATCAACGAACTTGAACAACGCATCCTCGATTCCATGCCCGCCATCGAGCGCTGGTTTCGTTTGGAATGGATGGAGCACACGCCTCCGTTCTATACCTCGGTTGATATTCGCAACGCGGGTTTCAAGCTTGCACCGGTAGACACCAACCTCTACCCAGGCGGCTGGAACAACCTCACGCCTGAGATGCTGCCCCTCGCGGTGCAAGCGGCCATGGCTGCGATTGAAAAAATCTGCCCCGAGGCTCGCAACCTGTTGTTGATTCCAGAGAACCACACACGCAACACCTTTTACTTGTCGAACGTGGCGCAGCTGCAGCGCATCTTCCACATGGCAGGGTTGAATGTGCGCGTGGGATCGATCAATCCCGAGATCAAAGAGAACACCACCATTGATTTGCCCAATGGCGACAGCGTCACGCTGGAGCCAGTGATTCGTGGCAAGCACCGCTTGGGGCTCAAAGATTTCGACCCTTGCACCATCTTGCTCAACAACGATTTGAGCGCTGGCATTCCCGGCATCTTGGAAGACTTGCACGAGCAACATCTACTGCCACCATTGCATGCGGGTTGGAGTGTGCGCCGAAAGAGTAAGCACTTTGAGTGCTACGAAGAAGTGGCCAAGCGTTTTGGCAAGCTGCTGGGCATTGACCCATGGTTGATCAACCCGATGTTCAACCAGTGCGGCGAAGTGAACTTTGCCGAAGGCACCGGCATGGAGTGTTTGCAAACCAATGTGGATGCCTTGCTCACCAAGATCAAGCGCAAATACAAAGAGTACGGCATCAACGAAAAACCATTCGTCATCGTCAAGGCTGACAACGGCACCTACGGCATGGGCATCATGACCGTGCGCGATGTCAAAGACCTCGATGCACTCAACCGCAAAACACGCAACAAAATGAGCGTGGTCAAAGACGGTCAAGAGGTGAGCCAAGTCATCATCCAAGAAGGCGTGCTCACGCACGAGCGCTTGAACGATGCGGTGGCTGAACCTGTGGTCTACATGATGGACCGCTATGTGGTGGGTGGCTTCTACCGCGTGCACGCCGATCGCGGTGTAGATGAAAATTTGAACGCCCCCGGTGCGAGCTTTGTGCCTTTGGCATTTGAGCAAAGTGCGCACACGCCACAGCCCGGCATGAAGCCAGGTGCGAGCACGCCGAATCGCTTTTACATGTATGGCGTCATTGGTCGCCTGGCCATGCTGGCCGCGAGTTACGAGCTCGAAGCGACCGACCCTGAAGCAGAGAATTACGACTAAGGTAAATGATGGAACAACACGGTAAATCGTCGCTCGCGGCGCTCACCTTGGGCGCGATTGGCGTCGTTTATGGCGACATTGGCACCAGCGTGCTGTATGCGATGAAAGAAGTGTTTGGTTCTGGACACGTGGAGTTCACGCCCGACAACATTTACGGCATTTTGTCTATCTTCTTTTGGACGCTGACTGTCATCGTGTCTATCAAGTATGTGGCCTTGGTGCTGCGTGCGGATAACCACGGCGAAGGTGGTTTGGTGGCCATGCTGGCCTTGGCTTCAATGGCCGTGAAAGACCGACCCGTGTTGCGTCAGCGCATGTTGATCGTGGGTATCTTCGGCACCTGTTTGTTTTATGGTGACGGTGTGATCACGCCCGCCATTTCGGTGCTGTCCGCGGTCGAAGGTTTGGAGGTGGTGTCACCCGCCTTTAAGAAATATGTGATCCCACTCACGATCATCATTTTGTTTGGCCTCTTCGCCGTGCAAAAGCGAGGCACCAGTGGTATTGGTAAATTCTTTGGCCCGATCACAGTGGTGTGGTTTGCCGCTATTTCTGCTTTGGGGGTATACCACATTGCTTCTCATCCAGAAATTTTGTGGGCGATCAGCCCACACTACGCTGTGATGTTCATGGTCAACGAGCCCAGCATCACTTTCCTGATTTTGGGTGCGGTGGTGTTGTGTGTGACGGGTGGCGAGGCTTTGTATGCCGACATGGGGCACTTTGGAAAGAAGCCCATTCGCATCGCCTGGTTCTTCGTCGTGATGCCGGCGTTAACGCTGAACTATTTTGGCCAAGGTGCTTTGTTGTTGAGCGATCCTACGGCGGTGGCCAACCCCTTCTTCAATATGGCACCTGATTGGTTGCTCGTGCCTCTGGTCGGGTTGGCGACGGCGGCGACGGTGATTGCTTCACAGGCTTTGATTTCTGGCGCGTTCAGTGTGACCAAACAAGTGGTGCAAATGGGATTTTTGCCACGCTTGCAAGTCCTCCACACCAGCGTCAAAGACACGGGGCAAATTTATATCCCGTTCGTGAACTGGGGCTTATTTGCTGTCATCGTGTTGGCAGTGATGATGTTCAAGTCGTCCAGCAATTTGGCAGCGGCCTACGGCATTGCGGTGTGTACAGACATGCTCATCACCACTGTGTTGACCTTCTTTGTGATTCACTACGGTTGGAAATACCCCTTCTGGTGGTGTTTGGCTGCCACAGGCTTTTTCTTTATGGTGGATTTGGCCTTTTGGGCATCCAACTTGTTGAAGTTATTTGACGGCGGTTGGTTCCCCTTGTTGATCGCATCCGTCATCATGATGCTCATGCTCACATGGCGTGACGGCCGCGGCATTCTTTACGAGAAACGCAAAGAAGATGCGTTGGATTTGACGAGCTTCTTAGAGGCCGTGTTTTTGTCACCTCCCACACGCGTGGAGGGCACGGCGGTGTTCTTGACCTCAGGCAAAGGCGCGGTGCCTAACGCCATGCTGCATAACTTGAAGCACAACAAAGTGCTGCACAAACAAAACTTGTTTGTGAACGTGCAAAACCATGAAGTGCCTTGGATTGAAGAAAAAGAGCGCCTTGAAATTACAGCGATTGGCAACGAATGTTGGCAGGTGGTGATTCACTATGGCTTCAAAGATGATCCTGATGTGCCAGGCGCTTTGAGTCATCTCAACGGCATGGGCTGTGAAGTCAGCCCCATGACCACCAGCTACTTCTTGTCGCGTGACAGCATCGTGCCCACCGTGGGCAGCGGCATGTCGGCTTGGCGTGAAAAACTGTTTGCACAAATGCACCTCAATGCCAGCTCCGCTGCCGACTTCTTGAACTTGCCTAGCAACTCCGTGGTGGAGCTGGGCAGCAAAATCGAAATCTAAAACCCATGCACATCCTTTTCGTCGCAGACCCGTTGTCGTCCTTCAAAATTTACAAGGACACCACGTTTGCGATGATGCGTGAGGCGCAGCGTCGCGGCCACCAAGTGCTGGCCTGCGAGCCGCAAGACATCGTGTGGCAAAGCGGTCAGCAGGTGTCGGCACGCGTGCAGCTGGTGCGTTTGACGAGCAATGCTGATGATTGGTTTGAAGTGCAAAGCGTGGACGAGCATTACGCACTCAAAAGTGCCGACGCCATCGTCATGCGAAAAGACCCGCCTTTTGACAGCGAGTATTTCTACGCCACGCACTTGCTAGAACAAGCCGAGCGCGAAGGTGCGAAGGTGTTCAACAAACCTGCTGCTTTGCGCGACCATCCAGAAAAATTAGCCATTTTGGAGTTTGCGCAATTCATCAGCCCCACGCTGGTGACACGCAGTGCCGATGCCATTCGTGCTTTTCATGCAGAACATCGCGACATCATTCTCAAGCCACTCGATGGCATGGGTGGCATGGGTATTTTCCGTGTGAAGGACGATGGCTTGAACCTAGGTGCCATCACCGAAACTCTCAACCGTGACGGTGCACAGACCGTCATGGTGCAAAAATTCATTCCCGCCATCGACAAAGGAGACAAGCGCGTGCTCGTCATCGGCGGCAAAGTCGTGCCCTATTGTTTGGCCCGTATCCCGCAAGGTGGTGAAGTGCGCGGCAACTTGGCGGCAGGCGGCAAAGGCGTGGCACAAGCCATCTCAGCACGCGACCAAGAAATCGCTGAAGCCCTTGGCCCCATCCTTGCCAAACGCGGCTTGTTGCTAGTGGGTTTGGATGTGATTGGTGACTGTCTCACCGAAGTCAACGTGACCAGCCCTACGTGCTTTCAAGAGATCTTTGACCAAACGGGTTTTGATGTCGCTGCGATGTTCATCGACGCGCTTGAGGCCGCAGCAAAAAAGTAAGCCAGTTGCACAGCAGTCAGCTTCGTACCTGCCCATCCACAAACACTTTCAACTCCCCCGGCGCAAACGGCGTCCACACCTCGTTGGTTGTTAAAGGGGCAGTGACCACCACAGCCACACGGTCATCCGGTGACGCGTGCTCAGCAAAGTTGATGCTCATGTCTTGGTCGCTCAAGGTGGCTGTTGCAAATGGGTGCTTGCGCTCGATGTAGCAAAGATTGGTGGAGGCATGTGCCCACAGCGCTTGGCCATTCGACAGCAAGAAGTTGAATGTGCCGTGTTTGGCGATTTGCGGCACCAGCTCTTTCAAGGTCAGTGTGAGTTCGTCAATCGACGGCACATTCGCGTGTGATTTGGCCATCTCTTGCATCAACCAGCAAAACGCGCGTTCGCTGTCGGTGTGCCCCACAGGTTTGAAGCTGCCGTGCAAACGCGGTGCGTAGTTTTCTAAATTGCCGTTGTGCGCAAACACCCAGTAGCGTCCCCACAGCTCACGCACGA
This sequence comes from uncultured Limnohabitans sp., assembly GCA_963512655.1. GTDB lineage: Bacteria > Pseudomonadota > Gammaproteobacteria > Burkholderiales > Burkholderiaceae_C > Limnohabitans. Next base: position 30,026 of record CAUPNL010000023.1, on the reverse strand, counting down.
AGGGGTGGCAGTTCTCTAGCGACACCACACCTTGTGTGGCCTTGCGGATGTGCGAAATGACATTGCGGCTTTTGATGGGGTACTTGCGAATCAGCTCAGCCACGGGTGAGGTGCTGGCGGGCAGGTGATCGATGAAGTGGCGCAAACCACGGTCTTGCTCAGAACCTTCAAAAAACGCAATGCCCCAGCCATCGGCATGGTGGTCAGTCACACCTGCGCGTTGGGCAAAACCACTGAAGCTAAACGTCGCATCGGTGGGGTTTTTGCAGTTGAGTCCGAGCAGTTGGCACATGGCGTTTCAATTCAAAATCAATGGGTGTGTTGGTTGGGTTGGCGAATGCGCCACGCCGCTAAGAGTGCCAACATGCAAACCAAGGCGAGCATCAAAAACACTTCGTCAAAAGCCGCCAAGCGCATGGCCGATGTCTTGGCGTTGGTGAGCGAATCACCGTGCACAGCCAATCGCCACTCCAACAAAATACCGCACAAGCTCACGCCGGCAGCGCCGCCCAACATGCGCAAAAAATTGATGACGCTGGCCCCCTGGGGAATCAAGCTGCCGTCCATGCCACGCATGGCGCCGATGTTGAGCGATGGCAAGATAAAGCCCAAGCCCACGCGACCCAAAATCGCGAACACCACCAGCACCCACAAACCAGTTTGCAAATTCACGGTCAGCATCAGTGCGAATGAAAGTGCCAACAACACCAAACCAAAACTCACCATCAAGTGCGTGGGGTGCGTGCTGGAGTAGCGACCCACAACGGCAATCGTGAGGGCCAACAACAAACCCGAAGGCAGCAGCAAGGTGCCCACATAGCTAGGCGACAAACCCAAAGCCAGCTGCAAATACAAAGGCAACAAATAGGTAGAGCCAAACATCGCAATGCCGTAGATGAAGGCCACGGTGGTGCCCATGGCAAATGGGCGATGGGCAAACAATGCCAAGTTCATCAGCGGCTTGCCATCGTTTTGAGTTTGCACACGTTGCCACACCACAAAACCCACGGTGCACAACGCCGCAGCACCCATCAAGCTGAGAGCGGCCGTCACATTGCCGCTGTGCAACATCACCAAGCCATTGAGCAAGCACAAGGTGCCCACTGTGGCGAGTGCGAGGCCGCCTAAATCGAGCGAGGGTTTGCCGTGGTTGGCGCTCACGCCGCCAGGTGCCGTGGTGGGGACATAGCGCATGGCCATCCACATCGAAATTGTGCAAAACGGCACCACCATGAAGAACAGCGCGCGCCAGCTCATCCAGTCCACCAACAAGCCGCCGATGCTGGGGCCGAGCGCCGGTGCCAGCACCACGCCCATGCCAAAGAAGCTGTTGGCACGGCCTTGTTCAGACGTGTCAAACGCCCGCAAGATGATGATGGCGGGAATGGGTTGCACCACGCCAGCCGCCAAGCCTTCAATCACACGCGCGGCCAGCACCCAGTTGTAGTCCGTCGAGAGCCCGCCTGCAATGCCAGCGATGAGCAGCACCCACATGCAACCCATGTAGGTGGTGCGGTAGCCAAATCGCGCCAACAGCCAAGGCGTGGTGAGCATGGACACGGTCATCGCCACCATGAAGCTCGAGCTCACCCATTGCGCCGATTCTTGGCCAATACCGAACTGCATGCTCATGTCGGGAATGCCGACGTTCATGATGGTGGACGACATGATGGCGGCCATCGAGCCAATCATCACCGTGGTCAGCATCAGCCAGCGATGGCGCGTGCCGTAGCGGCTTTGCAAATCGGCCAGTGAGCCTCGGTCAGCCATGCGCGTCTTTCGTGGCACAGGCTTGGCAAATGCAGGCTTTGCGTTGAGATGCAACGGGGACTTTTGCCAGCAACTCTGGCGAAAAAGACACGTTGACACACCAGCACTTGGCCACGGGTTGCCCGGTGGGTTTGGCGACTTCCATCGCACATTGGTTGGGCTTGCCGCACAAGGGACAAGCGCAAGCGTCAATGGGGGCGGGCATTTGGCTGGGCATGCCCCAAAGTGTAGCGAAGCGAACAAGGCACAATCGCAAAAAATCTTATGTACGAATTTCCGCCCACGCCAGAAGCCGCCCAGTTGCGGCTTGACCATGTCAGCCCCAAAGACTATGCGCACACACGCAATGCTTTGGATGGTGCGGTCACGCATTTGTCGCCGTACCTCACGCATGGATTTTTAAGCGTGCCCGATGTGGCCAGCGCCATGTACCACCAGTACCGTGTGGGCGTGCAACACAAGCTGATTTACGAGCTGGGTTGGCGCGAGTACTTTCAACACATGCACCACCATTTGGGCGAAGGTATTGCGCAGTCGTTGCGTGAAGGCATATTGCCCGAGTCTGAGTACAGCACCGAGCTGCCCGAGGACGTGCGCCACGCATGCACCCGTGTGCCTGTCATCGACAACGCGATTCGCATGCTCTACACCACGGGCTATTTGCACAACCATGCGCGCCTGTGGGTGGCCAGTTACATCGTGCATTTGCGCAAGGTGCATTGGCGTGTCGCAGCAGATTGGATGTACAGCCATTTGCTGGACGGTGACTTGGCCAGCAACTACCTCAGCTGGCAATGGGTGGCGGCAACCGGCAGCAGCAAACCTTATTTGTTCAACGCCGATACCGTTGAAAAATTTGCACCTGAAATTTGGCACAGCCGTGGCACATCGATTGATGTGAGCTACGAGTTGATGGACATCTTGGCCAACAGCGCTGCTACGGTGGCGCAAGTTCGTAAAAACGAATTGGCCTGGGATGAGCCCCAGGTGTTCGCCGAGCCGCCTGCAGAACTCGGCTTTACACAAGCTGTGGCCAGCGATGTGGCGGGTAAACATGTGTGGCTGGTGCATCTTTGGGCGCTGGCCGATGTGCCAAAAGATTTACCGGCGGACGTGGTGTGCGTGGCCGTGGCATTTGCAGAGCACGCGCAAGCGCATCCGTGGAATGCGTTGCGCTGGAACTTTGTGGGTGAACGCATGGCGGCACTCACGCCGCACCGTTGGTTTGCTTCAGCAAAAGATGTGTTGCAGGCTTTGGCTCATGCGCAAAGTGTGCAAACCGTAGGGCATTTGTGTTTGCCAGACCTTGCTGAGAGCAAGGTGCAATTGCGGCCTGCGCCGCGCTTGTTCCGTCAACTCGACAAGCCCATGGACTCGTTCAGCAAATGGTGGGTGCAAGTGAACAAAAACGTGCGTCATTTGCAGCAGCTGGTGTACCCGCTGCCCACGCGAACACCAGCGCCTTAACCCTGCATTGAAGCGGCTTACTCGCCAGGCGCGGGCGTGACCTTGGTGATGAAGTATTCCGTCTCGCCAAAGCAGCCGGGTAGGCCTTTGTGTTGTTCGTATTCCACCACCACTTTTTGACCAATCTGTTTGTTGATCTGGTCAGCCACTGCATCGTCACGGACGGTGAATGCAAATTTTTCTGGAATAGCGGGCAATGTGGCCAAGGCACGAATTTGTTCGCCTTCCCATGTTTTGCAAATCCAGCCTTTGTAAGAGAGCTTTTGCACAAAGCCCACGCTCTCGCCTTTGGAGTAGGTGAAGTGGTACGAGAACAGCAGGTATACGCCCGCAGCAATCAGCACAGTCAAGAGCAAACCAATTACGGTGCGCAGGGCAAAGCGAAGGGTGGCGCTAATCAAAGGGTGTGTCATGGCAATCGCTCAATCAAATAAATGCAATGGCTGAATCATAGTTGGCAGCGTTCATGAAAAACGGCTCCCGAGGGAGCCGTTTTCTTTTGTTTCACTTGGCAGTAATTAGGCTTGACCCGCCTTCACTTTCAAGCGCCATGCGTGTAACAAAGGCTCGGTGTAGCCGCTGGGCTGCTCTTTGCCTTTGAACACCAAGTCGAGGGCGGCTTGGTATGCGGGGGCTTTGGCAAAGCGGCCAGCCATTTTTTGGTAAGCCTTGTCGCCTGCGTTTTGCTTGTCCACCACCGAAGCCATACGCTTGAAGGTGTCTTTCACTTCAGCCGGTGTCACCACACCGTGGTGCAACCAGTTGGCGATGTGTTGGCTAGAAATACGCAGCGTGGCGCGGTCTTCCATCAGGCCCACGTTGTGGATGTCTGGCACTTTCGAGCAGCCCACGCCTTGGTCGACCCAGCGCACCACATAGCCCAAGATGCCTTGCACGTTGTTGTCCAACTCTTGTTGCTTCTCAGCAGGCTTCCAGTTGGGGTTGGCTGTCACAGGCACTTGCAGCAAGTCGTTCAAGAGGCTGTCACGCACCTTGTTGTAGTTGACCTTTTCCAACTCTTTTTGCACGTCCACCACTTTGACTTGGTGGTAGTGCATGGCGTGCAACACAGCAGCAGTTGGGCTTGGCACCCATGCGGTGTTGGCGCCTGCTTTGGGGTGACCAATTTTTTGCTTCAACATCTCGGCCATCAAGTCGGGCATGGCCCACATGCCTTTGCCGATTTGCGCTTTGCCGCGCAAGCCGCATGACAAACCTGCCAACACGTTGTTCTTTTCGTAGGCTTGAATCCATGCGCTGGTTTTCATATCGCCTTTGCGCAACATGGGGCCTGCTTGCATGGCGGTGTGCATTTCGTCGCCAGTACGGTCCAAGAAGCCGGTGTTGATGAACGCCACGCGGCTAGCCGCTGCGGCGATACATGCTTTCAAGTTCACGCTGGTGCGACGCTCTTCGTCCATGATGCCCAGCTTGACGGTGCTGTCGGCTAAGCCCAAAACCTTCTCGACGCGGCCAAACAATTCGCAGGCAAAGGCCACTTCGGTGGGGCCGTGCATTTTGGGTTTGACGATGTAGACAGAACCTGTACGTGAGTTGCGAATGCCTTTTTTGCCGTGGCCTTGCAAGTCGTGTAAAGCGATGGTGGTGGTCACCACAGCATCCAAGATGCCTTCTGGAATTTCGTGCATCGCGCCGTCTTTACCTTTGTAAAGAATGGCGGGGTTGGTCATCAAGTGGCCCACGTTACGAAGGAACAGCAATGAGCGGCCGTGCAACTTGACGGGTTGGCCGTCTTTGCCTTTGTATTCGCGGTCTGCATTCAAACCACGTGTGAAGGTCTTGCCGCCTTTTTCAACAGTCTCAGTCAACGTGCCTTTGACGATGCCCAACCAGTTGCTGTAGGCCACCACTTTGTCGTCGGCATCCACCACGGCCACGGAGTCTTCCAAGTCGAGGATGGTGGACAAAGCGGCTTCGACAATCAGGTCGCTCACGCCTGCTGGGTCAGTGGCGCCAATAGGTGTGTTGCGGTTGATTTGTAGGTCGAGGTGCAAACCGTTGTGCACAAACAGCACAGACGATGGCTCAGACATCTTGCCTTGGAAGCCCACGAATTGCGCGGCCTTGGCCAGCTTGGTGGTCTTGCCACCTTTGAGCGTGACAACCAATTCACCGTTCACCACGGCGTAGCTGGTGGAGTCGATGTGTGAACCGCTCTTCAATGGCACGGTGCGGTCGAGCACAAAGCGTGCGTATTGAATAACCTTCGCGCCGCGCTTGGGGTTGTATGCGCCGGCTTTTTCGCAGCCGTGTGTTTCTGGCAAAGCGTCAGTGCCGTACAACGCGTCATACAAAGAGCCCCAACGTGCATTAGCGGCGTTCAAGGCGTAACGTGCGTTGAGCACGGGCACCACCAGTTGTGGGCCAGCTTGCAAAGCCAATTCAGCATCGACGTTTTTGGTGGTGGCCTTGACCTTCTCGGGTTGAGGCACGAGGTAGCCAATTTTTTCCAAGAACTTGCGATAGGCCTTCATGTTTTTGATGGGGCCAGGGTTGGCGCTATGCCATGCGTCCATCTCGGTTTGCAGGCGGTTACGTTCGGCCAACAAGGCGATGTTCTTAGGCGCCAAGTCTTGCACGATGGCGTCGAAACCTTTCCAGAATTTATCGCTGCTCACGCCGGTGTCGGGCAACACTTTGGTCTCGATGAATTTGTACAAGTTGGTGGCAACTTGCAAGCTGCGCACTTGGGTGCGCTTAGTGGTGTCTTGGCTCATAGTGAGGTCTCTCTGGATAAATCAAAAAGGGGGAAATCAGAACGAATCTTATTGGATTGCGCTGGGTCAATTGCATCGCCAGCTTTTGGGCTGTCGTGACAAATAGGGTGGTAATCGTGTGCAGGGTCGCGCTTTACTTGTCTGGCACCAGCAAGTGGCCATGTCGCAAGCCGCGCCAAGTGCCTAGGGTCAATCCCAAAATCAACAAGGACGTGACTGCCAACAACAAAGTGGCGGGCAACTCTAACCATGCGCCACCTTGTTCTTGCGACATGCGTAAGCTCAGAGTGGTGAAGGCTGCCATCGGAAAGCTCATAGCCCAATGTGGCAGACCAAAAGGCTGTTCAAGAATGGTGTGAATTTGCGTGAGCGATAGGGCTAAGAAAAACAGACCAATGCCCCAGGAGCCCCAAGCCAAACTCAGTGGCGCATCAAACTGCAAGAAGCACAAGCCGATGATCGATGGTGCCACCATGGTGATGAAGATGCTGGGGCTGAGGCGCGCAGCCAGTGGGCCGGCTTGCACCATGCGAATGAGGAGCATGGTTTGCAGCACCGGCCATAACAACAGACCAATGCCAAACTGAGCGGCGGCCCAAGACTCAAGACCGATGGTCACGCCCGCGAGCGGTGCCAACACGTTGCCAATGACGGGAATGAAAAACACGGGCGTGAAAGCCGCCCATTGCAAACCACCGTTGTCAGGCGTGTTGAGCCAACGCGCCATCACCCACACAGACGCTGCCAGCTCTAACACTGAGCCCAACACCCACGCAAATGTGAGCAGCGTATCCAGTGTGCGTGAGGTGTTCCAAAACAAAGACACGCCAATGCCAGCCAACAGCATGATGGACAACGGCAGGGTGGCCATGAAGGCGTGACGCACGGGGTGGCGCATGTCAGCGGCCACGGCGTTGGGGTGAAACGTCAAACGCACCACGCATGAAATGCACAGCAAGACGAAGACAAATAGAGCGAAGAGAGAGCCCACCAACCCTAAGCCCAGAGCCGTGTCGCCAAACACATCGGTGGCACGCAGCCAAGCGAGTGACAAACCACACCAACCCATGACCATGGCAAACCATGCGGGGGCGAGGTGCTCTAACAGCGCAATCGCGCGGGTGATTCGGCTGGGGCGATGCGTGGGAGCTTGGGTATTCATGCGCCAATTTTAGGTTGCAGCTTCAAAACCGTCGGCGTGGATAATTGGTGCATGGACAAACTCAAAGCCTTTGAGTCTTTTGTGTCGGTGGCCTTGAAGGGCAGCTTGACCGCTGCGGCCAAAGCCGAGGGCGTGGCACCCGCCATCATGGGGCGTCGCTTGGACAGCTTAGAAGCGCACTTGGGCGTCAAGCTCTTGGTGCGCACCACGCGACGCATCACGCTCACACACGAAGGCACGGCATTCCTCGAAGACTGTCAACGCTTGCTGGCCGATGTGGCCAATGCCGAAGCGAGCGTCAGTGCGGGCGGCCTCAAAGCCAGCGGGCACTTGCGCATCACGGCGCCCGCGGGGTTTGGTCGTCGCCATGTCGCGCCTTTGGTGCCCAAGTTCCACAGCATGCATCCCGATGTGACGGTATCACTCAACCTGAGCGACCGCGTGGTCGATTTGGCTGCCGAAGGTTTTGACTGCGCCGTTCGCGTGGGCGATTTGCCCGACTCGTCGTTGGTGAGCGTGCGCATGGCCGACAACCGCCGCTTGTGCGTGGCCACGCCTGAATTTTTGAAACGCCACGGCACGCCCAAAGCACCGGGCGACTTGATGCGTTTTCGCTGTTTGACCCTTTCCAGCGACGCCTCGCAAACGCGCGGCTGGGCATTTCGCGTGCCCGTCAATGGCAAAGGCCATGAAGGCCAAACACACGAGGTGATTCACCTGCGCCCCAGTGGCCCGATGGATTGCTCAGATGGCCAAGTGCTGCACGACTGGTGTTTGGCAGGCCACGGCATTGCATGGCGCAGCACGTGGGAAGTGGAAACAGAAATCAACAGCGGGCAATTGGTGCCGGTGCTGGAAGAATTCGCCGCACCTCCCAATGGCATTTATGCGGTTTTCTCGCAGCGCAAGCACTTGCCACTGCGCTTGCGTTTGTGGATTGATTTTCTCAAAGACCACTACGGTCATGCCAACTACTGGAGTGCTGCTGCATGACGTCACATCCCATCAAAGAAGTCGTGCTCTGTGCCGACGACTACGCGCTGAATGCGCCAGTGTCGCAAGGCATCGTTGCTTTGGCGGTGCTCGGTCGCTTGAGTGCCACCAGCGTGATGAGCCTCTCACCCCGTTGGGCGGAAGATGTGGTGGCTTTGCGTGATGTGCGTGAGCGTTTGGATGTGGGTGTCCATTTGGATTGGACCAGCAGTTTTGCGGTGGACGCGGGTGACGGCCGGGGTTTGACCGCGACCAAGCTGCGTGCCGTTTTGCGCCTCTGCGACCAAAAAAGCATTGAGGACCAAATTGAACGTCAACTCGATGCTTTTGAAGCGCAATGGCAAGCCCCGCCTGACCACATTGACAGTCACCAGCATGTGCACCCATTGCCCGTGTTTCGTCAGGCGTTGATGGATGTGTTGGTGCGTCGCTATGGCACGATGGCTCATCGCCCTTGGCTGCGTGTGTCGTCGGGCGTTGCGCCACTTGAGAAGTTGGTGCGCAGCTACGCATGGCCGATGGTTGGTCCTGTTTTTGGGGTGTATGGTTTTGATGCCAGCATGGACGACTACGCCCGCCACATGCAAGGCTGGTTGGCCAGTGCCCCTGCAGACAAAACTGCACTCATCATGTGCAACCCAGCCGTCTCGGCCCAAGCCGATGACCCGCTGGGCAACACCCGTAAGCGTGAATTTGCCTACCTAGCCGGCCACGACTTTGTGCAGCATTTGGTGGATGCCAGCGTGCGCGTCGTGCGGGGCAGTGGAAAACCGATGCTTCCGGTGTGATGTTGGCTAGTGAGGGCCTTGTGCCCCGTAAAATCTAGCCATGCTCCAAGTTAAACAAGAATTGCTGGCCGCTCTGAGCCAAGCCCTCGACGGTTTGTTGCCCGGTTTCGGCAACAAGGCTGCTTTTGAATCTCCCAAAGTCGCTGCACATGGCGACTTCGCCATCACCGCCGCCATGCAGTTGGCCAAACCCCTCAAGCTCAACCCGCGCCAGCTCGGCGAGCAGCTGCGCGACGCGTTGCTGGCTGCGCCCGTGTACCAACAATGGGTGCAAGACATCGAGATTGCCGGTCCTGGCTTTATCAACATCCGCTTGAAGCCCGCCGCCAAGCAACAAATCGTGCGCGAGGTGTTGGCGGCCAAAGATTGTTTTGGTTTCCAAGCCGACAACGGCCAGCGCGTGTTGGTCGAGTTCGTGTCTGCCAACCCAACTGGTCCGCTGCACGTGGGCCACGGCCGCCAAGCGGCGTTGGGCGATGCGATTTGTAATTTGTTTGCCACGCAAGGCTTCAATGTGTACCGCGAGTTTTATTACAACGATGCGGGTGTGCAAATCAACACCTTGGCCAAGAGCACACACTTTCGCGCCCAAGGTATCAAACCCGGTGATGCGAGTTGGCCGGTGGACTCCGAGAACCCAGAGAGCAAAGCGTTCTACAACGGCGACTACATCCAAGACATCGCCACCGATTTCTTGGCGGGCAAAACTGTCAAATCCGATGACCGCGAATTCACCGCCAGCGGCGATGTGAACGATGTGGACGGCATGCGCGAATTTGCCGTGGCCTACTTGCGTCATGAGCAAGACCTTGACTTGAAAGCCTTTGACGTCAAGTTCGACAACTACTACTTGGAAAGCAGCCTCTACACCAGCGGCAAAGTGGCCGATGCGGTGAGTCGCTTGCAAGCCGCTGGCAAAACCTACGAGCAAGATGGCGCGTTGTGGCTCAAGTCCACCGACTACGGCGACGACAAAGACCGTGTGATGAAAAAGACAGACGGCACGTACACCTACTTTGTGCCGGACGTGGCGTACCACATCACCAAGTGGGAGCGTGGCTTCACCAAGGTGGTCAACATTCAAGGCACCGACCACCACGGCACCATCGCCCGCGTGCGCGCTGGCTTGCAAGCCGCCAATGTGGGCATCCCCGAGGGCTACCCCGACTACGTGCTGCACACCATGGTGCGCGTGATGCGCGGTGGCGAGGAAGTGAAAATTTCCAAGCGCGCCGGCAGTTACGTGACCCTGCGCGATTTGATTGAGTGGACCAGCAAAGACGCGGTGCGTTTCTTCTTGCTGAGCCGCAAGCCCGACACCGAGTACACCTTCGACGTGGACTTGGCCGTGCAAAAGAACAACGACAACCCTGTGTACTACGTTCAATACGCCCACGCCCGCATTTGTTCGGTGCTGCGCGCTTGGGCTGACAAAGACGGCGGCGATGTGGTCTCACTGAAAGACGTGGACTTGTCCGCACTTGAGAGCCCCCAAGCGCAAGCCCTCATGCTGCAATTGGCCAAGTACCCAGCGATGCTGACCGCCGCATCGGCCGACTTTGCCCCGCATGACGTGACTTTCTACTTGCGTGACCTCGCGGCCAGCTACCACAGCTACTACGATGCAGAGCGCATTTTGGTGGACGACGAAACGGTGAAAAAAGCACGCTTGGCGCTGGTGGCCGCCACTGCGCAGGTGCTGCGCAATGGCTTGGCGGTGTTGGGCGTGTCAGCCCCCGCCAGCATGTAAATACGACGGAGATTTTGAGCATGAATCAGCAACGCGGGAGCACTTTGGTGGGCTTCATCATTGGTTTGGTGGTGGGCCTGGCCGTGGCCTTGGGCGTCGCGGTGTATGTGACCAAAGTACCGATGCCGTTCATGAACAAAGGCCAAACGCGCTCTGCTGATTTGGATGCAGCAGAAGCCGAGAAGAACAAAGACTGGGACCCTAACGCGCCGCTGTACGGTAAGAAGGGTGCGAAGTCTGCTGACAAAGTGGACGAACCCAAACTCGAGGTCAAGCCAGAGCCAAAGCACGACGCTGCAACCAAGGTAGACCCAAAGAGCGCAGACCCTTTGGGTGACCTGGCGAAGGCCAAAGCCGCAGAGCCAAAGCCAGAACCTAAAGTTAAGCCTGAAGCCAAAGCGCCAGAAGTCAAACCTGCTGAAGTCAAGTCACCCGAGCCCAAAGCGGCAAGCGCGGACCCTTTCATTTATTTTGTCCAAGCGGGTGCGTATCGCACCACGGAAGAAGCCGAAGCACAACGCGCCAAGACGGGCATGCTGGGCTTGGAAACCAAAATCAGCGAACGCGACCAAGGCGGGCGTACGGTCTACCGTGTGCGCGCAGGTCCGCTGGACAAGGCCGAAGCCGAGCGCGTGCGCGCTAAGCTAGAGGCTGCGCACATCGATTCCGCCATGGTGCGGGTGCAACGTTAACCACCAAGAGGTAACCCATGAAACGTCGTGATTTTTCTCTGGCCGCTATCAGCGCCGCTGCTGTCACTGGCTTGCCTTTGGCTGCCCAAGCTCAAGGTCCAGCTGCGGCAGTCAAGCCTGTCGAAGGCAAAGATTATTTGTCGCTCGACAAGCGTGTTCCCACGGACGTGGGCGTCGGCAAGATCGAAGTGATCGAATTCTTTTGGTACAGCTGCCCTCACTGCAATTCATTCGAACCGCAATTTGCAGCTTGGAAAAAAGCAGCGCCTAAAGACGTGGTGGTGCAGCGCGTGCCCGTGCGCTTCCGTGATGACTTTGAGGCGCAGCAACGCGCTTATTACGTGTTTGAATCATTGAACCTGGTCGATGTCATGCACGGTAAGCTCTTCCATGCCATTCACACCGAGCGTCAGCAACTGAGCTCGGGTGCCGCACTGGCTGCATGGGCTGATAAAAATGGGTTGCCCGAGAAGAAATTTTTGGAAACCTTCAACAGCTTTGGTGTGGCCAGCAAAGCCCGCCGTGCCACACAGCTGCAAGAAGCTTTCAAAGTTCAAGGGGTGCCTGCTTTGGGCATCGCGGGGCGCTTCTACACCGATGGTTCTTTGACGCAAACCATGGACCGCTCTTTGCAGGTCGCCGAGTATCTGATCGGCGAAGTGCGCCGCGGCCGCTGAGCCGCAGCGAGTCAGCACGAAAATTGCTATGGCCAGATGGTTAGAATGCCATCAACTTAATCAGCAATATTCGTGCCTTGATTTCATTTGCTTCACTTACCCTTGCGCTTCTCTTGGCCATCGTGCCGGTAGCGGCGTCTGCGGAAAAAGCAGATCGTGAGAAGCCTACTAACATTGAAGCTGACAGCTTGGTGCACGACGAGCTCAACCAAGTCAGTATTTTCAAGGGGCACGCTGTTCTTACCCGAGGCACGATGGTCATGCGTGGTTCGCGTATCGAGATGCGTGAAGACGCAGATGGCTATCAATTTGGCATCATCCTTCCTGAGCCCAACAAGCGTGCGTTCTTTCGTCAAAAGCGTGAAGGCATTGATGAGTTCATGGAAGGCGAGGCTTTGCGCATCGAGTTTGATGGCAAAGCAGACCGCATCAAACTCATAGACCAAGCCGAAGTGCGTCGCTACCGTGGTGCTGTGTTGAACGACACCATGACGGGCAAACTCATCATTTATGAAAATCTGACCGATGTGTTCAGCATCGATGGTCAGCGCTCTCAAGAGGGCGGCAAGGCTGGCACGGGCCGGGTCAAAGCGGTGCTGGCCCCGCGCAGCAAAACATTGGACAAATAACCGTGATCGAAACACTTTCACCAATGCACAACGCTGACGCGACAGAAAGTCGCTTGGAAGCTCGCCATCTGCAAAAAGCCTATGGCAGCCGCAAGGTGGTGCACGATGTGTCTATCTCGGTGAAAAAGGGCGAAGTGGTCGGGTTGCTCGGCCCCAACGGTGCGGGCAAGACCACATCGTTTTACATGATTGTGGGTTTGGTGCGAGCTGATGGCGGCAGCATCACCATTGATGGTCAGCCTGTGGCGCATTTGCCGATTCACCGTCGTTCGCGTTTGGGCTTGAGCTATTTGCCGCAAGAGGCGTCCATCTTCCGCAAGTTGAATGTGGAAGACAACGTGCGTGCTGTGCTTGAGTTGCAGCGCGATGAAAACGGCAAGCCACTGCAAAAAGACGAAATTGAAAAACGTTTGACATCGCTGTTGCAAGAGTTGCGTGTTGACCATTTGCGGGCATCGCCTTCTGTAGCGTTGTCGGGCGGTGAGCGCCGTCGCGTAGAAATTGCGCGAGCCTTGGCCACCAACCCGCGTTTTATTTTGCTGGACGAACCCTTTGCCGGTATCGACCCGATTGCAGTGATTGAGATTCAACGCATCATTGGTTTCTTGAAAGCACGTGGCATGGGCGTGCTCATCACCGACCACAACGTGCGCGAAACACTGGGCATTTGCGATCATGCGTGCATCATTAGTGACGGCCGTGTGTTGGCGCAGGGTACGCCGCGCGAAATTATCGAGAACGCTGATGTGCGACGCGTGTATCTCGGCGAACATTTCCGAATGTGATCTGGCATGAAGCAAGGCTTATCACTTCGTGTCTCCCAACATCTGGCGCTCACGCCCCAGTTGCAGCAGTCGATCCGACTCTTGCAGTTGTCGACTCTGGAGTTGAGCCAAGAGATTGAGCAAATGCTCGACGAGAACCCGTTTCTCGACAAAGAGTTTGAAGAAGCGCCTCGCGAAGAGTTTGGCCTCGACAAAGCCGACACGCCAAGCCGCGACGAAGAAGTCGAGCCCATGCGCGAAGTGCCTTCCATGGACGGCGGCATGTCTGAAATCACTGTGGACAACACCGCCAGCGACACTGAGCCTAGCGTTGACGGTATCGCCGAAAGTTGGGATGGCGACGGCAGCGTGGAGTTTTCTGCCGACGACTCTGAGTGGGGTGGCGACGCTCCCGCTAGCAATAACAACAACACTGCCGATAGTGACACCGCCGATGCCACTGAGCTGGCACGCATGCAAGAGTCGCTCACCTCGCACCTGCACCGCCAAGCGCTGTCGCTGCGCTTGAGCCCTACTGACACAGCCGCGCTGCGTTACTTGATAGAAAACCTCAACGACGACGGCTACCTAGAAGACACGCTGCGCAGCTTGGCTGAAGGGTTGGGCGGAGACGACGAAGAGCAAATTGAAGAGCTTGAACATCGCTTTCAAGTGGCCTTGTCGTTGTTGCAAAGCCTCGAGCCCGTGGGTGTGGGCGCGCGCGACTTGGCTGAGTGTTTGATGCTGCAACTCAAAGCGCTGACACCCAAAGGCGAAGAAGCATTGCAGATTCGCGACACGGCAATTCTTATGTGTAAGCAGCCGATGGAGATGTTGGCCAAGCGCGATTTCAAACGCCTCGCCGTCATCGTCGGTGACAGCGAAGCCAACGTCAAAGTAGCGATTGCCCTGATTGGTCGCCTAGAGCCTAAGCCCGGCCGCCGCTTTGCTGACGTAGAGCGCCATGTGGTGGTGCCCGATGTGTTGGTGACCCGCGTGGGCAAATCCACCATCGCACCCAAGTTCAAGGTCGCGCTCAACCCCGATGTGATGCCGCGTTTGCGTGTGCACGACATTTACGCTAACGCCCTCAAAGGCGGCAAGGGCGATAACCACGCGGGCTTGCAACAGCGTTTGCAAGAAGCGCGTTGGTTCATCAAAAACATTCAGCAGCGTTTTGACACCATCTTGCGCGTGAGCAATGCCATTGCTGAGCGCCAGAAAAACTTCTTCATACACGGCGAACTCGCCATGCGCCCCATGGTGCTGCGCGAGATTGCCGAAGAGCTGGGTTTGCACGAATCCACCATCAGCCGCGTGACGACGAATAAATACATGAGCACGCCTTTTGGCACGTTTGAGCTCAAGTATTTCTTTGGTTCGGGGCTAGAGACCGACAGCGGCAACAACGCTTCCAGCACAGCGGTGCGCGCGCTGATCAAGCAATTTGTGGCGAGCGAGAACCCCAAAAAACCACTGTCGGATAATCAGCTCTCCGAAATGCTCAAAGAGCAAGGCATTGAGTGCGCACGCCGCACCGTGGCCAAATACCGTGAGGCGCTGCGTATTGCGCCCACGACATTGCGCAAAGCGCTTTAAAGAACCCTATGAATCAATTACATCTCTTCTTGCCCTGTGCGGCAGGCGTCGAATCCTATTTGGCCGAGGAAGTGCGTCGCATCACTGGCGTGGGCGACGACGACATTCGTGCATTCCGTGCCGGTGTGATGGTGCGCACATCGTGGCGCGATGTGTTGCAGCTCAACCTGCACAGCCGCTTGGCGCAGCGCGTGTTGGTGGAGTTGTCGCACACGCAGTACCGCCAAGAAGAAGACCTGTACCGCGCTGCGGGCGAAGTGGCTTGGGAGCTGTGGTTTTCGCCCAAGGAAACCTTCAAGATTGAAATTACTGCGCAGCACAGCCCGTTGAAGAGCTTGAACTTTGCGGCGCTCAAAATCAAAGACGCAGTGGCTGACCGCTTCCGCCACAAATTTGGCGTGCGCCCTGACGTCAACACGCAATGGCCTGACGCGCGCATCTACGCCCACTTGACCACAGAGAGCTGCACGCTCTACATCGATACCTCGGGCGAGCCTTTGTTCAAACGCGGCTGGCGCGCTGACAAAGGCGATGCGCCGTTGAAAGAAACCCTCGCTGCTGCCATGTTGGCCGCAAGTGGCTGGAGCCAAGGCGATGGCACCGCCGCCAACTCCGATGGCCTCGTGGCCCAAGGTGTGCCGCTGTATGACCCCTGTTGCGGCAGCGGCACCATCGCGATTGAAGCGGCGCAAATTGCCTGCAACATCGCGCCGGGCTCGATGCGTAAATTTGGATTCCAAAAACTCATTCCCTATCAAGAGCATGTGTGGCATGGCTTGGTGGACAACGCCCGAGCCAAAGAGTGCGAGCCGCGCGCCGAAGTGTTTGGCAGTGATGTGTCCTTCCGTATGGTCGACTTTGCGCAACGCAATGCCGAGCGTGCAGGCGTGGCCCACGCCGTACAGCTGCGCGGTGGCGATGCACTACAACGTATGCCCCCTAGCGAAGTGCCGGGCGTGATGCTGGTCAACCCGCCCTATGGCGAGCGTATTGAAGCCGCTGGTATTGCGGGCGCTGCGCGCCGTGCGCGTTATTCGCCACCTACGGAATATGTGTCGCCCTATGAAGACGTGAATCAAAACGGCGATGCTGGTTTTGATGATGATGCCCATGACAACGGCATGGTGCGCGACGACGTGCCACGCTTTGGCGCACGCGACATTGCACAAACCGAAGACGGCGGCGATTTCTTCGCTCAGCTCGCCAGCCACTGGAAAAAGAACTACGCAGGCTGGACTGCGTGGATGTTGACCCCCGACCTCAAGCTGCCAAGCCGCATGCGTTTCAAAGAGTCACGCCGCGTGCCCATGTGGAACGGCCCGATTGAGTGCCGCATGTTCCGCTTTGACTTGCGTGCGGGTTCGATGCGTAGCAAACCCAACGATGCTCAGCCCGCCGAGGGCAACGGGCCAGCGCAGTCGTGAGCGCCGTGTTGAGTGCTGGCGTGGCCGCCGCGCCCGTGCGCGTGGTGCTCGACACCAACATCGTGCTCGACCTGTGGCTTTACAAAGATACCGCCACGCCCGTGTTGCTTGAGGCGCTTGAAACTAAATCTGTGCAATGGCTGGCCACGCAAGTCATGCGTGACGAGCTAGAGCGCGTCTTGGCCTATACCCACATCGTCAAGCGCTTGGTATTCAGTCAGCTCACGGCTGAAGATATCTTGGCGCAGTTTGATGCGCATGCGCAGCTCGTGCCTATCGCTGCCAAAGCGCTTTATGTGTGTAAAGACGGCGATGACCAAAAGTTCATTGACTTAGCGGCACAACACAAAACCCAACTCATCAGTAAAGACAAAGCGGTGTTGACCATGCGTAATCGCATGGCGCGCTTGGGTGTGGTGGTGCGTAAAGCCTACCTCGCTGATTATTAAGACGCAAAAGATTAAAATTTAAGAACTCAAAAAAACATATAAACTATCAATTAGTAATACTTTGTTTTTATTAATTGAGGTGTCAACATGTCAACTAAGTGTGTGATTTCTGCGAAGTTAAACCAGATTGGGCAAATCTTTTCACTGATGGTGCTTTGCTTTGTTGCCCATGCAGGCTGCAATTTAAGTGTTCCCAGTACGCAGCCAGACAACCGCTATGAAATGGTCGAGGGCACTTTGGGTGCAGAGGTTCGTGACAAGCTGACGGGCATTGTTTGGCAACGCTGTGTGCAGGGCATGCTTTGGAATGGTAAGACTTGTACGGGCAACCCAGCAGGCAAAACATGGGCAGAGGCAGTTCAGGTCGTTCAGGCTGCAAATGCCAGTCGTTCCAGTGGCGGATCAGTGTGGCAGTTGCCCAACAATGCAGATTTGTACGGCTTGGCCGAGCGCGCTTGCTACAACCCTTCCATCAATACCAATTGGTTTCCAGAAACGCCTAGCGACCGCACTTGGTCATCTACGGTTGACAGTGTGAATCCAGATGTCGCCATGCACGTGAGCTTCAGCTATGGTCATGGCGGTACGGCACTGAAGAAAAATTTAGGCCGTGTGCGCTTGATGCGATACGAATAAACATCACATCACGTGTGATGAAAAGTCTTCGCGATAGAAGATGATTGGGTCTCAGTGCTGCAGCAAATTCAGCAAACTCTGCAGCGCGTGTTGTGTGCTTGCTTCGCGCACGGTGGCACGGTCACCACTGAAGTGCATTAGCTCGGTTTTTACCCAAGCCGTTTCTGCGCCTAGCGTGGGGCCTGCATCGCTGGGCGTGGCCCATGCAAACCAAACTGTGCCCACGGGCTTGTCGGCCGAGCCCCCCGTAGGGCCCGCCACGCCGGTCACGGCCAACGTCACTTGCGCATGGGAGCGGCGCATGGCGCCCAGTGTCATGGCTTGCGCTACGGCTTCGCTGACTGCACCGTGCTCGGCAATCAACGCAGAGTCAACACCGAGCATGTCGTGCTTGGCTTCGTTGGAGTAAGTCACAAACCCGCGCTCAAACCAATTGCTAGAGCCAGACAAATCAGTGCAGTTGGCGGCGATCATGCCGCCGGTGCAGCTCTCTGCTGTGGCCAGCATCCAGCCGTGTTGTTGCAGCACGTCGGCCAGTTGCTCTGTCAAAGTATGCGCGCTCATAGCGACCTCCAAATGGCAATGATCAACAAAGTACAAAACGCAGCCACCAAGTCATCAAAGATGATGCCCCAGCCGCCGCGCCAACCAAAACCTTTGAACAAGCTGTCGGCCCAGCGCACAGGGCCAGGCTTGGCTGCATCAAAGTAGCGGAACAACACAAACGCGCCCAGTTGGCCCCAAAATGTGGTTGGTGTCACCAGCCACAGCACCAACCAAAACGCAATCACCTCATCCCACACAATCGCGCCGGGGTCTGCCACGCCCATGTGCTGCGCGGTGACAGTGCAAGCCCACCAGCCAACCAGCGTGGATACGGCAATCAGCACCCCCATTTGTACCGGGCTGAGCCACATTTGCAAGAGCGCAAACACGGCCCACGCCCACAAGGTGCCCGCAGTGCCTGGTGCCAAGCGGCTCAGGCCAGAGCCTGCGCCGAGTGCAATGAAGTGCGCAGGATGCGACATCAAAAAGCGGCGGTTGAGTTGGGGAGTGAAATCAGTCATACGGCTTGCGCTTTAGGCAAAGTGGTCAAACGACGCAAAGCGCTTGGCAATGGGCTGGCCTTGTGGGTCGAGCACGACCAAGCCCTGCGCTTGTGTGATGCGGCCAATGCGTGTGACGGGGGTGTTGGTTTCCCATGCAGCGGCGTGCACCAGTTCGCGTTGGTTCACGGGCGCGGTAAAGCACAGTTCGTAATCGTCGCCGCCGGACAGCGCAAACTCTAGGCGTTTGTTCCAAGGCAAGTCGGCCATCACAGGCGTGATGCCTGCGGCTAAGCGTGCTTCGCCAAAGTGGCCTGCGGCTTGCAGCCAGGCTGTGTCAATCTGCGCGCCAACGCCTGAGCGTTTAAGGATGTGGCCCAAGTCACCCAGCAAACCATCACTCACATCAATGGCAGCATTGGCCACGGCGCGAAGTGCAGTGCCTAGTTCGACGCGTGGTGTGGGTTGCTCCATACGCAAACGGGCTTGCTCAAAGGCTTCGCCAGAAAGCATGTGCGTGCCGCGAAACACTTCGAGCGCCAAGCGCGCATCGCCCACGGTGCCGCTGATGTAAATGTCGTCGCCTACTTGTGCGTTTTGGCGCAGCAGGGCATCGCCGGGGGGCACCTCACCAAACACGGTGATGCAAATGTTGAGCGGACCTTGGGTGGTGTCGCCGCCCACCAGCTCGCAGCCGTGTGCGTCGGCCAAGCGCAATAAGCCCATTGAAAAACCGGCCAGCCATGCTTCGTCTACGCGTGGCAACGAGAGTGCGAGGGTGAAGGCCAAAGGCTCTGCGCCCACAGCGGCCAAATCGCTCAGGTTCACCGCCAAGGCTTTGTGACCCAAGCGTGCGGGGTCGACCGTGCTCAAGAAGTGGCGGCCCTCCACCAACATGTCGCTGGACACGGCCAGTTGCATGCCTTCAGAGGGGCGCAGCAAAGCGCAGTCGTCGCCCACGCCCAAGGCCGCTTTGTGTGTGGGGCGCTTGAAGTAGCGCTCGATCAGGTCAAATTCGCCCATGTGGTTTCAGTCGCTAGGAGCTCAGTGCATGTTGCGCTTGCCGGGCTCGTCGCTGAGCGCATCGAGCACAAACATGGGGATGTCGACATCAAACTTCTCACCATCTTCCGCCACACAAAAGTAGCTGCCGTGCATGGTGCCCGTGGGCGTGCGCAGGCGTGTGCCGCTGGTGTATTCAAACTGTTCGCCGGGCTGCAGCAAAGGCTGGTGGCCGACCACGCCCAAGCCTTTGATTTTTTCGTGGGTGCCGTTGGCGTCGTTCACATTCCACGTGCGCGAGATCAGCTGCGCGGCCACATGGCCCACGTTGCTGATGGTGATGGTGTACGCAAACATGAACAAGCCGCCGTCGGGGTCGGACTGCTCGGGCAGGTATTGCGGATGAACTTCGACTTGAAATTTATAGCGTGGCATGCAGTGATTTTGGCTTAACTTGTCTCATGCGCGAGATCTGAGGTGATTGGGGTGAAATAGGATGAAATAATCCTCCTATGACCAGTTCACGTACCCCATTCAATATTGCGCCTTCTATCTTGTCTGCCGATTTCGCCCGTTTGGGCGACGAGGTGAAAAACGTCATCGCCGCGGGCGCTGATTGGATTCACTTCGACGTGATGGACAACCACTATGTGCCCAACCTCACGTTCGGCCCCATGATTTGCCAAGCTTTGAAGCCACACGCCAAAACGCCTGCTGGCGTGGCGGTGCCCATCGACGTGCACTTGATGATTTCGCCCGTGGACGCTTTGGCCGCATTGTTTGCCGAAGCTGGCGCGGACTACATCAGCTTTCACCCAGACGCGAGCGCCCATGTGCACCGCAGCATCCAAGCCATCAAGAGCAAGGGCGTGAAAGCGGGTTTGGTGTTCAACCCTGCTGAGCCGTTGGACGTGTTGGAGTGGACGATTGACGAGATTGACCTCATCCTCATCATGAGCGTCAACCCTGGCTTTGGCGGCCAAAGCTTCATCGATTCAGCCTTGCGCAAAGTCGAGCTGGCGCGCAAGTGGATTGAGCGCAGTGGCAAAGATATTCGCCTCGAAGTGGACGGCGGCATCAAGCCAGACAACATTCGCCAAGTGGCCGATGCAGGCGCCGACACCTTTGTGGCGGGTAGCGCGATTTTTGGCAAGCCTGACTACAAGGCTGTGATAGATCAAATGCGCGTGGCGCTGGCGTAATCACAATTGTTTCTTATTGCGCTGCAAGCTAAGGGTAAACCGAGCTTGTTGCAGGTAGGCTGTTCGAGTCCAATCATGAACAGTGCGAGTTGAATGATTGGCTTGAGTTTTTATAAGGTAACGCTTGAATGTCTCTAACGATTGGTGTTCCATCTGAAGTAACAGCGGGCGAGGCGCGTATCGCTGTGACGCCCGAAACTGCAAAAAAATTAATTACCCAAGGTCACAAGGTTCGTGTGCAATCAGGCGCAGGTGTTGCCGCAAGCGTGACGGATGACGCGTATGCAGCCGCAGGCGCCGAGTTGGTCAATGCAGCCACAGCGTGGGACAGTGACTTGGTGCTCAAGGTGCGCAGTCCAGAGGCGGCTGAAGCCTCGCACATCAAATCGGGCTGCACGGTGGTGGGCATGCTCGAGCCTTTCAATGTAGAAGGTTTGCAACGCTTGGCCACGACGGGCGCGATAGGCTTTGCTCTGGAAGCCGCACCGCGTACCACCCGCGCACAAAGCATGGACGTTTTGTCTTCGCAAGCCAATATTGCTGGCTACAAAGCTGTCATGCTGGCGGCTGACAAATACCAACGCTTTTTCCCCATGTTGATGACAGCGGCGGGCACGGTCAAGGCCGCGCGTGTGGTCATCCTCGGTGTGGGTGTGGCGGGTTTGCAAGCTATTGCCACCGCTAAACGTTTGGGTGCAGTGATTGAAGCCACCGATGTGCGCCCGAGCGTGAAAGAACAAGTGGAGTCGCTCGGTGCGAAGTTCATCGATGTGCCGTTTGAAAGCCAAGATGAAAAAGATGCCGCAGAGGGCGTGGGCGGCTATGCCCGTCCCATGCCGCAAAGCTGGTTGGACCGCCAAAAGGTGGAAGTGGCCAAGCGTGTGGCGCTGGCAGACATCGTCATCACCACGGCTTTGATTCCGGGTCGCGCAGCGCCTGTGTTGGTGACCGAAGACATGGTCAAGGCCATGAAGCCAGGTGCGGTCATTATTGACATTGCTGCTGGCAAAGGTGCCGATGGCGTGGGAGGCAACTGCCCGCTGACCGAGGCTGGCAAGACTGTCATCAAGCATGGCGTGACGATTGTTGGCGAGACCAACTTGCCTGCATTGGTGGCAGCAGATGCAAGTGCACTGTATGCGCGCAATGTGTTGGACTTTTTAAAGCTCGTCATCAACAAAGAAGGTGCGTTGCACATCGATTTAGAAGATGACATCGTTGCCGCTTGCCTAGTCACCCGCGATGGCGCAGTGGTAAAGAAATAAACGAGGAATACCAAAATGGATGCAGTCTCTCCCACCCTCGTCAACCTGATTATTTTTGTGCTGGCCATCTACGTGGGTTACCACGTGGTGTGGACCGTCACGCCTGCCTTGCACACGCCACTGATGGCGGTGACCAATGCCATTTCTGCCATCGTCATTGTGGGCGCCATGCTGGCAGCTGCGATGACCGAAACCACGCTGGGTAAAACCATGGGCGTGCTCGCCGTGGCCCTGGCTGCTGTGAACGTGTTTGGTGGCTTCATGGTCACACGTCGCATGTTGGAAATGTTTAGAAAAAAAGAGAAACCTGCTAAAGCAGTGGCAGGAGACAAAGCATGAACATGGACTTTGTTTCAATGAACCTCGTCACCCTGATGTACTTGGTGGCAAGCGTGTGTTTCATTCAAGCGCTCAAAGGCTTGAGCCATCCCACCACATCGATTCGCGGCAACGTGTTTGGCATGACGGGCATGACGATTGCGGTGCTGACCACGGCTGCTCTGATTGTGAAGTTGTCTGGCTCGGGTGCTGGCATGAGCTGGGTGCTACTGGGCCTCGTCGTTGGCGGTGGTGCTGGCACGATCATGGCCCAGCGCGTAGAGATGACCAAGATGCCAGAGCTGGTGGCCTTCATGCACAGCATGATTGGTTTGGCTGCGGTGTTTATCGCCATTGCCGCCACGGTTGAACCGGCGGCCTTCCAAATTGTTCAGAAAGCAGCTGACGGCACAGTGCCCGAGATCCCGGCCGGTAATCGCTTAGAGCTGTTCTTAGGCGCTGCGATTGGTGCGATCACCTTCAGTGGCTCTGTCATTGCGTTTGGCAAGCTGTCTGGCAAGTACAAATTTCGCTTGTTCCAAGGCGCACCGGTGACGTTTGCAGGTCAGCATCAATTCAACTTGGTGTTGGGCTTGGCGACATTGGGCTTAGGGCTGGTCTACACCGTCACGCAAGACATGAACGCGTTTTATGCCATGTTGGCACTGTCGTTTGTGATGGGTGTGCTCATCATCATCCCAATTGGCGGTGCAGACATGCCCGTGGTGGTGTCCATGCTCAACAGCTATTCAGGCTGGGCGGCGGCAGGCATTGGTTTTTCGCTCAACAACAGCATGCTCATCATTGCGGGCTCGTTGGTGGGTAGCTCTGGCGCGATACTGAGTTACATCATGTGCAAGGCGATGAACCGTTCGTACTTTAGTGTGATCTTGGGTGGCTTTGGTGCTGAGGCTGTCACTGCTGTTGGCGGTTCACAAGAGCAACGTCCTGTGAAGAGCGGCAGCGCAGATGACGCCGCCTATATCTTGGCTAACGCCGAGACCGTGGTGATCGTGCCTGGCTATGGTTTGGCCGTGGCGCGTGCGCAGCCTGCGGTGAACGAGTTGTCTGAGAAGTTGATGCACAAAGGCATCAGCGTGAAGTACGCCATTCACCCTGTGGCTGGCCGCATGCCAGGCCATATGAACGTGTTGTTGGCTGAGGCCGAAGTGCCTTATGACCAAGTGTTCGAGATGGAAGACATCAACGGCGAATTTGGCCAAGTGGATGTGGCCATCGTCTTGGGTGCTAACGACGTGGTAAACCCCGCTGCGTTGGAAAAAGGCAGCTCGATTTATGGCATGCCGATTTTGGAAGCCTACAAAGCCAAGACGGTGATCGTGAACAAACGTTCCATGGCCTCAGGATATGCCGGTTTGGACAATGAGTTGTTCTACATGGACAAAACCATGATGGTGTTTGGCGATGCCAAGAAAGTGGTGGAAGACATGGTCAAAGCGGTTGAGTAAACTGCCTTGACTCTTGGTTTCGAGGGGCGTCATAGACGCCCCTTCTTCGTTCGGCACCTACGCATTCAGCGCCAATTGATGGCTCATGATTTATGAAATTTTCACTGACTCAGTTTCAAGCCGCCATCGTTGACCTCGACGGCACCATGGTCGACACCTTGGGCGACTTTGAAGTCGCGCTCAACCGCACCTTGGCTGATTTAGATTTGCCGCCCGTGACGCGTGCCTTGGTCGAGCGCACGGTTGGCAAGGGCTCCGAGCATTTGATTCATTCGGTGCTGGCCCATCAGTTGGCGCTGCCAGAAGTCACAGGTCTCTCCAACGTGTGCAATGCGCGCAGTGTGGAGAACTTGTACGAAGCCGCTTGGCAGCGTTACCAGCATCATTACTTGACCATCAACGGTGAATTCGCTGCGGTGTATCCGGGCGTGGTCGAAGGACTGCAACAATTGCGCGATGCAGGTTTGCAGCTGGCGTGCTTGACCAACAAGCCTTTGTCGTTTGCCAAACCCTTGTTGAAAGCCAAAGGGCTGGATTCGTTCTTCACGCATGTGTTTGGTGGCGACAGTTTTGAGCGCAAAAAGCCAGACCCGCTGCCTTTGTTCAAAACCTCTGAGGCCTTGGGCGTTAAACCCACCCAAGCATTGATGGTGGGTGACTCCAGCAACGACGCCCAAGCTGCCCGTGCCGCAGGCTGTCCGGTGGTGCTGGTGCGCTATGGCTACAACCACGGCGAGCCCGTGGATAGCGTGGATGCCGACGCCCACGTAGATTCCCTGACGCAGATCCCACAAGCGCTGGCCGGCAAGGCCTGAGCCTTTGCTAAACTGCAGTCATGTTCATTCACCGCAGCACTGTCACAGGTTGTCACGACCGGGGAGCTTGGCCTTGGCGTACGCCGTTGTCTGCGCTTGTTTAAAAGCACGCTCAGGTTCACTGATGCCGTGCCCGCGCTGAAGCACACGCTAGCTGCTCAGCACTTGTCCGAATGAACGCCCCAGTGCGATGGGGCCGAGCTGTGGAGGCTCACAATGACTGAAACCGAATTCAAACAATTGGCCCAAGAGGGCTACAACCGCATCCCGTTGGTGGCCGAGGCCTTTGCCGACTTAGAAACCCCGCTCTCGCTGTACCTCAAGCTGGCCCATGTGCAAAACAACGGCGAGCGCAGCTTTTTGCTGGAGTCTGTGGTGGGTGGCGAGCGCTTTGGGCGCTATAGCTTCATTGGTTTGCCAGCTCGCACGCTGCTGCGTGCCAGTGGTTTTGGCGAAGCGGCCAAGACCGAGGTGGTGACCGATGGCGTGGTGGTCGAAACCCATGCAGGTAACCCGCTCGACTTTGTGGCCGACTACCAAAAGCGTTTCAAAGTGGCGCTGCGTCAAGGCTTGCCCCGTTTTTGTGGTGGCTTGGCAGGCTACTTTGGCTATGACACGGTGCGTCACATTGAAAAGAAATTGGCCCACTCGTGCCCGCCTGATGACTTGGGCATGCCCGACATCTTGTTGTTGCAAACCGAAGAGTTGGCGGTGATTGACAACCTCTCAGGCAAGCTCTCGCTCATCGTCTATGCGGACCCCACGCAGCCCGATGCCTACCCACAAGCGCAGGCGCGTCTGGCTGAGTTGAAGCAGCGTTTGAAAGCGCCTGCACAAGCGCCATCGATTGCGCCATGTGCCAGCCATCCCGCTGAGCGCAGCTTTGCGAAAGACGATTACTTGGCGGCTGTGCTGCGTGCCAAAGACTTGATTGCAGCGGGTGACTTCATGCAAGTTCAAGTGGGCCAGCGCATTCACAAAAAATTCACGGCCAGTCCGCTGTCCTTGTATCGTGCGCTGCGTTCGTTGAACCCCAGCCCGTACATGTATTACTACAACCTCGGCGATGCCCATGTGGTGGGCGCATCGCCTGAGATTTTGGTGCGTCAAGAGTCCACGCCCGAAGGACAAAAAGTCACCATCCGCCCCTTGGCCGGAACACGCCCACGCGGTGCAACGCCAGAGGCCGACAAGGCCGCGGAAGTTGAGCTGATCAACGATCCCAAAGAGCGTGCCGAGCATGTGATGTTGATTGACCTTGCTCGCAACGACATTGGGCGCATTGCCAAGACCGGCAGCGTCAAAGTGACTGAGGCCTTTGTGGTGGAGCGCTACAGCCATGTGATGCACATCGTGAGCAACGTGGAAGGTTTGTTGCTCGACGGCGCAGATGGCCAACCGCTCACCAGCATGGATGTGCTCAAGGCCACATTCCCTGCGGGCACGTTGACCGGTGCGCCCAAAGTGCACGCGATGGAATTGATTGACCAGCTCGAACCCACCAAGCGCGGCTTGTACGGCGGCGCTTGTGGTTACCTCAGTTTTGCAGGCGACATGGATGTGGCGATTGCCATTCGCACGGGCATCATTAAAAACGACACGCTCTATGTGCAAGCTGCCGCCGGTGTGGTGGCCGATTCGGTGCCTGAGTTGGAGTGGCGAGAAACCGAACACAAAGCGCGCGCCTTGTTGCGTGCCAGCGAATTGGTTGAGGAGGGCTTGGAATGAGCAAGATCAAACTTCTCATGGTCGACAACTACGACAGCTTCACCTTCAACATCGTTCAATACTTTGGTGAGTTGGGTGCAGAGGTCGAGGTGTTTCGCAACGACGAAATCACACTCGAAGGCATCGCCGCGCGCAAGCCCGACCGCTTGGTGATTTCGCCTGGCCCATGCTCACCCGCTGAGGCGGGTATTTCGGTGGCGGCCATCCAGCACTTTGCTGGCAAGCTGCCTATCTTGGGGGTATGCCTGGGGCATCAAAGCATTGGCGCCGCATTTGGCGGCAAGATCATTCGTGCGCAAGAGTTGATGCATGGCAAGACCAGCATCATCACCACCACGCAAGAGGGCGTGTTTGCAGGGCTGCCCGAGAAGTTCACGGTCAACCGCTACCACTCGCTCGCGATTGAGCGTGCCTCATGTCCGTCTTGCCTCAAGGTCACGGCGTGGACGGATGACGGCGAAATCATGGGCGTGCGACACACCGAGCTAGACATTCAGGGCGTGCAGTTCCACCCCGAATCCATCCTCACTGAGCATGGTCACGCCATGCTGAAAAACTTTCTGTAAAGGCTGGCGATGACAACCACTATCCATGCAATCACGCCCCAAGAAGCGTTACAGCTCGTCATCGAGAAACGTGAGATTTTTCACGACGATATGCTGCACATCATGAGCATCATCATGTCCGGCGAAGTGTCTCCGGTGTTGATGTCGGCGTTCATCGCTGCTTTGCGCGTGAAGAAAGAAACGATTGGAGAAATCACTGCTGCAGCACAAGTGATGCGCGAGTTCTCCACCAAGGTGGATGTGCCCGACCGCACGCACATGGTGGACATCGTGGGCACAGGTGGTGATGGTTCGCATACCTTCAATATTTCGACTTGCTCGATGTTCGTGGTGGCCGCTGCAGGCGGCAAAGTCAGCAAACACGGTGGCCGAAGTGTCAGCAGCAAAAGCGGCAGCGCCGATGTGTTGGAGAGCTTGGGCGTCAACATCAATTTGCCGCCAGCGCAAATTGCCAAGTGCATTGCCGATGTTGGCATTGGCTTCATGTTTGCGCCCAACCATCATCCCGCGATGAAAAATGTGGCTCCGGTTCGCAAAGAGCTGGGCGTGCGCACCATCTTCAACATCTTGGGTCCACTCACCAATCCTGCCAGCGCTCCCAATATTTTGATGGGTGTGTTTCACCCCGACTTGGTGGGTATCCAAGTGCGCGCTTTAGAGCGCTTGGGTGCCGAACACGCGTTGGTGGTGTACGGCCGAGATGGTTTGGACGAGGTGTCCTTGGGTGCGGCCACCTTGGTGGGTGAGCTCAAAGACGGCCAAGTGCGCGAGTATGAAATTCACCCCGAAGACTTTGGCTTTGCCATGAGCAGCAACCGCGCTTTGCGCGTGGAAACGCCAGAGCAATCGCGTGCCATGTTGCTGGGCGTGTTGGACAACCAAGCTGGTCCTGCACGCGACATTGTGGTGCTCAATGCTGGCGCGGCTTTGTATGCGGCCAATGTGGCTGACAGCATCGAAGCTGGCATTGCCCTTGCACGTCAAGTGCTGGCTTCGGGTGCAGCCAAGGCCAAGCTGGATCAATTGGTCACCGTGGCGCATCAGCTCACTGCTGCATAAATAAGCGCTTGGCGCTAGAAAGAAACCATGTCAGACATCCTGAACCAAATCGTTGCCGTCAAACACCAAGAGGTAGCAGCTGCACTGCAACGTAAGTCGTTGGCGGCCATGCGTGCTGATGCCGAAAGCCGTGTGCTCACGCGTGACTTTGTGGGCGCGCTGCGCGCCAAGATTGCTGCGGGCTTGCCTGCGGTGATTGCCGAGATCAAAAAAGCCAGCCCTTCCAAAGGGGTCATTCGCGAGGACTTCACTCCTGCCGACATCGCGCAAAGCTATGCCGAACATGGTGCGGCCTGCCTGTCGGTGTTGACCGATAAAGACTTCTTCCAAGGCCAAGTGGATTACCTCAAGCAAGCCCGCGCATCGTGTGACTTGCCTGTGCTGCGCAAAGACTTCATGGTCGACCCGTATCAGGTGTACGAAGCGCGCGTGATGGGGGCCGACTGCATCTTGCTGATTGCCGCTTGCCTGACCGATACGCAAATGGTGGACATGGAAGCCATTGCACGCAACTTAGACATGGCTGTGTTGGTGGAAGTGCATGACGCGGCTGAGTTGCAACGCGCGCTCAAACTCAAAACGCCGTTGGTGGGCATCAACAACCGCAACTTGCGCACCTTTGAGGTGTCGCTCGACACGACGATTGGCATGCTCAAAGACGTGCCCGCTGATCGTTTGCTGATCACCGAGAGTGGCATCTTGCAGCGCAGCGATGTGCAAAAAATGCGCGATGCGAATGTGCATGCTTTCTTGGTCGGCGAGGCGTTCATGCGTGCCGCTGACCCCGGTAAAGCTTTGGCCGAATTGTTTGCTGCTTAACTGCGCATGATGGGTGACTTGTTTGGCGAAACGTTGCCGGCAGAGGTTGGTGCGCCGCATTTGACCCGTTGGTCGCCAGCTGATTGGGCTGTCCAGTCTGATTGGCGGCCTGTGCTCGATGCGTTTTGGCGCAGCGCACAAGGCATGTCATTGGCAAGTTTTGTGCAATCGCGCTTAGATGCTGGCGCGGTGGTGTATCCCAAGCATCCTTTGTGGGCGTTGCAGCTGACGCCTTTGTCCCAGGTGAAAGTGGTCATCTTGGGGCAGGACCCTTATCACGGGCCGCACCAAGCGCAAGGTTTGTCTTTTTCAGTGGCGCCTGGCGTCAAGATTCCGCCCTCGTTACGAAACATTTTCAAAGAGCTTCAACGTGACTTGAGTCAACCCGCGCCAACCAGTGGCTCTTTAGAGGCCTGGGCCAAGCGTGGGGTTTTGCTACTCAACACCAGTTTGACGGTGGAAGATGGCCTGCCCGCCAGTCATGCCAAGCGCGGGTGGGAGCAGTTGACGGATGCCTTGTTGACCGAGGTGGCGTGCACCGCGCCTGCGTGCGTGTACATGCTCTGGGGTGGTCACGCCCAAGCCAAGGCTGAATTGATTGAGCGCGAAACCTGTGCCCAGTCGACAGGTTTTCTGGGTTTGCGTGATGGCGCACCTCTCAAACGCGAGGCTTTGGTGCTCAAGGCTAACCACCCCTCGCCGTTGTCGGCCTTGCGCCCGCCACGGCCCTTCATCGGTTGCGGTCATTTTTCGCAAGCCAAGGCTTGGTTGGCGCAGAAAAACCTGAGCTTGGAATGGAATTTGTGAGCCATTTGGGTCCGAAGACTCGCGAATACCCTAAAACTCTGCTATAGTTCGCGATTCGCCGGAGGGGTGCCCGAGTGGCTAAAGGGGGCAGACTGTAAATCTGTTGGCTTACGCCTACACTGGTTCGAATCCAGTCTCCTCCACCAGCAAACTGGCTTATGTCGGTTGATTTGAGTAATTGGAAATGGTTCCAAGCATTGGCGTCGCATCCACTCGTGCGGCGCAATCAGTGCGGGAGTAGTTTAATGGTAGAACCTTAGCCTTCCAAGCTAATGACACGGGTTCGATTCCCGTTTCCCGCTCCAGTTGGCTTGCTTGGAAGGGTTGTGTCGATACCGGTTTGTTGATGGCATGTCAGCAAACCTGTGTCGATGCCCATGTGGCTCAGTGGT
>CAUPNL010000022.1:0-39030 GCA_963512655.1 uncultured Limnohabitans sp. | reverse complement strand
TGGTACCACTCCTTCCCATCCCGAACAGGACCGTGAAACGACTTAGCGCCGATGATAGTGCGGGTTCCCGTGTGAAAGTAGGACATCGTCAGGCTATTACAGCCTCAGAAACCCCCGCTCGATTGAGTGGGGGTTTTTGTTTTTGTGCTTAGATTAATTAATGTTGATGATATGTTCATCATCCATTGTGCAGGCGCAGCTTTTCTCCAAACTTTTGCATAAGTCAAAGAACCAAGCGTCAAAGCTTTTATCTTCTGCATATTTCTCAAAAAGAATTTTCAGATATTGGGTAGCATGTCCCCACATCAAAAAATCCACCAATTTAATTCGTTGGAACTCGAGTAATTTGAATTTCATAAGTACTTTTGCAGCGTAGCTTGCATGCTTGTCAGGAGCATTTTTAAATTGATCTAATCGGCTTCTTGCCCGATCAATTGCATCTGACACGTCTGAGAACGGTGAGCCATGTCCCGGTAGTACGAGTTTGGGGTTTAAGTTTTCAATAATATTTAACGTAGATTCAACTTCGTCAAAGGCGCTGACGCCTTCTATTTCAGGGAAAACAACACCAAAACCGTTCTCCCAAAGCGCATCAGCAGAAATTAAAACGCCTGCAGACTCGTTAAAGATAACCACAGAGTGCGGGTCATGGCCTGGTGCGGCGTGGATGCGCCAAATCTGGTTATTGAGAACCACGGCATCACCATCGTGCAGTGACGCGGTTCGTTTGAAGGGCGGGCAGTGTTGACCTGTCGGCACATAAGTCAGTACCTGAGGATTCCAGTCGTCCACAAATTCAGCGTGCCCAGGGGGGATGTATGTTTTCAGCGCTGGGTAAATCGCTTGGAGATGGGCATTGCCACCGCAATGATCGCTGTGCAAATGCGTATTGATCAGCATCGTCAATGGCTGCTGATGCAAAGCGGTAGAAATCAATGCGTGCGTCTGTTCAGCGTGTCTCCAATAGCCACTGTCTATAAGAATGGCTTGTTCTGAGTCCTGAATTAGGATGTTGTTAGAGGACAGCCATCCTCTTTCAAAAAAGGTAACGCCAGCGGGTAGTGAATGCATAGTGGCAATGAAAAACATGCAGTCAGTCTGCACTTACGATGTCATTTTGACAGCAAGTTCAAAAGCAAACCCATACGTCCAGTGCTAAACGTTACAGCTTATCAATTTTGATAATTTAGAGTGGTCACCCTAAACCGTGTCAGATAACTGAAAGCATGAGGGAAAACCCGTACAATGATTCCATGTCACTCGTACAAACTCTTGCAAAAACCACCATTCAAGGGGGAAGACAAATGCTGCGCTTCACCGGTGTATCGCAAGAGCAACTCCGTAAAACCGAAGGGGTTTTAATCCCCATTGCGCCGCTTGGCGTGGAGCATTTGTCTCAGATCTTGAAGCATCTGCTCACATTATCTGAGCATGACCGCTATTTGCGTTTTGGCTACACCGCGACAGATGAGCATGTTGAGCGTTATGTCAACGGGTTAAATTTCGATCGCGATGAAATTTACGGCATTTTCAATACCGATCTCGAAATCATCGCGATGGCGCATTTGGCGCTCATCAAAGATCCAGGACGTGACTTCAGTTCTGAATTCGGTGTTTCTGTTGCCGCGCATGCACGTGGTCGAGGCTATGGCGCTCGCTTGTTTGAACGCGCTGTGATTCATGCCCGCAACGAAAAGGTGTACCAGATGTACATCCATGCCTTGAGCGAAAACGCCCCCATGATTCGCATCGCTCGTAAAGGCGGCGCCAAAATCGAGCGCGATGGCTCAGAAACAGAAGCCTATTTGCGTTTGCCTAAGCGTGACTTGGACAGCCGTGTCACAGAGTTTGTGGCCGACCAGTACGCCAAAACCAACTACAGCATCAAAGAAGATGCCAAGCGTTTCTGGAACTTTCTGTCCAAAGTCCAAGAAATTCGCGAAGGCGTGCGCGATGCGCGCCACCAAGCAGCGGAATAAGTGAATAGCCCAGTGACATGGGCTATGCTTAAGGCTTGTGAGACTCCCGCAGCTTTTCGCTGCAACACTGTGATACCCCCGCAATCCCGAGATATCGAAAAGCAAGACAAGCGCAGCTATTGGCAACGCTTGCTCGAGTTCATTCACCCAGGTCCTGATTCCCGCGAAGAGCTGCTCGATGCGCTCTCGGATGCAGAAGACAACCAAGTCATCGGTGCAGAAAGTCGCCTCATGCTCGAAGGCGTGCTGCGCATGGCCGACTTGACCGCTGGTCAAGTCATGGTGGCAGCGCCACGCATGGACCTCATCAATCTCGATGCACCGATTGAAGAAAGCCTGCATCAGGTGATCGATACTGGCCACTCTCGCTTCCCCGTCTACGAAGGCGAGCGAGACAACTTGGTGGGCATTTTGCTAGCGAAGGACTTGCTCAAGTTCCAACGTGCACCGGCTCTGAACATTCGCACCTTGTTGCGCCCGCCGGTTTTCATTCCCGAAAGCAAAGGACTGAACGACTTGTTGCGTGAGTTCCGCAATACACGCAATCACATGGCCTTGGTGGTGGATGAGTTTGGCCGTATCGCAGGACTGATCACCATTGAAGACGTGCTCGAACAAATCGTGGGCGACATTGAAGATGAGTTCGACAGTCAAGAAGACGTGGGTGATATCTTTGCGCTGGCAGATCAAACCTATCGCGTCAGCGGTGATGCATCGCTTGAGCGCGTTGGCGAGGCATTTGGCACCCATCTCGAAGTCACCGCAGCAGAAGCGTCTGATGACACGCACTTCGACACCATTGGTGGTTTCATTGCACACGCCATGGGTCATGTCCCGCGCCGCGGAGAACACTTTGAAATCAACAAGCTACGTTTCGAGGTGTTGCACACCCGCGGCGGTGCTGTGAAGTGGTTCAAGGTGTACCCAGCCCCTGAAGACAAAGCGCCGCAATAAGGCATGCAACACAGCGCACAAACCACACGGCGATGGCCTATCAGTCCGCACGCTACAGCCGTCTTGTTGTTGGCAGGGATTGCCCAAGCGCTGTCGCTCGCGTGGCCATTTGACGGTGCATTCAAAGGCAACGCACAAGGCTGGCTGCAATGCCTGAGCTTGGCCGTACTTGCCTTCCACGTTGACCGAAGTCAGTCAGGTAAAGAGGCGTTTGTCAAAGCGTGGGTCTTTGCGTTGGCATGGCTCGCTGGCAGCATTTGGTGGCTGTTCATTTCGATGCATCGTTATGGCGGGTTGCCAGCTCCCGTGGCAGGCTTGGCTGTTGGCTTGATGGCTGCAGGCTTGGCGTTGTTCTACGCAGCTGCTGCAGGCATGTATCACGCCATATGCAAAACGGGTGTGGGGGTGCTGCCGCGTGCCGGTGCTTTTGCCGCGGTTTGGGTGTTGGCCGAGATGGTGCGTGGCACGCTTTGGACGGGTTTTCCGTGGGGCGCTGTGGGCTATGCACATGTGGATAGCCTGTTGCAACACTGGGCACCTTGGATGGGCGTTTATGGTCTCTGTGCTTTGTCTGCCTTCATGGCGATGGCTGTGGCAGCCGAAAGAAAACATAACCGCCCCACCACCCTTGCAACACAACTCGTCGTTGCTGCGATCGTGGCGGTGCTGGGCTACACATGGTTCATGTCGCCAAGCCAACGTGTGGATGAGGAGGCGCTCTCCAAAAAGCCCCTCAGCGTCACCTTGCTACAAGGCAACATCCCGCAAGATTTGAAATTCGGAGAAGGCGTCAGCCTTGCGCTGCGTGACTACCGAGAGGCATTGTTGTCCAGCGCCAGTGACCTCACCGTCACGCCAGAAACTGCGATTCCATTGATTCAACAGCAAATGCCTGAACGCTATTGGAGCCAACTGGAAACACATTTTTCTAAAGGAAAACAAGCCGCGCTCATCGGGCTGCCACTGGCGCAGCGTAGCGAGCAAGGTCAATTGCAATACAGCAACTCAGCCATCGCGCTGATGCCGCAAACCACACCGGCATCGACCGCCAGCTACCAGTACGACAAACACCACTTAGTCCCCTTTGGGGAGTTTGTGCCACCGCTCTTTCAGTGGTTTGTGCGCATGATGAACATCCCGCTGGGCGATTTCAACCGTGGCGATGTGGCGCAGCCAAGTTTTGTGTTCAAAGGCGAGCGCATCGCCCCCAACATTTGTTACGAAGATTTGTTTGGCGAAGAGTTGGCGCGCAGCTTTGCTGACCCAGACAAAGCCCCCACCTTGATGGTCAACCTCAGTAACATCGCGTGGTTTGGCGACACCGTGGCGATTGACCAGCATTTGCACATCTCCCGCATGCGCGCCTTAGAGCTAGGCCGACCCATGATTCGTGCCACCAACACGGGCGCTACCGCCATCATCAATGCCCAAGGTCAAGTCACGCATCGCCTGCCCAGCGCCGTGCAAGGTGTCCTGACCGCTGAGGTCTATGGCGTGCATGGGCCCATCACGCCCTATGCTCAATGGGTATCGGTTTGGGGGCTTTGGCCGCTGGCGGGCTTCGCGGTACTGACCTTATTGATCGTGGCAGCCATGGCACATGCATCTAGGCACGGCCAGAGGCGTTTCGGCCCGTAAAATCAGAGGTTTGCGGGCGTATTGACCTGCAGCCTAAATTGCCAGCGCCTGCTGGCCACTTTGCATGCTGACTTTTCAAGAAATTATTCTCACACTCCAGTCCTACTGGGCCAAGCAAGGCTGCGCCTTGTTGCAACCCATCGACATGGAGGTCGGTGCGGGCACCTCGCACACCGCCACGTTCTTGCGGGCCTTAGGCCCAGAGCCCTGGAAGGCTGCTTATGTGCAACCTAGCCGCCGCCCCAAAGATGGTCGTTATGGTGAGAACCCCAACCGCTTGCAGCACTACTACCAATACCAAGTGGTGTTGAAGCCCGCGCCCAGCAACATCTTGGAACTCTATTTGGGCTCGCTCGAAGCGCTCGGCTTTGACCTCAAGAAAAACGACATCCGCTTCGTCGAAGACGATTGGGAAAATCCAACCTTGGGCGCATGGGGCTTGGGCTGGGAAGTTTGGCTCAACGGCATGGAAGTCACGCAGTTCACTTACTTCCAACAAGTCGGTGGCATTGATTGCAAGCCCATCACTGGCGAAATCACTTACGGCCTTGAGCGCTTGGCCATGTACCTGCAAGGCGTGGACAACGTCTACAACCTGCAATGGACCGATGGTTTGACGTATGGCGATGTCTACAAACAAAACGAAGTGGAGCAATCCACTTACAACTTCGAGCACAGCGATGCCGAGTTCTTGTTCACCGCTTTTGGTGCGCACGAAAAACAAGCGCAGCACCTCATGGGCGCACAGCTCGCATTACCAGCTTACGAGCAAGTGCTCAAAGCCGCGCATACCTTCAACTTGCTAGACGCACGTGGTGCCATCAGCGTGACCGAGCGCGCGGCCTACATCGGCCGCATCCGTAACTTGGCACGCGCCGTGGCGCAAAGCTATTACGAGAGCCGCGAGCGCTTGGGCTTCCCCATGGCTCCGCGCGAATGGGTCGAACAAATGCCAAAGAAGACCGCTTGAGCGTAGGACACAAGAACATGACGACACAAAACCTACTCATCGAACTCTTCGTGGAAGAGCTGCCTCCTAAGGCTTTGCAAAAACTCGGCGACGCTTTTTCTAGCGTGTTGTTTGAGCAACTCAAAGCCCAAGGCTTGACCGCTGCCAATTCAGCCGTGACGGCCTACGCATCGCCTCGCCGTTTGGCTGCACACATCACCGCCGTGTCTGCATTGGCCGCTGACAAAGCTGTGCAACAAAAACTCATGCCCGTCACTGTGGGCTTGGACGCCAATGGCAACGCCACGCCTGCCTTGTTGAAAAAACTGCAAGCCTTGGGCGCAGGCCCCGAGGCCGTGGCCCAACTCAAACGCGCCCCCGATGGCAAAGCCGAAGCCTTGTTCTACGACAGCATCGTCAAAGGCGCTCGCTTGGCCGATGGTTTGCAAAAAGCCTTGAGCGAAGCCATCGCCAAGTTGCCGATTCCAAAAGTGATGAGCTACCAGCTCGAAACCGATTGTGAATTGCCAGGCTGGAGCAGCGTCAACTTTGTGCGCCCCGCACACAGCTTGATCGCTTTGCACGGCAGCACCTTGGTGCCCGTCAAAGCTTTGGGATTGACCGCTGGCAACAGCACACAAGGCCACCGCTTTGAAGCCAAGGTATCACCAGTTGTGTTGGCCAATGCTGATGTCTACGCAGAGACTCTCGCCAAAGACGGCGCAGTCATCGCGAGCTTCACTGAGCGCCGTGCTGAGATTGCACGCCAACTTGAAGCGGCTGCAGCGAAGGTAGGTGGCGGAGTCAAAGCCATTGAAGACGCTGCGTTGTTAGACGAAGTGACCGCCTTGGTCGAACGCCCCAATGTGTTGGTGTGCGAGTTCGAAAAACAATTCCTCGACGTGCCACAAGAGTGCCTCATCCTCACGATGAAGGCCAACCAAAAATACTTCCCGCTGCTCGACGCCGTAGGGAAGCTCACCAACCAATTCTTGGTGGTCAGCAACATCACGCCCGATGATGCGTCCGCCGTGACGGGTGGCAACGAGCGCGTGGTGCGCCCCCGTTTGGCCGACGCCAAATTCTTCTTTGACCAAGACCGCAAAAAGACACTCGCTTCGCGCGTGGATGGTTTGGCCAAAGTCGTGTATCACAACAAACTCGGCACCCAAGGCGAGCGCACCGACCGCGTGCGCGCCATTGCCAAAGGCATCGCGGCTTTGTTGCCGCAAGCCAAAGACGCCGCCTTTGTGTCAGCCGTTGACGCCGCTGCACAGCTGGCCAAGACAGATTTGCTGACCGACATGGTGGGCGAGTTCCCCGAGTTGCAAGGCATCATGGGCGGCTACTACGCCCGTCACGATGGCCTGGGCGAGGACGTGGCACAAGCCATCGAAGACCACTACAAGCCCCGCTTTGCTGGCGACGAATTGCCACGCAACACCGTCGGTGTGGTGGTGGCTTTGGCCGACAAGTTAGAGACCTTGGTAGGCATGTTTGGCATTGGCAATTTGCCAACGGGCGACAAAGATCCGTTTGCGTTGCGTCGTCACGCTTTGGGCGTGGTGCGCATGTTGAGCGAAGCTAATTTGGATGTGGCCTTGGACGCGCTGATTGCACAAGCCATTCCCGCATTCGGCGACAAAATCACTGACCCTGCTGCGGCTTTGTCCTCGTTCATTTACGACCGACTCTCCGGCAGTCTGCGCGAGCAAGGTTACTCAGCACAAGAAGTCGAAGCCGTGTTGGCCTTGCGTCCACAGCGTTTGAGCGATGTGGCCAAACGCCTCACAGCTGTCCGCGCCTTCGCAGCCTTGCCCGAAGCTTCGGCTTTGGCCGCCGCGAATAAACGCATTGGCAACGTGCTCAAAAAAGCAGGCGAGGTCGATGCACACGTCAACACAGCCTTGTTCAAAGAAGACGCCGAGCAAGCCTTGTACGCGGTCATGCAAAAGTTGTTGCCTGAATCCGAGGCGCAGTTCAATGCAGGTGACTACACCGCATCGCTGCAAACTTTAGCGACGCTGCGTTCGCCTGTGGATGCGTTCTTTGACGACGTCATGGTCAACGCCGAAGAGATGGACTTGCGTTTGAACCGCCAAGGCATGTTGAAGAAACTGCACGAAGCCATGAACCGCGTGGCCGATTTGTCTGCCCTCGCTTCTTAACGTCGAAGCCCAGCCATGCAAACCAAACTCGTCATCCTCGACCGCGACGGCACCATCAACCAAGACAGCGACGACTACGTCAAGTCGGCCGATGAATGGATCCCACTGCCAGATGCACTCGAAGCGATTGCGCGTTTGAACCATGCGGGCTGGCATGTGGTGGTCGCCTCTAACCAATCCGGCTTGGGTCGTGGTTTGTTTGATGTGGCCGCTTTGAATGCTATGCACACCAAGATGCACAAGCTCTTGGCGGCTGCGGGTGGCCGCATCGACGCCGTGTTTTATTGCCCACACAGCCCCGAAGAAACTTGCAACTGTCGCAAGCCCTTGCCCGGCTTGTTTGAGCAAATCGGCGAGCGCTACGGCATGGATCTCAAGGGCGTGCACACCGTCGGCGATTCGCTGCGCGACTTGCAAGCCGGTGCGGCCGTCGGTTGCGTCACGCATTTGGTGCACACAGGCAAAGGCGCCAAGTTCAAAGGTCAAGCCGTGCCCGCTGACTTTCCGCAAGACACGTTGGCGCATGCTGACCTCAGCGCGTTTGCAGACTGGTTGCTGGCTCAATCAGAGTCCGCCACTAAAACCAACAAAGCAGGATCACCCATATGATGGCCATGCTCCGTTCAACGCTGCACATGGCGTTCATGTTTGTCACGGTCATCCCGTACACCTTGCTCATCTTGCTGGCGCGTTTGTTGGGTGCCAAGGGCAACGTGCGTTACGCCTTTGCACAAAAGTGGCTCACGCTCAGCATCGACGCTGCACGCGTCCTCATGGGCATTCGCTATCAAGTGCACGGCCAAGAAAACTTGCCTGTGGGCGAAACCAGCCCCGCCATTTTGTTGGTCAAGCATCAGTCCACGTACGAGACGTTTTTGATGCCGGCCATCATGCCGCACCCCTTGGCTTATGTGTTCAAAAAAGAACTGCTGTATGTGCCGTTCTTTGGCTGGTCCATCGGCAGCTTGGACATGATCCACATCGACCGCAGCCAACGCGCTAAAGCGTTTGCCAAAGTGGTGGAGCAGGGCCAGGCGCTGCTCGATAAAGGCGTGTGGGTCATCATGTTTCCAGAAGGCACGCGCATTCCTCGCGGTGAGCGCGGCATCTACAAAACAGGCGGCACACGTTTGGCCATTGCCACAGGCGCGCCGGTCATTCCAATTGCGGTGACCTCAGCCAAATGCTGGCCACGCAAAGCCTTCATCAAGACGCCAGGTGTGGTCGATGTATCAATTGGCAAACCAATTCCTAGCGAGGGTCGCGATGCCGACGAGCTGATGCGCGAAGTCGAAGCATGGATCGAATCCGAAATGCACCGCCTCGACCCCGAGGCCTACGTAGGCCAACTCTGAGCCCACACGCATGAGCCGCTTCTTGCAACTCGTGCTCGACATGTTCGATGGGGCCACCACCAAAGCCCTTCAAGGCCTCGGCGCAGACAAACGACCCAGTCCCAAAAAACGCCAACCCCGCCAACCCAAACGGCTCAAGCCGCAAAGTTTGATGGGCGGCTTGCACCGCGATGCCAATGTCTTCCCCACAGCGCCTGCGCTTCATGGCCCGCACATGCCGTCCGAGCCTTTGGGTCAGGTGCTACCCAAAGCGCATTACGCGCACCCGCGCGCCACGCGTCGCATTCAACTTGGTACCACCGATGTGGCCTATGCCTTCAGGCGAGGCAAGCGTCGCACGATTGGCATGGCGATCGGGCCCGATGGCCTTGAGGTCAGCGCGCCGCGTTGGGTCACGCTGGGCGAGGTGGAATCTGCCCTGCACGAAAAAGCCGATTGGATTGCGCGCAAGCTGGTTGAGATGCAAGAGCGTCAGCAGCAGCTGGGTGCTGCTCGCATCGTGTGGGCGGATGGTGTGGTGTTGCCGTATTTGGGCGATCAGCTCAAAGTGGTGCTCGACTCAAGCAGCACGCTCAAAAAGAACAGCGCACAGTTTGAGCCCTCAGACGCAGGCACGCATACCCTGCGCCTCGGCCTGCCACTCAACGCCGAGCCACCACAAATCCGCGACGCCGTTCAAGCCTGGCTCATGCGCCAAGCCAAAGCCTTGTTTGTCGAGCGGCTCAACCACTACGCGCCGCAGCTGGGCGTGCAGTGGCAGCGCGTGTCGCTCAGCAGCGCTGCCACGCGTTGGGGCAGTGCCAGCGCCAATGGCGCCATTCGCCTCAATTGGCGTTTGGTGCACCACAAGCGTGACGTGATCGACTACGTGGTGGCCCACGAACTCAGCCATTTGCGAGTCATGGACCACAGCTCGCGCTTTTGGGAAACCGTGCAAAGCATCATGCCCGACTATGCCCAGCGCCGGCGAGTTCTTAAGGATGAACCCTTACCTCCGTGGTCTTGACTTAGTTTTTGGAGATTTCCCGTCATAATTGACGTTTACGTAAACGTAAACAAGGAAATCATGGCGACCACCTATTCCATCAGCGACTTAGCACGTGAGTTTGACCTCACCACGCGAGCCATCCGTTTTTACGAAGACATGGGCCTGTTGCAGCCCGAACGCTCTGGCCCCGGCGGGCGTAACCGTGTCTACAGCCACCGCGACCGCACGCGCCTCAAGCTCACCTTGCGCGCCAAGCGCTTAGGGCTGTCGTTGACCGAGGCCAAAGACTTGATCGACATGTACGACAGTCCGCGCGACACCGGCCCACAGTTGCAAAAGTTTTTGGTCGTGCTCGACGCGCACAAGCGTGAACTCGAAGCCCAAATGGCCGAAATATTGGCCAACCTCGATGAGGTGAAGGCGCACGAAAAAGAAGCCCGCACCTTGCTGGCCAAACAAGGCGAGAAATCTGCTAAGGCAACCAAGACTGTGAAAGCGAGCAAGGCATGACACATCCTGAACTTCACGCCCGCATCGAAGCCAGCTTTGTGCGCCAAGGCATGATGCAGCACCTCGGTGCCCGCATCGTGTCGGTGGCGCCCGGCGAGGTGGAAATTGCCTTGCCCTATTCCGAGCGCGTCACCCAACAACAAGGCGGCTATCACGGCGGTGCTATGGGCGCGTTGGCTGACATTGCGGCAGGCTACGCAGGTCTGACGATGGCTGCAGAAGGCCAAGAAGTAACCACCGTCGAATACAAGATCAACTTCCTCGCGGCCTTCCAAGGCGGCGAGCTACGCGCGCGCGGCCATGTGGTGCGTGCAGGCAAACGCCTCATCATTACCACCGCTGAAGTGGTGCACCTCGACGACAACGGCGGCGAATCGCCCTGCGCTTTGATGCAGCAGACCCTCGCCACCGTCAACAAAACCTATTAAGCCCATCGGAGATAAACATGAACAACTTACCCGGCCTCAATTTCCAACTCGGTGAAGATATCGATGCCCTGCGCGACGCCGTGCGCGACTTCGCACAAGCCGAAATCGCCCCACGAGCTGCACAGATCGACCACGACGACCAGTTCCCCATGGACCTGTGGCGCAAGATGGGCGACCTCGGCGTGCTCGGCATCACCGTAGGCGAAGAGTATGGCGGCGCCAACATGGGCTACCTCGCGCACATGATCGCGATGGAAGAAATCTCACGCGCGTCAGCCAGCGTGGGCCTGAGCTACGGCGCACACAGCAACTTGTGCGTGAACCAAATCAATCGCAACGGCACCGAAGCGCAACGCGCCAAGTACCTGCCCAAACTCATCAGCGGCGAACACGTGGGTGCCTTGGCCATGTCAGAACCAGGCGCGGGTTCTGACGTCATCAGCATGAAGCTCAAGGCCGAAGACAAAGGCGGCTACTACCTTCTCAATGGCAGCAAGATGTGGATCACCAACGGGCCCGACGCCGACACCTTGGTGGTTTACGCCAAGACCGAGCCAGAGTTGGGAGCACGTGGCGTGACCGCCTTCTTGATCGAGAAGGGCATGAAGGGCTTCAGCGTTGCACAAAAGCTCGACAAGCTGGGCATGCGAGGCAGCCACACCGGCGAACTGGTGTTCAACAACGTTGAAGTACCAGAGACCAACATTTTGGGCGGCCTCAACATGGGAGCCAAAGTATTGATGAGTGGTTTGGACTACGAACGTGCAGTGCTCACTGGCGGCCCTCTGGGCATCATGCAATCGGTGATGGACAACGTCATCCCCTACATTCACGATCGCAAACAGTTTGGCCAAAGCATTGGTGAGTTCCAACTCATCCAAGGCAAAGTGGCCGACATGTACACCGTGCTGCAAGCTGGTCGCAGCTTTGCCTACACCGTGGCCAAGAACCTCGATTTGCTCGGCACCGACCACGTGCGTCAAGTGCGCAAAGACTGCGCCTCTGTCATTTTGTGGACCGCCGAAAAAGCCACGTGGATGGCTGGCGAAGGCGTGCAAATTTTTGGTGGCAACGGCTACATCAACGAATACCCATTGGGCCGTTTGTGGCGCGATGCCAAGTTGTACGAAATTGGTGCTGGCACCAGCGAAATTCGCCGCATGCTGATTGGCCGCGAGCTATTCGCCGAAACTTGTTAAGGAAATTGCGGCACTGCGACAATTGACGCATGAGCAAATCACTACAACACCTCTTTGATAACAACCGCGCTTGGGCGGATCGCATGGTTCAAGAGAATCCTGCGTACTTCTCACGTCTGGCCAACCAGCAAAACCCCAAGTATTTGTGGATCGGCTGCTCCGACAGCCGCGTGCCTGCCAACCAAATCACGGGCTTGGATCCAGGTGAGGTGTTTGTGCACCGCAACGTGGCCAACGTGGTGGCGCATTCAGACTTGAACGCTTTGTCGGTCATTCAATACGCGGTCGATGCCCTCAAGGTCGAACACATCATGGTGGTCGGCCATTACGGTTGCGGTGGCGTGATTGCCGCCACGCGTGGCACACGCGTGGGCTTGGCCGACAACTGGTTGCGCCATGTGCAAGACGTGCGCCTGCGCCATCGCCAACGCCTCAACCATTTGCCGCAAGCCGAGCTTGAATCGGTCATGTGTGAGATGAACGTCATTGAGCAAGTCGGCAACGTCGCCTTGTCCAACGTCATGCAAGACGCGTGGGGCCGTGGCCAAAAGGTGACCGTGCACGGCTGGATTTACGGCCTCGACAACGGCTTGGTCAAAGACCTCGGTGTGACCATGAGCCATGCCGGTGAAGTGGTCGATGTGTTCCGCAACGCTTTCAAACGCTACCCCCGTGGTGGCATGCTTCCCGCCGCGTGACCCTCGGGGTCGGCGCGGCATTTTTCTTTTTGTCATTTGGAGAAATTCATGTCCGACCCTATCGTCATCGTCAGCGCCGCTCGCACGCCCATGGGCAGCTTCCAAGGCGACTTCTCTAGCCTTGCCGCGCACGACCTCGGCGGTGCAGCTATCAAAGCTGCTGTTGAGCGTGCTGGTATCAACCCCGAGCTAGTGACTGAAGTGTTGTTTGGCAACTGCTTGATGGCAGGCCAAGGCCAAGCCCCTGCGCGTCAAGCCGCGTTCAAAGGTGGTTTGCCTAAGAGTGCTGGCGCAGTGACCTTGTCCAAGATGTGTGGCTCAGGCATGCGCGCAGCGATGTTTGCGCATGACATGTTGATCGCAGGCACACACGATGTGTTGGTGGCTGGTGGCATGGAGAGCATGACCAATGCGCCTTACCTCATGCTCAAAGGCCGTGGCGGCTATCGCATTGGCCACGATCGCATCTTTGATCACATGATGCTCGACGGTTTGGAAGACGCCTACGAGCCGGGCCGCAGCATGGGCACCTTTGGTGAAGACTGCGCTGCCAAGTACAGCTTCACACGCGCAGAGCAAGATGCATTCGCCACCGCCAGCGTGCAACGCGCCAAAGCTGCGACGGAGAGCGGTGCATTCGCCACAGAAATCACGCCCGTGACGGTGAAGACTCGCGCAGGCGAAACGGTGGTGTCGATTGACGAAGGTCCAGGAAAAATCAAGCTCGACAAAATCACCTCGCTCAAGCCCGCGTTCAAAAAAGACGGCACCATCACCGCCGCTTCTAGCTCGTCTATCAACGACGGCGGCGCAGCCATGGTGTTGATGCGCGAGAGCACGGCCAAACAATTGGGTTGCAAGCCATTGGCGCGCATCGTCAGCCACGCCACCCACGCGCAAGAGCCTGAGTGGTTTGCCACGGCACCCGTCGGCGCCACACAAAAAGCCTTGGCCAAAGCCGGCTGGAAAGTGGAAGACGTGGACCTGTGGGAAGTCAACGAAGCCTTTGCTGTGGTGCCCATGGCTTTGATGAAAGAGCTCAACGTGTCGCACGACAAAGTCAACGTCAACGGCGGTGCGTGTGCTTTGGGTCACCCCATCGGCGCATCGGGTGCGCGCATCATGGTCACGCTGATTCACGCACTCAAAGCACGCGGCCTGAAAAAAGGCTTGGCCACCTTGTGTATCGGTGGCGGCGAAGGTACAGCAGTCGCACTCGAGCTCGTTTAAGTTTTCGTCATGCCAACCGCACTCATCATCGGCGCGTCGCGCGGCATTGGGCTTGAGCTGGTTCGTCAATACGTGGCGGACGGCTGGCGCGTCATTGCCACTGCGCGTGACGATGCGGGGCGCGATCGCATTCAAGCTCTCGGCGCGCAGTGCTTGCGCGTCGATGTGGCGAACCCCATCAGCGTCTCCTCGTTCGAGTGGATGCTCGATGGCGAAAAGTTAGACCTCGCTTTGTATGTGGCGGGCGTCATCGACCACAACGCCGCCAATACCCCGCCCACGCAAGACGCGTTTGACCGCGTCATGCACACCAACGTCATGGGCGCGATGATGGTCATCCCGCAAGTCGCGCCGATGGTCGAAGCCGCCAACGGCGTGTTCGCCTGCATCAGTAGCGTGATGGGCAGCTTGCAAGGCACTCGCA
Source organism: uncultured Limnohabitans sp. (assembly GCA_963512655.1). Classification (GTDB taxonomy): domain Bacteria; phylum Pseudomonadota; class Gammaproteobacteria; order Burkholderiales; family Burkholderiaceae_C; genus Limnohabitans. Next base: position 24,510 of record CAUPNL010000022.1, on the reverse strand, counting down.
GCAGCGATGCGGCGCTGTACCGCATCAGCAAAGCCGCGCTCAACATGGTGGTACGCACCTCGCAGCCCGAGTACCCACGTGTACGCATGGTGGCGATGCACCCAGGCTGGGTGCAAACTGAGATGGGCGGCGCCAACGCCACGCTCACGCCAGAGCAAGCCGTCACGCGCATGCGTCAAACGCTGGCGCACATCAAGCCCGAACATGCTGGGCAGTTTTTGTCTTACGACGGCAGCACCATTGCTTGGTGATGTCTTTCACACACACATTTCATAACGGATAAAGCCATGTTGCTCACCCCCGACCAAACCATGATTCGCGATGCTGTGCGCGACTTTGCCCAGCAAGAGCTGTGGCCCAACGCTGCCAAGTGGGATAAAGAACACACCTTCCCACACGAGGTGCACAAAGGCTTGGCCGCTCTCGGCGCCTATGGCATTTGCGTGCCCGAAGACTTGGGCGGTGCTGGCTTGGACTACACCACGCTCGCCATTGTTTTAGAAGAAATCGCTGCAGGCGATGGTGGCACCAGCACCGCCATCAGCGTGACCAACTGTCCCGTCAACGCCATCCTCATGCGCTACGGCAACGACGCGCAAAAGAAGCAATGGCTTACCGAATTGGCGCAAGGCAACATGCTCGGCGCGTTTTGCTTGACCGAGCCACACGTGGGCTCTGATGCTTCCGCGCTGCGCACCACGGCCACAAAAGAAGGCGACGAATACGTCATCAACGGCGTGAAGCAATTCATCACCAGCGGTAAAAACGGCCACGTGGCCATCGTCATTGCCGTCACCGATAAAGGCGCAGGCAAAAAAGGCATGAGCGCGTTCATCGTGCCCACCAGCGCACCGGGTTACCAAGTGGCACGCCTGGAAGACAAGCTCGGCCAACACAGCAGCGACACCGCGCAAATTAACTTTGACAACTGCCGCATCCCCGCCGAGAACTTGATCGGAGCAGAAGGCGAGGGCTACAAGATTGCGCTGTCTGCTTTGGAAGGCGGCCGCATCGGCATCGCTGCGCAAAGCATTGGCATGGCGCGTAGCGCGTTTGAAGCCGCGCTGCACTACAGCAAAGAGCGCGTGAGCTTTGGCACCGCCATCTTCAACCACCAAGCCGTGGGCTTTCGCTTGGCCGATTGCGCCACACAGCTCGAAGCTGCACGTCAGTTGATGTACCACGCCGCTGCTTTGCGTGATGCCGGTTTGCCGTGTTTGAAAGAGGCGGCCATGGCCAAACTCTTTGCCAGCGAAACGGCAGAGCAGGTGTGCAGCGTTGCCATTCAAACCTTGGGCGGCTACGGTGTGGTGAGCGACTTCCCCGTCGAGCGCATCTACCGCGACGTGCGCGTGTGCCAAATTTATGAAGGCACCAGCGACGTGCAAAAAATCATCATCCAACGCGCCTTGGCTTAAATCCCCACGTCAGCCAAGGCTGGTGTGGTCTGCAGGACAATGGCGCCAGTTTAAAAACGGAGTTGTCCATGTCCTTTGCTACCAACCACACCGCCACGTTGCTCAAGTACGGTGGTATCAGTTTCATCGCTGGTGCTGTGAATCACGGCATGTTCAGCGAAACGCGCTCGGTCATCACCGCCTCATTCGGTGTGTGTTTTTACTTGTTAGGCTCGTGGTTGGAGATGCGTGTGCAAGACGCTCAGCGTCAAAGTTGGGCCGATGTGTTGGGTGTGGGCATTGTGTCGTCCATCGGCCTGGGCTTCTTCACGGGTGGCTTGCAACACTTTCCTGATTCGCCTGACCGCAGCTTGTGGGTGGTGCCTTTGGGCTTCACCTTGAGTTTGCTGGCCATGTACTACATGGATTGGCGCACACGCATGTCGGTCAACCGCCTCATCACCTACGCTTTGTTTTCCATCGCGGTGGTGTCGGCTTGTTCGGCATTGGCTTGGTCGCAGTTGACGGGACAAGCCGCGGATGGACATGGACATTCACATGGCGAACCTGCCGCGCAGGTCTCAACAGCAGATGCGCATGCACACGCCAGTGATGCTGGCGCGGCTGTGGCTACACGTACTGTCACCGTCACCATGGGTGACGACATGCGGTTTACGCCCGCCAATTGGCAGGCCACCTCGGGTGAGACGGTGCGCATTCAGTTGGTGAACACAGGCAAGGTTCGTCACGAGTTCATCATTGGCACCGAAGCCGAGTTGCAAGCCCACGCTGAAGAAATGAAAAAGCCAAACGCTGGCCATCACCACCATGCCAGCAACGCGCTGAGCTTGGGCGCGGGCGAATCGGGCGAGCTAATTTGGACGTTCACCGATGCGGGTGTGTTGCACATCGCCTGCTTCGAGCCTGGCCACTACGACGCCGGCATGCGCGGCACCATTTCTGTATTGCCTTGATGCATCCATGAGCATGAGTGCAAGCTGCCCCTGCGGACGTATGGACGCCAAGAAACGCGCCGCGGCATATGCCGATTGCTGCGGCCGTTTTGTCGATCACTTCAACGATGCCCCCGCGCCTGATGCCGAGCACCTTATGCGTTCGCGCTACAGCGCGTTTGCCTTGGAGCGGGCTGACTATTTGCTGGCCACATGGCACAGCAGCACGCGTCCTGCGACGCTCGACTTTGATGCGGGCGCCAAATGGCTGGGCCTTGAGGTGCGCGAGCACAAACCCACAGGCGCTGACACGGCAGAGGTTGAGTTTGTCGCGCGCTACCGTGTGGCAGGCCAAGCTGTGCGTTTGCACGAGCGCAGCCGCTTTGTGCGCGAAGACGGCCGCTGGTTTTATTTGGATGGCGACCAACGCTAAAGCGCGACTCGCCGCGTGGTGCATCACACGACACCGCTGCACATCACGCTGATAATCGGCGCATGACATTTGAAGCAGTTTTATTTGATTGCGATGGCGTGCTCGTCGACAGCGAAGCCATCACCTGCGGAGCTCTGCGCGACATGCTGGATGAAAACGGCTGGCACTTGAGCTTGGCCGAATGCATGGCGCATTTCGTAGGCCATACCGTGCGTAGCCGTACTGCATTGATCGAGTCGCATACAGGCAAGCCCCTGAACGACGCCTTCATGGATGAGTTCTATCGCCGTCGCAACATCCGCCTAGAAAACGAAATCACCGCCATTGATGGCATTCACGGCGCTGTGCGTCATGTGCATGAACGTTGCGAAGGGCGTATTGCCGTGGCCTCGGGCGCAGACCGCTACAAGGTCGAGATGATGTTGCAACGCGTGGGCCTCGCGCAGTTCTTTGAAGGCCGAATCTTCAGTGGCCACGAAATGCCACGCAGCAAACCTTTTCCAGATGTGTACTTGGCCGCTGCTGCGCATTTGCAAGTGGACCCTGCTCGTTGCTTGGTTCTAGAAGATACAACTGTGGGCATTACGGCAGGGGTGGCTGCTGGCGCCGAAGTGTGGGGTTATGCCGAGTTGGGTCAAGGTGAGGCCTTGCTAAACGCGGGAGCCTCTCGTGTGTTTGTACATATGTCCGAGCTATCTGTAATGTTTAACTGATCGTTGTACAACACGTGCATCCCTGTGCTGACGGGGCTTCCTTATTTAAAGCTAGGGTTTTATGTTTGCAAAAATCGCCACCATCACATTGCCTATTTTTGTGCTCGCTTGGGTGGGCTTTGTCTACAGCCGCAAAGTCAAGCCAGATTTGGCGGGAGCCAATAAGTTGGTGGTGGATATCGCCTTGCCGGCGCTTATTTTTGTCTCGCTGTCTGCCAAGTCTTTCGACCCCGTGTCCGCTTTGTCATTCACAGCCGCGTCTGTGGCATTGATTGTGTTGAGTGGTTTGGTTGCTTGGCCTTTTGTGGGCATGTCTGGCGCATCCAGGCAAGCCTTTTTGCCATGCGTGATGTTCACCAACGTGGGGCCAGTGGGGATTCCATTGATCGCCTTGGCATACGGGCCTGAGGGGGTAGCACCTGCGGTGGTGCTCTTGGTGTTGTCCAACCTGCTGCACTTCACATTGGGCGCAGGTGTGATGAGTGGCAAGGTTGATTGGCGCATGGTGTATGCCAACCCGTTGGTATGGGCCACTGTCTTGGGTGTGGCCAGCTCTCAATTGCAGGTTGCGCTGCCTGTTTGGCTCAACACGTCGCTCACCATGTTGGGCAGCATCTTGGTGCCAATGATGTTGTTGTCTTTGGGGGCGCGTTTGGCCACCAGCCAAGTGCAAGATGCGAAGGTGGGCGCGCAATCGTCTGTGTTGATTTTGGTGTGCAGATTGGCTGCGGTGTATGCCCTTTTGTGGATGGTTCCACTGCAGGGTGTTGAGCGTGGTGCCTTGATCTTGTTTGCGTGTTTGCCACCTGCGGTGTTCAACTTTATGCTGGCCGACAAGTTTCAGGTTGAGCCCAATAAAGTGGCGTCGACAGTCATTGTTGGCCATTTCATGAGCTTGGCCTTTTTGCCGCTGGGTATCTGGCTGGCTTTCAGCTAGGCGCGACTTTATTGCGGTCGTGTCGGAAACTTTCAGGTGTGGCTCCCGTCCAATTCTTGAAAGCGCGCATGAAGCTCTTTTCGTTTTGAAAGCCAACAGCTTCTGCAATCTGTTTCATCGGGCGGGATGAGCGTTGCAAAAGTGCTACTGCCAAATCACGCCGGACGCTGTCTTTGAGTTGCTGCAGGCTCGCGCCTTCTTCTTGCAGTTGGCGATGCAAAGTGCGGGCCGACATATTCAGCCACGCAGCTAAGTCATCGGCATTGCGACTGTGCTCGGGGTGCTGGGCCAGGGTTTGGCGAACCTTTTCAACCAACAAGCGGTCACGTCGATAGGGGCGCACGGTCAGCAGCAGGGCGCGTTGCAACATCTGTTGCAGGGCGGCTTCGTCGCGGCGCACGGGCAGTGCCAAGTAGCCCGCATCAAACTGCAAACAGTTGGCCGTCGCATGGAAGTGCGTAGGGCCATCAAACAACACGCGGTAGCTGTCGGCATGTGCGGGTGGTGCAAAGCGCAGGTGCGTGGCGGTCAGTGGGATGCGCGAATCGGTCAGCCAACAGGCCACCCCCAGCGCATTGCGCAGCACCGAGACCACGCAAAACTCGCGGAACACGCCGAGGTCCCGCACCTCATCCAGTTGCAAAGTGGCCACGCCGTTGCGCTCGGTCAAGCTCAGGCGAATGTCGTCGGTCAACAGTCCGTGGTGCCTGCACCAACGATTCAATGCCACGCCTAACGTGGGCGAGGTGAGCGAGGCGCGCACCAACATGCCATAGCTGCCCCACGGCAAGCGGCGGCTGAACCAACCTAGGCCTTCGTCATCCAGCTCTTGCATGGCGATGCCCGACATCAACTCCATCTGCATGGCGGTCACGCGGGCACTGTTTTTCTTGAGAAGTTTTGGCTCGATTTGTGCCTTCTTCAGTGCGTCGTCCACGCGCAAGTCGCGCTGTGCGTAAGCAGCGGCAATGGCTTGAATAAATGCGATCGGCGTTTCCGCGCGGCCCAGTGCAGGCGCAGTTTCGGAGGTGGGGCTAGGACTAACCATAAGAAGCCTCATTGTGGCAGGATTTGCAACCCATCTGACGCATGGCGTGGCCGCAAACGGCCTAAGCTTGGACACAACGCCGTTCAAGGAAAAACACGATGACTGTTTTGCATTCCCAGCTCAACCCACGCTCTGCCGATTTCGCGGCCAACGCTGCCGCCATGCGCACGGTGGTGGACGACCTCAAAGCCCACCTCGAAAAAATCGCCGTCGGTGGCGGTGAGGCCGCGCGTGCCAAGCACACCGCCCGCGGCAAGCTGCTGCCCCGTGACCGCGTGCAAATGTTGCTCGACCCTGGCACGCCGTTTTTAGAAGTGGCCCCACTCGCTGCGCTCAACATGTATAACAACGACGCGCCGTGCGCTGGCTTGATCGTGGGCATCGGCCGCGTCAGCGGTGTGGACTGCATGATTGTGTGCAACGACGCTACCGTGAAGGGCGGCACGTATTACCCACTCACGGTGAAGAAGCATTTGCGTGCGCAAGAAATCGCGCAGCAAAACAACTTGCCCTGCATTTACTTGGTGGATTCGGGCGGTGCCAACTTGCCCAACCAAGACGAGGTGTTTCCAGATCGCGACCACTTTGGTCGCATCTTCTTTAACCAAGCCAATATGAGCGCCCAAGGCCTCGCGCAAATCGCGGTGGTGATGGGCAGCTGCACGGCAGGTGGTGCGTATGTGCCGGCCATGAGTGACGAAACCATCATCGTGAAAAACCAAGGCACTATCTTCTTGGGTGGTCCGCCTTTGGTGAAGGCGGCTACGGGCGAAGTGGTGACGGCCGAAGACCTAGGCGGTGGCGATGTGCACACCCGTTTATCAGGTGTGGCTGATCACTTAGCGCAAAACGATGTGCATGCGCTGGCGCTGGCGCGCCAATGCGTGAAAAGCCTCAATGCACAAAAGCAACCCAACATTGCCACGCACGTGCCTGTGCCACCGAAGTACGACGCACAAGAGTTGTATGGCGTCATCCCCACCGACACGCGTAAGCCCTTTGATGTTCGCGAAATCATTGCGCGCATCGTGGACGCGTCAGAGTTTGACGAATTCAAAGCACGTTTTGGAACGACCCTGGTGTGCGGCTTTGCGCGCATCGAAGGTATGCCGGTGGGCATCATTGCCAACAACGGCATCTTGTTCAGCGAGTCGGCTTTAAAAGGTACGCACTTCATTGAGCTGTGTTGCCAACGCAAAATCCCGCTCGTGTTTTTGCAAAACATCACCGGCTTCATGGTGGGCCGCAAGTACGAAAACGAAGGCATTGCACGCAACGGCGCGAAGATGGTCACGGCCGTGGCCACTGCGGCGGTACCGAAATTCACCGTCATCATTGGCGGCAGTTTTGGCGCGGGCAACTACGGCATGTGTGGACGCGCTTTCAGTCCGCGCTTTTTGTGGATGTGGCCGAACGCCCGTATCTCCGTCATGGGCGGCGAGCAAGCGGCCAGCGTGTTGGCAACCGTCAAGCGCGATGGCATCGAAGGCAAGGGCGGCCAATGGAGCGCAGAAGAAGAGCAAGCTTTCAAAGATCCCATTCGCCAACAGTACGAAGAACAAGGCCACCCTTATTTCGCCACCGCGCGTTTGTGGGATGACGGTGTGATTGACCCCGCAGACACCCGCCGCGTGTTGGCTTTGGGTTTGAGTGCGTCGTTGAACGCGCCCATCCCTGAGACCAAGTTTGGTTTGTTCCGTATGTGATGGGTGATTGACATGAGCGCAACTACACCCACCGCACTGAGCATCACAACCCAAGGTGCGATTCGCACCATCACCCTCAGCCGCCCCGACGTGCGTAACGCCTTCAACGATGAAGTGATTGCGGAATTGAAAAACGCCTTCACAGAAGCTGGCCAAGCCGCCGATGTGCGCTGCGTGGTGCTAGCCGCAGAAGGCCCCGCGTTTTGCGCCGGTGCTGACCTGAACTGGATGCGCCGCATGGCCGACTACACGCGTGACGAAAACCTCGCCGACGCAGGGCAGTTGGCCGCCATGCTGCGTGCCATTTACGAATGCCCCAAACCAACCATTGCCCGTGTGCAGGGCGATGTGTTTGCAGGCGGCGTAGGCTTGGTCGCTGCGTGCGACATGGCTGTGAGTGTGGACACCGCCACCTACTGCTTGAGCGAAGTGAAGCTAGGTCTCATCCCTGCCACCATCAGTCCGTACGTGATTCGCGCCATGGGTGCGCGTGCGTCGCATCGCTATTTTTTAACGGCCGAGCGTTTCAGCGCGGCCGAGGCGCATCGCATTGGTTTGGTGCACGAAGTGGTCGCAGCAGATGCACTGGACGCCAAAGTGGCCGAGCTGACCAGTGCCTTGGTCAGTGCCAGCCCCAACGCTGTGCGCGCCTGCAAGCGCTTGGTGCAAGACGTGGCCGAGCGCGAGATTGATGACGCCTTGGTGGCGCACACCGTGGCGGGTATTGCTGATATTCGTTCCAGCGCGGAAGGCAAAGAGGGCGTGCAGTCCTTCTTGCAAAAGCGCAAGCCCAACTGGCTACTTTGACGTGACCTACATCGCTTGACCCTTCGCAATTTCATGCCTTGCCTTGAATTTAGAAAGACACACCGTCATGTTTAAAAAAATCCTCATCGCCAACCGTGGCGAAATCGCCTGCCGTGTTGCCGCTACTGCCCGCCGCATGGGCATCAAAACCGTGGCTGTGTATTCGGATGCCGACGCACAAGCCAAACATGTGCAGGTGTGCGACGAAGCCGTGCACATCGGTGGCAGCGCCCCCAAAGACAGCTACTTGCGCTGGGAGCGCATCTTGCAAGCGGCCAAAGACACAGGCGCACAAGCGGTGCATCCAGGCTACGGCTTTTTGAGTGAGAACGAAGACTTCGCCAAAGCATGTGCCGCAGCAGGCCTTGTGTTCATTGGTCCACCAGCCTCTGCCATTTTGGCGATGGGCTTGAAAGCCGAATCTAAACAGCTCATGGAAAAAGCAGGCGTGCCCTTGGTGCCCGGCTACCACGCGGCTGACCAAGACCCAGCGTTGCTGCAACGCGAAGCCGACCGCATTGGCTACCCCGCGCTCATCAAAGCCAGCGCAGGTGGCGGTGGCAAAGGCATGCGCGTGGTCAACAGCAGCGCCGAGTTTGCTGATGCATTGGGCAGTTGCAAACGTGAAGCCATCAACAGCTTTGGCGATGACGCGGTGTTGATCGAGAAATATGTGCAACGCCCTCGTCACATTGAGATTCAAGTGTTTGGCGACACCCACGGCAACTGCGTGTATTTGTTTGAGCGCGATTGCTCGGTGCAACGCCGCCACCAAAAAGTATTGGAAGAAGCTCCCGCGCCCGGCATGACCGAAGCTTTGCGCCAACAAATGGGCGAAGCCGCTGTGGCCGCCGCTAAAGCGGTGAACTACGTGGGCGCAGGCACGGTGGAATTTATCGTGGAGCAAACCGCGTATGACAAGCCTGAATCGATGAAGTTTTTCTTCATGGAGATGAACACCCGTTTGCAAGTGGAGCATCCGGTGACTGAAGCCATCACCGGCCTCGACTTGGTGGAGTGGCAATTGCGCGTGGCCAGCGGCGAGCCGCTGCCTTTGCAGCAAAGCGATTTGCGCATTCACGGCCATGCCATTGAAGCGCGTATTTGTGCTGAGAACCCCGACAACAACTTCTTGCCCGCCACGGGCACCTTGGCGGTGTACCGCAAGCCCAAGTGCAGCAGCTTTGCGCTGCCCAGCGATGCGCATGCGGGCGTTCGCATTGACGACGGCGTGCGCGAAGGCGATAGCATCAGCCCGTTTTACGACTCGATGGTGGCCAAGCTCATCGTGCACGGCGACACGCGCGAGCAAGCGTTGGCGCGTTTGGACGAAGCCCTGTCACAAACCCGCATCGTTGGCTTGACGACCAATGTGCAGTTCTTGCGCCACATCATCCGCACCGATTCGTTCGCCACGGCCAAGCTCGACACCGCTTTGATTCAACGTGAAGAAAAAGCCTTGTTTGCGCAAGAGCCTTTGGGCTTGGCACTTACCGCTGCTTCGGTGGTGGCCAACACGCTGCACCGCGAAGAAGCCTTGAAAGGTAACGACCCATTCAGCAGCCGTGATGGCTGGCGTGCTTACGGCGTGGCCACGCGCAACTTTGGTTTTGTGTTTCATGGCGATACACACAATGCGCTGCTGACCTACGCACATGACGGCAGCTTGCAGTTGCAAGTAAATGATGCGCAAGGCGAGCTGACCTATCGCGCAGATGGCGATGCCTTGCACATCAGCTTTGTGCAGCAGCAAGTCCGCGTGCAGGTGTTCCACGAAACACAAGGCCACGAAGATGTGGCCCATGTGTTTGCGCCCCAAGGCGCCACACGCATCACCGTGGTCGATGCATTGGCCCACGCAGGCGAGGTGCAAGAGGCCGGGGGCCGCTTGACTGCGCCTATGCCTGGCAAGGTGGTGTCGTTTGCGGTTGCCGCAGGTGACAAAGTCAAGGCGGGGCAGCCGCTGGCGGTCATGGAAGCGATGAAAATGGAGCACACCATTGCCGCACCTGCGGATGGTGAAGTGTTAGAGCTGCTCTATGCGCCGGGCGACCAAGTGGCCGAAGGCGAAGAGCTTTTGAAATTGAAGGTTTAACCATGTCCATGAATTTGCCACGTCGTATCAAGCTGATTGATGTTGGGCCTCGCGACGGCTTGCAAAACGAAAAGCAGCCTGTGCCTGCCGCCGTCAAGGTGGAGCTGGTGCATCGCTTGCAAGCGGCAGGGGTGAATGAAATTGAAGTCACCAGTTTTGTGTCGCCCAAATGGGTGCCACAAATGGCGGACAACGCCGAGGTGATGGCGGGCATTCACCGCCAACCCGATGTGCGCTACTCGGTGCTCACACCGAATTTGCAAGGCTTTGAAGCCGCGCTGAAAACCAAGCCCGATGAAATCGTGGTGTTTGGTGCAGCCAGCGAAGCCTTCAGCCAAAAGAACATCAACTGCTCGATTGCCGAAAGCATTGAGCGATTCGCCCCTGTGGTCAAGGCCGCACGCGATGCCGGCATTGCCGTGCGTGGTGCGATGAGTTGCACAGTGGGCTGTCCCTACGAGGGCGACATTGCGCCAGAGCGTGTGGGTTACTTGGCGGGTTTGATGAAGAGCATTGGCATTCAACGCGTGGACGTGGCCGACACCATTGGCGTGGGCACACCGCGCAAGGTGCAGGCGGCCATGGAGGCCACGCTCAAGCACTATGCCCTCAACGATGTGTCGGGCCATTTCCACGACACCTATGGCCAAGCTTTGGCCAACACCTTGGCCGCCTTGCAAATGGGCGTGTGGAACTTCCAATCGTCGGTGGCTGGCTTGGGTGGCTGCCCGTATGCCAAAGGGGCCACCGGCAACGTGGCCACCGAAGACGTGGTCTACATGATGCACGGCATGGGCATCGAGACTGGCATTGACCTTGACAAGCTCATTGATGCGGGCGTGTTCATCAGCGAGGCTTTGGGCCGCAAGCCCAATTCCCTCGTGTCACGCGCGGTTTTGAACAAGCGCGCCGCTTGAGGCAAGACGTTCGCTGACAATGCACCCCATGTGTGGAAGCGAACTCACCCCCAAACCTCAAGGCCTCACGTCGGCTGACTTGCGTTTAGCCGCGCAAGCCAAACGCGTGTTGCAAAGCGACGACGTGCCGCCATCGCCTTGCATTTCGATTTGCCGCATGTCAGACGACACCACGTATTGCGAAGGTTGCTGGCGCACGTTAGACGAAATCGGCGGTTGGGGCCAGCGCAACGCCGACGACAAGCGCGCGGTGTGGCAGCTGATTGGTGAACGTTTGGCAGCCCACGCAGCAATATAAATTGCCGTTGCGCTGTGGGGCTTTGAACACCTGAAAGATGTACGCCATGAAAACCATCACCTGCTACCTCGACTTCATCTCGCCTTACGCCTACCTCGCTTTTGAGGCCTTGCCCCAAAGTTTGATGGGCGTGAGCCACTGCATGGTTTACAAGCCTGTGTTGTTTGCGGCCATGCTCAAACATCACGGTCAACTCGGTCCTGCAGAAATTGCAGACAAGCGTGAATGGACGTATCGGCAAGTGCTGTGGCAAGCCAAGCAATTGGGCGTGACCTTGGACATGCCGCAGGCGCACCCGTTCAACCCACTGGCCTTGTTGCGCTTGGCCATTGCTTGCAGCGCTGAAGGCGAGCCCAACCGCTATGTGTGCGAAACCATTTTCAAGCACGTGTGGCAGGGCGGTGCTGCAGCCGATGATGCGGCGCGTTTGCAAGCCCTCACGCAGCAGTTGGCCCCTCGGCGTTCGGTAGACGCGCCAGAGGTGAAAGACCAGCTCAAAGCCAACACCGAAGAAGCCATCGTGCGTGGCGTGTTTGGCGTGCCTACTTTCTGTGTCGATGACAAAGTGTTCTGGGGCTTGGACGCCTTGCCCATGATGCGGGCTTATCTTGATGGAGATCAATGGTTTGACCACGCCTGGGATGCCGCTGCAAGCATCCAGCAAGGCGTCAAGCGTTGAATCAGGGCATTGCCCTGACAATGCCTTATGCCCAACGCTTTTAACTTTTCTGCATCCCCGTTTGACTGCTTAACGCCCGACCAACAGCGCCTGGTGCGCGACAGTGTGGACGTGGTCTATCACCCCGAAGGGGACGTGATTCTGGAGGTGGGCACCGCGCCCACGCACCTGTTTGTCATCATCAAAGGCTTTGTCACGCAGTACGACGGCGACGAAGTCATCACCACGTACGGGCCCGACGACACCTTTGATGGTCGCGGTTTGGTGGCGGGTAAAACCAGCGACAAATTTGTGGCGCAAGAAGAGGTGGTGGCCTATCAGTTGGCACGCAAAACCGTGACCGATTTGATTGCCAGCAACGCCACCTTTGGTGCCTTGCTGTTTTCGGACCTGAGCAACAAACTCACCGCGCTGTCGCAACGACAAAGCCAGCACGAGCTGCAGTCACTCACGCTGTCGCGGGTGGACGAAGCCTTTGTGCGCCCCGCCCACTTTGTGGAGATGCATGCCGATGTGGTGTCGGTAGTGAAGGTCATGCAAGCGCAACGCACCAAGTGTGTGTTGGTCCGTGACCGCAGTGTCACGCCAGATCGCGTGGGCGTGTTTACCGCTTCGACCTTGCAGCGCGCCATCTTGAACGGTACGTCGCTAGAGCAGCAAAAAATAGGCGACCTCGCCAACTTCCAAATCGTTGCCGTGCGTCCGTCTGACCAAGTGGGCGATGCCTTGGCTCTGTTGCAACGTCACCGTGTGCACCGCTTGGTCGTGATGGATGACGACCATGTCGTGGGCGTGTTGGAAGCCTTGGATTTGTTCAGCTTCTTGTCCAACCACTCCCACCTCATCACGGTGCAGGTCGAGGCAGCCACAGACATCGACGGCTTGGCGCAAGCGGCTGCGCAAATCACCCGCATGGTCACCACGCTGTACCGCAGTGGCACGCGTGTGAGTTTGATTGCGCGTTTGGTGCAAGACCTGAACGCGCGTTTGTTTGAGCGTGCCTGGCAGCTGATAGCGCCCGCCGATTTGGTGGCGAATAGTTGCTTGTTTGTGATGGGCAGCGAAGGGCGTGGCGAGCAGTTGCTCAAGACCGACCAAGACAACGGCCTGATCTTGCGTGATGGCTACACGCCGCCCGGCAACCTCGAGGCGATTTGCCAAGATTTCTCCAATGCTTTGACGGCTTTTGGTTATCCCGAATGCCCAGGCCACATCATGGTGAACAATCCGCTGTGGCGTAAGACCGCCTATGACTTTGGGCAGATGGTGAAGCAGTGGTTGCTCATGCCCGATGCCAACAGCTTGATGAATTTGGCCATCTTCTTGGATGCCCATGCCGTGTGCGGCGATGCGCATTTGTTGCAAGAGGCGCAGCTCGTGTTGCAACGCTTGGCCACAGATAACGATGCCATGTTGGCGCGCTTTGCCGCAGCGATTGACGCCTTTGGCAATAGCCAAGGCTGGTGGAACCGTTTGCTAGGGCTGGATGACCCACAAGGTTTGCACCTCAAGAAAGAGGGCATCTTTCCGTTGGTGCACGGCGTGCGCAGCTTGGCCTTGGCCGAGCATTTGCAAGAGACCAGCACCACGGCGCGCATCGAGACCTTGGTGGCGCGCAACGTCATCACACCGGCGCTGGGTGCTGACCTCACGCAGAGCTTGCATTTCTTGATGGGCTTGAAGCTCAAAGCCGGCGTGACTGAAATGGAAACGCAGCGCGAGGTGTCGGGCTTGGTCAACGTCGGCAAACTCTCGACCTTGGAGCGCGATTTGCTCAAAGACGCGTTGGGTGTGGTGAAGCATTTCAAAGCCTTGTTGCGCAGCCGTTTCAAACTTGACACCCTGTGATGATTTCGTTTCTTTCTCCTTTGCAGTGGTGGCGTTCGATCAAGCGCGAATGGTTGATTTATCACCTCGGCCTGCCCGAGTTTCGTTTCATGTTTGAGGCCCCACCGCCCAATGAATGGGTGTCGTTGGACTGCGAAACCACGGGCTTGAACGTCAGCTCGGATGAAATTATTTCGATTGGCGCGGTGCGCATCGTGGGCAACAAAATCATGACCAGCGAACGCTTTGAAGTGTTGGTGCGTCCCGAGCGCGGCGTATCTGCTGACAGCGTGCGCATTCATCGTTTGCGAGGCCAAGATGTGGCCCAAGGTTTGCCCGCAGATGAAGCCATGAAGCAACTCATGCGCTTTATTGGTAGCCGTCCTTTGGTGGGCTACTTTTTAGAGTTTGATGTGGCCATGCTCAACCGCGCGATTTGGCCGCTCTTGGGGCAAGGCTTGCCACAGCCCAAGATCGAAGTCTCGGCGATGTACTACGACCACAAGTTTCGCCAGATGCTGCCTTATGAGCAGCAGACCAACCCCAACATCGATTTGCGGTTTGCTACGTTGATGTCGGATTTGGATTTGCCTGTGCGTGAGGCGCACGATGCGTTGAATGACGCTGTGATGGCGGCCATGGCGTTCATTAAGTTGCGTCAACTGCGGGGCGGTTGATTTGTTGGCTTCCCTTCGTTGGCGCGCGAGGTGAGGTAGGCGACACGGCTTACATCGCTGCGCGACGAATGGCGCCGTATTCGCCTACCCCACCTCACACGCCTAAGCCAAAGAAGCAAAGAGAATCGACATAAAAAAACCGAGCACGCATGCTCGGTTTTCGTAAGGCCTGAGCCCCGAAGGGCTCAGTTGCAGAAGGTCTTAGTGACCCGATGCACCAGAAGCGCCGTAACCAGTTTCCGAACGCACTTGTTGTGCGGCGAACGCTGCGCGCTCTTTCTTGGCTTGTTCGCTGTTGTCCAAGATGGAGAACAACCAGATGCCCACGAAGCCAATGGTCATCGAGAACAAGGCAGGTGAAGCATAAGGGAACCATGCGGAACCTTTGGGGTTGCCCAGTGCGGCTTCCCACACAGAAGGCGACACCACGGTCAAAGCCACAGAAGAGATCAGACCTAAGAAGCCACCGATGACGGCGCCTTTGGTCGTGCAGTCTTTCCACAGCACAGACATGAACAACACAGGGAAGTTAGCCGACGCGGCAATCGCGAAGGCCAAGGCCACCATGAAGGCGATGTTTTGCTTTTCAAACGCAATGCCCAACACCACAGCCACAACGCCGAGCGCCAAGGTGGTGATGCGAGACACACGCAATTCAGACGCGCTGTCAGCGTTGCCCTTCTTGAACACTGTGGCGTACAAGTCGTGTGACACAGCAGATGCGCCAGACAAGGTCAAGCCAGCCACCACAGCCAAGATGGTTGCGAAGGCCACGGCAGAGATGAAGCCGAAGAACACGTCGCCGCCAACAGCCTTCGCCACCAGCACCGCCGCCATGTTGGCGCCACCGGCTTTGAGTTGCGCATTCAATTCAGGGTTGGTGATCACCAAGGTGATGGCACCAAAACCGATGATGAAAATCAACACGTAGAAGTAGCCAATCCATGTGGTTGCCCAGAACACAGATTTACGAGCTTCTTTGGCATCAGGTACCGTGAAGAAGCGCATCAAGATGTGTGGCAAACCAGCAGTGCCGAACATCAAAGCCATACCGAAAGAGATGGCAGAGATCGGGTCCTTGATGAAGCCGCCTGGGCCCATGATGGACATGCCAACTTTGGCGGCATCAGTTGCATTGGCTTTGTCCAACGCAGCAGAGGCAGCAGCAGCGGCTTCAGGTGTGGCAGCGGCAGCTGCAGAGGCGGTGGCCGCTGCAATGGCAGCTTCCTTGGCAACGCCAGCCAAAGCTGTTTTCACTTCAACGCCTTTGGCAAACAAAGCTTCAGGGCTGAAACCGAATTGCGCCAAGACCATGAAGGCCATGAAGGTCACACCGGCGAGCAGCATGATGGCTTTGATAATTTGCACCCATGTTGTGGCAGTCATGCCGCCGAACAACACGTACACCATCATCAATGCACCGACCAACACCACGGCGATCCAGTAGTCCAAACCGAACAACAGTTTGATCAATGAGCCCGCGCCCACCATTTGAGCGATCAAATAGAAAGCCACCACCACCAACGTGCCAGAGGCAGCAAAGGCGCGGATCGGGGTTTGAGCGAAGCGGTAGCCTGCCACGTCGGCAAACGTGAATTTGCCCAAGTTGCGCAGACGCTCAGCCATCAAGAAGGTGATCACAGGCCAGCCGACCAGAAAGCCGATGGAGTAGATCAAGCCGTCATAGCCCGATGCCATCACAGCAGCGGAAATGCCGAGGAACGAAGCGGCCGACATGTAGTCGCCCGCAATCGCCAAGCCGTTTTGGAAGCCCGTGATGCCGCCACCCGCTGTGTAGAAGTCAGCAGCAGATTTGGTTTTGGCAGCAGCCCATTTCGTGATGCCCAACGTGGCAATGACGAATGCGCCGAACATGACGATGGCAGTCCAGTTGGTGGCTTGCTTGGTGGTTTCACCCAGGTCAGCACCTGCTGCGAAGGCTGAGCCCGCCGCCAGCGCCAGACAAGCGCCTAAGAGTGTGGAGATTTTTTTCATTTGGTTGCGTCCTCCAAGATTTCCTTGGTCAACGTGTCGTATTCGCTGTTCGCGCGGTTCACATAGATGCCGGTGATCACGATGGTGAAAATGATCACGCCCATGCCCAATGGAATACCTACAGTGGTTACGCCTGCACCGATAGGTTGTGCGAGGAAAGGTTTGTTAAATGCAATCAATGCGATATAGCCGTAGTACACGACCAACATCAACACGGCGAGGAACCAACCGAAGCCACCACGCTTGGCGCGCAGTTCTTTGTATTTCGGGTGGTTCTGGATCTTGTCGACCACTGGATCACTCATTGTTATCTTCCATTTGGGTTATAAAAAAACGCAAGAAGGATGCTTCCTTCGTTGACTTAGCCATTGTGTAGAAATGGACTGACCAAGCCCTTACGTGTCGTATGGATAAATGGGTGGCGACAGAGGAGAACACCTAAAGATAAATAATTTTTGTCGGTGTAAACCCTTACGCTATTTGGCGAGCAATTTTCGCTTTTAGGGCATGTTTTGGATTCGTATTTCGCATGTAGAAAAAACCGCAGAGGGTTTTTACTTGATTCGGCGATTTCTGCGTTTTTTGATCAGTGTGTGTCAGTGTTGATGCGTCAGAAATTGGTCAGTTTGCCCGCAGATAGTTGCCGCCACAGCCGCGCCTCAGGGGCTGCAATCAAAAGTCTAAGGAGACAAAAAATATGGCAACACTAGACGTCAATCGCCCGATGTCAGCTGAAGAAAAGAAGGTGATCTTCGCTTCTTCATTAGGTACCGTTTTCGAGTGGTACGACTTCTACCTTTACGGTTCACTCGCTGCAATTATTGCGAAGCAATTCTTCAGCGGCTTGGATGAAGGTTCTGCGTTCATCTTCGCTTTGTTGGCTTTTGCTGCCGGCTTCATCGTGCGTCCTTTCGGCGCGATCTTCTTCGGCCGCTTGGGCGACATGATCGGCCGCAAGTACACCTTCTTGGTGACCATTCTGATCATGGGCTTGTCCACGTTCATCGTGGGTATCTTGCCTAACTACGCCAGCATTGGTGTGGCTGCTCCTGTGATCCTGATCTGCTTGCGTTTGCTGCAAGGTCTGGCTTTGGGTGGTGAGTACGGCGGCGCTGCTACATACGTTGCTGAGCACGCTCCTCACGACAAGCGCGGTGCTTACACCTCTTGGATCCAAACCACTGCGACTCTGGGCTTGTTCCTGTCGTTGATGGTGATCTTGGGTACACGTACTGCCATTGGCGAAGAAGCATTTGCTGAGTGGGGCTGGCGTGTGCCGTTCATCGTGTCTATCGCTTTGTTGGCCGTGTCGGTCTACATCCGTTTGTCGATGAACGAGTCACCTGCTTTCGTGAAAATGAAGGCAGAAGGCAAAACATCTAAGGCACCGTTGACCGAATCTTTCGGCCAATGGAAGAACCTCAAGATTGTGATCTTGGCCCTGATCGGTTTGACTGCTGGTCAAGCGGTGGTGTGGTACTCGGGTCAGTTCTACGCCTTGTTCTTCTTGACACAAGCGTTGAAAGTGGACGGCGCAACGGCCAACATCTTGGTGGCTGTGTCGTTGTTGATCGGTACGCCTTTCTTCATCATCTTCGGCTCGTTGTCTGACAAGATTGGCCGCAAGCCCATCATCATGTTGGGTTGCTTGTTGGCTGTGTTGACTTACTTCCCCGTGTTCGAAGCACTGACCAAGGCTGCTAACCCAGACTTGTACGCTGCACAACAAAAGAACAAAGTGGTTGTGACCGCTGATGCTGCTGAGTGTTCATTCCAGTTCAACCCCACAGGTACTGTGAAGTTCACCAGCTCTTGCGACATCGCGAAGCAAGTGTTGGCTGCTAGCTCTGTGAGCTACGAAAACGCCGCAGGTGCTGCCGGTACGCCAGCCACCATCAAGATTGGCGAAGTCGAAATCCCTAGCTACAGCTCTAAAGGCTTGCCAGCTGACGAAGCCAAGGCTAAGTCTGCTGAGTTCCGCAAAGCAGTTGCTGAGGCTTTGAAAGCTGCCGGCTACCCAGCCAAAGCTGATCCAGCCAAAGTGGACAAAGTCAAGATCACCATCATCCTCACTTACTTGGTGATTTTGGTGACCATGGTTTACGGTCCTATCGCTGCGATGTTGGTGGAAATGTTCCCAACACGTATCCGTTACACCTCTATGTCTCTGCCTTATCACATCGGTAACGGCTGGTTCGGCGGCTTGCTGCCCACCACAGCCTTTGCGATCGTGGCGCAGACCGGCAATATGTACAACGGCTTGTGGTACCCCATCATCATCGCTGGTATGACCTTCGTCATTGGCATGATCTTTGTGAAAGAAACCAAAGACGTCGACATCTACGCTGACGACTAAGCCAATGTAAGCAACCTAGGGAGACCTAGGTGCTACATTCAAGCCCTCCCTGGTGGAGGGCTTTTTACTGATTTCGGAGATTTGATATGTTGAAAATTTTTGTGGGTTTCGTCATCTTCGCGGCACTGGCCATGTTCGTCATTTTCAAAGGTGGCGACAGCTTGGACATGGGCGGAGAGAAGCACGGCGACGAGGCGATCCATGCGCCTGCTGAGGCTGCATCTGTTGCGGCCTCTGGTGCGTCTGCCGACGCTTCTGCTGCCAAGTAATTTTTCGTTACTTTGCTCAGTCAAAACGCCACGGCTGGTCCGTGGCGTTTTGCTTGGTGTTCACCTGTGGGGCACTCAAAGATTGATGGATTGAATGCTTAAGACTGGCAATGCCCCGATGCCGAGCAGGACCTGTGTGAATCCCTAGAATATTGGCCACACTTCAAAAGGTCCAGCCATGACAGGCACCATCCGCATTCGTGGCGCACGCCAGCACAACCTCAAAAACTTAGACCTCGACATTCGCACCGGCGAACTCACCGTGGTCACCGGCCCCAGCGGTTCGGGCAAATCGAGTTTGGTGTTTGGCACCTTGTACGCCGAAGGCCAGCGTCGCTACGTCGAGACCTTCAGCGCTTACGCGCGTCAGTTCTTAGACCGCATGGACCGTCCCGCCGTGGACAAGGTGGAAGGCGTTCCCCCCGCGATTGCGATTGATCAAACCAACCCCGTGCGCAGCTCTCGCTCCACCGTGGGCACGATGACCGAGCTGAACGACCACTTGAAGTTGCTCATCGCACGCGCTGGCCATTTGTTTGACCGTCAAACCGCGCAGCCCGTGCAGCACGACACGCCGCAAACCATTTATGCCGAGCTGCAGCGCCGCTGCGCTGCGCTGCCGCAAGACCCGCGCCTCATCATGACCTTCCCTGTGGAGTTGCCCGCCAACACCACAGCGGCCGAAGTGGAGCAGTGGCTCAGTGCGAGCGGCTTTACCCGTATTCACGCTGAGCGCGAAGTGGCCACTCCCACTGGCCCACGCAAATTGCTAGATGTGGTGGCCGACCGCTTCAAGCTGGGTAACACCGAACAAGCCCGTGTGGTGGAAGCGATTGAGCTGGCCATCAAACGCGGCGGTGGTCGACTCAATGTGTATTGGTCTTTAGATGCCGAAGCCACGCCTGAGTTGTGGCGCTTCTCCACCGGCCTGCATTGCCCTGACAGCGATCTGCGCTACAGCGACCCCATCCCCTCAATGTTCTCGTTCAACTCAGCTGTGGGGGCGTGCGAGACCTGCCGTGGCTTTGGCCGCGTCATTGGGGTGGACTACGGACTGGTGATTCCCAACGACAAGCTCACCTTGCGTGCCGGTGCGATCAAAACCATCCAAACCCCCGCATGGGTTGAAACGCAAGAAGACCTCATGCGCCACGCCGAAGCCGAAGGCATTCCGCGCGACACACCTTGGTACAAACTGAGCCAAGAGCACAAAGACTGGGTGATCAATGGATCACCTTTGTGGAAAGGCAAGTGGAACCACCAGTGGTATGGCGTCAAACGCTTCTTTGAATATTTGGAGAGCAAGTCGTACAAGATGCACATCCGCGTGCTGCTGTCTAAGTACCGCAGCTACACGCCGTGTGGCACTTGTGCTGGCGCACGTTTGAAAACAGACAGCTTGCTGTGGCGCATCGGTACCAAAGCACATGCCGACGCCGTGCTGCCCCCCGCCAAACGCTTCATGCCGCAAGGCGTGCAATGGACCCGAGCCCAACTCGAAGCCATGCCCGGCCTGTGCCTGCATGACTTGATGCTTTTGCCCATCGACAAGCTCCACCAGTTTTTCAACAGCACGCAGGTCGATGTAGCAGGCGCAGACGCGCAAGCCTTGCACTTGCTGATGGACGAAATTCGCACGCGCTTGAAATACCTCAGCGATGTGGGCATTGGCTACCTCACGCTTGACCGTCAAAGCCGCACGCTGAGTGGCGGTGAAGTGCAACGCATCAACCTCACCACAGCACTCGGCACCTCATTGGTCAACACCTTGTTTGTGCTGGACGAGCCCAGCATCGGCTTGCACCCGCGCGACATGAACCGCATCAACGAAGCCATGCTGCGCTTGCGCAATGCCGGCAACACGCTGGTGGTGGTGGAACACGACCCTGCGGTGATGATGTGTGCCGACCGCATCATTGACATGGGCCCAGGCCCCGGCGTGACGGGCGGGCAGATTGTGTTTGACGGCACGACCGAAGCTTTGAAGTCGGCCGACACACTCACGGGCGCGTACTTGGGCGCACGCAAAACCATTGGCTTAGGCCTTAAGCGCCTAGTAACTGACAACACGCCACGCCTGATTCTCGAAGGCGCGCGCGAACATAACCTGCAAAACCTGAGCATCGAATTTCCCCTGCAGCGCTTGGTGTGTATCACCGGCGTCAGCGGTTCGGGCAAGTCCACGCTTATTCAAGACGTGCTCACGCCTGCCTTGTTGCGTCACTATGGCCGCGCGACAGAAACACCAGGCGCACACGACCGTTTGCTAGGTGCAGACTACTTGAGCGATGTGGTGTTTGTGGACCAGTCGCCCATTGGTAAAACTGCACGTTCTAACCCCGCAAGTTATGTGGGTGCGTGGGACGCAGTACGCGAAATATTTGCAGTCGCCCCATTGTCTAAACAACGCGGCTACACAGCATCCAAGTTCAGTTTCAACAGCGGCGATGGCCGTTGCCCCACCTGCGGTGGCTCGGGCTTTGAACACGTAGAAATGCAGTTCTTAAGCGATGTGTACCTCCGCTGCCAAGATTGCAACGGCCAACGTTACCGCCCAGAAATCCTAGAAGTCCGCATCGAACGCCAAATTCGTGGCGTGGCTGCGGGGGCGGCGGCGCAGCGACATTCTGAGCAAAGCGAAGAGGAGCAAGACGTTGCCCCCGCAGTCACGACACGAATCACCCTCAACGTGGCAGATGTGTTGGAGCTCACAGTCGGTGAAGCGCTGGAGATTTTTGCGGGAGATCGTGAGGTCGTGCGTACGTTGCAACCGATCGTCGATGTGGGATTGGACTACGTGAAGCTGGGGCAGCCAGTGCCCACACTCAGCGGCGGAGAAGCGCAACGATTGAAGCTAGCAGGCTTCTTGGCCGAGGCCGCCAAAGCCAAAACATCGAGCCGCCAATCGCTCGCTAAAAAAGGCGTGCTGTTCTTGTTCGACGAACCTACTACCGGCCTGCACTTTGACGACATCGCCAAACTCATGCGCGCCATGCGCCGCTTGTTGGAAGACGGTAATTCGCTCATCGTCATTGAGCACAACCTCGACGTCATTCGTGCCAGCGATTGGTTGATTGACCTCGGGCCCGAGGGCGGCGATGCCGGTGGTTTGTTGGTCGCTGAAGGCACACCAGAAGACGTGCGCTTGCACCCCACCTCCCACACAGGCAAAGCCCTGCGCGATTACGCAGCATCCATGGGTGTGGTGTACGAAATTGATGGCGAAAAAGCTTCTGCTGGTCTGTTGGCTGCTGAAGACACGGCAAGGTTTGCAAAGGCTGCGCGTGGCATTTCGATTGCCGATGGCGCGATTCAAATCATCAACGCCAAAGAGCACAACCTCAAAAGCTTGAGCGTCAACATTCCACGCGGCAAGTTCAACGTCATCACCGGCGTGTCGGGCTCGGGCAAGTCCACGCTCGCGTTTGACATTTTGTTCAACGAAGGCCAGCGCCGCTATTTGGAAAGCCTCAACGCCTATGCGCGCAGCATCGTGCAGCCCGCAGGTCGCCCTGAGGTGGATGCGGTGTACGGCATACCGCCTACGGTGGCGATTGAGCAGCGCCTCAGCCGCGGTGGCCGCAAGTCCACCGTGGGCACCACCACTGAGGTGTGGCACTTCTTGCGCTTGTTGTACGTCAAGCTTGGTACACAGCATTGCACGCACGATGGTGCGGCGGTGCAGCCGCAAACTGCCGAGCGCATTGCAGCGCAGCTGATGCGCGAGTTCAAGGGTCAACACATTGGCCTTATGAGCCCCTTGGTGATGAACCGCAAAGGTGTCTATACCGAGCTGGCTGATTGGGCGCGTCCGCGCGGCTACACGCACTTGCGTGTGGATGGCCACTTCTTGCCGACCAATGGCTTTCCTCGTTTGGACCGTTTCAAAGAGCACACCATCGAGTTGCCAGTGGCCAGCCTTGAGGTATCTGCGCAAAACGAAACCGCGTTGCGCTTGGCACTGACCATCGCGTTAGAGCACGGCAAAGGCGTGGTGCATGTGTTGAGCCAGCTTGATGGCTTGCGTGAAGCGATGGAGGCCGGCACGGACACCAACAGCATTGGCCGCTTGGATGTGTATTCCACCAAACGCGCCTGCCCGGTGTGCGATACCTCTTATGCAGAGCTAGACCCGCGCTTGTTCTCTTACAACAGCAAGCACGGCTGGTGCCCCGACTGCGTGGGTACAGGCGTGAAACTCAACAAAGACCAACGCAAAGTGCTGGACGATTCGGTACGCGATGACAAAGACAAAGGCCGCGAACAAACCTTTGCCGAGCCCGATGTGGACGACTTGGTGGACGTGGCTTGCCCAAGCTGCGAAGGCACACGCTTGAATGCCACTGCTCGCGCAGTGAAGTTTGCGGGCGTCGGCATCACCGACATCGCCCGCTTGAGCGTGACCGAAATCCGTAAGTGGGTGGAGAAGCTGTCGATGACGGGCCGCGATGCCGACATTGCCCGCGACCTGTTGCCAGAAATCAAGAGCCGATTGGAATTCTTAGAGCAAGTCGGTTTGAACTACCTCACGCTCGACCGTGGCGCGCCCACGCTGAGCGGCGGTGAAGCGCAGCGCATTCGTTTGGCCGCGCAGCTGGGTAGCAACTTGCAAGGTGTTTGCTATGTGTTGGACGAGCCCACGATTGGCTTGCATGCGCGGGACAACCAAATTTTGTTGAACGCACTGCATTCGCTCAGCGACAAAGGCAACACGCT
Organism: uncultured Limnohabitans sp.; assembly: GCA_963512655.1. Lineage (GTDB taxonomy): Bacteria > Pseudomonadota > Gammaproteobacteria > Burkholderiales > Burkholderiaceae_C > Limnohabitans. The sequence continues at coordinate 687 of CAUPNL010000022.1, read as the reverse complement.
GGTGGTGGTGGAGCACGACGAAGACACCATTCGCCGAGCGGACCACATCATTGACATTGGGCCTAGCGCAGGTAAGCGCGGCGGGCGATTGATGGGCGAGGGCTCGGTGAAAGACATCACCGATCAAGCGGAGTCGCAAACGGGGCGTTACTTGTTGCATGCGATGCGGCATCCGTTGCAGGCGCGTCGTGCAGTGGCTGGCGCCGAGTTGAATTGGCTGTCGCTTGAAGGGGCATCGCTGCATAACTTGAGCGATGTGAGTGTGGAAATTCCGCTCAAACGTTTGGTAGCAGTGACGGGTGTGTCGGGTTCGGGTAAGTCCACGATTGCACGCGACGTGTTGTTGCACAACGTCGCGGCTGCGGTGGCGCAGCGTTCGACGCAGGCGGGTCGCAAGTTAGATGAAGAAGGTAAGCATCCGGCGTGGGTGGGTTGCACTGGCTTGGATGGTTATCAAACCATTGACCGCGTGTTGGAAGTGGACCAAACGCCGATTGGCAAAACACCGCGTTCATGTCCTGCAACCTACATTGGTTTTTGGGACACGATTCGCAAACTGTTTGCGGAAACACTCGAAGCCAAAGCCCGTGGCTATGGCGCAGGGCGTTTCAGTTTCAACACGGGCGAGGGGCGTTGCCACACGTGCGAAGGTCAAGGCCTGCGCACGATTGAAATGAGCTTTTTGCC
>CAUPNL010000021.1:0-41055 GCA_963512655.1 uncultured Limnohabitans sp. | reverse complement strand
TGGAATCCATAACGGATGAGGAAATTAGAATGATTGAGAACCGGTTGAATAACCGCCCCAGAAAACGACTGGGATTCAAAACACCCCACGAGGTATTCCATGCCTCGTTAAACCGTGTTGCACTTCGTGCTTGAATCCGCCGAGGATTTAAACGTGATATCTTTCAATCTACCTAAGGTGTGTGTAATTCATCGTTCAACATTGTCTGGTCGGTCAAGAAGTCTTGGATGGTAAACATCCTCAGCCTCCTACATTTAGTTATTCAAACGTTGAACCACGTCTTAAAATAATCTGCACTTCAACAATACTAAATTATAATGAAAATACTCATTTGTACAATTGAACTTCCACCAATAGTTGGTGGAGCAGGTGTTTATTTAAGCAATGTTATAAGCACATTATTAGATAATGAGCAAAATGAAATCACATTGATATGCCCTGAAAATGCAAATGCCTTAAATAATGATGGCGTACTTATTACCATCAAATCTAAACCCATCTTTAAATCTTCTTTACTCGGACATATCATTACTTTGGCTTCGATTAATTTAGAGAAATTCGACAAAATCGTCATTAACGATTTGACTTATGCTCTTATATTTAGTATTTTTTATAATAAATATATTCATAAAATTATTTACTTTGCACATGGACTTGAGCCTGAATTAGTATTCTCACAGCCCAGATCAATTTACAAATTAATAAAATTTAAGCGACATTATTTTAACTTTTTAAACGCTACGCATAGAAATGCTTTTGTTAGCGCTGATTTGATAAAAAAATTTAAAGAGATTTGCAGCTATAGTCGAGTTGATGATATAGTCTGCTATTCACCAATAAATATCCAGGAGTTTTCAGAAATTGATTTATCTTTAAACTTACCAACCCAGTTTATATTATCAACTGGCCGTATTATTGAAGAGAAAGGTTACCCTAAAATGTCACTTGTTATGTTTGAGTTGTTTAAAAATTTTAAAGATCTTCACTGGGTAATTATTGGAGATGGTTCATACAAGGAAAATTTGTTGCGACAATCTAAACTAAATTTCTTCAGTGAGAGAGTATTAATTATTGACAATATAGATCGCCATCGATTATCAACTTATTATTCTAAGTGCCGCGCCTTCTTACTTCTTAGCACTTTTCGAGAGTCGTTAGGGCTTGTATATTTAGAAGCGAAGTCGTTTGGAGCTGTATGTTTCTCAAATAATATAGGCGGTGTTAATGAGGTTTTGGATGAGTCCGATTATATGTTTAATCCTTTTGAAAGCACTAGTCTTATTGTAGATAAAATAAGCCAACATCTAAATACAATCTCTGATAAAGATAGGAGCTTTAAGGAAATAAATTTGTTCAGCAAATCTCAGTTTAATAAATGTATTTTTGAACTCTTTAATTGAATGTTATTTTCAAATTTTATTAGATCAGTTAGGCTTGATGCTTTTAGATACACAGGCAAGTACAATTCTGTGTCTTTCTGCTATCTACACTTTCCAAGTTTTAGATTTCTTTTTTTCTTTAGATTGACACAAATTCTTTCCAGCAACAGATTTAATCCATTATTTGTTATTTCGTATTACTTCTATAAATGCAAAAGTATCAAATACGGAATTGACATTCCGTACAATACCAAAATAGATGATGGTTTTTATATCGGACATTTTGGTGGAATAATCATTTCTTCGCATGCAACTATCGGCAAGAATGTTAATATATCACAAGGTGTTACGGTTGGAAGTCGATTTAAAGATGGGATCATATACTCACCTATAATTTTAGATAATGTATACATCGCGCCTGGAGCGAAAATTATTGGAAGTGTAACTATTTATAATAATGCAGTCATAGGACCCAATTGTGTAATCACTAAGGATATACCCGAAAATGCCGTAATGATTTCTAATAATGCAGAATTACTTAGCTACAAAGGCTCAGAAGAGTTTTGTATCAATAAAATATAATATATTGTACTATGCTTACACCTGTTTTTTTTCTTCCTAATTTTAACATTGGCGGAGCAGAATTAGCTACTATCAAAATAGTTAACGAACTCTACCTTCTTGGCCTTAAACCAAAGATAATTGTAATTTCGAATACGGGAGCCGGTGTTTCAAGAATTAATAAAAACATCGAAATAATCAACCTTAATAAAAAAAAATTAGCATTTTCGTGCTGGTCTTTTTTTAAGGCTGTGCGCAGTATTGAAAATCCTGTTGTTTTTTCAGTTATGACGCAAGTTAGTTTTGTTGCACTGTTTGTTAAAATCTTATTCCTTTTAAGATTGAAAATAATACCAATAGAGCATAGCTGCTTTGCAAATTGGAAAGGCGAATTCCCAATTTTTAAGTATTATCTTTACATTGCACTTTACAATTTTTTATATTTATTTAGCCATCGAATTATATGTGTAGCAACCGGAATAAATAATGAGCTGAGAAAAATATTTATTTATAATATCAGCAAGAAATGCGCAATAATTTACAACCCTATTATCGATCAAAGAATGATTGAAGCTTTCGAAACATCAACATATGAGAAAAATATTTTTAATAAATCAATAACTTTTATCGGTCGATTAGCGCCTGAAAAAAATTTACCACTCCTAATTAATTCTTTCTGGCGTTTAAATTCCAAGCATCCGGATGTATTGCTATATATTATTGGAGATGGTCATGAATTGAATTATCTAAGATCATTAGTTACAAATTTAGGTATTGAAGAAAAGGTTATTTTTACAGGGCATAAAGAAAATCCATTCGAGAATATTAAAAATACATCAGTTGTCGCATTAACTTCCCATGTTGAAGGATTCCCAACTGTGTTGATTGAATCTCTTTTTTTCGGAGTGCCCGTTGTTTCTGTCAACTGTATCTCCGGTCCAAATGAAATAATAATCAATGAAAAACTTGGTATTTTAGTGGACTCATACGATGAAGGTGAATTCTGTATTGCTCTAGAAAAGGCTATATTTAGTGTTGATTATGATCCAGAATATATGCATTTATTTGCCTCATCATTTAATGCAACTGCAACTTGCGAAAAACTGATTAAAATAATGGAATTTTAACCTCATGCACATACTTCATTTTATATACTCTTTAAATATTGGAGGTGGTTCAAATCATGTACGTATGCTTGTTGATGATTTGCAGCACCATTCATCTCATTCTGTGATCGGTGGCTCAGGTAATAACTCAACTGGATTTAATCGCTCCAAAATTAAATTTTTTAAAGCCGGTAAGAAGATATTTCTTCCTTTTTTGCTTGTTTATTTTATTAAAATTCATAAGCCTGATGTTCTTCATTTACACGGTAGGATGTCTGGTATTATAGGCAGATTAATTTGTAAGTTTATAGACATTAAAGGACTCAAGGTTGTTTATACAGTACACGGATTTGGTTTTGAAAATGATGGTCCATTAAAGAAACTTATACTGAAATTTTTTGAAAAGATACTAGCAAGTTCTTCTTATTTTACCATATTTGTATCAGATGAGGAGCGTTTGCTTTACGAATCCACTATTTGCGTATCTAAGAAAATTAAATATAAGATTATTTATAATTACAGCTGTGTACCTGCTAATTCACCTGCTGTTATTCAAACTAAAAAAGAATCTTGCGTCAAATTAGTTTATGTTGGCCGTTTTTCTCGTCAAAAAGGAGTGGATATCCTAATCAGGGCATTTGATTTTTTATCGCATACTAACTTTAATATTGATTTGTATGGAGAGGGACCTGACGAGCTTATTTTAAAAGAAATGTCTGCGCTAAGCAAGTTTGTCGACAGGATCAGATTTCGAGGTATTGGTTCCAATATACAACACTTATTAACTAACTATGATGCAATTATAATTCCATCTAGATTTGAAGGCTTACCTTATATTTTGATTGAGTCAATATCCTGTGGTATTCCTGTTATTTGCACTCCTTGTCGTGGCATTAATGAGTTTATCAACTTTACTAATGGATATAAATCTGAATTTATCACTCCAGAAAGTCTCGCTAAATCTATTGACAATTACATTTATGATTTAAACGACGATACTTGTAAAGTAATTTCGAAGATTAATTCTTCCCAAAGACTTTTACTTGATAAATTTAATAGAGTAGTGCAACTTGAAAAGCTAATTGAAGTTTACAAATCATGAACTTTATATTGATATTTCCCAAAATTCCTTTTGGAGATGCTGGCATATTGATTGGTGAGATTTTACTAACATGCATAATCATTAAATTTTTTCTTACTCGTAAATTTATTCATTTGCCTCTTGTTAGTTTGTTGGTCATTTTCGGCTTTTACTACTTTCTTGGCAGTAATGTTTACAAGTATTTAATGGGTGAATCTATAACATACGATTTTCTGTACTTTCTTAGATTTTTAATGTTTGCGGCACTTGCTTATCCTGTATCAATGAGTCGAAGTGACACGAATAATTTAAAAAAATATATAATTTTTCCTTTCGTAGCAGTTGCACTTTTGTCTTTTATAATTTTTATTTACTATTTTATAACAAACCCGCCAACCTCTTTCGGTGAAATTCTTTGGGGATATCGACCCGGTATCCGTTTAATTCCTATATTTGGTCTCACCCTTGACCCATCAGGGCTTATTGTTACAGGAGGTGGATCAGGAAATTTGTTAGCTTCTTTATGTATTATTGTCATCATTATAGATTCGCACAATAGCAACAATAGTTTTGCAAAAAAATCAAAGTTTATTCAATTACTTACCCCATTAAGCGTTGCCTGTGCTATTGCAACGCTATCGAGATCCGCAGTACTGACTATATTTTTTGTTCTATTCATTGAGAAACTTCGGACTAGGAGTGCAAGAGTCCTATTTTTCTATGCTTTTGTGTTATTAATTTTTACTTACTCAATTGATGAATATTTTCCTATTTTTGACAGGCTAATTAATACATTCGAAAATGATGAGCTCGATCCATCAAGTTTAGCCAGGATAGAAAATTATAATAATTCTTTCAATGCATTCATTAATAATATTTGGTTTGTTTTATTTGGCATAGGTTCTAATGCAAACTCACTTTATTTAAACATTGGCGCTCCGCTAATCGAGTCCTTTTACTTAGGTCTTTTTGTATCTACCGGAGTAGTTGGCACTGCTATGTTTTTTATATTCGCAATAAATATTTATCTATCCTCTAAGGAGTCAACATATATGTTGTTTTTATTTAAATATCTAATATATGAATCTATTATATTGTGGTCGATTGGCGGCGGTGATTTTTGGGGCCCAATTAATCTTTATATAACATCCATCCTGCTTGGGATGCATTATCATTTCTTAAAGTTAACTCATCTACAATCTCAATGCGGAAAAGTTAATAGCTGAGTTAGCCCCCTGAAAAACAGTCCCGTTGGTATTCCTTAAACTAACAACTAGGAATACGACTATGGATATGACTATGTCTTCAGCAAGGCCCAATCGGGTTGAGGTGGTCAGGTAATCGACCCCTAGAACCAAAGGCGTGAGAAGTAGATTTTTTTCCAATGGAAGAGGTTCTACATGAAGAGATCAAAATTCAGTGACAGCCAGATCATGGACGCGGTCAAACGCGTTGAGGCTGGCATCGGTGTTCCAGATATTTGCCGTGAGTTGGGCATCAGCACGGCGACGTTTTACAAATGGCGGGTTAATTATGGCGGCATGGATGTGTCCATGATGTCGCGCATGAAAGAGCTCGAAGAAGAGAACCGTCGTTTGAAGAAAATGTACCTTGAGGAAAAGCTAAAGGCCGAGATCGTGTCGGAGGCGCTCGAAAAAAAGTGGTGAGGCCATCTCGCAGACGTGAGATGGCCAAGAAAGCAGTCACGGATCGAGGCGTTTGCATACGAGTCGCCTGCGTGGCGTTTTGCATCAGCGAATCTTGCTATCGCTACGAGCGCAAGCGCGACGCTGAGAATGATGAAGTGGCCACTTGGCTGATCCGATTGACTTATAACCATCGAAGCTGGGGCTTTGGTCTTTGCTATCTGTACCTGCGTAACGTCAAGGGCTACAAATGGAACCATAAGCGTGTGTATCGGATTTACAAGGAGCTAGAGCTCAATTTGCGGATCAAGCCGCGTAAACGGCTTGTGCGTGAAAAGCCAGAGGCCTTGACGGTACCGCAGGCGATCAACCAAGTCTGGTCGATGGATTTCATGCACGACCAGTTAGAAGACGGTCGAAGATTTAGATTGTTCAATGTCATTGACGACTTCAACCGCGAAGCAATTGGCATGGAGGTGGACTTCTCATTGCCATCAGAGCGTGTAATTCGGGAGCTCAAGCAAATCATTTCGTGGCGTGGCAAGTCCGAAGTCATTCGTTGTGACAACGGGCCAGAATACATCAGTGCGGCGATACAGGCATGGGCGCTAGGGTGGGGAATCAGACTTGAATATATTCAACCTGGTAACCCGCAACAAAACGCTTATGTAGAACGGTTCAATAGGACAGTGCGCTATGAATGGCTGTCACAGTACTATTGGTCTGACTTGGCTGAGGTACAAGACTTTGCAACGAAGTGGATGTGGTCTTACAACCATGACCGTCCCAATATGGCCTTGGGGGGATTCACACCTAAGCAGCGACTGGCCATGGCTGCGTAACGTTTCTACTTCTGCGCCCCTTGCAAAAGGGGAGGATTACCACTAACTTCTAGATCAGTGGTATGGCTAGTGGGGGCAGGTCAAAACTTCGAGCCACGTTGGTTTTGTTCGACTTCGAAGTTAGAATCACTAATATTGTTCAGTTGCCACGGCCATTAGCGATCACCAAGCCTTGGTGAGGGCAAGAACAACTTAAATGCCGCCTTTGATACGCTTGCCTAAATATGTTGAGCAAAGCAAGGCACGAAAATAATTTCCAATCGAGGCCATGGCCAACATCGTACATTTTGGTAAATATTACTTCCCAGATGCTGGAGGTATTGAGAGTGTCACTGTCAGCTTAGCCAAAGGGGCGGCACAGGCCGGACACGCTGTTTCGGTCGTCTGCTTTGAAAAAACGCCCGCCCACAAAAAAGAGATCATTGATGGAGTACAAGTAATTCGAGCACCCATTGCAAAATTACTTGCATCACAACCCTTGGGTATTCAGTATTTCCTGCAATGCCTCTCGCAAGCCAAAAAAGCAGATGTGGTTCATTTGCACGCCCCGAATATGCTGGGAGCGCTCTGCGCATTATTTATTCCTTCACAAACACGATTGCTGGTTCATTGGCACAGCGATGTCCTCAATAAGGGCGCCCTGGGAAATATTCTCCGTCCTTTGGAGTCTGCGTTGCTGCGTCGTGCAAACAGCATTGTCGCCACCTCGCAGGTTTATGCCGATGCATCGGAAACGCTTGCGCCATTCAAATTCAAGATCGCCGTCGTCCCCATCGGAGTACCGGACGCAAAACATGATGGCAGCGACTCCCAACTACAAAAAGCGCTTGAGTTGCAGATTGGCAGCCGGAAGATTGTTCTCGCGGTAGGGCGGTTGGTTCCCTACAAAGGTTTCGATGTTCTCATCCAAGCGGCACAACAACTGGACAAAGACTCGGTGGTTGTGATCGTCGGTAGTGGCCCAATGCATGAAGAGCTTCAACAGACAATTGCAAATGACAGACTCGAGGATCGCGTCATACTCGCCGGGAGACTGAGCGATGCAGTACTGCATGCGCTTTTTAAACGAGCCACTCTCTACTGCCTGCCTTCAACTTACCGCGCAGAGGCCTTTGGAGTTGTGCTTCTTGAGGCAATGACCTATGGGTTGCCCATCGTGGCATCTGACATTCCAGGCTCGGGAGTGCCCTGGGTCAATCAGCATGGCGTCAGTGGTTTGAATATACCTATCGGCGATGCAAAAGCTCTCGCTGAGGCATGCAACCAAATTTTGGAATCTGAAGAACTGCGAAGCACGTTCTCAAAGGGGGCCCGCCAGCGCTTCGTTGCCGAGTTCACCGAGGATGTTTCAGTTAAGCGCATGATGTCCGCGTACGACAGACTCATTACTGACTGACGGGTATTAGAACTGTCTACACTTGCAGCTAAATAACAAGGCCAGTATCACCAGTTTTCGGAGCGCAAACAATGAAAGAGCCCGAATCCAAGATCTGTCGTGAATGGCAGATTATCAAGACGGAGCCCCTGCCCGCTAACTCCTGATATCGAGCCAGTTCAATCAGACAGCATATAAGTCGGAAATGACTTTCCAACGAAAGTTAATCCTTTGCCTTTCGGCGTTTAGACACCAGCAATAGCGGAGCATTAAACCCAATAAGCCGCTGATAAAACACTACGTAAGCCACAGAAAATAAGGCAATCAAACCTAGCAGCAACTCTGTTTGCTGGCGAAATACAAACGCACAAATAACAGGCACCGCCACAAAGCCCCACACAATGACGGCCACCTTGGCATTAGCTTGGTTTTTATCTTTATTCGTTATATCTAAGGCAGGATTCAAGACCAAACGGCGATAGATCAAGGTGTGCAGGTGCAATGCATCAGGGTGGTTGATAGGGTGAGAGCGCACAAATTTACGTCTGTACATGCTGTAAAGCGTCTCGAGCAAAGGGTACACACCGACCAACACTGGCGCCATCGGTGAAATGCTAGAAGTTCGATGAGGCAACAAGAGCCCTAACTCCACCACCCAAAGCCCTAGCAAGTAGGCGCCACCATCGCCCAAGAAAATCTTGCCAAAAGGCCAGTTCCATAGCGCAAAGCCTAAAGTGGCCAAGGCGGTAATTAGGCACAGTCGCAGCACCAAGGCATCGTTAGCCGTCCACGCCAGGGCTGTAAAGCCGACCAACATGATGATGACTGCACCAGATGCCAAGCCATGGAAGCCATCAATGATGTTGACGGAGTTGATAAACCCCGCTACCACCAAGATGGTCAGCAACAGCGCGAAACCGGGTATTGCCAACAGCCAATCAAGCCAAGCGATGTCTGTGCGCGTGACACCCAACTGAAACACAAAGTAAATGCTGGCTGATGACAAGCACGCCAGAATTAAGCGCATGCGCGGTGTCACTCGGTGGGTTAAGTCCTCAACCAAGCCGCCCACAAAAACAGGCAAAGACAGCACTAACAGCCACAGGCCCAAAAAGGTATCTTTGGGGTGATCGCCATTAGAGAGCCAAACACCACTTAAAAGACCCAAGAAAATACCCACGCCACCTAAGCGCGAAGTTGGCTGGGTGTGAAACTTTTGCACGCCCTCAGCCTTATCGCGCCCCAGCTTGACGCCGACAACCACCATTAGCCCCGTCGCGATAAACGAGACAAGGCAAGCTGCGATAAGGGGTAATACGCCTAAGCTTTCCACGTCCATGCTGCCTTGAGTTGCGCAAACTGACCTGCATTGGCTGGATCTTCACCAGCCTTGCGCAAAGCCCGACGCACAAAGGCGATGAGCACGCCTAAGAACAGGCCAGCAAAGGCCGCCACGATGACCATGACGGCACGTTTGGGTCTAGACCTGCGCTCAGGCGCAGAGGCGATGTCAACTTGCTGAACCAAGGGGCCTTCTTTTGCCTCGTCCACACGGGCTGATTCATACTGGGCAACCAACACATTCATCATGGCTTCGCGGGCTTTGATGTCGCGGTAGGCGCGCACGGCTTGCTGTTGGGTAGGGGATGACTTTTCACCATCGCCACTGCCCTGCTCTATTTTGCCCAGCTGGGCACGCATGGCTGACAGCTCGCTGCCTAGGCGTTGCATGTCGGGGTTTTGGGCGGTGGCAAAGCGGCCCATGGCTTGCATTTGCACTTCACGGGCGGCTATTTGGCCGCGTAACTCGGCACTGGCTTTGACGCCTGTTTCAGCAATTACTGCTGTTACCTGCATACCCGACTTTTCTTTGGCAGCGCGGAAGTCTGACTCGGCATTGGCCAAATCGTCTTGGGTTTTGGCAATTTGCTGCTCGTAGTATTTACGGCGCTGCTGGGCATCAGTCACGGCCAAGCGGCCCAAGAGGGTGCGTAGCTCGTCTACGTGGGCGTTGGCCAGTTTGGCTGCAAATTCGGGGTCTTTGTCATCGGCCTCGATGGTGATGAGGCCAGCTTTTTTGTCAGCGGCAATTTTGACAACGCCTTTTAAGGCATTGCGTGTATCGACCATGGTTTTGGCTTCGTATCTGTTTTTCAGATCGAGCTTTTCAATCAACGCGTTTTGCATGCTTTCGCTTTGCATGAAAGCGATGTACATCTCGTCTGGGCTTTTGATGCCTGCTGCAGCACCAGCCAAACCGGCTAAGCCACCTAGGCTAGCCAGTGCAGAGGCTGCGCCGCTTTGCTGCTGCTGGGGGGGCATCATCACGGTTTTGGCCGTGAAGATGGGGGTCATCAGCAGGCTGACCACAATCGCCAAGGTGGTGGTGATGGCGGGCACGGCGAAGAGGGTTTTCTTTTCTTCGCCTAGCGCAATGGCCAAATCGATCAGGCTGATTTCGTCTTCTGGCGGAGTGGCGTCGGCCGCGGCTGTATTGAGTTCAGACATGGGCCAGCCTTATCGCAGGGTTTTGAGTGCCGCAGCGCCCAAGCCCAGTTGGTAGAAGATTTGCGTGATGTCTTTGGTGTTGCGCACCACGGTGCTCCAAGTGGCTTCCATGTCCACCTTGTCGGGCACCACAATGCTGTCGCCCGGCATGACGTCGGCACTGAGCATGGAGCTGCTGAACCACGAGCCATCGTTGGTTTGGGCAGAGCCGTCGGCACGAACCAAAATAACGCCGTTTTTGTCAGCTGCCGAACTCATGCCCGAGAGCTTGAGGTAGTCGCGCACGGACTGGCCGGTTTTGTAAATCAAAGCCGATTCGGTGTTAACCGCGCCATACACGTACACAAAGTCTGGGCGGGGTGGCACGATGAATTTGTCGCCGTTTTGCAAACGAATTTCGGGCAAGGTTTTGATGTGGTTGTAAAGCACGGGCTCGAGGCCCAATGCCACACGGCCTTCTGGGCGGAGCGACTTGACGCGCTCTAACGATTGTTTTTGGGCCGCCTGTGCTGCGGCAATGCGGGCTTGGGCCAGGTTGGCATCCGAGCTGGCACCCATGCTTTGGCTGAGTTGGGCCAGCTGCGCGCCAGACTCTGACTCGAGGCGACGCACGAGTTTTTGCAGGTTTTCGACCTGCGATTTGCGCACCTCTTCGCGGTACAGGGCTGAGCCAAACAAATAGGCGTCGTGCGACAAGCCGCCGGCTTTTTGTAACACGGCATTTAAAGTTTCACCCGGCTTGACCTGGTAAATGCCGGGCTGCATGACTTCGCCCTCAATGCGCACCATGACACGGCGCTTGGAGATGGGCACACGGATGTCGTTGACCGAGAAGACGGTGACCACGTCACCCGACTCGAGCACTTGGTTGTCTGGGTCTTTGGCATCGGCCAAGACACGCAACAAATTGAACGGAATCACGCTGACCGATTGGTCTTTGCGGCTGATGCGCTCGATGACGGCGTAGTCCCAGTTGACTTCATCAAACAGGTTGCCCACGGTGTCGGCCACAGAGGGCACTTCATTTTTGTAGCGGGCTTCGATGGGGGCCTGCTGCGAGAAGAGGCGCAACTCGCGCTGTTCGCGGAAGGACTCGATGTCGTACAAATCAGGGCGCACGTTGTTTTGTGCTGATTGATTGGCCTGAGCTGGCTGACCAGCCGACTGGCGCTGGTTGCGGCCTTGGGCTGCAGCTTGGCGCTGGACGTTGCGAGCCACGTCTTTGTCTTCCAGCAAGTCTTCGGCAATCATTTCGCGCTCGCGCTGTGTGCGTTCGCGTTGGGTGGCATCAAACAGGGTTTCGTTTTGGCGGCGGATGGAGTCGCGGCTGATGAGGGCTTCTTTGTTGGGTATGAGGTCGCGCACGCGCATGCCCTGCTTCCAAGCCAAGCGGATGGGCTGGGTGACGTTGCCACGCAAGGTGACGGCGTTGCTGAGCTCGGGCAGGATGGCTGACACGGTCAGCAAGTCGCCATTGCGCAGGGCGGTTTGCAGGCCTTTGGCGTCAAGCGCAAAATCTTCCACGCTGCGGGGCTGGGCTTGGTCGGGCGACAGGCGCTCTAGGCTGACACGGCGAGGGTCAGCGTTGACGGGCATGCCGCCAGCCACGGACAACAACTGCTCGAGTGTTTCGGTTTGGTTTTTAAGCTCATACACCGCAGGGTTGTTGACCTTGCCCACCAAGGCAATGTGGCCCACGGCGGGGGGGATGACGATGACGTCGCCATCAGTCAGCTTGATGTCGCCGGTGCTGTCGCCTTGGGACAAGAAGGCGTACAAGTCAAACTCGGCCACCACTTTGCCCGCACGCTTGAGTTGCACGCGGCGCATGGAGCCGCTGGCACTGGGGCCGCCAGTGGCCAAGAGGCCGCTAGACAGGGTAGACACGCCCGACAAGGCATAGCTGCCAGGGCGGCGGGCTTGGCCCACCACATACACGGTGACGGTGCGCAACTGGCCCAGCGTGACGCTGAGCTGGAAGTCTTTGAAATATTTGCCCACAGCGTTGCGCAGCACGCCTTCGGCTTGCGCGGCTTTGACGCCTGCCAAGTTGACAGCGCCCACGCGCGGCAGGTTGACTGCGCCGTTGCGGTCGATTTGGGTGCGCACATCGATGTCGAGCGAACCCCAGCCACGGATGACCACTTGGTCGCCGGGGCCTAGCAGGTAGTCGCCGCTGACAGGCGCGTTGTCGATGGGGGCGAAGCCGCCTGAGACCACAGGCAGCACGGGTGCAGCGCCGGGCTGTGTGTTGTTTTGGATGGATTGCATGTTGCTTTGTTGCAATTGCAATGCGCGTTGGTTGGCTTGCACGTTCTCAAAAAACGATTGGCCATACAAAGGCAACTTGTAGCCCGCGGTTTCTAAAACAAACTTTTGGAAGTCGTTGGGCTTGAGGGGCTCGGGCTGCATGAGCAAGGCGGCGTTGGCGGCGTTGCTGTTATTGAAATTGCTTTGCGCCGCAGTGGGATCGACCGAGCGGATAGAGGGCGCAGCCCCTGCAGACATGGCACCCAAACCGGCCCCACCTAGTGCGGCGCCTTGGCTTAGCCCGCCCGCTTGTGCGCCTGGAATTTGGATGTTTTGAGCGCTTGAAGAAGCTGCAAAAAGCGATAGAAACGTAACTAGCGCAGCACTTGCACCAAGCGCAAACTTAAATTGACTCATTGAAACTGTCTTTCAGCAAAGCGCAGCACCGCGCACTGTGCGGCGGTGTTGGAGGGCTTTATTGTCGCTTTGAATTGTAAGTGACAAAAACAAAAGTTTGTCGTTTTTATATTTTTAAGCAGCCACGCTGCCATAACGACGGTCGCGCCCTGCAAACCACTGCAAGGCCTTGTCTAGCTCTGAGGTGTTGAAGTCGGGCCACAGCGTGGGGGTGAAATACAGCTCGGCATAGGCGGCTTGCCACAGCAAGAAATTGCTGATGCGCGATTCGCCACCTGTGCGGATCATTAAATCAACATCGGGCATGCCTGCGGTGCTGAGGTATTGGCCAAAGTTGCTTTCGGTCAGCTGCGATGCATCGGCCCCGGGGTGGGCCCGCTGCCAAGCTTGAACGGCCTGCACGATGTCCCAACGACCACCGTAGTTGGCCGCCACGTTGAGGGTGATTTTGGGTTGATCTAGGGTGTCGGCCTCGGCATCGCGAATGCGCTGCTGCAGCTCGGGCGGGAAGCGGCTGATGTCGCCCAAGACCCGCAGGCGCACGCCTTCGGCGCGCATGTTGGTCATTTCTTTTTCAAGGTACTGGATGAACAGGCCCATGAGGGTGGACACCTCGTCGGTGGGGCGCTGCCAGTTTTCAGTGCTGAAGGCGTAAAGGGTGAGGTAGTGCACGCCCATGTCAGCACAAGACTTGACCAAGTCGCGCACCACGGCGGCACCTTTGGCATGGCCAACCGTGCGAGGCAAGTGGCGCTGCTTGGCCCATCGGCCGTTGCCATCCATGATGATGGCGATGTGTTGGGGGATGGGGGGCTTGGTGGTTTTAACCATGTTCGCGTTTATTCGACAGACACACTGAGTTGGTAGCCATGCTTCTTGAGTAAAGCGTGTTTTTGGGCCTCTTCCAAATCAGTGGCGACCATCTCGGCACACATTTGCTGCACGGTAATTTCGGGGGTCCAGCCTAGCTTGGCTTTGGCTTTGGAGGGGTCGCCCAGCAGGGTTTCGACCTCGGTGGGACGGAAATAGCGGGGGTCGATTTTGACGACCACATCACCCACTTTGAGGCCCGGGGCTTTGTCGCCTTGGATGGCGGCTACGGTGGCTGTTTCGTCTACGCCCTGGCCTTCAAACTTCAAGGTCACGCCCAACTCTTCAGCACTCCATTGGATGAACTGACGCACGCTGTATTGCACGCCTGTGGCGATGACAAAGTCTTCGGCCTGCGCCTGCTGCAGCATCATCCACTGCATGCGCACGTAGTCTTTGGCATGGCCCCAGTCGCGAAGGGCGTCTAGGTTACCCATGTACAGGCATTGCTCTAGGCCTTGGGCAATGTTGGCCAAACCACGGGTGATTTTGCGGGTAACGAAGGTTTCGCCACGGCGTGGGCTTTCGTGGTTGAACAAGATGCCGTTGCAGGCGTACATGCCGTAGGCTTCGCGGTAGTTGACCACGATCCAATACGCATACATCTTGGCCACCGCGTAGGGGCTGCGCGGGTAAAAAGGCGTGGTTTCTTTTTGTGGCGTTTCTTGCACCAAACCATACAACTCGGAGGTGCTGGCTTGGTAGAAACGGGTTTTCTTCTCAAGGCCCAAGATGCGAATGGCTTCTAGCAAGCGCAGGGTGCCCATGCCGTCCACGTCAGCGGTGTATTCAGGAGATTCGAATGACACGGCCACATGGCTTTGTGCGCCAAGGTTGTAAATCTCATCCGGCTGGGTTTCTTGAACGATGCGAATGAGGTTGCTGGTGTCGCTTAGGTCGCCATAGTGCAACTTGAAGTTGGCGTTTTCAATGTGCGGATCTTGGTAGATGTGGTCCACACGCTGCGTGTTAAAAGAACTAGCCCGTCGCTTAATGCCGTGGACGATGTAGCCCTTCTCTAACAAAAACTCAGCGAGGTAAGAGCCGTCTTGGCCGGTGATGCCCGTGATGAGGGCTACTTTGGGTTGGGTCATATCAAGGTTTATTTGAGTTTTTTAACGTCAGGGTTGCCAAGCAACGACCGCATTTGGTGAATGGCAGTGTTGTTCAGGCCCATCAATCTTTCGTTTTGTGGGATTTGTTGGCGAATCATTTCGGCGTTCAGACTTTCCAGATTCGAAAGAATGATCAAAGGATGCAAATTCAAACGCGATGTCTTTGTGGGCATATGTGCCACCCGTGCGCCCTGCGGTACTGCGCAACCCTATGGCGCCGGTGGCCTCAATCCATTTGCTGGCCGACAACGTAAAACTGTTAGAGCCTGCTTGGTTTTTAAAGGAGTCGAATTCGACCCCTTTAAAGTCGGGGTTGTTGATTCGCTCCCAAAGCCCTAAAAAGTCGATGGTTGAACGGGTACGCAACCAGTTTTTGACCACATCCTTGGGTTCGCTTGCATTTTTGACACGGGCAATGTCAGTCAGCGATATGAATTCTGCCTGCGCTATTCGCGTGAACGTAATCACCGTGTCTTGGACTAACAGTTGTCCTTTATTGCCCTTGGTTTTCATAGGTGCCCCAGAAAGTCTGCATAGGCTTTTGCAAAACCCTCTCGCAAATGAACTTGGGCTTGCCAACCCAAGTTGTTCAGGCGAGAGCTGTCCATCCACTTACGTGGGGCGCCATCGGGCTTGGATGTGTCGAACTCGATTTGGCCTGCGTAGCCCACGGTTTGCGCGATCACGTGCGCCACTTCCGCAATGGTCACATCCGAGCCACTGCCCACGTTGATGTGGCTTTGCATGGGGGTGGTGTGTTGGTCGTAGGTGGCTTTGGGCAGCTGCATGACGTGCACACTGGCTGCGGCCATGTCGTCAACATACAAAAACTCTCGGCGCGGTGTGCCTGTGCCCCAAATGGCCACACTGGGCGCGTTGGCCAGCTTGGCCTCATGGAAGCGACGAATGAGTGCGGGGATGACATGGCTGTTTTCCGGGTGGTAGTTGTCACCCGGGCCATACAGATTGGTGGGCATGACGCTACGGTAGTCCACGCCGTGGCTTTCGCCGTATTGGCGGTTGTAGCTTTCGCACAGTTTGATGCCGGCAATTTTGGCAATGGCGTAGGGCTCGTTGGTGGGTTCTAGCGTGCCGGTAAGCAGCGCGTCTTCACGCATGGGCTGCTGCGCCATGCGGGGGTAGATGCAGCTAGAGCCCAAGAACAGGAGCTTTTGCACACCGTTTTGAAATGCTGCCTCAATGACGTTGGCTTGCATCATGAGGTTTTGGTAAATGAAGTCGGCGGGGTAGACGTTGTTGGCATGAATGCCGCCCACCTTGGCTGCTGCTAGGTAGACCTGGGTAGGTTTTTCTTGTGCAAAAAACTCTTGCACAGCAGCTTGGTTGGTCAGGTCTAACTCGGCATGGGTGCGGGTGATGATGTGGCTTTGTGCCACGCCCTGCGCCAGCAAGTGGCGCACGATGGCAGAACCGACCATGCCACGATGGCCTGCAACGTAGATTTGTGGTCGAGAACTCATGAGCCGATTTTTTGCCGCAAAAAGTCGGCGATGAAGTGATGTTTGTTTTGCAGTATCAAGCCATTGATAAAGCTGGGGTCAACATTTAGATAGTCATGCACGATGCGGTTGCGCAAGCCCACGATGGCGCGCCATTCATTGAGGTCGTGCTGGCTGATGCACCCTTGCAGGTGCAGACTTTCAAATGCGTCGTGCG
Source organism: uncultured Limnohabitans sp. (assembly GCA_963512655.1). Lineage (GTDB taxonomy): Bacteria > Pseudomonadota > Gammaproteobacteria > Burkholderiales > Burkholderiaceae_C > Limnohabitans. The sequence goes on along the minus strand of CAUPNL010000021.1, from coordinate 24,228 downwards.
CTGAAATGGGCACGGGCTGCCCCAAGGCTTTGAGCCAGTGTTTGGTTTTACCGATGGCGTTTTCTGCCAGCACTTGCACTGCATGCAGTACGCCTCCTTGCTCTAGCGGACTGAGCGGGGCATGGGCTTGCAAGCGCAGCTTGGCACCATCCAGTGCCGCAGCTTGTTGATTTGCAATGCGTTCGCATTCGGCTTGGTAAATATCAGGCAGCATGGTTTTTACGCCAATAAAAGTCTTCGACCTCAGCCCACGTTTGGGTGAGGAAATGGAACCATGCCAAGGTTTGCGCACCTTTGAGTGGTATGCCTTGATTGGCCACCACTTCGCGCATGGCCAGCTTGGCAGCGGTCAGTTGAATGAGGTCGATTTTGTCGGGATGAATGGCTAAGGTTTGAGCGATGCGCTGCACCAGCTTGGCTTCGAATGCCAACTGTTGTGCTGGCAAAGTGCCGCTAGCCCAACGAATGGCGATGTCCCAATCGCTCTGCGCTGTGGCAGAGCCATTGGCTTGGCTACCCACCAACACGGCTAACTCTAGCTCTGACACTTGATCAAGCGCCAGAGCCAGCTGCGAAAGGTGTGGAGGGTGGAACACTTGATTTAGCCTCGTCCGTAGGTGTCTTCAAAACGCACGATGTCGTCTTCACCCAAATAGCTGCCCGATTGGACTTCGATGATTTCCAACGGAATGCTGCCGGGGTTGGCCAAGCGGTGTACTTCGCCCAAGGGAATGTATGTAGATTGATTTTCTGTGACAAGCGTGACCTTGTCGCCACATGTGACCTCGGCTGTGCCTTTGACCACAATCCAATGCTCGGCACGGTGGTGGTGTTTTTGCAAACTCAGGCTTGCGCCTGGTTTGACTTGGATGCGCTTGACTTTGAAGCGCTCGGCTTCGTCAATGCTGTCGTACCAGCCCCATGGGCGGTGCACTTTGCGGTGTAAGGACAGCTCTTCGCGCTTGTTGGCTTCGAGCTGCTGCACGAGCTTTTTGACGTTTTGGCTTTGCGAGCGATCGGCCACCAGCACGGCATCTGCCGTTTCAACCACGATGAGGTTGCTCACACCCACGGCGCCTACTAGGCGGCTGCTGGCATGGATGAAGGTGTTTGAGGTGTCAGCCAGCAAAGCATCGCCCTGCACCACGTTGCCTTGGGCGTCTTGGTGGCCGTCTTGGTTGACTTGCCACACGGCGTCCCACGCGCCTAGGTCGTTCCAGCCAGCGTCTAACGGCACCATGTGAATGGGGAAGCTAGAGCCGGGGCACTTTTCCATGACGGCGTAGTCGACCGACTCAGACGGCAATTGGGTGAAGGCCTCTTTACTGGGACGAATAAAAGGGGTGTCTATGCTTTTGTTTTGCCAAGCTAGTTCTGTTGCCGTGGCAATGTCGGGGCGGAAGTGTTGCAGGGCTTTGAGCCATGTGCTGGCACGCAGCACAAACATGCCGCTGTTCCAGGTGTGTTGGCCGCCTGCCAAATAGGCCTTGGCCACTTCTAAGCTGGGCTTTTCGGCAAACTGGGCCACCGTGTATTCGCCATGCACATCGGCTGCGCCTGACTGCTGGATGTAGCCATAGCCCGTTTCGGGCTTATCGGGCGTGATGCCCAAGATGACGATGCTGCCATTGGCTGCAGCGCGAATGCTTTGTTGCAACGCCTTCTGGAACGCTGCGGGGTTTTGCACGGTTTGGTCGGCGGGGGTGACCACCAAAATTGGATCTTGTCCGCCTTCGGTGGCTTGTAATGCCGCCAAAGTAAGGGCGGGGGCGGTGTTGCGGCCTGTGGGCTCAAGCAACAACGTGGCGTTCACATTTTTGATTTCGCGCAGTTGTTCTAGCGACAAAAAGCGATGCTCTTCGTTGGTGACGACCAAGGTGTCGCGCACTGCAATGTCATGCGCACCCAGTTGGTTGACGCGCTCGACAGCTTGCTGAAACAAACTGGTGGTGCCTGACAGCACCAAAAATTGTTTGGGGAAACCAGCGCGAGACAGTGGCCACAACCGAGTGCCGGAACCGCCGCAGAGGATGACAGGAACTACTTGGTGCATTTAAGAATTATCGCTGCGAAGCTAGGTCACACGCTCTGAGGTGTTGAACTCGGGCCACAGCGTGGGCGTGAAATACAGCTCGGCATAGGCCGTTGCCATCCATGATGATGGCGATGTGTTGGGGGGGCGTGAATCATGAAACTGATTTTGTAAATGGATTTTGAATGCTGAGGCCATCGATCATCAAACCGCTTTGCATGTCCTCCGACAGGAGGGTTGAAGCACCAGATGAGACTGCACTTGCGGCGATGTTGGCATCGTAAAAAGAGAGCTTAAAGCGCTTTGCGTACTGCACAGCCATCTCGTGCGTTGCCAGCGTTAAGGGCACAACAACACAGGTGGCTTTTAAGGCGAGGTGCACCGCGTCGACCTCTTGCCATGTCATCTTTAGCTTGCGCAAGCAGACCGAGGTCACCTCATTGAGCACTTGAACGCTGATGAAGCCGCCCGCTTCTAGCACCTGCTCTGCTTTGTCAGCTTTGGCGGTATCGGACGAGAACAAATACAGCACAACGTTGCTGTCAATGAAGGGCTTTGTCACGGGGTGGTGAAGTTGTCGTTCTCGCGATCGTTCGCTTGCAAACGGTCAAAGTGAAAGTCTGCAGGCAGACGACCACGGAAGTCGTGCAAACGCTTGAGAAGCGCTTTGACATTGGGCTTTTTGGTTACCTCGAAAGACCTTTCGCCGACTAGGTGAAGATCAATTTCTTCGCCCTCTTTCAGGTCTAGCGCTTGCACCAGGCCCACAGGAAATCGCACGGCCAAAGAATTACCCCATTTAGAGACTTGCATAGAGCCCTCCAAAATAAATGATATACAAATTAAATTGTATATCCAGGCTAATCTGGTGTCACGCGCTGGTGTCGCTGGCTAGTATTTTTTCGGCTTGGATGAGCATTTGCCTAGCCGCACTCACAAGCTGCGGCACATGCGCGTGGCCGGTTTGCAAGGCACTTGTGAGCAGGCCTAAATCTTCGATGTACTCATGGACCATTTGGTTGCGTAGCTTGCGCATCATGAGCCAGGTATCGGTGGACTGAATCCAGCCTAAGCGCTCAGCCAAATTGAGGTTGTCAATCGCGGCGCCGGGTTTCTCGGCCAAAGCCAAAAGCAACTGTGGCAAAAATTTGTCGCCCAAGTTGTCTTGCAGGCGGCCAAAACGGCTCACAAAGGCATCGAGGCGCTCAGCCAACAACGCATCAGTTTCGAGCTGCTGGGCGACTTCGAGGGTAAAGAGGTCTGCAAATAAGCGACGGTCGGTGTCGAGCAAATGGTTGACTTCTTTTTGGGTCACACGGCATAAAAACTCAAGCCTTTGACGTTGATGGCTTTCGAGGGTCATAGCTGAATGCCGCTTTGCTCGGCTTGTGCGTGAATGGGTTGGGCCTGCAGGTTGGGGGCTTTGAGCAGTATGTCTATTTTTTGATCGCCAAGTTGACGAACAAGTTGCGCATAAATGTGCGCTGCCGTTTGAGCTTGGTTGTCAATGTTGATGGGCGATGTGAAGAGCAAATCGATATCGCCGCCCTTGGCGCTGTCGTCCACGCGCGAGCCAAAAAGCGTGACATGTGCGCCCTCGCCCAACACAGCTTGTGCGGTGTGTTTGATGGCTTGGATTTGTTGTTCTGTCAGGCGCATGTGTGAATGTTAGATGATCACGCCACGCGCAGGCTCTCAACCGCCATGCGCAGCTTTTGGGGCTGGCCCAGTAGATCGACCAAGACAAAGGCGCGGGTTTCGCCGTCGTGGGCGATGTATTTGCCTTCTAGGCCTTGCAATGGGCCGTTGGCGATGTGCACGGTGTCGCCGGGGGCGAACATGCGTTCCAAGGTTTCGGGTGGGGCTTCTTGTAGAAATGCAATGAATTCGGGTGGCACTTTGGCGGGCTGGTGGCCAAAACTGACGAGCTTGCTAACGCCCAAGGTGGAGCGGATGGGGCCCCAGTTTTGGGTGGTGTCGTCGAGCTGAATGAACAGGTAGCGGCTGAACATGGGCTCGGTCACGGTTTGCACTTTTTGGTTGCGCAGTTTTTGCACTTGCATGGTGGGCAAGAAGCAGGCGAAGCCTTGGTTTTGCAGGTTTTCTAGGGCTCGATTTTCTTGACGTGGCTTGGTGTGCACCACGTACCACGCGGCATGGGGGGTGTCGGTCATAGCAAGTAAGGGGCAAAAACTAAAGCGCCGATGCCAACCGCAGACAGACTGGCCAGCAAGACGCCTGCAGCTGCTACGTCTTTGGCTTTACCGGCCAAGGTGTGGTGTTGTGGCGAGGCCAGGTCGACGGCCCACTCCACCGCAGTGTTGAGGGCTTCGGCCGTCCAAACGGCACCGATGGCGCCGATGAGCAAGGCCCACTCGAGACGAGACACGTCAAAGTACCAACCCGCCCACACCACCAGCACACTGGCCGCGGTGTGGATGTGCGCATTGGGCTGGGTGCTGACCAGCCACTTGAGGCCTTGCAGGGCAAAGCCGATGCTGCGCAGACGCTGGGTGAGGTAAAGCAAGCTGGCTGCCTTGTTGTTTATTTGAAAGACTGCTGCAATTGCAGCGAGGCAGATCGACCGGTGAAGGACATGCCAAAGCGGCGGCCGCTGTTTTCGTCAGTGAAGTAAGCGGTGGTCAATGCGCCGGTGGCGGCACCTGCCACCACGTCGCGCCAGCGGTGTTCACGCGCTTGGACGCGGCTGTTGGCCACGTAGCTGGCCGCCAAATAAGCTGGCACGCCGTATTCCCAGCCGCCTTTCATTTGCATGAATTGCGCAGCCGAGAAGGCGACGGCGGCGTGGCCCGAGGGAAAGCTTTTGTCGTCTTTGCCGTTGGGGCGTGTTTGTTGTGTGGTGGCCTTGAGGGCTTCAACAATGACCAATGTGGCAGCCTCGGATTTGACGAGTTGCACAAAGCCCTCGGTGTCGCCGTTGGCCAGGGTCAAGCCTGCAGCAACAGCGGGCAAGCCGACGGCCAAAAAATTGCCGTTGCGGGTGGTGGTGGTGTTTTGCGCTTGAGCAGAGAAAGCCATGGCGGCCATGAGTGTGGCGATTGCAAAAATGCGCATGAGAGACCTTGTTGGTTGAATTTTGGTTATCAATTTTAGGCTGACTTGTTGCTGCGCAAGGATCTCAAATGCGCAGCAAGCAACGTCGCAGTGATTCAAGCTTTTGGTCAATTACTTGCCGATCCATGCCATGCGCCTTTCGGAAAGGATTCTGTTTTGCAAGGGAACAAAGTCTGCCTGCTCGATCAAGTGCCTATAAAGTAGCTTGGCATAGGCCTGATCTGAGCCCAATATTCTTCGACCATGCTTAAGAACTTGGCCCAAGAGTGGCTCGGGTGCTGGGTAGACATCCACCAAGTCAATAGGCCGGAGAGGACTTCTCGCAATTGCTCATCAATGGGGTTTATGGCGGCAGTCTGCATGATCGGGTTTGAAGCTTAACTGATTGCAATAGTGAAAATCTCATTGCTAGGCCGCGGGTGTCGGGTTAAAGTGAAACTTATTTTTAGCGAGATTTGATCATGTCTACCAAAAACCCATTCGACCCTGCAGCCATGTCTGACAACGTGAAAGAGCAAGCACAGCAAATTTGGCTGGCGGGCTTGGGCGCTTTTGCCAAGGCGCAAGAGGACGGCACCAAAGCGTTTGAAAAGCTGGTGAGCGACGGCATCACGATGCAGCGCAAAGTGCACACCACTGCCGAAGAAAAGCTGGCCGAGGCCACACAAAAAGTAACGCAAGCGGCCAGCACCTTGAACGAGCGTGCCACAGGGCAATGGGGCAAGTTGGAAGGTATTTTTGAAGAGCGCGTGGCCAAGGCGTTGCATGGCTTGGGTTTGCCATCTGCTGCCGAAATGAAAGCGCTGCATGCGCGTGTGGCGGCGCTGGAAGCGCAGCTGGGCGCTAAGCCTAAGGCTGCGGCAAAACCTGCTGCGAAAGTGACGGCGAAGGTGGCTGCGAAGAAAGCGCCAGCTAAGAAGGCTGTGAAGAAGTAAACGCCATCACACACCATGGCTAAGAAAGCGCCACGCCGTACCGCAGAGCGGATATTAGAGGTCACGCTTGACCTTTTTAACCGCTTTGGCGAGCCCAATGTGTCGACCACGTTGATCTCGTCTGAGCTCAACATCAGCCCTGGCAATCTGTACTACCACTACCCCGCCAAAGATGAGCTGGTGACGGCGCTGTTCAACCGCTACGAGGCGGCGCTGGACGAGCTGCTGGACGCAGCGCCAGGGGTGCACGACGTGGAGGACGCTTGGTTTTTCATGCACACGCTGTTTGAGCTGGTGTGGCAATACCGCTTTTTGTACCGCGATTTGAACGACTTGCTGAGCAAGAACCGCAAGCTTGAAACACACATCAAAGACGCGCTGCTGCACAAGACTACGGCGTTTCGCACACTGCTGGATAGCCTTGAGCACGACGGCGCTCTGGCCATCACCGTGAGCGAACGCGAAGCCACGGCCACACACATGGTGGTGATGCTGACCTGGTGGCTGAGCTACGAATACGTGCGCAACCCGCGCCATGCGCTAGAGCCCGAGAGTGCGCAGGCCTCGTTGCTGCGTGGGGCGAAGAGTGTGTTGGGTTTGCTGCTGCCTTATGCGACTGCAGAACATAAAGAGCATTTGGGGACTTTGCTGGCGGCGTACTGAGCCGTCAAATGTCAATAATTGACATAGATTGACAATGTCGTGAAAATTTCAAGATTGAACTTGGAGTCCCTCATGAGCATGAATGTCAACTTAACGCCACAACTTGAAGAGCTAGTTCGCGCCAAAGTCGCGACCGGCATGTACAACTCAGCAAGCGAGGTGGTCCGCGATGCGCTTCGCTTAATGGCGCAACACGACCAAGTTCAATCCATCAAACTTGAGCAGGTACGCCAAGAAATTCAACTCGGACTCAACAGCGGTGAGTCATCAAAGTGGGATGCTGCAAGCTTTAAACAGCAAGCCCGCTTAAATGCCGACCGTTCAAAAGCTTCCTAAAGCATACGAAGACCTCTTAGAGATTTGGGACTTCATCGCAGCAGACAACATAGCAGCTGCGGACGCTTGGATTGACAAGCTTGATGCGCATTTTCTCTTACTGGCCTCTCACCCTTTGATGGGCAGGGCTCGCGATGAGCTTGCCAAAGACCTACGATCTTTTCCGTTTGGACGGTACGTGATCTTTTATTTGCCAGACACAAACGGCATCACTGTTGTGCGAGTTATCCACTCGGCTAGAGATATCGACGCGGCTATGGATGTGCATTAATTGGGCTCTGACCCCAATTAACCCAATTAAGAAATTAACGCAGTGAAGCTTCTACGAGTTTGACCCAGTAGGTGGCGCCCAAGGGGATGAGGGCGTCGTTGAAGTCGTAGTTGGGGTTGTGCAGGGTGCACGGGCCTTCGCCGTGGCCCATCTCGCGATGCACGCCATCGCCATTGCCGATGAAGCAATACGCGCCGGGTTTGGCTTGCAGCATGTATGAGAAGTCTTCTGCTCCCATGGTGGGTTCTTGCGCCAGCACGTTGTCTGCGCCCACGATGTCGGCCATCACCTCACGCGCAAAGTTGGCTTCGGCTGGGTGGTTGATGGTGGGCGGGTAGTTGCGTTCAAACTCAAAAGTGCAAGTGGCACCAAAGGCGGCGCTGGTGTGTGCAGCCACGTCGCGCATGCGCTGCTCGATCATGTCGAGCACTTCCAAGCTGAATGTACGGACTGTGCCTTGCAACTCGCAGCTGTCGGGCACCACGTTGGTGGCTTCACCTGCGTTGATCATGGTGACCGAAATCACGCCTGCATCAACAGGCTTTTTGTTGCGGCTAATGATGGTTTGAAAGGCTTGCACCATTTGGCAAGCAATGACCACGGGGTCGATGCCGTTGTGAGGCAATGCTGCATGACAGCCTTTGCCGTGGATGGTGATTTTGAATTCGTTGCTCGAGGCCATCACAGGGCCAGCACTCAAAGCGAACTGCCCTTCTTTCAGGCCCGGCCAGTTGTGCATGCCGTAGACGGCTTGCATGGGGAACTTGTCGAACAAGCCATCGCGAATCATTTCGCGCGCACCGCCACCGCCCTCTTCGGCGGGTTGGAAGATGAAGTACACCGTGCCATCAAAGTCTTGGTGCTGAGATAAATATTGCGCCGCCGCCAAGAGCATGGCCACATGGCCGTCGTGGCCGCAGGCGTGCATCTTGCCGGCGTGTTGACTGGCATGCGCGAATTGGTTGAACTCTTGCATGGGCAATGCATCCATGTCGGCGCGCAGGCCTATTGCACGATCCGCGCGGTCGCCACTGCCGCACCTCAAAATGCCCACCACACCTGTTTTGCCCATGCCTCGGTGGATGGGGATGCCCCACTCGGTGAGCTTTTGCGCCACCAAATCAGCAGTGCGAATTTCTTCAAAACACAGCTCGGGGTGGGCGTGGATGTCGCGGCGAATGGCCGCGATGGAGGAAGCTTGCTTGGTGAGTGAATCAAGGACTTTCATGGCTTTGAGTCTAGCTGCTGCGCTGGCCCTGTGTCACGAAGGGCTATCCCGTAAAAAATGTCAGAAGCGCAAGATCAAAAGAGCGAGCGCGAGGGCCACAAGGGCGTGGGATGGTCTAAGCGCTGTTTGGCAATTTCTAACAAGCCATCAAAGATGAGCGAGTCAACCAGCTCAAACTGCACCGACATGCTGGGGGCCATCTTCCAACCCGCGCCACCGGTCATGTAGCACGCAGGCTCGGCGCCGCAGTGTTGGCGCACGTGTTGCACCATGCGCTCAACCGCGCCGGCAATGGCGTAGGTGCCGCCACTGGTAAGGGCGTCGCTGGTGTTGGTGGGGAACTCACACACCTCACCGGTTGGCACGCGCAGACCTGCAGTGCCCGACTCCAACGCACGCAGCATGATGCCGTGACCAGGCAAGATGAGGCCGCCTAAAAATTTGCCATGGGCATCGATGGCTTCTACCGTCACGGCCGTGCCCACCATCACCACCACCATCGGCTTAGGTGCCGCACCGTTGACTTGCTGCAACATGCGCGCATGTGCGCCAATCATGGCGACCCAGCGGTCTGCACCTAGGCGCGTGGGATGGTCGTAGCCATTGGTCATGCCCGCTTCAGCGGCAGACGACACGGCCCAGTGTGGGGTGATGTCCCACAACTCCATTTGCTCTTCGACGCGACGACGAATCGCCTCACCCGCCACGATGCAGCCGAGCATGTGTGTGGGCTCGGGCAACTCGCGCCAGTCTTCGTCGGCCAATCGGTCGATGTTTTCTAAAAACACCGCGCCACTGCCCAGCAGTTTGGCGCCGGGCGCAGGGCTGTCGTACAGGCCCCACTTGAGGCGTGTGTTGCCCACGTCGAGTGCAAGGAATGTCATAGGTGCTTGAATTAGTTTTGACGCCAAGGCAAGCCGCGCATGCGCCAGCCACCTTGGGTGCCGCGATGGCCGTTTGCATTGGCATCGCCCTCGAAGCCCTCGAGGATGTTGTAGGCCTCTAGGCCCAGCTCTGTGGCGCGTTTGGCCGCAGCGATTGAACGCACGCCACTGCGGCACAAGAGCACAATTTTTTTGCCGTTGGCGGCTGCACGAACCGCGTCGTCAAAAGCAGGATTCATAGCCATGCTTGGCCATTGCTTCCAAGCAACAGGCACCGCGCCCGGCACAAAACCGACCCACGCAAGTTCAGCATCTGAACGCACGTCAATCATCACAGCCGCACCAGACTGCATCCATTCGTTGGCGGTTTCGGGACTGATATCGCCCGCGTAACCCAGCTCGTTGTTGCTCATATTTATAAAGCGAAATAAATGAACACTCAGTATAGAAGCGGCTCGTCCCCAAGGAGACATGGACGCGTCGATTTCAAGACAAGACGAGGGGAAACCCTTGCGCCAACTTGAATAGCAGCGATCAAAATCGCCACTCCCATTCATGTCTTTGACAAAACTTAGGAGACTTCCCCTCATGACCGATATCAAAAAAACAACAGCACGTCGTAACGTACTCAAAGGCGCTGCCGCCGCCGCCGCTGGCGTCGCCGCCGCACCGATGGTGGTGGCCCAAACCGGCCCTATCAACATGCGTTGGCAGAGCACTTGGCCAGCCAAGGACATCTTCCATGAGTACGCCACCGACTACGCCAAGAAGGTCAACGACATGACCGGTGGCGATTTGAAGATCGAAGTGTTGCCCGCAGGTTCTGTGGTGCCAGCATTCGGTTTGCTCGAAGCTGTGTCTAAAGGCACTTTGGATGGCGGTCACGGCGTGTTGGGCTACCACTACGGTAAGCAAAACGCTTTGGCGCTGTGGAACTCTGGCCCAGCGTTCGGCATGGATGCCAACATGATCTTGGCCTGGCACAAGTACGGCGGCGGCGCTGAGCTGTTGGCCAAGTTGTACGCCTCCATTGGTGGCAACGTGCAATCGTTCTTGTACGGCCCTATGGCTACCCAACCTTTGGGCTGGTTCAAAAAGCCAATCACCAAGTCTGCTGACTTCAAGGGCTTGAAGTTCCGCACCAACGGTTTGGCCATTGACTTGTTCACCGCCATGGGCGCTGCTGTGAACGCATTGCCAGGCGGCGAGATCGTGCCAGCGATGGACCGCGGTTTGCTGGACGGTGCCGAATTCAACAACGCAACCTCTGACCGTTTGTTGGGCTTCCCCGATGTGTCGAAAGTGTGCATGTTGCAAAGCTTCCACCAAAGCGCTGAGACATTCGAGATCATGTTCAACAAGACCAAGTACGACGCACTGCCAGCCAAGATGAAGGCTGTGATTGCCGGCGCTACCGAAGCCGCATCTGCTGACATGTCTTGGAAGGCCGTGGACCGCTACTCCAAAGACTACGTTGAGTTGCAAAACAAAGACAAAGTCAAGTTCTACAAGACCCCTGACTCTGTGCTGCAAGACCAGCTCAAGCTGTGGTCTGAAATTGTGGAGAAGAAGTCTGCTGAGAACCCATTGTTCAAAGAGATCGTGGCTTCACAAAAAGCCTTCGCTCAGCGCGCAGTGAAGTGGGAACAAGACACCGTGATCAACCGCCGTATGGCTGTCAACCATTTCTTCGGCGCGAAGAAAGCCTAAACTCACTTAGCTCGTTTGAGCTATTGCGTTTTCATCAGCCATCCGACAGTCGTCGGGTGGCTGATTCATTTAAGTTAGCACACCATGCAAAAACTATTACTCACCATTGACAAAATCAGCACACAGGTTGGCCAAGCGTTTGCTTGGCTAATTTTTGCGCTCACACTCATGATCACATGGGAGGTTGTATCGCGCTACGCGTTTGACAATCCGCACCCTTGGGCCTTTGACGTCATGAGCATGATGTACGGCTCGCTGTTCATGATGGCCGGCGCTTACACCTTGTCTAAAAACGGGCATGTGCGCGGCGACGTGTTGTACGGATTTTTCACACCGCGCTTGCAAGCAGGTTTGGATTTGGCGCTATACATCATCTTCTTTATTCCAGGCATCGTGGCCTTGGCTTGGGCTGGCTATGAATTTGCTGGCGAATCTTGGGCCATCAGCGAGCACTCCAACATCACGGCCGACGGCCCACCTGTTTACCCGTTCAAAACCATCATTCCAATTGCAGGCGTGCTACTGCTGCTGCAAGGCTTGGTCGAGATCGTGCGCTGCGTGGTTTGTTTGCAGCAAGGCGAATGGCCCTCACGTGGTGATGACGTGGACGAAGTCGACGTTGAAAAACTCAAAGAAATGGTCAACGTGAAAGACGAAGACATCGCCAAGCTCGATGCCTACGTTGTGGGTGACAAGGAAGCACACAAATGAAAAAAGAAATATGGTTCGGCTTATCCATCATGGCCATGGTCGTGTTGGCAGCCTTTATTTTCCTGCCACCTGCGGCAGAGATGACCAACGGTCACCTAGGTTTACTGATGCTCGCTTTGGTGGTGGTTGCCATCATGTTGGGCTTCCCCACCGCCTTTACCCTGATGGGCATGGGCATGATCTTCGCTTGGCTGGCCTACCGAAGTCAAAACCCTGATCTCGCCGTCATGCAGACGCTTGACCTGATGGTGCAACGCACCTATTCGGTCATGTCGAACGACGTGTTGATTTCCATCCCGTTGTTTGTGTTCATGGGTTACCTCATTGAACGCGCCAACTTGATTGAAAAGCTCTTCAAAAGCATGCACTTGGCAGCGGCTCGCGTGCCCGGTTCTTTGGCTGTGGCCACCATCATCACTTGCGCCATCTTCGCAACTGCGACCGGCATTGTGGGCGCGGTGGTGACCTTGATGGGCTTGCTGGCTTTGCCCGCCATGTTGCGCGCGGGTTACAGCGTGCAGTTGTCAGCCGGCGCGATTACCGCAGGCGGTTGTTTGGGTATCTTGATTCCCCCCTCCGTGATGTTGATCGTTTACGGCGCAACGGCGGGCGTGTCGGTGGTTAAGTTGTATGCGGGTGCATTCTTCCCCGGCATCATGTTGGCCACTTTGTACGTGGGCTACGTGATCATCGTGGCCAAGCTCAAGCCACACTTGGCCCCGCCCATGTCGGCTGAAGACCGCTATGTGCCGCTGCCACCTGTGGCACAAGAGTTGGCCACCACCATCAGCGACAAAGCTGTGCCCGCCTTGATCGCTGCGATCAAAGGCAAGCGCAACGCTGCTGTACCAATGAACGAACTGCTCAAGCAATTGGGCATTGCCCTGTTGCCTGCCATTTCAGCAGTGGTGATCATGGGCGCCATCTTCATGGCTGTGACTGCACCTGCACCTATTGAAGACACGCAGGGCGTGGTTGAGATGAGCAGCGGCTTTGACGACGCAGCCCCTGAAGAGGAAGCTGGCGGCTTGGCTGAACCTGATGCCTTGCAAGCACCTCCCGGCTCTGAAGCCCCGGTGGCCAAAGTAGCTGCCGAAGTTGCACCTGCTGCAGAAGTAGCTCCTACCGAGCCTGCAGCTGCGCAAGAGCGCTTGGATGCGCCTGCAGCTTTCTGGATCGGCTTGGTCAGCGTGATTGTGGCCATGGTCATCTTCTACGCCTACTTCAGCTTCACGCGTCTTGAGATTTTCAAGATGTTGCTGGGCTCGTTCTTCCCACTGGCCTTGATGATCTTGGCCGTGCTGGGCACCATCGTGTTTGGCTTGGCCACACCGACGGAAGCTGCGGCGATGGGATCGATGGGCGGCTTGTTGCTGGCCGGTGCTTACCGCCGCCTCAACATGACGGTGATGCGCGAGTCGGTGTACCTGACCGCCAAGACCAGCGCCATGGTGTGTTGGTTGTTTGTGGGCTCTAGCATCTTCTCGGCAGCGTTTGCGTTGCTGGGCGGACAAGAGCTGATCAACACCTGGGTGCTGGGCATGGACCTGACGCCAACTCAGTTCATGATCTTGGCGCAAGTCGTGATCTTCTTGCTGGGCTGGCCGCTGGAGTGGACTGAAATCATTGTGATTTTCATGCCCATCTTCATCCCCTTGCTGCCGCACTTCAACATCGACCCGCTGTTCTTCGGCTTGTTGGTGGCGTTGAACCTGCAAACTGCGTTCCTGAGCCCACCTGTGGCGATGGCTGCGTTCTATTTGAAAGGCGTGAGCCCTCCTCATGTGACGCTGAACCAAATCTTCGCCGGCATGTTGCCGTTCATGGCGATCCAAGTGTTTGCCATCTTCTTGCTGTACATGTTCCCAGCGATTGGTATGTGGCTGCCTAACGTGCTTTACAAATAAGCCCTGACAGCCCCCTTAAAAGCCGCAGCGCCTTTGGCCCTGCGGCTTTTTTATTAGGGCAAATCCTCCCTAATTTCTGCCCACACAGGCAGCCAAATCGTTATGATTGACGTTTACGTAAACGTAAGCTTCAAAGCTTGCGTGACTTCAGCCGTTTTATCGGAGCCACCCCATGTCTGACCTGTCCGCCGAATTCCAAGCCCTTGCCAACTACAAGCCCACGCAAAAAGTGCGCTTTGTCACTGCCGCGTCTTTGTTTGACGGCCATGACGCTGCCATCAACATCATGCGTCGCATCTTGCAAGGCATGGGCGCCGAGGTGATTCACTTGGGCCACAACCGCTCGGTGGACGAAGTGGTGACGGCTGCGCTGCAAGAAGACGTGCAAGGCATTGCCATTAGCTCGTACCAAGGCGGCCACGTGGAATACTTCAAGTACATGGTCGATTTGCTGCGCGAACGCGGTGGCGAACACATCCAAGTGTTTGGCGGCGGCGGTGGCGTGATCGTGCCCCCAGAAATTCGCGAGTTGCAAGCCTACGGCGTGACACGCATTTACAGCCCAGAAGACGGCCAGAAAATGGGCTTGCAAGGAATGATCGGCGAGATGATCATGCGCTGCGACAAAGACTTGTCAAACTATGCGCCAACTGCTCTGAAAGAGATTCAAGGCCATGACGAAATGGCTTGGCGTAAATTAGCGCAGCTCATCACCGCGTTAGAAAACGAGAAGGCCGACCACAACATGGTTGAAGCGGTGCGCAAAGAATCGCTCACCCGTCATGTGCCGGTGTTGGGCATCACGGGCACTGGCGGTGCGGGCAAGTCGTCGCTCACCGACGAGCTGGTGCGCCGCATCCGTTTAGACCAAGGCGATGCGCTACGCATTGCCGTGATCTCTATCGACCCCTCACGCCGTAAGAGCGGCGGCGCATTGCTGGGTGACCGCATCCGCATGAATGCCATTTCGCCTTGGAGCAGCGGTCAGCGCGTGTTCATGCGTTCACTCGCCACGCGCGACTTTGGCAGCGAAATCAGCGCCGCCCTGCCCGATGTATTGGCCGCCACCAAGTGCGCGGGCTTTGATCTGATCATTGTGGAAACCTCAGGCATTGGCCAAGGCGACGCTGCCATCGTGCCGCACGTGGACGTGCCCATGTATGTGATGACGCCTGAGTTTGGCGCCGCCAGCCAGCTGGAAAAAATCGACATGCTCGACTTTGCCGAGTTTGTGGCTATCAACAAGTTTGACCGCAAAGGCGCCAGCGACGCGCTGCGCGATGTGGCCAAACAAGTGCAACGCAACAAAGAAGCGTGGCATACACCGACAGAGCAAATGCCCGTGTTTGGCACCATGGCCGCCCGCTTCAACGACGACGGCGTGACCGCTCTGTACCAAGCCCTCAAAGGCCGCTTGACCGAGCTGGGTCTGACCTTCAAAGAAGGTCGTTTGCCGCTGGTGGACGTGCGCCACAGCAGCAACCAAACGCCTGTGGTGCCTGCCGCTCGCACACGCTACTTGGCCGAGATCACCGACACCGTGCGCGGCTACAAAAAACGCGCACGCACACAGGCCAAATTGGCTCGTGAAATTCAACAGCTGCGCGAAGCTGCACGCATGTTGTCCGAGGACAAACCGGGCCGTGCCAAAGCTTCAGAAGCCGCCATCGACTTGGCCTTTGCACGTGAAGAAAATTTAGGCGCCGCAGAGCGCAAGCTCTTGGCCCAATGGCCAGACATGCAAGCCGCCTATGCAGGCGACGAGTACGTGGTAAAGATTCGCGACAAAGAGATTCGCACCGCACTCACAACCAAATCTCTCAGCGGCACGGTCATTCGCAAAGTGGCATTGCCTACGTACGAAGACCACGGCGAAATTTTGAAGTGGCTCATGCTCGACAACGTTCCCGGCAGCTACCCCTACACCGCAGGCACATTTGCATTCAAGCGTGAGGGCGAGGATCCAACCCGCATGTTTGCAGGCGAAGGCGATCCCTTCCGCACCAACCGCCGCTTCAAACTGGTGAGCGAAGGTATGGATGCAAAGCGCTTATCTACCGCATTTGACTCAGTCACGCTGTATGGCAACGACCCAGATCCACGTCCAGACATCTACGGCAAGGTAGGCAACTCAGGCGTGAACGTGGCCACGCTGGACGACATGAAGGTGTTGTACGACGGGTTTGACCTGTGCAACCCCACCACCAGCGTGTCGATGACCATCAACGGCCCTGCACCGTCCATCTTGGCGATGTTCATGAACACCGCCATCGACCAAAACATTGAGAAGTTCAAAAAGGACAACGGTCGCGACCCAACCGAAACAGAAACCGCCAAGATCAAAGAATGGGTCATGCAAAACGTGCGCGGCACGGTGCAAGCCGATATCTTGAAAGAAGACCAAGGCCAGAACACGTGCTTGTTCAGCACCGAGTTTTCATTGAAGGTGATGGGCGACATCGCGCAGTACTTTGTGCACAACCACGTGCGCAACTTTTACAGCGTGTCGATTAGCGGTTATCACATTGCCGAAGCAGGTGCGAACCCCATTTCTCAATTGGCGTTCACGCTGTCGAACGGTTTCACATTTGTGGAAGCCTACTTGGCGCGCGGCATGCACATTGACGACTTCGCGCCGAACCTGAGCTTCTTCTTCAGCAACGGCATGGACCCCGAGTACACCGTGATGGGCCGCGTGGCGCGTCGCATCTGGGCTGTGGCAATGAAAGAGAAATACGGTGCGAATGAGCGTTCACAAAAACTCAAATACCACATCCAAACCTCTGGCCGCTCATTGCACGCGCAAGAGATTCAGTTCAACGACATCCGCACCACGCTGCAAGCACTGATTGCGATTTACGACAACTGCAACAGCTTGCACACCAACGCGTTTGACGAAGCCATCACCACACCCACCGAAGACTCGGTGCGTCGCGCCATGGCGATTCAGCTCATCATCAATCGCGAGTGGGGCTTGGCCAAAAACGAAAACCCCAACCAAGGCGCGTTCATCATCGAAGAACTCACCGAGTTGGTGGAAGAAGCCGTGCTGGCAGAGTTCGAACGCATTGCAGAGCGCGGCGGCGTGTTGGGCGCGATGGAAACCGGCTACCAACGCGGCAAGATTCAAGACGAATCAATGACCTACGAAATGCTCAAGCACACCGGCGAGCTGCCCATCATCGGCGTCAACACCTTCCGCAACCCGCACGGCGAACAAGTGATGGACAAACTGGAGCTGGCCCGCTCGACCGAAGAGGAAAAGCTGAGCCAACTCAACCGCTTGAACGACTTCCACACCCGCCACAAGGCCGAAGCCGAGGTGCAACTGGCACGCCTGCAACAAGCCGTCATCGACAACGCCAACGTGTTTGAGGTGTTGATGGATGCGGTGCGTGTGTGTTCACTCGGTCAGATCACCAACGCCTTGTTTGAGGTGGGTGGTCAGTACCGTCGCAATATGTAATCAGCCCCATCAGGGCTGATGACAACCACGCGCTGCAGCAAACAGCTGCATGCGCTCTTGCGTGCCTGGGTGGCTATCTAACCACCCAGTCTCTGAGGCTTTTGCATCTAGCTTGCCCAACATCACGGCCAAATGCTTGGGCTCTACGCATGCGGCCTGTAGCGAGTCGATGGCATATGCATCGGCTTCACGCTCCATATTTCTGGAATAGCCAGTTTGCAACAGCAATGAGGGCAATGCAGAAGCAAGGTCGGTGATGTTTCCAAAGTCGCCTGTCACAGCCAGCAACACAGCTGCCGCCCCCATCGACTGAACCACCATGCGCACACCGTGCCGGCCATGAACGTGGCCTAGTTCATGCGCAAGTACCGCTACGATTTCTTCATCTTGTTGCGCGAGCTTTACCAACTCGTCCGTCAGCACCATGACACCACCCGGAAGCGCGAAGGCGTTGGCCCCCATCTCTTTGCCATGTCGAAACAAAAGCTGATGGGCTGGGCATTACACCTTTGCGCAATACCGTTCCCACCTATCTGCCAATGACTTTTGTCGGGCCGGCTCCAGTTGCGATGGAGCCAACAACACGCGATCCATCACGATCAATGTTTGCTCACCCATGCGTGCATCAATACTTAAGGGAATCAGCGTCACAAGGGCCGTGGCCATCAGCGGGATGCCCCAGCGCGCCACAGCATAGACAAGGGCGATCCCAAGACATGCCAATGCAATGACAGTACTGATGCGCTCCTCAACCCATGCGGCACTGCGCTCCATCCAACTGATCGACTTTGGCCACGCCTGAAGAAATGCCGCGTCATGAACGATGAACATTCCGCCAGTGGGTAAATGAATGACCGCATCAGCTTGACCTACGGCGGGGTCCAACCGCAGTTGCGAAATATCGATTGAACCAGCCGTTGCGGGTGAGAACCAATCCAACACCGTTTGACGAATAGACAAGTGCACCGCATGCTGTGCGGCGCTTTTTCCATCGCAATAGCTGGCGTTGGGTGTGCGCATCACACCAAGCTCACATCCACATCGAAAGCATCAGCCAGCTCGTCGCCGATCGCAGCGTGTGCACTCACCAGCTCGCCCGTAAACATGCCAAAGTCTTGTTCAGACGCAACCACCAAGGTTGCGGCCTTGTAGCGCGTCAAACGCACCTTGGCCCACGGATACAACAAGCCCAGCGAAAAACCAACCGCCAAAGCGTTGGTGATGTAAAGCCCAATGAGGGTCAGCGCTTTTTGGGTGGACTGAAAGCGCACGGGGCCAAAACTGGTGTGGTTAAATTTCAAATTTCGCACAGCGGATGCGATGTAGGCCGAGCTGACCAGCATCGCGGCATAAAAGACTGCAACACCCAAACCCGCTGCGACAGTCACAAATGCGGTGTTCTCCGAAAGAACATAAGCGCACGCAGCCAACAAGCCCAGGGGCACCGCAAAGATGGCCATGACCTTCAAATAGATGCCGATAAACGACTTGGCGTTGCCGTCGTAGGTGGCCTGAACATGGCCATAAGCCATGTTTGAAGCCACATACCGCACTTGACGGTAAGTCAGATACGGAAGAATCAAGCCGAGGGTGAAAGGAATGGCAATCGGAAGCACCAAGTAAATGATGAAGGCTTCTTCCAACGTGCCCTTGAAGCTGAAGCGCAAACCTCGGTACGAGGTCATGGCTGCATTGAATCGCAAACTAGACAACATCAACCATGGCGTTGCCACAAAAATCAGCAGCAGCAAGATGATTGAAAGAAACGGAACAAAGCTGTCCAGCAGCACATAGGTCAACATCAAAGCGACGACCAACATACGGCCTTTGAAAATTTGCATGGGTGTTGCGTGATACGCAAAGGGCTGTCCATCTAGTCGGGTATGGCCATGGAACCATCGTTCAGTTCGCACTTTGGCCCATGCTGAGTAGATGCCCAATGTCAGCACAGTGAACACCATGTTGACCATGTAGATCTTGAAGTACTCCCAAGCGCCGCCTGTAAATTCGATGGGATATGTTTTTTGAGTCATTGAAAAACGAAGATTTAATTAAAACTTAATTATCCATTTTTATGAGTTCCAAAAATGAGTCTCTGCTCAGAGAACCGTAACATCAGCGCATGAGTATTCGTCCCCACTTCACCGCCCCCACCCGTCACACCGACGCCGACAGCGCGCTTGCCCAAGTGCAGGCGCTGTACCAAACCAGTCTTGACCACTTGCGGCTCGCCATGCGTGAGTTTGTGGCGGGCAAACAGTTTGAACAACGTGTGCAGGCGTTTTATCCGTTTGTGCGCATCCACACCAAGACCGGTGCACTGCAAGCCAACAGCGAAGGCGCAGGTCTGAGCTACGGCTTTGTGGCCGAGCCTGGCCGCTACGAAACCACCCTCACCCGCCCTGATTTGTTTGCCGCGTATTACCGCGAGCAGTTCCGCTTGCTGCTGCAAAACCATGGCGGCACGCTGGAGGTGGGCGTGAGCCACCAGCCCATTCCTGTGCATTTTTCGTTTGCTGAAAACGATCACATTGAAGGCGAGATGAACGCAGAGCGCCGCCAACTCATGCGCGAGGTGTTTGACCTGCCCGACCTCACCGCCATGGACGACGGCATTGCCAACGGCACGTTTGAGGCAAAACCCAATGAGCCGCAACCTTTGTCGCTGTTCACCGCTGCACGCATGGACTATTCGCTGCAACGCCTGCGCCATTACAGCGGCACAAGCCCCGAGCATTTTCAAAACTATGTGTTGTTCACCAACTACCAGTTCTACATCGACGAGTTTGTGCGTTTGGGCCACGAGGCCATGCAAGACCCCAACAGCGAATACATCGCGTTTGTGGAGCCTGGCAACGTGGTCACACGCCGCGTTGGCCTAGCCGCTGAACCCAACGATGCCTTGGGTAAAGTGCCACCACGTTTACCGCAAATGCCCGGCTACCACTTGGTACGCGCAGACCACACGGGCATCACGATGGTCAACATTGGCGTGGGCCCTGCCAACGCCAAAAACATCACCGACCACATTGCCGTGCTGCGCCCGCATGCATGGTTGATGCTGGGCCACTGCGCGGGCTTGCGCAACACCCAACAACTGGGCGACTACGTGCTGGCCCACGGCTATGTGCGTGAGGACCATGTGCTGGACGAAGAGTTGCCGCTGTGGGTGCCTATTCCCGCGCTGGCTGAAATTCAAGTCGCGCTCGAACAAGCGGTGAAAGACGTGACGCAATGCGAAGGCCCCGAGCTCAAACGCATCTTGCGCACAGGCACGGTGGCCAGCACCGACAACCGCAACTGGGAACTGTTGCCCGACAACACACCGCAACGCCGCTTCAGCCAAAGCCGCGCCGTGGCACTCGACATGGAAAGCGCCACGATTGCCGCGAATGGCTTTCGGTTCCGTGTGCCCTACGGCACGCTGCTGTGCGTGAGCGACAAACCGCTGCACGGCGAAATCAAACTGCCGGGCATGGCCAACCACTTCTACCGCGAGCGTGTGGACCAACACTTGCGCATTGGCATGCGCGCCATTGAGCTGCTGCGCCAGCAAGGGCCTGCGCAACTGCACAGCCGCAAGTTGCGTAGCTTTGCTGAGGTGGCGTTTCAATAAGCCACTCGCTTCACGTCAATCGCCCAAAAAGAAACCGCCTCAACAGAGGCGGTTTTCACGTGTGCAGGGCGTTGCTTTAAGCGTGTACTGCATCACCCATCTTCTCGCCTAAGCGCACGCCTTGTGCGGCTTGCCAAGCAGGGTTGAGTGCAATGGTGTTCTTAGGCCACAGCAACACCACAGTAGAGCCCAACAAGAAGCGGCCCATTTCGTCGCCCTGCTTCAAGCTCAGGTCTTGGTCGTCATACGTCCACTCGCGCACCGTGCCGGGACGAGGTGGATTGACCACGCCATGCCACGGTGTGGCCATGCTGCCCACAATCGTTGCACCCACCAGCACCAACACGTATTGCTGAGGTTTCTCACCTGAAGCAGCGGGCATGTCAAACACGCACACCACACGTTCGTTGCGCGCAAACAAACCGGGCACGCCACGCGCCGTGGCGGGATTGACCGAGAACAAATCACCGGGCACATGAATCATGCGGCGCAAGCGGCCCGCGCT
Organism: uncultured Limnohabitans sp.; assembly: GCA_963512655.1. Lineage (GTDB taxonomy): Bacteria > Pseudomonadota > Gammaproteobacteria > Burkholderiales > Burkholderiaceae_C > Limnohabitans. The sequence goes on along the minus strand of CAUPNL010000021.1, from coordinate 2,889 downwards.
GGGCATGTGAATGCGGTGGTAATCCTTGGGGCTGAGGTAAATCGTGGCGAACTCGCCATCTTGGAACTGCGCAGCCAAGGTGGCATCGCCACCCACCAACGCTTGCGTGCTGTAGCTGTGGCCTTTGGCTTGGAACACTTGATCGCCATCGATGTGGCCCAACTGGCTGATGGCGCCATCCACCGGGCACACAAACGCAGCATCGGCCAGAGGGCGTGCGCCTGGTTTAAGGGCACGGGTGAAAAAGTCGTTAAAACATTCGTACTGCGTGATGTCAGGCTGCGCAGCCTCGTCCATGTTGACTTGGTATTTGCCCACAAACCATTTGATGAGGGCATGCGTCCATTTGCCACAACGCGCACGCGCCACAGTACCCGCAAGCTGCGTCAGCAGTTGTTTGGGCATCACATATTGGGAGAGAACAAATAAGGTATCAGACACGTCGTAGCCCATTGGTAAGTTGCCAATATTTTAGGCGCTCCACATCTCCACCATGAGCGACAGCCAGAGCGGCAAACACAGCGCATCACAGGCACAATTCAGCACCATGAGCACCCCACTTTTTGAATGCAACCACCTTCTCAAACGCTACGGTGACAACACTGTGGTGAACGATGTGTCTTTCAGCATCGCACCCGGCGAATGTTTGGGCGTCATCGGCCCAAACGGCGCAGGCAAAACCACCACGCTGCGCATGTGCCTAGGCCTCGCGCAGCCCGATGGCGGCAGCATCAACGCGTTTGGTTTGTCCATACCCGATGACGCACTGGCCATCAAAGCGCGCTTAGGCGTCGTGAGCCAATTCGACACCCTAGACCCCGACTTCACTTGCGCCGAAAACCTGATGGTGTTTGGCCGTTACTTCGGTATGAAGAAGGCCGACATTCAAGCGCGCATTCCGCAACTGCTGGAGTTCGCTGCGCTCTCACACAAAGCCAACGCCAAGCCCGGCGAGTTGTCGGGCGGCATGAAGCGCCGACTCAGCTTGGCGCGTGCCTTGATCAACAACCCTGACTTGCTGCTGCTTGACGAACCCACCACAGGCCTTGACCCGCAAGCCCGCCACCTGATGTGGGAGCGGTTGCAACAATTGCTGCAACAAGGCAAATCGATTTTGCTGACCACCCACTTCATGGACGAGGCCGAGCGCCTGTGCAACCGCCTGTTGGTGCTGGACCACGGCAAAAAGATTGCCGAAGGCACACCGCGTGATTTGATTGCGCAACACCTAGAACCCGATGTGGTCGAGGTGTACGGCAACGGCGCATTGGCCTTGGTGGATAGCTCCATCGCCACACTGGCGCAGCGCGTGGAAACCAGCGGTGAAACGGTGTTTTTCTACACCCAAGATGCCGCGCAACTGCTGCAAGCCCTCAGCGCTCACACAGGTCTGCGCACGCTGCACCGCCCAGCCAACTTGGAAGACTTGTTTTTGAAAATGACCGGACGCCAAATCCGCGAGGAAGGCTAAACGCGATGCACACCCATTTCCGTTTCTGGCCCGTCTTCTTGCGCAACCTTTTGGTATGGCGCAAGCTCGCCATCCCCAGCCTCGTGGCCAACATTGCTGAACCTTTGATGTGGCTGGTCGCATTTGGCTACGGCATGGGCGCCTTGGTGGGCGAGGTGACCTTGGACGAACAAAAAGTCCCTTACATCTTGTTCCTAGCCAGCGGCTCCATCTGCATGAGCGCCATGAACGCCGCCACGTTTGAAGCCTTGTACTCGGCCTTCTCGCGCATGCATGTGCAAAAAACATGGGATGGCATTTTGAACGCACCCATGCGATTGGACGACGTGCTCTTGGCTGAAATGCTGTGGGCCGCGTTCAAAGCACTGTTCACCATCACCGCCATATTGGGCGTCATGTTCGCACTGGGCATCACCCAAAGCTGGAAGCTTTTGGCCGCGTGGCCCATCCTGTTGTTTGTGGGCATCACCTTCAGCTGCATCGCGCTCATCTTCAACGCGCTGGCCAAAGGCTACGACTTCTTCACCTACTACTTCACGCTGTTCCTCACACCCATGATGTTCTTGAGCGGCGTGTTCTTCCCGCGTGATCAGTTGCCTGGCATCGTGCGCGACATCTCGGCATGGCTGCCCCTCACGCAAGCGATCGACCTGGTGCGACCTTTGTTCCTAGACCAGTGGCCGGCTAACCCTGCGCTACATATTGGCGTGCTGGCTGCCTACGCATTGGTGGGCTGGAAGATCGCCCTACACCTAACAAAGAAGCGCTTCAAGGCTTGATATTCGTCAGCTAAATGCAACCCTTCCCCCGCTAATATTGATTTTTTGACTCAACCGACAACAAGGATTTCCCAATGAGCATTCAAACCGTAGGCATCATCGGCGCTGGCACCATGGGCAATGGCATCGCACAAGCATGTGCAGTGTCTGGCGTGAACGTGGTGATGGTCGACATCTCTGACGCAGCTGTGGCCAAAGGCCTCGCCACCGTGTCGGGCAGCTTGGACCGATTGATCAAGAAAGAAAAAATCACCGAAGCCGACAAAGCCGCCGCCTTGTCACGCATCAAAACCAGCACCAGCTACGACGATCTCAAAGCCGCACAACTCGTCATCGAAGCCGCGACTGAGAACTACGACCTCAAAGTCAAAATCGTCAAGCAACTCGACGGCATGTTGGCCCCTGAAGCCATCATCGCTTCCAACACATCATCTATTTCCATCACCAAGCTGGCTGCCGTCACCACCCGTGCCGACCGCTTCATTGGTATGCACTTTTTCAATCCCGTGCCCATGATGGCTTTGGTTGAAATCATCCGTGGCTTGCAAACGTCTGATGCCACCCACGCTGCTGTGCATGACCTGTCCACACGCTTGGGCAAGAGCCCTATCACCGTGAAGAACGCACCTGGCTTTGTGG
>CAUPNL010000020.1:0-41131 GCA_963512655.1 uncultured Limnohabitans sp. | reverse complement strand
TCTGGCGAAATTAACAGTCCTGGATTGTATCAAGTGACGCATGGTGAGAAATTGCTAGATCTAGTTAATCGTAGTAATGGATTGACAAAAGATGCGTATATATATGGGACGAGCTTTGCAAGAGAAAGTGTAAAAAAGCAGCAGCAAGAAAGTTTAACAAGAGCTTTGAATAGACTTGAATCAGATATAAATAGTCAAAGTCTGACGCTAGTCCAAAATAGCACAAACCCAGATTTGGCGATTGCTACACAGCAGCAAATTGCATCGCAAAAAGCATTCTTAACTAAGATGAAATCTGTTCAGCCAAGCGGACGAATTTCATTAGAAATAAATCCAGAAGAGCCAAATTATCCTAGTATTGTGTTGGAAGACGGGGATGATATCTATATACCAAGCACGCCAAGTTTTATTGGTATATATGGATCTGTATTTACTGAGTCAACCTTCATATACAGATCAAACTTCACAGTTCGAGACTATCTTGCAAAAGCAGGGCCTACAAGAGAGTCTGATGCCAGTTCTTTAATAATAATCAGAGCTGATGCCAGCATCGACTCTGAGACTATCAATTCAGGATTGTTCCGTAAAAGTGCGATGAACATGAAGCTATATCCAGGCGACACTATATTCGTTCCAGAGGTAATTGACAAAAGGTCGTCATACACACAATTTATGCAAGGTGCTAAGGACTGGACAACAATTCTGTATCAATTCGGCATTGGTGCGGCGGCATGGAAAACATTGAAAAACTAGTTTGTAGACTAGCATTTTGAACCGGCCCTACGCTACTTCGTCTAAAAAGCAAAACGCACGATGTTGAGATCGTGCGTTTTTATTTGGAGGGGAGAGGGTTAATTCAGCTCAACACTCATCCGTCCCATGCCCCGGCGCAGCCTGAGTCGGCACATGGTGGCGCAAGCCCACTTGCTGGTTGTGTTCATCCACAAACACCAGTTGCGGTTCGTGCTTGGCTACTTGGTCTTCATGCACTTGCGCGAATGAGGCAATGATCAACAAGTCACCCACGCTGGCGCGGCGAGCGGCAGAGCCGTTGACAGAAATCATGCCCGAGCCACGCTCGCCTTTGATGGCGTAGGTAATAAAGCGTTCGCCGTTGTTGATGTTCCAGATGTGGACTTGTTCGTTCTCACAAATGTTGGCGGCGTCGAGCAGGTTTTCGTCGATGGCGCAGGAGCCTTCATAGTGCAATTCGCATTGCGTTGTGGCAACGCGGTGGATCTTCGATTTGAGGAGGGTGCGGAACATGGTGAGAACGATTTAAAAACTAAGCAATGCCCTAATCATAAAGCGCAATGGCCCAAGAGCCGCGCTGCACCTAAGCCCGCCACGCGGCCACTGGCTAAACATGCGCTCAGTAGGTAGCCGCCCGTGGGGGCTTCCCAGTCCAGCATTTCACCGGCCACAAACAGGCCGGGCAGGGCGCTGGCCATCAGGTGCGCGTCCAGTGCTTCTAGGCGCACACCGCCTGCGCTGCTGATCGCTTCGTCCATGGGGCGGGTGGCCGCCAGCGTGATGGGCAAATGCTTGATGGCCGCTGCCAGTTGCGCGGGGTTGTGCATGGCGTCTTTGCTCAGCACTTCGTGCAGCAGGCCCAAATGCAAGGCCGTGAGGTTGAGGCGGCTTTTCAAATGGCTGCTGAGCGAGCGCGTGCCACGCGGGTGCGACACCTCGGCCAACACGCGCTCTGGCGTGAAGTCGGGTTTGAGATCCAAGTGCAAGGTGGCTGTGCCGCTGCGTGCTATTTCGTCGCGCAACAACGCAGAGGCGGCGTAAACCAAGTTGCCTTCTACGCCCGTGGCAGTGACCACAAACTCGCCGCGACGGCTGAAAGTGTTGCCCACGCTGTCGGTGAACGACAAAGCCACAGACTTGAGCGGTGTGCCCGCAAACTGGCCTGACAAGTGGCTGCTCCAGCCGATGTGGCCATCGCTGCCTTGCACATCAAAGCCGCAGTTGCTGGGGCGCAGCGGCGATACGTCAATGCCCAAGGCACTCACCCACGGTTGCCATGCGCCATCTGAGCCGAGCTTGGCCCAACTGCCACCGCCCAGTGCCAACAGCACGGCATCGGCCTGCGCCGTCTGTGCCCCTTGCGGCGTGTCAAAGCTCAATGTGAATTTTTTGTCCGCGTGTTGCAACGCACCGTTCCAACGGTGGCGCATATGAAAGGTCACGGGCACGCCCTGTGTGGGGTGACGCAAACGATGCAGCCACGCGCGCAGCAGCGGCGCGGCTTTCATGTCGGTGGGGAAAATGCGCTGCGAGCTGCCAACAAAGGTGTCTAGCCCTAAGCCCTTGACCCATTCGCAAATGGCAGTGGCATCGAATGTTTTGAGCCAAGCAGCGCAAGCCTCACTGCGCTCAGCGTAGCGGGTGGTGAAGATGTCAAAAGGCTCAGCATGCGTGAGGTTGAGCCCACCCAAGCCTGCCAGTAAAAACTTGCGGCCCACCGAAGGCATGGCGTCATACACATGCACGTTTACGCCTGCAGCGTTGAGCATTTCAGCAGCCATCAGGCCAGCGGGGCCTGCGCCAATGATGGCGATTTTTTGGTTTGTATTTGTAGTCACACCCTAAGTGTAGGCGGCGAATACCCTGCATCGTGAGCGAAAATCAACGCATGACTGGTTGGCACGCACATCTCAAACTCGACTACACACTCAGCGCGGAGCGCACGGTGGCGAAGTTCGAACACGAGGGCCCGTTGCGTGTGTTGCAAAGCCTCTACCCCGAAGGTGATGCGGTGTGCCACAACGTACTGGTGCACCCGCCCAGTGGTTTGGTAGGCGGCGATTTGTTGGATATTCAGTTGCTCCTAGGTGCCAACACACATGCATTGCTCACCACGCCCGGGGCCACACGCTTTTACAGAAGCGAACAAGGCTTGGCCACGCAGCAGGTCAAAGCCCATGTGGGCGATGGCGCACGCTTAGAGTGGCTGCCGCTCGAAACCATTGCCTACAACGGCTGCCACGGTTTGAACCACTCGGTGTTTGATTTAGCGCCTACGGCCGAGATGATGGCGTGGGACATCACAGCACTCGGATTGCCCAATGCCAACTTACCGTTCGAGCATGGTCAGTTGCAGCAGCACATGGAAGTGTCGGGTGTGTGGCTAGAGCGAGGCTTAATTGACGCAGAAGACGCGCGTTTGATGGATGGCCCTTTGGGTTTGGCCAAGCAGCGATGTATGGCCACTTTGGTGTTTGCGTGTGGGGCCGATTTGCCGCGTGATCGGCGTGATTTCGCGCTGACCTTGGCGCGTGAACTGATCGAAGTTGCACCTGCGGGCTTGGTGGCGGGTGTCACATCGCCGCATCCGCGTGTGGTGGTGTTGCGTACCTTGTCGCCGTTGGTGGAGCCTGCGCAAAATTTGTTGCGTGGGGTTTGGGCTTCGTGGCGACGTGGCATGTGGGGCATGTCGGATGTGCCGCCGCGTATTTGGTCTATGTAGGTTTTTAGATAGCAACCAACTGACGCACGTTATCCCGCTGCATATCCGAGCCCAATCCGCGCGCAATCACCTCGCCGCGTTCCATCACCAAGTAGTCATCGGCAAGTTCTTCGGCAAAGTCGTAGTACTGTTCGCACAACAAGATGGCCATGTCACCACGACTGGCCAACATGCGAATCACGCGGCCTATGTCTTTGATGATGCTTGGCTGAATACCTTCTGTCGGCTCATCCAACACCAACAACTTGGGGCCTGATGCCAATGCCCTTGCAATGGCCAGTTGCTGCTGTTGACCGCCCGATAAATCACCGCCGCGGCGATGCAGCATTTGTTTCAGCACAGGGAACAGTTCAAACAACTCAGCCGGAATGTCTGTGCCTGCAGGCTGTGTGGCGAGGCCCATGCGCAGGTTGTCTTCGACGGTCAGGCGCGCAAAAATTTCTCGGCCTTGCGGCACATAGCCAATGCCTGCACGTGCACGTTCGTAAGGCGCGGCACGCTCGATGGATTGACCGTTGAAGGTGATGCTGCCATCGCGAATCGGTACAGCGCCCATGAGTGACTTGAGTAGTGTGGTTTTGCCCACGCCATTGCGACCCAGCAGCACAGTGATGCGGCCTAGGTTGGCCTCAAAACTCACATCGCGCAGGATGTGTGAGCCGCCGTAGAACTGGTTGATGTGGGTGGCTTGAAGAATAGGTGTGTCGTGTGTTTGCATAGTCAACATCAGAGTTAGCGGCCTAGGTACACCTCAATCACGCGCTCGTCGGCTTGCACTTGTGCCAACGTGCCTTGTGCCAACACCGATCCATCGCACAGCACGGTGACGATGTCGGAGATGGTGTTGATGAAGCTCATGTCGTGCTCCACCACCATCAGCGAGTGCTTGCCTTTGAGAGTCAAGAAAAGTTCTGCGGTGCGCTCGGTTTCAAAGTCGGTCATGCCGGCCACCGGCTCGTCGAGTAGCAAGAGCTTGGGGTCTTGCATGAGCAGCATGCCAATCTCCAGCCATTGTTTCTGGCCATGGCTCAGGTTGCCGGCTTGGTCGTTGACGCTGTCTTCTAGGTGAATGGTGTGAAGTACTTCGCTCAGGCGGTCGCGTTGCGTGCCGTTGAGTTTGAAGAACATGGAGGCTGCCACACCCTTGTGGGTTTTCAAAGCCAGCTCTAGGTTTTCAAACACGCTTAGGTGCTCGAAGACGGTTGGTTTTTGAAACTTGCGGCCAATGCCCAGCTGTGCAATTTCGGGTTCGTTGTGACGCAGCAAGTCGATGGTGCTGCCTAAGAACACTTGACCCGAGTCGGGTTTTGTTTTGCCGGTGATGATGTCCATCATCGTGGTCTTGCCAGCACCGTTGGGGCCGATGATGCAGCGCAGCTCACCCGGCGCAATGTCGAGCGACAAACCGTTGATGGCTTTGAACCCATCAAAGCTCACGTGCACATCTTCCAAATACAAAATGCGGCCATGCGTCAGGTCCAAGCTGCCGGGTTCGTGCACGCGGCCGTAGCCTGCGCTGCGGTCGCCAGAGTTGACGTCACTCACCGCACGCGCTTGGTGTGTGGCCAAGCGCTTCGTGCCTTCTTCAAACAGATCGGGGGTCATACGCGCTCCTCTGCTTTTTTCTTGGTGCTGATTTTTTGAATCACACCCACCACACCGTGTGGCATGTACAAAGTCACACCAATGAACAACGCGCCAAGGAAGTACAACCAAAACTCAGGCGCTGTCACCGTCAACCAGCTCTTCATGCCGTTGACCAAGAACGCTCCCACGATGGGGCCAATCAAGGATGCACGTCCGCCAACTGCGGCCCACACCGCGATTTCGATGGAGTTGGCGGTGCTCATTTCGCTGGGATTGATGATGCCCACTTGCGGCACATACAAAGCACCCGCAATGCCGCACATCACCGCAGAGATGACCCAGATGGTGAGTTTGTAGGGCAGGGGCGAGTAGCCCGAAAACATCACGCGGCTTTCGGCATCGCGAATGGCTTGCAGCACTCGGCCAAACTTGCTTTGCACCAACCAGCGGGCAAACAAATAGCTCATCAGCAACGCCCAGCCGGTCAGCACAAACAAAGTCATGCGCATGGCCGGTGTGGCAATGGGCAAGTCCAAGATGCGTTTGAAATCGGTGAAGCCGTTGTTGCCACCAAAACCGGTTTCGTTGCGAAAGAACAAGAGCATGGCTGCAAACGTCATGGCCTGCGTGATGATGGAGAAGTACACGCCTTTGATGCGCGAGCGAAACGCGAAGTAGCCAAACACAAAGGCCAACACACCGGGCACCAGCACCACCATCAGCAGCGTGGCAACGAAGCTGTCGCTGAAGGTCCAATGCCAAGGCAAAGTTTTCCAATCGAGGAACACCATGAAGTCAGGCAAGTTGCTTTTGTAGTTGCCGTCGGTGCCGATCTGTCGCATCAGGTACATGCCCATCACGTAGCCGCCCAGCGCAAAGAACAAACCGTGGCCCAGCGACAAGATGCCGGTGTAGCCCCAAATCAAATCCATTGCGAGCGCACAGATGGCGTAGCACATGATCTTGCCCACCAAGGCCACGGCGTAGTCGCTCATGTGGAACACGCTGTCTGCGGGCACCCACAGGTTGAGTACGGGCACCACGGCGCAGACGGTGATGAAGGCCGCCAAGAAAAGAATCCAACCTTTGGTGCCCAACAGGGCCGGTGCTTCGGGTAGTTGCAAAGTAGAAGTGTTGTGTGTCATGTCATGCCTCCGCGCTGCGGCCTTTCATGGCAAAGATGCCTTGCGGACGTTTTTGGATGAACACGATGATGAACACCAACACCGCAATCTTGGCCAGCACGGCACCGGCCACGCCTTCGAGCAATTTGTTCATCAAGCCCAAACCCATCGCTGCGTACACCGTGCCGGCCAGTTGGCCCACGCCACCCAGCACCACCACCATGAAGGCGTCGACGATGTAGCTTTGACCGAGGTCTGGCCCCACGTTGCCAATTTGGCTCAGCGCACAACCGGCCAAGCCCGCAATGCCGCAACCAAGTGAGAACGCATAGGTGTCAATGCGTGCGGTGTTCACACCCAAAGCCGAAGCCATGGGGCGGTTTTGGGTGACGCCGCGCACAAACAAACCCAAACGTGTTTTGCTGATCAACAGCGTCATGCCCACCAACACAAACACCGCAAAGCCAATGATGATCAAACGGTTGTAGGGCAGCGAGAGGTTGGCCAGCAGTTGCACGCCACCGCTCATCCATGATGGGTTTTCAACACCGACGTTTTGCGCACCAAAAATACTGCGCACGCCTTGCATCAACACCAAGCTGATGCCCCAAGTGGCCAGCAGTGTTTCGAGTGGGCGGCCATACAAGTGGCGCAACACCAAGCGCTCCAGCACCGCACCGACCAAAGCGGCGGCAAGAAAAGAAGCAGGAATGGCCACCAACAAATACGCGTCAAACATGCCAGGTAAATACTGGCGGAACAAGCCTTGCACCACGTAGGTGGCGTAGGCACCAATCATCATCAGCTCGCCATGAGCCATGTTGATGACACCCATCAAACCGTAGGTGATGGCCAAACCCAATGCCACGAGCAACAAGATAGATCCGAGGCTAATGCCTGTAAATAATGCGCCGAGTTTTTCACCCCAGCTCAGCGCAGCTTGGATGGTGAGCAACGAGGTTTGCAACTGCGCGCGCACGTGTTTGTCTTCCTCTTGGCTGAGGCGTTGGTTGAGCAAGAGTTGCGTGTCAGGCGTTTGGCTGTCGGCCAAAGTTTTGGCCGAAGCCATGCGTTCGTCAGCCTTGTCGCTGTTTAACAAAATCGCAGCGCGTGCCAACAGCATTTGTTTTCTCACGCCTTCGTCGGATTCACTCGCGAGCGCTTTTTCAAGCATGACCAATTTGGTTGGATCAGGTTCTTTCAGTACCGACTTGGCCGCTTGCACACGCAACGCTGCGTCTGGGCTGAGTAATTGCAAGGCAGACAAAGCGGCGTCAATTTCGCCGCGCATGCGGTTGTTGTTGATCACGTCTTCTGCGGTGTCGGGCAGGGCTGTGGCGTCACCACTCACGGGGTCGGTGGCTTTGCCGTCGCGCACCACCAGCACCTGTGTGCCATTCACTTTCACGGCGTCATCGGCCATGGCTTGTAAGAAGGTAGCGGTTTGTGCGTCGGGTGAAGCCAGTGCTTTTTGCAGAGCGCTCACGCGTGCATCGGTGTCGCCCAGCGTGAGTGCGCGTGTTTGCTCCGCGGTCAGCGCCAACGCGCTGGATTGACCGAGCAAGGCAATGGCTAATCCGCAAGTGACGCGCACAACGAGACCGCGACATGCTGCGCTGCGCTGTTGCAGCGTGGGCATGCGCGTCAAAATAGAAAAACAAGTCATCCAAATTCCCATAAAAAAGGGGAGGGCAGTGCCCTCCCCCAAGTCGATCCCTCGGAGAAAGGTTTACTTCTTTACTGGCTCATCAGGCTTGGATGCATTGCCTTCTATGAAGGGGCTCCATGGCTTGGCTTTCACAGGGCCGGGTGTTTTCCAAACTACGTTGAACTGACCGTCGGCCTTGATCTCGCCGATGAACACCGACTTGTGCAAGTGGTGGTTTTTCTCATCCATCTTGGAGGTGATGCCGCTCGGTGCTTTGAAGGTTTGACCGGCCATCGCTGCAATCACTTTGTCGGTGTCGGTGGACTTGGCTTTTTCAACCGCTTGCTTCCACATGTTGATACCGATGTAAGTCGCTTCCATCGGGTCGTTGGTCAAAGGCTTGTCTTTGTGACCTGCGATGTTCTTGGCCTTGGCGTAGGCAGACCACTTCTTGATGAACTCGTCGTTGGCTGGGGTCTTGATGCTCATGAAGTAGTTCCATGCCGCCAAGTGACCGACCAAAGGCTTGGTGTCCACGCCGCGCAGTTCTTCTTCACCCACTGAGAAGGCGACCACAGGCACGTCTTTGGCCTTCAAGCCCGCGTTGCCGAGTTCTTTGTAGAACGGCACGTTGGAGTCGCCGTTGATGGTGGACACCACGGCCGTTTTGCCGCCGGCAGAAAACTTCTTGATGTCAGCCACGATGGTTTGGTAATCGCTGTGGCCAAACGGTGTGTACTTCTCGTCGATGTCTTTGTCGGCCACACCTTTGCTCTTGAGGTAGGCGCGCAAGATCTTGTTGGTGGTGCGTGGGTACACATAGTCGGTGCCCAGCAAGACCCAACGCTTGGCAGCGCCGCCGTCTTTGCTCATCAAGTAGTCCACTGCAGGAATGGCTTGTTGGTTGGGCGCAGCGCCGGTGTAGAACACGTTTTTGCTGAGCTCTTCACCTTCGTATTGCACGGGGTAGAACAGCAAGCCATTCATTTCTTCGACCACGGGCAACACGGATTTGCGAGACACCGATGTCCAGCAACCGAAGATGACAGACACTTTGTCTTGACCAATGAGTTGTTTGGTTTTCTCAGCGAACAAAGGCCAGTTCGAAGCGGGGTCCACCACGACGGGTTCAAGTTTCTTGCCCAACACGCCGCCCTTGGCGTTGATTTCGTCGATGGCCATGAGCACGGTGTCTTTCAACACGGTTTCGGAAATGGCCATGGTGCCGGACAAGCTGTGCAGCACGCCCACTTTGATGGTGTCAGCGGCCAGCGCTTGTGGCGCAATCACAAATGAGCCAACGGACAGTGCCGCAGCAGCGGCCAAAGCCTTCAGGTTTCCTCGACGATTCATCATGGGGGTTCACTCCAAAAATTAAGGGTTGGTTCGGCGCTCGCGGTAACGGTGCGCTTCACAACAACCATCGCAAAGCCTGTGCCAACGTGCGTTTCTCCTAGGCGAAAAATGTCTTCGCTATAAGAAACATTTCAAGCATGGCGTCCATGCACCAAGACAGTTCAATTCAAGGGCAATGCACCAAGGTGGCGCGACTTGCGGTGCGCTTATGCGTGCACCAAGACGGGTTTCGTGCACCAAAGCATGCACTTGGTGCGTGTGGCTCAGCGCAAAAGAGGGCACGCAAGTTGCATAGTCAAAACCACTATGGAACTCACCCCCCGCGAAAAAGACAAGCTCTTGATCTTCACTGCCGCCTTGTTGGCCGAACGTCGACAAGCCCGTGGCTTGAAGCTCAACTACCCCGAGGCCGTGGCCCTCATCAGCGCTGCCGTGATGGAAGGCGCACGCGACGGTCAAACCGTGGCGCAACTCATGAGCGCAGGCCGCAACGTGCTGACCCGTGCCGACGTGATGGACGGCGTGGCCGAAATGATTCCTGACATCCAAGTCGAAGCCACTTTCCCCGACGGCACCAAGCTCGTCACTGTGCATCAACCCATTGTTTGAAACGCTATGAAAAAATTTCTCTCTCTTTTTGTTTTGTTGCCCACGCTTGTTTTGGCCCACGAGGGCCACGGCATGGCAGGGGCATCGCACTACCACGCCACCGATGTGTGGGGCTTTGTGGGGTTTGCGTTTGCTGCCGCCATCGTGTGGTGGTTCACTGGACGTGACAAATGACACCCGGTGAACTGTTGATTGACGAGGGCGAACACACCCTCAACCCAGGGCGGCGCACGCACACCCTCGTCGTGCAAAACGCCAGCGACCGCCCCATTCAAGTGGGCTCGCACTACCACTTTGCAGAAACCAACGGCGGCTTGAGCTTTGATCGTGAAGTCGCACACGGCATGCGCTTGAACATTGCCTCTGGCACGGCGGTGCGTTTTGAGCCGGGCCAACAACGCACGGTCGAGTTGGTGGACCTGAGCGGCGATCGCCAAGTGTTTGGCTTTCGGGGCTTGGTGAATGGTGCGGTGGACGTGCCAAACAAAGGAAACATCTGATGGCAACCATCGGCAAACGCGCCTACGCAGAAATGTTTGGCCCCACCGTGGGCGACCGCCTGCGTTTGGCAGACACCAACTTGGTCATCGAGGTTGAAAAAGACTTCACGTTGCAAGCCGGCGGCTATGGCGAAGAAGTGAAATTCGGTGGTGGCAAAACCATTCGCGATGGGATGGCGCAATCGCAACGCACACGAGACGGCACGGGCACAGGCCCGCAAGCGGGCGGTGCGGTAGACACCGTGATGACCAACGCGCTCATCATCGACCATTGGGGCATCGTCAAAGCCGACATTGGTTTGAAAGGTGGCCGCATCGTGGCCATTGGCAAAGCGGGCAACCCCGACACGCAACCGGGGGTGGACATCGTCATTGGCCCTGGCACCGAAGTGATCAGCTGTGAAGGCAACATCGTCACCGCAGGTGGTGTGGACACGCACATTCACTTCATCGCGCCCCAGCAAATTGAAGAAGCCTTGACCAGTGGCGTGACCACCATGCTAGGCGGCGGCACAGGCCCCGCCACGGGCACGTTTGCCACCACCTGCACACCCGGCGCTTGGAACATCGAACGCATGTTGCAAGCGGCCGATGCCTTCCCCATGAACCTTGGTTTCTTGGGCAAAGGCAATGCCGCCTTGCCCGATTCGTTGTACGAGCAAATCAACGCAGGCGCGATTGGACTGAAGCTGCACGAAGATTGGGGCACCACGCCCGCCGCGATTGACAACTGTTTGAATGTGGCGGAAGCCACCGACACACAAGTGGCCATCCACACCGACACGCTCAATGAGAGCGGCTTTGTGGAAGACACGGTGGCCGCGTTCAAAGGCCGCACCATCCACACCTTCCACACAGAAGGTGCGGGTGGTGGCCACGCGCCCGATATTTTGAAAGTGGTGGGCGAGGCCAATGTGTTGCCCAGCTCGACCAACCCGACACGTCCGTACACGGTGAACACACTCGACGAGCATGTGGACATGCTCATGGTGTGCCACCACCTTGACCCCGCGATTGCGGAAGACTTGGCCTTCGCTGAAAGCCGCATTCGCCGCGAAACCATTGCGGCTGAAGACATCTTGCACGACCTCGGTGCCATCAGCATGATGAGCAGCGACAGCCAAGCCATGGGGCGTGTGGGGGAAGTGATTATTCGCACTTGGCAAACCGCACACAAGATGAAAGCGCAGCGTGGCTTGCTGCCTGGCGACACCGACCGACACGATAACTTCCGCGTCAAACGCTACATCGCCAAGTACACCATCAACCCTTCCATCGCACACGGCATCAGCCACGAAGTGGGCAGCGTGGAAGTGGGCAAGTGGGCCGACCTCGTTGTGTGGAAGCCCGCGTTCTTTGGCATCAAGCCCAGCATCATTTTGAAAGGTGGCTTCATCGCCATGGCCGCGATGGGCGATCCGAATGCGTCCATCCCAACCCCGCAGCCCGTGCACTACCGCCCCATGTTTGGCGCGTATGGCGGTGCACTGCACCGTGGCTCGCTCACCTTTGTGTCGCAAGCTGGCATGGCCGCAGGCATTGGGCAAAAATTTGGTTTGCACAAAACACTCAGTGCCGTGAAGAACATTCGCAGCGTTGGAAAACGTGACATGATTCACAACGACTACGCGCCGCACATGGAAGTGGATGCACAAACCTATGCAGTGCGCGCCGATGGACAGTTGCTCACCTGCGAACCCGCGGTGAGCTTGCCCATGACCCAACGCTATTTCTTGTTCTGATTTTTTCTGATGCTCACTTGTTCTAAATTAATCGCGGGCGGTCATGGATTGGCCGCAGCTCTTATTAAACGTGCTGCCACCGTGGAGCTGGACTGGGACGTACGCCAAAAAAGCCGCTTTGATGCGACCGATTCCACAGAGCGCGCCATTGGCGTATTTTTGCCACGCGGCACCTTGGTGCGCGGCGGTGATGTGCTGGTGCTCGAAGACGGCTCGCTCGTGCGCGTGCAAGCAGCCCCGCAAGAAGTGTTGCGCATCACCGCGTGTACGCAACACGGCTCAGCGTTTGACTTGACACGTGCTGCCTATCACTTGGGTAACCGCCATGTGCCGATTGAGTTGCAACCCGACCATTTGAAGATCGAGCCCGACCACGTGTTGGCCGATATGCTGCGTGCCATGCACATGACGGTGGTGACCGTGCATGAAGCCTTTGAACCAGAAGGTGGTGCCTATAGCAGTCACGGGCACGCGCAAGGGCATGGGCATAGCCATAACGCGTATGGCCACGGCGCAGAGGTGCATGACCATTCCCACGATCACGGCCACGTGCATGGCCCTCATTGCAAACATGACCACTGATGTCGTTACAGAAGCGATGGCTGTAACTGCATCGGCAAGCGAGTCGGCAAGTACACCCGCACTGCTCCAGCTCATTTGGCTCGCGTCACCCGCGTTGCCCATTGGTGGCTTCTCGTACTCCGAAGGTTTAGAAGCGGCCATTGATCATGGCTTGGTGCATGACGAACACAGCGCCGCTGAGTGGTTGGTGGATCAATTGCACCTCACCCAATCACGTGGCGACATGGCAGTGCTCGGTCAAATGATCACGGCATGGCAAGCTCGCGATGACGCGCGCCTAGAAGCCTTGAGTCAGTGGGTGCATGCCACCCGTGAGAGCGCTGAGTTGCGTTTGCAGAGCGAACAAATGGGCCGCTCCATGTTGGAGTGGCTGCGCAACCAAGACGCCATCGATGCAGACACCATTGCGATGTGTAACCGCTGGATACCCACCTACCCGTTGATGTTTGCCTTGGCTTTGTCGCGCACCGGCGCGTCGCTGGAGCAATGCTTGCAAGCCTATGCCTTTGGGTGGGCTGAGAACATGGTGCAAGCCGCCATCAAGTCGGTGCCTCTCGGACAAAACTCTGGGCAACGCATCTTGACGAAGCTCGCCCAACACATCGCGCCCGCCGTCAGTCACGCCATGCAAGTGAACGACGCCACGCGTCAAGCTTTTTCCCCCATGCTGGCTATTCTCTCGGCCCAACACGAAACCCAATACTCACGACTGTTCAGATCATGAAGCACTTACACACCATCGCACATCGCACCAAAAAACTGCCACCCCTGCGTGTGGGTATCGGCGGGCCCGTGGGCTCTGGCAAAACCACCCTGCTGGAAATGCTCTGCAAAGCCATGCGCGACAAATACGACCTCGTCGCCATCACCAACGACATCTACACCAAAGAAGACCAACGCTTGCTGACCATCAGCGGCGCGTTGCCTGCCGAGCGCATCATGGGTGTGGAAACCGGCGGTTGCCCACACACGGCCATTCGCGAAGATGCGTCCATCAACCTCGAAGCGATTGACCGCATGTTGGTCGATTTTCCAGATGCCGATGTGGTGTTCATCGAGAGCGGCGGCGACAACTTGGCCGCCACTTTCAGCCCCGAGCTGAGTGACTTGACGATCTATGTGATCGACGTGGCGGCTGGTGAAAAAATTCCACGCAAAGGTGGCCCCGGCATCACCAAGAGCGATTTGTTTGTGATCAATAAAACGGACCTGGCACCTTATGTCGGCGCCAACTTGGATGTGATGGAAGCTGACACCATTCGCATGCGTACCAACGCAAGTGGCTTGAAGCCTTTTGTCATGACCAACTTGCGTACCTTGGATGGTTTGCAAGACGTGGTCAAGTTCATCGAGACCAAGGGGATGTTGGTTTAAATCAAACCTTCATACGCGATGGTGATGGGCGCATGGTCTGAAAATTTTTCGTCCTTGTAGATCGCTTCGGTGCGGGCCTTGGCTGCGATCGCTGGTGTGGCCAGGTGGTAGTCCAAACGCCAACCCACGTTGTTGGCATAGGCTTGACCGCGGTTGCTCCACCACGTGTAGCAAGCATCGGTGGTGTCGGGTTGTAGCTGGCGGTACACGTCGACGATGCCACCTTCGGTGGTGAGCTGTGTCATCCACGCGCGTTCTTCAGGCAAAAAACCGCTGTTCTTTTTGTTGCCTTTCCAGTTCTTCAAGTCGGCTTCGTTATGCGCGATGTTGATGTCGCCGCACAGCACAAACTCGCGCTCTTGTTTCAAGGCGTTGAGGTGCGGATACATCGCGGCCAAGAAACGAAACTTGGCGTCTTGGCGCTCAGGGCCAGACGAGCCACTGGGAAAGTAACTGCTGATGATGGACAGCTTTTGTGTGGGTGTGTCAAAACGCAGCTCGACGTAGCGGCCTTCAGCATCAAACTCACCGTTGTCAAAGCCCACAATGATGTCGCTGGGTTCGTGCTTGGTGTACACGCCCACGCCCGAGTAGCCTTTTTTCTCGGCGTAGTGAAAGTGGCCTTTCAAACCTGCCAAGGTGTCGAAGCTGCCTTCGACATCGGGGGCCTGGGCTTTGATTTCTTGGACGCAAATACAATCAGGGCTGGCTTTTTCGAGCCAAGCTTCCACGCCCTTGCGGGCGGCCGAACGAATGCCGTTGAGGTTGAGGCTGGTTAGTTTGAACAAGGAATTTCCCCATGAGTCAGAGTGTGTCTGCCAACGATGCGTTGGCGCAAGAATTTGTGCAATTTTCGCTGGATTGTGGCGTGTTGAAATTTGGGGAGTTCAAAACCAAAGCGGGCCGCATGAGCCCTTACTTTTTCAACGCCGGTTTGTTTGACGATGGCGCCAAGTTGGGCAAGTTGGCCAGTTTTTATGCGCAGTGCATTGTCAACAGCGGCATCGAGTTCGACATGATTTTTGGCCCCGCCTACAAAGGCATTCCCTTGGGCGCAGCCGTGTCGATTGAGTTGGCACGCTTAGGACGCAACGTGCCGTTTGCCTACAACCGCAAAGAAGCCAAAGACCACGGCGAAGGCGGCAGCTTGGTGGGCGCCCCCCTCAAAGGTCGCGTGTTGATCGTGGACGATGTGATGAGCGCGGGCACGGCTGCACGTGAATCGATCGCCCTCATCAAAGCAGCAGGTGCCACACCGCACGCCGTGGCGATTGCGTTGGACCGCCAAGAAATGGCCACCGAAAAACAAGCGGATGGCTCGACCAAAGATGTGCCCTACAGCGCTGTGCAATACGTGCGTGAGCAACTGGGTATGAGCGTGTGCACCATTGCCAAGCTGGAAGACTTGTTGGCCTATTTGGGCAAGCAACCCGACAACACCATGGGTGAGCATTTGGCTCGCACACAGGCGTATCGCGAGCGTTACGGCGTTTAAGCCGTGAGCTTTAGGCGCCGTAGTAACGGTCGGCGCGGTGGTTGACGGCAATCACCAAATTCAACGCAAATGCACCGAGCAATGACAGCAAGGCCTTGTGTGCATCGGTGAGCGCAAAGGCGGTCATCAAGATGCAAGCATCGATGGCCATTTGCACGTGGCCAGCGCGCCAGCCACGGGTCTTTTGCAAATAAACCGCCATGATCGTCACGCCGCCCAAGCTGGCGCCGTGACGAATCAAAATCAAAATACCCGTGCCCACCAACAAGCCCGCCATCAGTGCGGCGAAGACGGGGTCGAGGTGTGAAAACGCGATCCACTGAGGCAGCAACTCGACGTAGGCTGACAGCAAACCCACCGCCGCAAATGTTTTGAAGGTGAAGGTGTGGCCGAGCTTTTGCCAGCCAAACACGTAGAACGGCAGGTTGATGACAAACAACACCGCACCCAGTGGTAACCCAGCCAAGTAGTGCACCAAAAATGCAACGCCCGTGGTGCCGCCTGTGAACAAAGCCGCTTCGCGAAACATGCACACGCCGAGTGCGACAAACAAGGCGCCAGTCAACAGGCCTTGTGTGTCTTCCAACGCGCTGTGGGGCATCGCTTACCCCAGTTTCTTCATCAACAGCTCGTTGACTTGTGCGGGGTTGGCTTTGCCTTTGCTGGCCTTCATGATGGGGCCGACCAAACCGTTCAAGGCTTTGGCATTGCCCGCTTTGAACTCTTCCACGTTCTTGGGGTTGGCGGCCAGTACTTCGTCAATGATGGCTTCCAACGCGCCCGTGTCGTTGATTTGTTTGAGGCCTTTGGCTTCGATGATGGCGTCGACATCGCCTTCGCTACCGGAGGGGCCTTCTTTATTCCACAGACCTTCAAACACTTGGCGCGCAGCGCTGTTGCTGATGGTGTTGTCGCTGATGCGGCTGATCAACGCGCCCAGTTGCGCCGCGCTGACGGGAATGTTGTCAAACGTCACCTCGCCGCTGTTCAAGCGGCGTGACACTTCGCCCATGATCCAGTTGCTGGCCAGTTTGGCTTGACCGCAGGCTTTCGCCGTGGCTTCAAAGTAGGCGGCTGTGGCCTTGCTTTGGGTCAGCTGCGTCGCATCGTATTCGGGCAGCGCGTAGTCGCGCACAAAACGCTCGGCCATGACACGTGGCAGCTCGGCCATTTCGCTTCTCACACGCTCCACCCAATCGCGACCAATCACCAAAGGTGGCAGGTCGGGGTCGGGGAAATAGCGGTAGTCGGCGGCGTCTTCTTTGGTGCGCATGGCGCGGGTTTCGCCAGTGTCTGGGTCGAACAACACGGTGGCTTGTTCGATGGCATGGCCGTCTTCGATTTGGTCGATTTGCCAGCGCACTTCGTAGTCGATGGCTTGTTGCATGAACTTGAAGCTGTTCAAGTTTTTGATTTCACGGCGGGTGCCCAAAGGTGCGCCTGGCTTGCGCACTGACACGTTGGCATCGCAACGGAACGAGCCTTCTTGCATGTTGCCGTCGCAGATGCCAATCCACGTGACGATTTTGTGCAGCTCTTTGGCGTAGGCCACGGCTTCTTCGCTGCTGCGCATGTCGGGTTGCGTGACGATTTCTAGCAGCGGTGTGCCAGCTCGGTTCAAGTCGATGCCGCTCTGACCAATGAAGTCTTCGTGCAGCGATTTGCCCGCGTCTTCTTCGAGGTGGGCACGCTCCAAGCGTACGGTTTTGTGTACGGTTTCTTTGCCCGCTTCCAAGAAGAACGACACCTCACCACCTTGCACCACAGGAATTTCAAATTGGCTGATTTGGTAGCCCTTGGGCAGGTCGGGGTAGAAGTAGTTTTTGCGCGCAAAGATGCTGCGCTCGGCAATGTGTGCGTTGACGCCCAAGCCAAACTCAATGGCGCGTTCGACCGCGCCGATGTTCATCACGGGCAGTGTGCCGGGCAGGGCCATGTCCACCGCGCAAGCTTGCGTGTTGGGTTCTGCGCCGAAGGCCACAGATGCGCGGCTGAAGATTTTGCTCTTGGTTGAGAGCTGCGCGTGTGTTTCGAAGCCGATGACGACTTCGTAGCCTTGAACTAACTTAGGTGCGGTCATTTAAACGCCCTCCGGCTTGGCGTTATGGAAATCGGTGTTCAGTTGGTACTGGTGAGCCACGTTGAGCAAATGTGCTTCTTGCAAATAGTTACCGATGAGTTGCATGCCCACGGGCATCTTGCCTTCGCCAAAGCCCACCGGCACGCTCATGCCGGGCAAACCAGCGAGTGACGCAGGTAGGGTGAAGATGTCAGCCAAGTAATCAGCCAATGGGTTGCTGGCGTTGTTGCCAAGCTTCCATGCGACGGTCGGGGCGACGGGGCCGGCGATCACATCGCACTCAGCAAATGCGCGTTGGAAATCGTCCGCAATCATGCGGCGAATTTTTTGCGCTTGCAGGTAGTACGCGTCGTAGTAGCCGTGGCTCAACACATACGCGCCGGTCATGATGCGGCGCTTGACCTCTTCGCCAAAGCCTTCTGCACGGGTCTTTTTGTACATGCTTACGAGGTCGGTGTACGCTGACGCGCGATGGCCAAACTTCACGCCATCAAAGCGGCTCAGGTTCGAGCTGGCTTCGGCGGGCGCGATGATGTAGTACACAGGAATGGCCAGCTCGGTACGTGGCAGCGTGATGGGCACAAGCTTGGCGCCTTGAGCTTCGAGCGTTTTGAGCGCTGCATCAATGGCAGTGCGCACATCAGCGGCAAGGCCTTCGCCAAAAAACTCTTTGGGAATGCCAATGCGCAGGCCTTGCAGGCTGTCGTTCAACTTGGCGGAGAAGTTTTCAGCTGGCACATCGAGCGACGTGGAGTCACGGTCTAAATCAGAACCGCACATGGCAGACAGCAATAACGCGCAGTCTTCTGCTGTGCGGGCCATGGGGCCAGCTTGATCGAGGCTGGATGCGTAGGCAATCATGCCGTAGCGGCTGGCGCGGCCATAGGTGGGCTTGATGCCGGTGATGCCGCAAAAGCTAGCGGGTTGGCGAATCGAGCCGCCCGTGTCTGTGCCTGTGGCAGCGGGCGCCAAACGTGCGGCCACAGCGGCAGCGCTGCCGCCCGATGAACCGCCGGGAACACGCGAGGTGTCCCACGGATTGGTCACCGCGCCGTAGGCGGAGTTTTCGTTGGCAGAGCCCATGGCGAACTCGTCGCAGTTGACTTTGCCCAGCGTCACCATGCCAGCGCCGACAGCGCCATCGGCAAAGGTGCCGAGTTTTTGCACCACGGTGGCATCAAACGGCGAGCGGTAGCCGCTCAAAATTTTGGAGCCAGCAGTGGTGGCGAAATCGCGGGTCACAAATACGTCTTTGTGCGCAATTGGCACGCCTTCCAGCGCGCCTGCCGTGCCAGCGGCAATACGGGCGTCGCTGGTTTGGGCTTGGGCCAGCGTGACTTCGCTGTTGATGTCCAAAAACGCGTTGTGCGGGTTGCCGCCAGCGCGAGCCAAAAAGGCCGTGGCCACTTCGACAGCGCTTGCTTGCTTGGTTTGGAGCGTTTGGGCCAGTTGGGCCACGGTCATGTTGTGCAATTGGGTCATGGTGTTGGCCTTACTCAATCACTTTGGGAACCAAGAACAAACCACGCTCCACGGCGGGGGCGCTTTGTTGGTTCAGGTCGCGTTGGTTGGGTTCGCTGGCCACGTCGGGGCGCAGGCGCAGTTCGATGTGGGCGCCTTGCATGGCGTCCACAGGATGGGCCATGGGCACCACGCCGGTGGTGTCCACCGCGCGGATTTGTTCGACGATGTCGAAAAAGTCATTGATTTTGTGGAGCATACGGGCCTGTTCGTCAGGCTGCAGCTCTAGCCGGGCCAGGTTGGCGATGCGGCTGATGTCTTGGTCATTCAGGGACATACATATATGAGGGAAAAACCCGCGGTTTACGGGCGATGCGGTATTATCTCGCCTTTGTGTCCGCGCCCGCGGGCAAGCTTTGAGGACAGACATGTTTGGATCTTTTCGTCGGTATTTCTCCACCGATTTGGCAATTGACCTCGGTACCGCCAACACCCTGATTTATGTGCGCGACAAAGGCATCGTGTTGGACGAGCCCTCCGTTGTGTCGATTCGCCACGAAGGCGGCCCCCAAGGCAAGAAGACAATTCAAGCCGTTGGCCACGAAGCCAAGGCCATGTTGGGCAAAGTGCCTGGCAATATCGAAGCCATTCGTCCGATGAAAGACGGCGTGATCGCCGACTTCACCGTGACTGAGCAAATGCTCAAGCAGTTCATCAAGATGGTGCACCCCCGTTCGGTGTTCCGTCCTAGCCCCCGCATCATCATTTGTGTGCCTTGCGGTTCTACCCAAGTCGAGCGTCGTGCCATTCGCGAATCCGCGTTGGGCGCTGGCGCCTCTGAGGTGTACCTCATTGAAGAACCTATGGCAGCTGCGATTGGCGCAGGCTTGCCTGTGTCTGAGGCTTCTGGCTCAATGGTGGTCGACATCGGTGGCGGTACCACCGAAGTGGGCGTGATCTCTTTGGGCGGCATGGTCTACAAAGGCAGCGTGCGCGTCGGCGGCGACAAATTTGACGAAGCGATCATCAACTACATCCGCCGCAACTACGGCATGTTGATTGGCGAGCCAACCGCTGAAGCCATCAAGAAACAAATCGGTTCTGCATTCCCTGGCTCTGAAGTCAAGGAAATGGAAGTCAAGGGCCGCAACTTGTCAGAAGGCGTGCCACGTTCTTTCACGATTTCGTCGAACGAAATCTTGGAAGCGTTGACCGATCCACTGAACAACATCGTCTCCGCCGTGAAAAACGCGTTGGAGCAAACACCACCCGAGTTGGGCGCAGACATTGCCGAGCGCGGCATGATGCTCACTGGCGGTGGTGCGTTGTTGCGCGATTTGGACCGCTTGTTGGCCGAAGAAACTGGCTTGCCAGTCTTGGTGGCTGAAGACCCACTCACTTGCGTGGTGCGTGGTTGCGGTTTGGCCCTTGAGCGCATGGAGCGTTTGGGCTCCATCTTCACGAGCGAATAATTAAGTGCCACTGGGCACCCTGGACCGCTCCCCCCCGGCCTTCTTCAAGCAAGGCCCGTCCGCCGTATCCAAGTTACTTTTCTTCAGCGCCTTGTCGGTGCTGTTGATGGTGGCTGACGTGCGGTTTGGTGTGACCCAGCCTTTGCGTGCCACCTTATCCGTGGCCTTGTATCCAGTGCAGTGGCTGGCCATGCGCCCGCAGGTCTTGGCTGAATATTCGGGCGACTACATGCAAGCCCGCGATGTGGCGCAAGCCTCTGAGCGTGATGCACGTGAGCAGCTGTTGGTGCAAGCCCGCCGCTCTGGCCAGGTAGAGCAGCTGGCGCTAGAAAACAAACAATTACGCGAGCTGTTGGCCCTGAGCAAACGTTTGGAAACCAAAGGCCAAGCCGCCGAGGTGCTGTACGACGCAGCTGATCCTTACACCCGCAAGCTCATCATCAACAAGGGCATGGCCGACGGCATCAAGGCCAGCTCGCCAGTGATGGACGAGCATGGCATCTTGGGCCAAGTCACGCACGTGTTGCCACTGGTCAGTGAAGTGACCTTGGTGACCGACCGTGAACACTCCATTCCTGTGCTCAACACGCGCACAGGCGCGCGCGGTGTGGCCTATGGCGAATCGGGTGGTGCACCTTTGTTGGAACTGCGCTTCATGGCGACCAACGCTGACATTGAGGTGGGCGATATGTTGTCGACCAGCGGCGTGGATGGCATTTATCCCCCAGGCGTGTTGGTGGGTAAGGTCACCAAGGTGGAGCGTCGTGCGGAAACTGCGTTTGCGCGCATCTTGTGCGAGCCTGTGGGACGTGTGCAGGGCGCCCGTCATGTGATGGTGCTGGAGCCTTTGATTGATCAATTGCCACCGCGCCCCCAAATTGAAAAGCAAGTGCCAGTGGCTGCGCAAAAAGGAGGTCGCCGATGATCATGCCGCGCGGCCAACAGTTGTTGCTGCCAGCCAATCCTTTGTTTGTGTTGTTCACCCTGATCTCTGCCCTGTTTGCCAACATGGTGGTGAACATCAGTCTCGTGGGCAACGCTGCATGGATGCCCGATTTCTTGGCCTTGGTGCTGGTGTTTTGGTGCGTGCACCAACCGCGGTTGGTGGGCATTGGCGTGGCTTTCTTTTTTGGCGTGGCCACCGATGTGCATCAATCGGCGTTGCTCGGGCAACATGCCCTGACCTACACCGCTTTGGGCTTCATGGCCATCATGGTGCATCGCCGCCTTTTGTGGTTCACCGTGCCTTCACAGGCCATGCAAGTGTTGCCGATGTTTGCGCTTGCGCATGCTTTGGAGTTGATGGTGCGCATGATGTCTGGTGCCTTGTTTCCCGGCTGGACCATCTTTTTGGCGCCGCTGCTGGAGGCTGTGTTGTGGCCTGTGGTGAGCGTGTTCTTGTTGGCGCCGCAACGCCGCGCACCCAATCCTGACCTGAACCGACCGCTATGAGGGTGATTCGCGACATCGAGTCCGACCTGCGACGCTTCAGGTCGCGCATGGTGGTGGTGACGGGTTTTATTCTGGTGCTGTTTGGCCTGCTCTCACTTCGCTTGTTTTATTTGCAGGTGGTGCGTTACGACGAGCTCAATGCCCAAGCTGAAAACAACCGCACTGCCATCGTGCCCATCGTCCCCAACCGCGGCGTCATCATGGATCGCAACGGCATTGTGTTGGCTACCAACTACTCGGCTTACACCTTGGAAATCACCGCCTCTAAAGTGGTGGTGCCTCTGGAAGAGTTGATTGAACAACTCGCGGGCGTGATTGACATTCAAGCGCGTGACAAGCGGCGTTTCAAAAAACAGCTGGGCGAATCAAAGAGTTTCGAATCGGTGCCTATTCGTAACCGCTTGAGCGACGAAGAAGTGGCGCGTTTTGCTGCGCAGCGCTACCGCTTTCCGGGTGTTGAAATTCGTGCGCGTTTGTTCCGCAACTACCCGTACAACCAATTGGCCAGCCACGTGATTGGCTACATCGGTCGTATCAATCCAGCGGAAAAAGGCAAGATCGAAGAGTCAGACGACGCGGGCAATTACCGCGGCACCGACTACATTGGCAAACTGGGCGTTGAACAAAGTTACGAGAAGCAATTGCACGGCACCACTGGTGTGCAAGAGATGGAAACATCGGCCGGAGGACGCGCAGTGCGCCGCCTCAACAGCAGCCAAGCGGTGCCTGGCAACAGCGTGGTTCTGTCGATCGACATCAAGCTGCAAAAGCTGGTGGAAGACCTGTACGGTAAACGTCGCGGCGCTTTGGTGGCACTCGACCCGAAGACGGGCGAGGTGTTGGCGTTTGTCAGCAAACCCACGTTTGACCCCAACTTGTTTGTGGATGGCATTGATTCTGAAAACTGGGCTGCGTTGAACGAGTCGATAGACAAGCCTTTGTTGAACCGCGCTTTGCGCGGCACCTATCCGCCTGGCTCCACCTACAAGCCCTTCATGGCTTTGGCCGCTTTACAAACTGGCAAGCGGTCAGAAAAGTTCTTGGTCTCAGATCCTGGTTACTTCATGTTTGGTAACCACCGTTTCCGCGATGACAAAGAGGGTGGGCATGGCTCGGTGGACATGTACAAATCCATCGTCGAATCGTGCGACACCTATTACTACACGCTGGCGCGTGACATGGGTGTGGACTTGATGCACGACCAAATGAAGCCTTTGGGGTTCGGTCAGATCACAGGCATCGATATCTTGGGCGAATCGCGTGGTGTGTTGCCCTCGACCGAGTGGAAGCGCACCACCTACAAGAAGCCAGAGCAGCAACGTTGGTATTCAGGCGAAACCATTTCTTTGGGCATTGGTCAGGGTTACAACAACTTCACCATGTTGCAAATTGCGCATGCGATGGGCACGGTGGCTAATAACGGCTTGAAGATGAAGCCGCATTTGGTGCGCGAAGTGGTGGACGTGGAAACCAAATCTTCCACCTTGGTGGCCAAAGAGCCGGTGGGCCAGCTTGCTTTGCTGCCCGAGAATTTGGAAGTCATCAAAAAAGGCATGATTGGCGTGAACGTCGAAGGCACATCAGCCACCAGCTTTGTCGGTGCGCAGTATGTGAGCGCTGGCAAGACCGGCACCGCGCAGGTGTTCACGGTCAAGCAAAACGAAAAATACAACGCAGCCACCATTGATGAGCGCATGCGTGACCACGCTTTGTTCGTCGCATTTGCGCCTGCGGATGATCCCAAAGTGGCGTTGGCCATGGTGGTGGAAAACGCAGGCTTTGGCGCACAAAACGCTGCACCGATTGCACGCCGTGTGTTTGACTTTGTCATCATGGGGCAGTACCCCTCGCAAGAGGACATTGAGGCAGTGCAAAAGGGCCAGGCCACACGTCCGATTGGCAAGTCACGCCCAGTGGCCAGCGTGCCTTGGCCGCCGAAAGCAGCTGAACTGGCTGTGGAAGAGCCTGTGATGGCGGCCTCCGCAGCGGCAAAAGCCGCATCTGCGGCAGCCAAAGCCGCCTCTGCTGCGGGCAAGCCTGCTTCCGCTGCCGCGCCTGCAGTGGCTCAAAAGCCAGTGGCCAGCGGCGCACGTTAGTCCAGTGAAAAGCGCTGCCTAGCGCTGTGGCTGTTTAGCGCAAGAACGCGTCATAGCTGGTTTTGCAAATCAGCGCACTCACCACCACGATGAACATGCCGCGCACAAAGCCTGCGCCATGCTGTAGCGCCATACGTGTGCCCAACAAACTGCCGGCCACATTGGCCATGGCCAACGGCAGTGCCATGTGCCACCACACATGGCCTTTGTAAGTGAACAACACCAAGGCCGCGATATTGCTAGAAAGGTTCAAGAGTTTGGCGGCGACAGACGCATTCAAAAAGTCATAGCCCAACCAGCGCACCAACAAAAACACAAAGAAGCTGCCGGTGCCAGGGCCAAAAAATCCGTCGTAAAACCCGATCGTCAAACCGATGGTGGAGGTGGCCAGCAACTCCGCCCTGCCATGAAAGCGAGGCGAATGGTGACGCCCCATGTCTTTGCGCATCAAGGTGTAGATGAGCACGACCAACAAGACGGCGGGCAGCAAGCGCCGCAAAAATTCAGCTGACACCAGCGTGACCAACCAAGCGCCTAAAAACGCCGCCAACATGGTGACAGCTGCGGCAGGCAGCAATGCCAACCAACGCACCTGCACGCGGCGGCTGTACTGCCAAGTGGCAAAGGCTGTGCCCCAGACCGAGGCGCTTTTGTTGGTGCCAAACAGCGTGGCGGGTGCGGTGTTGGGGTAAACGGCAAACAAGGCCGGTAGCAAGATGAGTCCGCCGCCGCCCACGATCGAGTCCACAAAGCCAGCCAAAGCGGAGGCGAAGGTGGTAAAGAAAAGTTCCATGCAGGGATTGTGGTCTGAAATGCCAACCCTGAAAAAGCAAAAGGCACCGGGGTGACCGGTGCCTTTTCAGAGTGACGCCCCTTAGGAAGCGTCTGTTGTGTTTGTCTCCTCAGACCCTCGTGATACAGCGCTTACGCCGTTTCGAGTGCAGTAACTGTAAGCGCCACATGGTCTTGTTTTGCCTAGGATTTTCCCTTGCGGGCTAACCCGAGGCGTATGAGGATCAGGCTTGTTCGGCCTCGTGCGCCAGCCATTGCGCGGCCTTTTCAGCCATCATCAAGGTGGGGCTGTTGGTGTTGCCGCTGGTGATGGTGGGCATCACGCTCGCGTCGACCACTCGCAAGCCGCGCACCACACCGCCGCGCCCGTCGCGCACGCGCAATTCGGGGTCCACCACGGCCAGTGGATCATCGACGCGACCCATGCGCGCAGTGCCCACTGGGTGGAAGATGGTCGTAGCAATGTCGCCAGCCAAACGTGCCAAGTCTTCGTCAGTTTGGTATTGCACGCCGGGCTTGTACTCCTCTGGCTTGTATTTCGCGAGGGCCGGTTGGGCAGCGATGCGGCGTGTCACACGCAGCGAATCGGCAGCCACTTTGCGGTCGGCTTCGGTGCTCAGGTAGTTGGGTGCAATCTTGGGCGCAACGGCAAAGTTAGCGCTGGTGATGTTCACGGTGCCGCGGCTGGTGGGGTTCAAGTTGCACACGCTGGCAGTGAAGGCGGGGAAGCTGTGCAGCGGCTCGCCAAACGCATCCAAGCTGAGCGGCTGCACGTGGTATTCGATGTTGGGGTAGGGCTGGTCTGGGCTGCTGCGTGTGAAGGCGCCGAGCTGCGACGGGGCCATGCTCATGGGGCCGGTGCGCTTGAAGGCGTATTCCAAACCAATCTTGGCTTTGCCCCACCAACTGTTGGCCAAGGTGTTGAGCGTGTCCACGCCCTGCACTTTGAAGACGGAGCGAATTTGCAAATGGTCTTGCAAGTTGGCGCCTACGCCTGGCAGGTCAATGACGGGTTCAATACCGTGTTGCTTGAGCAGCTCGGCAGGACCTAGGCCCGAGAGCTGCAAAATTTGCGGCGTGCCAATGGCGCCTGCGCTCAAGACAACAGACTGCTTGGCAGTGACAGTCACGTAGTCTTGTCCTGTCCACACTTCGACGCCCGTGCAACGTTGTGTGCCATCGGCCTCGGTGCTCATGACCAGCTTGGCGACTTGGGCGGATGACCACAGTTCAAAGTTAGGGCGTGCGTAGCATGTGGGGCGAATGAAGGCCTTGGCAGTGTTCCAACGCCAGCCGCTTTTCTGATTGACCTCAAAGTAACCCACGCCTTCATTGCTGCCACGGTTGAAGTCGTCGGTAGCAGGAATGCCCGCTTGCACAGCGGCTTGTGCAAATGCGTCGAGCACGTCCCAACGCAAGCGTTGTTTTTCCACGCGCCATTCGCCGCCAGCAATGTGGTGGCGCAAGGTTTCGCCGTACACGGTGTTGTCTGCCAGCAGCACTTCGCTTTTGTGGCCCTTAGCGCCGTGCGATGCATTCGCGCCTGCGTGGTGGTCTTCGTGGAGTTTGAAATAGGGGAGGGCGTTGTCCCAGCGCCAGCGAGCGTCACCCGTGATGTCGGCCCATTGGTCGTAGTCACGCGCTTGGCCACGCATGTAAATCATGCCGTTGATGCTTGAGCACCCACCCAACACTTTGCCGCGTGGGTAACGCAGGCTACGGCCATTCAGGCCTTCATCGGGGGCTGTGTTGTACAGCCAATCGGTGCGGGGGTTACCAATGCAATGCAGGTAGCCGACAGGGATGTGAATCCAGTGGTAATCGTCTTTGCGGCCTGCTTCGATGAGCAACACGCGTTTGCTGGCGTTGGCGCTCAAGCGGTTGGCTAGCAAGCAGCCGGCTGTGCCTGCGCCGACGATGATGTAGTCAAACTGGGAATCACTCATGCAGATGTCTCAACTCTTTGTTGTTGTGTGCACGGATGGTAGCTTGCTTGTGTGCGTTTGTTGTTGTAGTTGTCAGAGAAGGGGCGAGCTGGGCAGTGCGTTTTGCTCCTCGTCTGCTGCGCATCCGAATGTCGCTGCAACACACCGCACAGCCCGCCCCTTCTCTGGCAACAGCGCCAACCCCCAAAGAGCAAGAAGTTACTTAGACGTAGGCATCACGAACTCAGCACCTTTGCCAATGCTCTCAGGCCAACGTTGCATGACGCTCTTTTGCTTGGTGTAGAAACGCACGCCCTCTTCACCGTAGGCGTGCATGTCGCCAAACAAGCTCTTCTTCCAGCCGCCAAAACCGTGCCACGCCATGGGCACGGGGATTGGCACGTTGATGCCGACCATGCCCACTTGGATGTGGCGTGCAAATTCGCGGGCCACGTTGCCGTCACGGGTGAAGCAGCTTACGCCGTTGCCAAACTCATGGGCGTTGATCAAATCCACAGCTTGGGCCAAGTCGGCCACGCGCATGCAGCTGAGCACTGGGCCAAAGATTTCTTCTTTGTAGATGCGCATGTCGGGTGTGACGTTGTCAAACAAGGTGCCGCCCATCCAGAAACCGTTTTTACAACCATCGCCAGCCGCAGCGCCGTCAAAGTTGCGACCGTCGACCAACAAGCGTGCGCCTTCTTTCACGCCTTGCTCGATGTAGCCGGTGATGCGCTTGTGCGCCACGTCGGTGACGATGGGGCCCATTTCGGCGGCGAGGTTTTCGCCGTTGAGCACTTTCAAAGCCTTGGTACGTTCAATCAGTTTGGGCATCAAACGGTCAGCCACATCGCCCACCAACACGGCCACGCTGATGGCCATGCAGCGTTCGCCAGCTGAGCCGTAAGCCGCGCCAATCAAGGCGTCTACCGCTTGGTCAATGTCGGCATCGGGCATGACCACCATGTGGTTCTTTGCGCCGCCCAAGGCTTGCACGCGCTTGCCGTGGTGTGCACCGGTTTCGTAGATGTAGTTGGCGATGGGGGTCGAGCCCACAAAGCTCACCGCTTTCACATCGGGATGAACCAACAAAGCATCGACCGCTTCTTTGTCGCCTTGCACCACGTTGAACACGCCATCTGGCAAGCCAGCTTGTTTGAGCAACTCAGCCATGAACAAGGCGGGTGTTGGGTCAATCGGGCTGGGCTTCAACACAAAGGTGTTGCCTGCGGCAATGGCCACAGGGAACATCCACGCGGGCACCATGACGGGGAAGTTGAAAGGTGTCACGCCTGCCACCACGCCGAGGGGTTGGCGCATGGTCCAGTTGTCGATACCGGTGGAGACTTGCTCAGTGAAGTCGCCCTTGAGCAACTGAGGAATGCCGGTGGCGAACTCGACGATGTCGATGCCGCGGCTGACTTCGCCTTGGGCGTCGGTGAATACTTTGCCGTGTTCAGCAGTGATCATGTGGGCCAGCTTGTCTTTGTTGGCATTGAGCAGCTCTAAGAACTTGAACATCACGCGCGCACGGCGCAGGGGCGGTGTGTCGGCCCAAGCGGGGAAGGCTTTTTGGGCGGCAGCGACAGCAGCGTTGACATCGGCCACATTGGCCAAGCTCACATTGCCGGTGACGGCGCCTGTGGCGGGGTTGTACACGGGCTGGGTGCGTGTGCTGCTGCCGTTGGCAACGGCGCCGTTGATGTAATGCGCGATGTGGGCTTGTGTCATGGTGTCTCTCGTGGTGTGAAAAAGATGACGCAGTGTAGGCAGGGCGAATGCATGAAACAAGCATCAAACCCTGAATTGATTGTTCAAAATAGTGAACAATCAAACCATGAACGATCAAAAAATCAGCGAACTCTGGCACCACCTGCATTGGCTGAGTGTGCTGGCTCAACAAGGCAGCTACACCGCTGCGGCTGCACGCCTAGGCGTGAGTAAGGCCGCCATGAGCCAGCGCATTGCTGAACTCGAACGCGCTGCGCGCGTGCCGTTGGTACAGCGCACCACCCGCAGCGTGCGTTTGACGGAAGCCGGGCAGCGATTGGTGGACGACACGCGAGCCTCGTTTGAACAAATCGAACACAGCTTTGCCCAAGTGCGCGACTTGGCGGGTGTGCCCAGCGGCCTGCTGCGTGTAACGGCTCCCGTGGCTTTTGCGCGTCAACAGTTAGCCCCGCGTTTGGCAGACTTTTTACGCGAATATCCTGAGGTGCGCATCGAGCTAGACATGTCTGACCGACTCAGCAGCTTGGCTACCGAAGGTTTTGACTTGGCGATTCGTCATACGGCCCGTCCGCCGGATACCCACGTGGCGTGGACTTTGTGCAGCACGCACTCGGTGTTGGTGGCCAACAAAGCTTATTTGCGCCGTGCGGGCACACCGCAAACGCCAGCAGATTTACAAGCGCACAACTGCTTGCATTACCTGCGCGCGCAAGACACGCCCACATGGACACTGGCGCGTGTGAAGTCCAAAGCAAAAGACAAAGTGAATGACGAACGCATCACCGTGCCGGTGACGGGACAGTTGGCTGCAAACAACAGCGAGGCTTTAAGAGAAGCCGCGTTGACGGGGTTGGGCATTGCGTTGCTGCCCGACTTCAGCGCGCAAGCTGCTTTGCAGCAAGGCAAGCTGGTGCAGGTGTTGCCAGACTGGCAACCCGTGGGCGCGTTTGCTGAACAGCTCTATGCCATTCGCCCGTATTCACCCCATGTGCCGAGAGCGGTGACGGCGTTTGTGGATTATTTGCGCAAGGCTTTGGCCGGAGGCTTCGCTGCATAAACCTTGCGCGTGAAGGCACTCACCCAAGGTCAAAGCGGGTTAGCGGATTAACGCCCACCCGAAATTTCCATCAAGCTCATGGTGGTGTAACTCGCCGCATCGCTGAGCAGCCACACAATCGCTTGCGCCACTTCTTCGGACGTACCGCCGCGCTGCATGGGTACCAAGTGTGCCAAGTCGCGCACGCGGTTGGGCAAACCGCCCGAGGCGTGAATGTCTGTGTCAATCAGGCCGGGGCGCACCGCATTGACACGAATGCCTTCAGTCGCCACTTCTTTGGCAAGGCCGATGGTGAAAGCGTCAATGGCGCTTTTGGCCGCGGCGTAGTCCACGTATTGGCCGGGCGCACCCAAGCGTGCGGCGGCGCTTGACACGTTGACGATGCTGCCGCCCGAGCCACCGTGTGCCGTGCTCATGCGCTTGACAGCTTCGCGCGCGCAGGCGAACGAGCCCAGCACGTTGATGCGCATCATGCGTTCCCACCGCGCCCAGCTTTGGTCTTGCACTTTGGCGGTCACATCCACCACGCCCGCGTTGTTGACGAGGCCTGAGATGCGACCCAGCTTGGCATCGACTTCGGCAAACATGCGCAAGATGTGCGCTTCGTCGCCCACATCGGCCTGCACCGCGATGGCGCTGCCGCCTGCGTCTTGAATCTGTTTCACCACGCGTTCGGCAGCCGCAGCGTTAGTGGCGTAATTCACGGCCACGGCCCAGCCTTGCTGCGCTGCTAAAACGGCAGTGGCGGCGCCAATGCCTCGGCTGGCGCCAGTGATTAAGAGGACGGGTTTCATGTCTGTCTCCTGTGTGCGTGTTTGACGAACGGATGAGCGGCACGATACATCGAAGTGTTTGAAAAACGAGTAACCTGTTTGATACTGACTTTTGAAAAACTTAAGAGGTGCTTGCTATGACCGTTCGACTTCACGCCGCAGATGGTTTTGAATTTCCTGCTTATGTGGCTCAACCCAAAGGTGCGCCCAAAGGCGCCATCGTGGTGGTGCAAGAGATTTTTGGTGTCAACGCGCACATCCGGGAAGTGGCGGATGGTTATGCAGCTCAAGGCTATTTGGCAGTTGCGCCTGCCACCTTCCACCGTGCCAAGCATGGCGTGGAGTTGGGCTACACGCCTGACGACATGCAAGCCGGCATGGCACTGAAGGCGGCGATTGAAGCTTTGCCAGCGCCCGGTGTCATGGCTGACATTCAAGCGGCGGTGGATTACGCAGCCAAGACCAGCGGCGGCAAAGTGGGCATCGTGGGTTATTGCTGGGGCGGTTTGTTGTCATGGCGCGCGGCAGCGTTGGTGAAGGGGCTGAGCGCTGCTGTGCCTTACTACGGCGGTGGCTCCACCACGGACGAAGAAATTGCGCGTCATCCCAATTGCCCCGTCTTGGCGCACTATGCCGAAGAAGACCATTGGATTCCGCTAGACACGGTGGAGAAGTTCAGCCGTGCGCACCCTGAGGTGGAGGTGCATGTGTACCCCGCCAATCACGGTTTTAACTGTGACCATCGGGGCGCGTACCAAGAGGCCTCAGCCAAACTGGCGCTGTCGCGAACCTTGGCGTTTTTTGCCAAGCACGTGGGCTAAGTTCAGTTCGTTGGTGTGTGGCTGCGTGCGCTGCGCAGCACGCCCATGGTGGTGTGAAACAAGGCCACCATCACAAAGCAGCCCATGAAATCACCCAACGCCATGGCTGCGCTTTTGCGCCACAGCTCTTCTCTGGCGGTCACGTCTTGGGTGAGGTACAGCAGGTTGTGCACCACGCCGTTGAGCATGCTGGCCGCGATTGAGAGCCACACGATGTGGTGGTAGCGCAGATTGCTCAGGTCTTGGCGAATGTGAAGCCATCGCATCATGCTGAACGCTGCTAAGGGATAAGTCATCAAACTCACAAACGCAAAGTAGACGATGGCCGACATAGACTTTTCGGGCCAAATGTCCGCGCCTAAGTAGATGCCCACGATCAACAAGCCGAGGATGGCCGGTAAGCGACCCACCAAGACGGCCAGCAGCTTCACGCCAGCAGGCAAGAACAGCAAGCTAATGCCCGCTGAGTAAACGAACAGATCGTCAAAGAACTGGTTCAGTCGAAAAGACAAGATAAACAGCAAGCCCGAAGTTGCAGCCGTTGCCACATGCGACACCTGAATTGCGGGCCGCTGCATCACGACATGCCGTGTAGTTTTTTGGCAGCGTCGATGGCGAAGTAGGTCAGCACGCCATCTGCGCCTGCGCGCTTGAAGGCCAGCAAGCTTTCCATCATCACCGCGTCATGGTCGAGCCAGCCGTTTTGTGCGGCAGCTTTGAGCATGGCGTATTCGCCGCTCACTTGGTAGGCGAAGGTGGGGACTTTGAATTCGTCTTTCACACGACGCACCACATCGAGGTAGGGCATGCCTGGCTTGACCATCACCATGTCCGCACCTTCGGCGATGTCCAGCGCCACTTCGCGCAGGGCTTCGTCGGTGTTGCCGGGGTCCATTTGGTAGACCTTTTTGTCGGCCTTGCCCAAATTAGAGGCAGAGCCCACAGCATCGCGGAAGGGGCCGTAAAACGCGCTGGCGTATTTGGCGCTGTAGGCCATGATGCGGGTGTGGATGTGACCGCGCGCTTCGAGGGCTTGGCGAATCGCACCGATGCGGCCATCCATCATGTCGCTGGGCGCCACGATGTCCACGCCTGCATCGGCTTGGGTCATGGCTTGTTTGACCAGCATCTCGGTGGTGATGTCGTTGAGGATGTAGCCGGTGTCGTCCAGCAAGCCGTCTTGGCCATGGCTGGTGAAGGGGTCGAGCGCCACGTCGGTCATCACGCCCAGCTCTGGGAAATTCTTTTTCAGCTCGCGCACCACATGGGGCACGAGGCCTTCAGGGTTGGTGGCCTCAACGCCATCGGGTGTTTTGAGGTGTGCGCTGATGACGGGGAACAGCGCCATCACAGGGATGCCTAACTTCACGCATTGCTCGGCCACGGGCAGCAGCAAGTCCAGGCTCAAACGCTCAACGCCCGGCATCGAGCCCACGGCTTCACGGCGCTTTTCGCCTTCGAGCACGAAGACGGGGTAAATCAGGTCGTTCACGCTCAAGGCGTGTTCGCGCACCAAGCGGCGGGTGAAATCGTCACGGCGCAAACGGCGAGGGCGGTTGGCTGGGAAAGAGGCGAAGGGGTGTTGCATGGGTGAAATTGTGCCTGTTTGTAACCATCACATGTACACAAAGCGCCATAGCAGCCTGTGTTGACGCTTGGTTTTATCAAGCGCGGCTAAACTGGAAACATGCTTTTTATCAAATCTTTTCACATCATCTTTGTGGCCAGCTGGTTTGCGGGCTTGTTTTACCTGCCGCGCATCTTCGTGAATTTGGCGTCCGTGCCTGAAGGGGCCGACGCTGAAGAAGCCCGCTTGCTACTGATGGCGCGCAAGCTGATGCGCTTCACGACTTTGTTGATGGTGCCTGCGGTGGCCTTGGGGCTGGTGCTGTGGCTGTATTACGGCATTGGCTTGGTCGGTGTGGGCAATGGTTGGATGCATGCCAAGCTCACCATCGTGTTGCTGGCATTGGGCTACCACCACGGCTGCGGCCGCTTGTTGCGCAAGTTCGAAGCGCGCACCAACACGCGTGGCCACGTTTGGTATCGCTGGTTCAACGAGATTCCGGTGGTCTTGCTGACCATTGCCGTGATCTTGGTGGTCGTCAAACCTTTCTAAAACACGCGCTGGCCCATGCGTAAAACGTCCGCTTGGCCCCTGTCGCAAATTTGCGTGGCGTTGATCGTCTACGCCAGTCTGTATCCGTTTGACCATTGGCGTGACCAAGGCATTTGGACGTGGTCATTTCTCACCGCACCTTGGCCCAAGTATTGGTTGGGGTTTGATGTGGTGGCCAACGTCTTGGGTTACGCCCCGCTGGGCTTTTTCTTAACTTTGAGTGCCATGCGCATGGGCTGGCAAGCTCGCGAGGTGTTGCTCTCCACATTGGCTGCTGCGGTGCTGTCGCTCACGATGGAAGGATTACAAAGCTACCTGCCTGCGCGCGTGCCATCGTTGCCAGATTTTTTGCTCAACACCTTAGGCGCCTTCATGGGTGCGGTGTTGGCCAATTCGCTCGAGCATTTAGGACTGCTGCGCCGTTGGAGCCAATTCCGCGAACGTTGGTTTGTGCGTGACGCCTACATGGCCTTGGTGTTGATGGCGGTGTGGCCTGCCGCTTTGTTGTTTCCTGTGGCCGTGCCCTTGGGTTTGGGGCAGGTGTGGGAGCGTGTGGAAGACGCGTTGACCAGCGCCTTTGAAGCCACGCCATTTGAAGATTGGATTCCGCTGCGTGCCTTTGAGCTTGAGCCTTTGCTGCCAGGCGCCGAGCTGTTGTGTGTGATGCTGGGTTTGTTGGTGCCGTGCTTGTTGGGTTTTGGTGTGATTCGCCAAGCGGGGCAGCGCTTTGTGTATGTGTTGGTGGTATTGGGTATGGCGTTGGGCGTGAGTGCCTTGTCAGCCGCACTCAGTTACGGCCCCGCGCACGCGTGGACTTGGTTGGGTTTGCCTGTGGTGCTGGGCTTGGTTTTTGGCTGTGTGGTGGCTTTGTTGTTTCTGCCGCTGTCGGTCCGCACTGCTTGGGCGTTTTTGTTGCTCGCGGTGTTGGTGCAACAAAGCGTGTTGAACCAGTCACCCGAGAGTGCGTACTTTGCACAGACCTTGCAAACTTGGGAGCAGGGCCGTTTCATTCGCTTTCATGGCCTGGTGCAATGGTTGGGCTGGCTGTGGCCCTATGCCGTGTTGATGCTGGCGCTGGGGCGTTTGTCACGTGAGCGCAGCACACAAAACTAAAATCTCGTCATGACTCAAAACTCGTACTACAAACATCACATTTTTTTCTGCCTGAATCAGCGCGAGAACGGCCAAGATTGCTGCGCCAACCATGGCGCACAAGAAGCGTTTGACCATTGCAAAGCCCAAGTCAAAGCGGCAGGCCTCGCAGGCGCGGGCGGCGTGCGGGTGAACAAGGCGGGCTGCTTAGACCGCTGCGCAGGCGGCCCCGTGGCGGTGGTGTATCCCGAAGGCGTTTGGTACACGGTGATGGATAAGAGCGATGTGAACGAGATTGTGGAAAGCCACTTGAAAAACGGCCAAGTGGTAGAGCGTTTGGTGGTGCCCGCCAACTTGGGGCGCTGAAGCATGAATTCGCAAACTCAAAAAATCACACTGCAAGGCGAAGCGGGCGTCATCGAAGCTTTGCGTGACGAGCCCGAGGGCGTGTCGCGCGGTGTGGCCATCGTGGCGCATCCGCACCCTCTGTTTGGCGGCACGATGGATAACAAAGTGGTGCAAACCTTGGCGCGTTCCTTTGTGCAGTGCGGTTGGACGGTGGTGCGTTTTAACTTCCGTGGTGTGGGCGCCTCCGAGGGGGAACATGATGCTGGCGCGGGCGAAGCGCGTGACTTTTTGCGCGTGGTTGAGCAAGTGGCACCGGTCGGATCGTTGGCCATTGCGGGCTTCTCGTTTGGTTCTTTTGTGGCCAGCCATGCTTTGGCCGAGCTGCACACGCACCGTGAGATTGAGAAGGTGGTGTTTGTTGGCACGGCCGCGCAGCGGTTCACAGTGGCGCCTGTAGCGCCTGCATTGCATGACAAAACGCTGGTCGTGCATGGCGAACAAGACGATACGGTGTCGCTGGCTTCGGTGATGGACTGGGCGCGCCCACAAAGCCTGCCCGTGACGGTGGTGCCGGGTGGAGGTCATTTCTTTCATGGACAATTACCGCTTCTCAAGAATTTAGTGGTGCGCCATTTGCAGGGCTAAGCCTTGTCAGTGTTGACGGGCGTTTCCCTTTGGAGCGCGCCCAATTCTTTGACTTATTTTTAGAAGACAGCCATGACACGACTTCTGCGCACCACTTTCATTGGTTTTTTGATGGGTTTGACTTGCGTCTTTCAAGCGCAGGCCCAACTGCCACAGCCGCCCGAAATCGCTGCGCGTGCGTATTTGTTGGTGGATTTGACAGCGCAGCAAACCTTGGCGGAGTTGGATGCCGACAAGCCGATTGAGCAAGCGTCGCTGACGAAGTTGATGACGGCTTACATCGTGTTTGATGCACTCAAGGCTAAAAAAATCAGCCTGCAACAAACCTTTGGCGTGAGCGAGCGCGCATGGAAGATGCCAGGCTCACGCATGTTCATCGACCCCAAGATGAAGGTGCCAGTGGAAGACCTCATCAAAGGCATGATTGTTCAGTCGGGCAACGATGCCACCATGGCATTGGCTGAAGGTGTGGGCGGCACGGCAGAGCACTTTGTGCAAATGATGAATGCCCAAGCCAAAGTATTGGGCATGAAATCCACCGGCTATAAAAACCCAGAAGGTTTGACCGAACCCGGCCACACCACCACGGCGCGCGACCTGAGCATCTTGGCGGGTCGCTTGATGCAAGACTTTCCTGATTACGTGGGCTACTACGCGATCAAAAAATACCGCTACCCAGGCACGCCTGCAGCCAACGAAAACAACCGCAATTTGCTGCTATTTCGTGACCCCAGCGTGGATGGCCTGAAAACAGGCCACACCGACGCCGCAGGTTTTTGCTTGATCGCCACTGCCAAGCGTGAGGCGCCGGGTGTGGGCCAGCGCCGATTGCTGTCGATTGTGTTGGGAGCTTCTAGCGAGAACGCCCGTGCCACCGAGTCACAAAAGCTGTTGAATTGGGGTTACACCGCGTTTGATGCCATCAAATTGTTTGATGCCAACCAAGCCGTGGTCACGCCCAATGTTTGGAAGGGCCGCGGCAGCCAAGTCAAACTGGGCCGCTTCGCCCCTATCGTGGTGGCTGTGCCCGCAGGCGCTGCTGGCCGCATCCAAACCCAAGTGGCTCGCCCTGAGCCCTTGGTGGCGCCGCTCAACCGCGGTCAAGCAGTGGGGGCCTTGAAGGTCACCTTAGACCAAAAACCATTGGTTGATGTGCCTTTGTTGGTGCTCGAGACCGTGGAGCAAGCGGGCTTTGTGGGCCGCGCATGGGACACAGTGCGTTTGTGGGTCAAGTAAACGTTATTTGAGGCATTTCGGGCTAGATTTGCCTCCCTCTCTCGATGCTGATACACTAGAAAGCTTTTCGGAAATTCCGAAGGGATTCACGTTTTCTTTTTATTTCAACGTTTAGGGACGTTACAAACAATGCCAACCATCAATCAATTGGTGCGTCAGGGGCGCGAGGTCGAAACGATCAAGTCCAAAAGCCCTGCGATGCAAAACTCTCCACAACGCCGTGGCGTGTGCACCCGTGTGTACACCACGACGCCTAAGAAGCCAAACTCTGCGCTGCGTAAAGTTGCCAAAGTTCGCTTGACCAACGGTTTCGAAGTCATTTCGTACATCGGTGGTGAAGGCCACAACTTGCAAGAACATAGCGTTGTGCTCGTGCGCGGCGGTCGTGTCAAAGACTTGCCAGGTGTGCGTTACCACATCGTGCGCGGTTCGCTCGACTTGCAAGGCGTCAAAGACCGTAAGCAATCGCGTTCTAAGTACGGCGCTAAAAAGCCAAAGGCTAAGTAAGCACTGATCTTTTGATCAAACAGGTGCTGTTTCCCGCGTGGCGCGGTGAATCAGCGTAGTGACCCGCTGTGGGTCGAGTAAGTGAAAACCAAGATGGTTTTTGCGGTGTCTGAAAAGATGCCAACTGAAGCAATTAAGAGGTGAAATATGCCACGTCGTCGCGAAGTCCCTAAAAGTGAAATCTTGCCGGATCCAAAGTACGGCAATGTTGAGCTGTCTAAATTCATGAACGTGATCATGGAAGGCGGCAAGAAAGCTGTTGCCGAGCGCATCATTTACGGTGCCTTGGAGCAAATCGAACAAAAATCGGGCAAAGATCCGCTCGAGTTGTTTAATGTGGCCATCAACAACGT
The DNA here is from genome assembly GCA_963512655.1 of uncultured Limnohabitans sp. Lineage (GTDB taxonomy): Bacteria > Pseudomonadota > Gammaproteobacteria > Burkholderiales > Burkholderiaceae_C > Limnohabitans. The sequence goes on along the minus strand of CAUPNL010000020.1, from coordinate 3,679 downwards.
CAAGCCCATGGTGGAAGTTAAATCCCGCCGCGTGGGTGGTGCTAACTACCAAGTGCCCGTTGAAGTTCGTCCAGTCCGTCGCTTGGCTTTGTCCATGCGTTGGTTGAAAGAGGCCGCTCGCAAGCGCGGTGAAAAATCCATGGCTTTGCGCTTGGCCAACGAGTTGTTGGAAGCGTCTGAAGGTCGTGGCGGTGCTATGAAAAAGCGTGACGAAGTTCACCGCATGGCCGAAGCCAACAAGGCGTTCAGCCACTTCCGCTTCTAAATTCAAAGGTAAAACATGGCTCGCAATACCCCCATTGAGCGCTATCGCAACATTGGTATTTCAGCGCACATTGACGCTGGTAAAACCACCACGACAGAGCGTATTCTTTATTACACCGGTGTGAACCACAAGATTGGTGAAGTGCATGATGGCGCCGCCACCATGGACTGGATGGAGCAAGAGCAAGAGCGTGGTATCACGATCACTTCTGCTGCCACCACTTGTTTCTGGAAGGGCATGGATGGCTCTTTCCCAGATCACCGCATCAACATCATTGACACCCCTGGCCACGTTGACTTCACGATTGAAGTTGAGCGCTCCATGCGCGTGCTCGACGGTGCTTGCATGGTTTACTGCGCGGTGGGTGGCGTTCAGCCCCAATCCGAAACTGTGTGGCGTCAAGCTAACAAGTACAAAGTGCCACGTTTGGCCTTTGTAAACAAGATGGACCGTACAGGTGCCAACTTCTTCAAGGTCGTGGACCAGATGAAATTGCGCTTGAAGGCCAATCCTGTGCCAATCGTGATTCCAATCGGCGCTGAAGACAACTTCACCGGCGTGGTTGACCTCCGCAAAATGAAAGCCATCATTTGGGACGAAGCGTCTCAAGGTATGAAGTTCACTTTTGAAGAGATCCCAGCCAACTTGGTGGAGTTGGCCAAAGAGTGGCGCGAGAAGATGGTGGAAGCTGCTGCTGAAGCCTCTGAAGAGTTGATGAACAAGTACCTCGAAGAAGGTGACTTGACTGAAGAAGAAATCACACACGGCTTGCGCGTGCGTACCATCAACAGTGAAATTCAACCCATGTTGTGCGGTACAGCGTTCAAGAACAAAGGCGTTCAACGTATGTTGGATGCGGTGCTTGAATTGATGCCTTCTCCGTTGGACGTGAAAGCCATCAAGGGCTTTGACGAAGACGAAAAAGAAGTGATCCGTAAAGCGGATGACAACGAAAAATTCTCTGCCTTGGCATTCAAGTTGATGACCGATCCATTTGTGGGTCAGTTGACATTCGTGCGCGTTTACTCGGGCGTCCTGAAAAAGGGCGACACCGTGTACAACCCTGTGCGTGGCAAGAAAGAGCGTATCGGTCGTATCGTGCAAATGCACGCCAACAACCGTGAAGAAGTCGACGAAATCCGTGCGGGCGACATCGCTGCTTGCGTGGGCTTGAAAGACGTGACCACAGGCGAAACCTTGTGCGATCCAGCAGCCGTGATCACCTTGGAGCGCATGGTGTTCCCTGACTCCGTGATCCGTCAAGCTGTTGAGCCAAAGACAAAAGCTGACCAAGAAAAAATGGGTATGGCTTTGTCACGTTTGGCTGCAGAAGATCCTTCTTTCCGCGTGCAAACAGACGAAGAATCTGGCCAGACCATCATCGGTGGTCAAGGCGAATTGCACTTGGAAATTATTGTCGACCGCATGAAGCGTGAATTCGGTGTGGAAGCCAACGTGGGCAAGCCCCAAGTGGCCTACCGCGAAACCATCCGCAAGACTGTCGAAGAAGCCGAAGGCAAATTCGTTCGTCAATCCGGTGGTAAAGGTCAATACGGTCACGTGGTGCTCAAGGTTGAGCCACAAGAGGCTGGTAAAGGCTTTGAATTCGTTGACGCTATCAAGGGTGGTGTGGTTCCTCGCGCATACATCCCCGCGGTGGAAAAAGGCGTGATCGAAGCTTTGAGCCAAGGTGTGTTGGCTGGTTATCCAGTTGTTGACGTCAAGGTTACTTTGCACTTCGGTTCGTACCACGACGTGGACTCGAACGAAATGGCGTTCAAGATGGCAGCGATCTTTGGTTTCAAAGAAGGTTGCCGCAAAGCTCAGCCAGTCATTCTGGAGCCAATGATGGCTGTGGAAGTTGAGACGCCTGAAGACTACGCTGGTAGCGTGATGGGCGACTTGTCCTCACGCCGCGGTATGGTGCAAGGTATGGACGACATGGTCGGTGGCGGTAAAGCAATTAAAGCTGAAGTGCCATTGTCTGAAATGTTCGGCTACTCAACCACCCTGCGTTCGATGTCACAAGGCCGCGCAACTTACACGATGGAATTCAAGCACTACGCTGAAGCCCCTCGCAACGTTGCTGAAGCCATTGTTGCTTCGCGCGCCAAGTAAACAAAACCCATGGGGCTGCGTCAAGCGGCCCCTGTCTGCGACGATGCGCCGCCCTGTCACCCGTGCGGGGCGAATCAGCAGCATCGTGCAGACATAAAACCTGTACACGGGCACTGCTCTTTGGAGAAAAGAAATGGCAAAAGGAAAATTTGAACGTACCAAGCCGCACGTGAACGTGGGCACCATTGGTCACGTTGACCACGGCAAAACAACTTTGACAGCTGCGATCACCACGATCCTGTCTTTGAAGTTTGGCGGCGAAGCTAAGGCTTACGACCAAATTGACGCGGCTCCAGAAGAAAAAGCGCGCGGTATCACGATCAACACCGCTCACGTTGAGTACGAGACTGAAACACGTCACTACGCACACGTGGACTGTCCTGGTCACGCCGACTATGTGAAAAACATGATCACTGGCGCTGCTCAAATGGACGGCGCTATTTTGGTGTGTTCAGCTGCTGACGGCCCAATGCCACAAACTCGCGAGCACATCTTGTTGGCTCGTCAGGTGGGCGTGCCTTACATCATCGTGTTCTTGAACAAGTGCGACATGGTGGACGATGCTGAGTTGTTGGAATTGGTCGAAATGGAAGTTCGCGAACTTCTCGAAAAATACGACTTCCCAGGCGACGACACCCCAATCATTCAGGGTTCAGCCAAGCTGGCCCTCGAAGGCGACAAAGGCCCATTGGGCGAAGAAGCTATCCTGAAATTGGCTGCTGCTTTGGACAGCTACATCCCTACGCCTGAGCGCGCAGTGGACGGTGCTTTCTTGATGCCAGTGGAAGATGTGTTCTCCATCTCTGGCCGTGGCACTGTGGTGACCGGTCGTATCGAGCGCGGCATCATCAAAGTCGGCGAAGAAATCGAAATCGTGGGTATCGTTGACACAGTCAAGACTACTTGTACCGGTGTGGAAATGTTCCGCAAATTGCTGGACCAAGGTCAAGCTGGCGACAACGTGGGTATCTTGTTGCGCGGTACAAAGCGCGAAGACGTGCAGCGCGGCCAAGTGCTGTGCAAGCCAGGTTCAGTCAAGCCACACACGCACTTCACAGCTGAGATCTATGTGTTGTCTAAAGACGAAGGCGGCCGCCACACACCATTCTTCAACAACTACCGTCCCCAGTTCTACTTCCGTACGACTGACGTGACAGGTGCTATCGAGTTGCCAGAAGGCAAAGAGATGGTGATGCCAGGTGACAACGTGTCGATCACTGTGAAGTTGATCCACCCCATTGCGATGGAAGAAGGCTTGCGCTTCGCCATCCGCGAAGGCGGTAAGACTGTTGGCGC
>CAUPNL010000019.1:0-44774 GCA_963512655.1 uncultured Limnohabitans sp. | reverse complement strand
TGGGCACCGTGGGGCCGCTGATTGCGCTGGTGTTGGCCTGCGTGTTTTTTGCCAGCCAAAGCGACCGGTTTTTGAGCACCCAAAACTTCTCGCTCATCTTGGCGCAAGTCATGGTGGTGGGCGTGATTGCGATTGGTCAAACCCTCATCATCTTGACTGCAGGCATTGACTTGTCATGTGGCATGGTCATGGCGCTGGGTGGCATTGTGATGACCAAATTTGCAGCGGACTATGGGCTTTCGACACCCGTCGCAATGGCGTGTGGTTTAGCGGTGACGACCTTGTTTGGTTACCTCAATGGTGTGCTGGTGACGCGCATCAAATTACCGCCTTTCATCGTGACCTTGGGCACCTTGAACATTGCCTTTGCCATCACGCAGCTTTATTCAGGTTCACAAACCGTGACCGATATTCCTGCTGGCATGAACTGGCTGGGCAACACATTTTCATTGGGTGGCGCGACCGTGAGCTACGGCGTGGTGATGATGTTGGGCTTGTATCTCTTCACTTGGTTTGCGTTGCGTGAAACCGCCGCAGGCCGACATGTGTACGCCGTGGGCAACAGCCCTGAGGCCACACGTTTGACAGGCATCCCGACAGAAAAAGTGCTGTTGGGTGTGTATGTCTTGGCAGGGCTTTGCTACGGGCTGGCCGCTATGTTGGGTGTGGCGCGCACAGGCGCGGGTGACCCCAATGCAGGACAAACCGAAAACTTAGATGCCATCACCGCCGTGGTGTTGGGCGGCACCAGTTTGTTTGGTGGCCGTGGCATCGTGTTGGGTACTTTGGTCGGCGCGTTGATTGTTGGCGTCTTCCGCAACGGCCTCACGCTCATGGGCGTGTCGTCGGTTTATCAAATTTTGGTCACAGGTATTTTGGTGATCTTGGCTGTGGCCACAGATCAACTCTCACGCAAGGGAGCACGCTAATCATGAGCGGCACACAACACAACATCGTCATGTCGGCCAAAGGCCTCGTGAAACGCTACGGTCAAGTGACCGCGTTGGACGGTGCAGACTTTGAGCTGCGCGCAGGCGAAATTTTGGCGGTCATTGGCGACAACGGCGCGGGCAAGTCGTCACTCATCAAATGTTTGTCGGGCGCCACGGTGCCTGATGAAGGCATGATTTCCTTGGATGGCAACCCCATCCATTTCAAATCGCCCATCGATGCCCGCCGTGCAGGCATTGAAACCGTGTACCAAGATTTGGCCGTTGCGCCTGCGATGAGCATTGCCGAGAACTTGTTTTTAGGCCGCGAAATTCGTCGCCCTGGCTTTGCCGGTAATGTGCTGCGCATGCTCGATAAAAAGCGAATGCTGCAAGAGAGCATTGAGCGCATGAACGACCTCAAGGTGGGCATTCGCTCGATGACCCAGGCGGTAGAAACCTTGTCTGGCGGTCAGCGTCAGTGCGTGGCTGTCTCCCGCGCTGCAGCATTTGCGCAGCACGTGGTCATCATGGATGAACCCACGGCAGCGCTGGGCGTGAAAGAAGGCAATATGGTGCTTGAGCTGATTCGCCGCGTGCGCGACAAAGGCCTGCCCGTGGTGCTGATTTCGCACAACATGCCCCATGTGTTTGAAATTGCAGACCGCATCCACGTGGCCCGTTTGGGCAAACGCGCAGCCGTGTTGAACCCGAAAAACATCAGCATGAGTGACACCGTGGCGGTGATGACGGGCGCGATGAAGCCCGAAGATATTCCTGCGGAGTGCTTGGCTTGAGCACTGCATCACACACGCCGGTCTGGGTGCTGGGTGAAGCCTTGATGGACTGCATGGCGCAGCCCGATGGCTCGCTGGTGCCGCACTTGGGTGGTAGCCCTTACAACTTGGCTTGCGCCACAGCGCTGCAAGGTGCGTCGGTGGGTTTCATTGCACCGTTGTCGACGGATGCATTTGGCCAAGCCTTGCTCGAGCATTTGCAAGCCAATCATGCACGCAGCTTGTTGCCGCGCTCGGCCTTGCCCACCTCGCTGGCTGTGGTGCAAGTGCATGAGGGGCAACCCAGTTACGGTTTTTACCGTGAAGGCGTGGCCGACCGTGACTACCAAGTGGCTGATGTGGTGGCTTTGTTAGAGGCTTCCCCGCCTGGCGTGCTGCACACCGGCTCGCTCATGGCGATGCCGCCTGAGCATCACAAGGTCTTGCAAATCGTTGCTGTGGCCAAGCGTTTGGGTTGGACCATCAGCGTGGACGTGAATCTACGCCCACGCGTGGCCCATGATGTGCCCGCGTACTTGCAAGCCGTGCGTGATGTGGCCGCCCTTGCCGATTGGCTCAAAGCCAGTGACGAAGACTTAGAGCTACTGGGTTTTACAGAGGTGTCGTTGGCCAATGCCTCCAGCTTGGCGGCGCATTGGATGGACCAAGGTTGCTCGCGTGTGGCGTTGACCTTCGGTGCGCAAGGCGCTTATTTGCAAGTGGGTGATGCACATGCACAAGGCGCAGCGCCCGTGGTAGATGTGAAAGACACCGTGGGCGCAGGCGACACGTTTTGGGGCAGTTGCTTGGCAGATTGGGTGCGGCACGACACCTTGAACAACAACAGCCTTGCCATGCAACGTGTGCCTCACACCTTGCAACGCGCTTTGGTTGCTGCCGCTATCAACTGCGGCAGAGTTGGATGCGCACCACCAAACTGCGTAGCTGTTGATGCTTTTATGCCGTCTTGATTGGGGAGCTAACAGCTGCCCATGCTTCAGCTTGTTGCCAAGTAGGTGGTATGCAACCACGCTCTTGGACGCACAGACTTGCACTTGCAATGGCATGGTGTAGGCACATGTTTACTTGATCAGTATTGAGTGCACTGAGAAGGTCATTCATTGGCAAGTTTTTAACGTTTAAGCTACTTAATGCAGCAAGTAAGCCAGCCAGAAAACTGTCGCCTGCACCCACCGTGTCAACGATGCGCAAAGTTGTACTCTCCTTTGCAAAGTAAGCATACCCAGTGCGACACAGCAACCATGCGCCATCTGCACCCAAGGTCAGTGCCATCAGCTTGGCCTTTGTTTTTGCAAATAAATGTTGTGCTTTTTCTAAGGGAGTTTGACCTGGTACATCAAGTGCTGCCAAGTCCTCGTCACTCACTTTGATGATGTCCGCAACATCCAAAAATGCATGAACATTGTCTCGATAAGCCTGAAGGTCTGGCATAACAGAAGGGCGTAAATTGGCATCCACCACAATACATTTACCTTCTTGCTTTTGGCTCTTTAGCCAAGGCAGATAGACGGATTTATCGCGAACATCTAGGGCCAATGCACCTGTACAGACTAACTCAATGCTTTGCGCATGCATAGAACAATCTGAATCCATCTGCACTGCGGTGATTTGACGGTCTGCAACCCCCTCACGGTAAAAAGCATAACTTGGGTGACCACTGGTACTGAGATTAACCACGGCTAGTGATGTAACCGCTTGTACAGGGTTTGGTTGCGACAGGACAACGCCATCGCTCACCATCTGTTTCATCAGAGCTTGTCCAAATTTGTCCGATGAAAATGGATTGAGGTAGAGCGTACCCATACCCTGACGTGATAAGGCGCGTGCCAAGTTGTAGACCGCCCCACCTAAACACGGATTAAAGCGTCCGTCAGTTTCTGAAATTAAATCAATCAGTGCTTCGCCAGCGATGGCGACACGCATGCGTTGTGTATCAATCATTTGTTTTCACTCGAAGCGTCAGTAAAGCGGCAAGCCCTAAGAGGCAACCCGCCAGTTGAATTACATGCCTTGGATCGCTGCCCAGCAAGCTGTCGTAATACAAAGGCAATGTGATCATCTGGATGATCATGGGCAAGACAATGAACATGTTGAAGATGCCCATGTACACGCCGGCACGTTCAGGCGGAATGCTGCGGGCCAACATGATGTACGGGTTGCCCATGATGCTGGCCCAAGCCAAGCCAATGCCCACCATGGGTACAAACAACAACGTCGTGTCCTGGATGTTTGGCAAGCACCACATGCCAAAGCCAGCGAGTGACAAACAGGCTGCATGAACTAATTTGGGACCAAAGCGTCGCGTCAGTGGAATGAGAGCGAAGGCCGCCACGAAAGCTACAAAATTGTAGAAGCCGCCAATTTGCCCGTTCAGCAAACCCGCATCACGAAAGCCTTGCGACGTAGCATCCGATGTGTCAAACACCGATTTGGCGACTGAAGGCACGATGTAAATCCAGTAGCACATCATGCCGTACCACTGGAACAACTTCATCCACCAAAGTTGGCGCATGGCCTGGGGCATGTCGCGCACAGCCTCCACAATTTCGGTCAGCGTGGCTTTGATGCCGGTGGGTTTGGCCAAGATGGCCTCACGTTCTTGGGTTGTCAAAGGCAGTTCAGGCGTTGAGTGCACCGACCACCACACCGTGGTCAATGACAGCACGGAGCCAATCAAAAATGCGATGACTGTGATGTGCGGAATATTGCTGTCATTCACCGCATCTTTGTTCAGGCCAAACCAAAACAACAGTGACGGCGTGAGGTAAGCCAAGGTTTGCGCTAAGCCTGTGAATGCGCTTTGGGTCAAAAAGCCCAATGAGTGTTGGTTGGTGTTGAGCCGGTCACTCACGTAGGCGCGGTATGGCTCCATGGTCACGTTGTTGGCTGCATCCAAAATCCACAGCAAGCTCGCAGCAAACCACAGGGTGGGGCTGAACGGCATGAACAGCAAACAGATGCTGCACAAGATGGCGCCAATCATGAAGTAAGGTGTGCGACGCCCCCACTTGCTGATGGTGCGGTCACTCATTGCACCAATGATGGGTTGAATCAGCAGACCTGTCATGGGCCCGGCTAGCCAAAGCAACGGCAGGCTAGCTTCGTCCGCACCTAAGTATTGGTAAATTGGACTCATGTTGGCTTGTTGTAGTCCAAAGCTGTATTGGATTCCGAAGAAACCGAAGTTCATGCTGAGGATTTGCCAAAACGACAAATGCGGTTTGAGGTGTGTGCTCATTTTTTTAGCCAGATGGCTGAGTAGGGGACGAGCTGCAAACCTTGCAGATCAAATACCTTGCCTGAAATTAAATCAGTGCCATGCGTCATGCAATTTTTCGTGATTGCTGGCGTGGGCGACAAGGCTTGTGGTTGACCAGAGAAATTGAATAAACCTAGCACATTGCTGCCGCGCTTCAAACCCAACACAGCGCTTGTGCCGGTATTCCAAATGCTCAATGGATGCGTGGCACTCAAACTGCTGTGCTGCTTTTTGGCTTGAATGAATGCGCGCAGTGCGGCATAAATCTGGCCTTGCATCGTGGACATGTCATGACGATTGGCGAAGCCATGCTCATCAAACATGGGGCGATGTAACTCACGGCCATCGGGGCCATGACGTTGAGCGATCTCTTGTGCCGAGGTGTTGCCTTGGCCCCATTCGTCGCCCATGTAAATCAGCGGCAAGCCGCCGACAAACAACGACAAGGCCTGCATCATCACCAAGCGTGATATGGCGGCTTCTTGTTCTGCTGGCGTTTTCGCGGATGTCAAACCCACTAAGGCAGCTGCCATGCCGTTGGTGCCGTGCACAACCGTGGGTTCGCTTGCCTGAAAGGCTGCGCCTTGCGCATAGCTGCCAGCCACTTCGCCCGCAAAGAATTGCGACGCATGTAACAAGCGTGCGCGTTGGTCCGCACCGCGTGCATCCATCTCGGGGCGCAACACGTTCCAGCCAATGTCGTCGTGGCAGCGCACATAGGTCATCCATGCGCAGCCATCGGGCAGGGCGGGGGTGTGCGACAGCACGTCTTGAATGATTTGTGTGTTTTCTTCAGCCAGAGCAACCCAGCTTGCAGACATGAGGCTGGAGTGATAAGCCACATGGCACTCTGGTCCTTGGATTTCACCAAGGCCAAAGTAGGGTGGCAAATCTTGCGTGGGCATTATGGCCTCGGCCTTGAGCAACACGCCGGGCGCGGCAATGTTGGTCAGGCTGCGCATGGCTTGCAAAATCCAATGGACTTCGGGCTGGTTCATGCAGTTGGTGCCTGGGCGCTTCCACAAGAAACCTGTGGAATCTAAGCGGAAAGCCTCTACGCCTAAATTGGCCAGTCGCAACAGTGACTGAGCCATTTCTGTAAACACATCGGGCTGTGTGTAGTTCAAATCCCATTGGTAGGGGTAGAACGTGGTCCAAGCCCAAGCCTTGACTTCAGGAATAAAGGTGAAATTGCCTGGGGCGGTGTTGGGGAAAATTTGAATTAGATTTTTTTCATGCGCAGCCACGTCCTCGGGTGTCTGTGCCCAATGGAAATACGACTGATAGTGCGCATCGCCCGCACGAGCCTTCAATGCCCATTCGTGTTCGTGTGAAACGTGGTTCAACACAAAGTCACTGCACAAGCTGATACCTGCCGCACGCAGCTCTTGGGTGAGTGTTTGCAAATCTTGGTTGTTGCCCAGCGCTGGGTCAACTTCGTCATAGTTGGCAACAGCAAAGCCGCCATCGTTGGGGGGTGTGCCTGGCTTTAAAAAGGGCAGCAGGTGTAAGTAGGTGACGCCCAACTCTTGCAGATGAGGGATGCGCTGACGCATGCCAGACAAGTTGCCGGCAAATTTATCGGCGTATGCGCAGTAACCCAATGAACCATTCAAATGCCAGTTGGGTTGCGAAGCGCGCTTCACATCTAAAGCCCACAGATCGTCGGGGCGCGACAGCGCGAGTTGGACTGTCTGAGTAAGAACTTGGCTCAGCCAGTCAGAAAAGTTTTCATTGCAGCCATACAGACGTGCAAGTCTGTCTTGCAGCACAGGAAACTCGGTATTCAAGCGTTCACGCAACACAGCTGCACGAGCGGCGGGGGCTTGGTCAAGCAGCTCATGCAGACTAGCTGGAAGGGCTGGTCCAAGTTGCTCTTGGTGCTCTTCGATGGAATTCATAAGTAATTTCATGAGTTCCTCATGTGCCGCGCTTTAGAAGAGATGCACATGAGGATGTTTCTAATACGAGAAAGCAAGCAACCCTTTTGAGGTTGCTTGTTACAGATCTATCAGAAGTTGTAGCGCAAGGTTGCGCGAGCTGTACGTCCGTTGATAGAGCGCGCTGCTGCACGGTCACCATTGCCCTCTGTGTAGCCAATGACGTTGGTCAAATTGTTGATGCCCAAAGACAGCACCGTTGATTTGTTCAGGTCGTGGTTCACAAATGCGTTGATGTACTGGTACGCTGGCAATTCAACTTCGGTTGATGTGGTTTGAGCATCTTTCGAAGCAGTTGTACCAATGAGCGACATGCCAACTGTTGTTTGAGCAAAGCGGTAGCTTGGAGACAACGAGTACAGGAACTTTGCTTGGCGGTTAGGCGCTTTTCCAACGTAGTTGGTGTTGTTGCTTCCAACCACTTCGGCGTCGGTGTATGTGACGCCACCATTCAAGCGGAAGCCGCCAGACTTGTAACCTAATTCAAGTTCAATACCTTGCGCGTCATATTTATTTGCAGACGACACACCAGTTGTCACATCGTAATTCGTCTCATTTGTCTTAGCTTTGAATGCTGTCAGGAAGGTGCTTAAGTTACCTTGACGTAACTTCACACCCGCTTCGTATTGCTGAACCTTGTTTGGCGCAATTTCGCCTGTCATGCACTTTGTACCGCATGCGACTTTGTAAGACAGCACTCGATCACCTGGCAAGGATCCACCATCGCTGATGCGTGCAAACAATGCAGCATTTTTGTCGATGGTGTAATTTGCGCCTAAAGAGTAAGAATTCAATGTTGATCGGAAGTCAATCAAGCCTGTTGCGCCAGATGAGTCTTTGTCGGCCCAGCTGCCTGTAGATTTGAGTCGATCGCTACGAACACTTCCATCAAAAATCCATTGTCCTTTTTCCCAGCTTGCGGCCGCGTAAGGGGCCAGTACTTGCATGGTTTGATTCACATAGCGGCGATAGGCATTGGCGGTATATGCGCCATAGCTTGTCGCTGAATTAACTGGCAATGTGGAGCTGAATGTTCCGATTTCCCAGTCAGCGTTGTAACGCTGGTTGCCCATAAACAGACCACCTGTTGTGGTCAATTTCGCGCCACCGTCTAATGCGTGTGTTTTCGTGGCTTTGAAATCATTCACGGCCAATCCGACGTCCTTCATTTGTGTGTCAAGCAGCAATGCGTTGTAGGCTGTGGCATTTGCATTAGGGATGCGGAAGTTTGAGCCATTTGCTACGGTACCTGATGGGTAGGAGTCAGGCAAGATGCCATCAAAACTGGCAGAGTTGGAAGACAGGCGGAACTTGTCGTTGACGATCCAGCCATTGCCAAGGTTGAGGTTGACTTCAGCGCCAACAGCGGTTGACTTCACGTGCAAGCCATCATTCATGTTGGCACCGCGGCCATACAAGCCTGCACTGTTAACTGCTGGAAGTTTGGATGAGTAAGGTGTGAAAGTTCGTGGATCAACGCCAGGCAGTTCAACAATCTTTCCGTTTGAAATGCCGACGGGAACAGGCATGTTGAGTGGAGTTTTTTCATCTAAAAATTTGGCGTAAAGCTTGACGCTGTTTCCGCCACCCAAGTCTTTACTCATGGCTGCGCGGAATTGACCGCCCTGTTCCATCTTCACACCATCGGTTTTACGTGGGCCTTCGCCGTCACGAATGAAACCACTGACTTGGTATGTTGATGTGTCAGAGGTCCGTTTTCCATATCCAAAGTCATAACGCTTTTGGTCTGCGCCGCCTAAGTTGGTTGTGACACCTATATTTCCACCTTCGACCTCACCAACTTTGCTGATGAAGTTGATTACGCCACCGGCGGCGTTTGTCGCCATAGTGGATGCTGAGCCGCCACGGACAACTTCTAAACCATCTGTTCCAGAATCAGCGCGAATGAACATATCGGGAGTAACGAAAGTCATGTCGCCGTACAACAAAACGGGTAGTCCGTCTTCTTGGAACTGCACGTAGCGTGAGCCGCCAGCTGAAATTGGTACGCCACGCACGGTGACGTTCGCGTTGCCGTCACCAGCGCTTGATTCAGTTCGTACGCCGGGTATCGTGCGCAGCAGTTCAGCTGAGCTAGTTGCTACGGAGTTGCTGATTTGTTCAGAGTCAATCGAACTCACAGACAAGCTTTGTTTCATCTTTGAACGGCCTTCAGGAGATGCGGTAATCACCATCTCATCAAGCTTCAATGCGTCATTCGATTGGGCGTAGGCGGCACCAATTTGCATGGCTGCCAAAGATGCAGCCACTGCAATCGTTTTTGGGCTAATTTTTGTATTGTTTGTTTTCACAAACGTCTCCTTTTTTCAAGTTGATAGATCCCTGAATAGCTTTCATTATGGGCTTTTCAGAAAGTTTCCTCTTTGTCCTGCCTTGGATGCATTGCAACGAGTGATGTGGATTTTGTTTTGAAATGCAAACGATTGCAATATGATTTGCATATTTTTCAGATACGTAACTAAATAATTAAATTAGAAATTCGCGTTAACTCGTTGATTTGTTTTGGGAAACTTAATAATATTAGGATATTCCCTAGTGTTTATGCGGTGCAACAAATAAATTTTGATTCCGAGGGTTTGCCCCAATACTGGTGGAAATTTCTTGAAATTAAAATTGCAAACGTTTGCAAAGAGTCTATGTTCTCTATTGCGGCAATTGATAACCAGGAGCCACACACACATGAAAGACTACGCCAGTCAACAACGCAATCCAGGCAAGCATGTTGTCGGATTGAGTCTGGTGGTTTTGTTGCACATCATCTTGTTTTGGGCGATCAGTTCTGGCTTGGCCAAGAAGTTCGTCAAAGTGATCAAAGGGCCTGTTGAGGCTCAGCTGATTGAAGATGCCAAGCCCGACATTCCGCCGCCACCTCCACCGCCTCCGCAAAAGAGTGCGCCGCCACCACCTGAATACGTACCGCCCGTGGATATCGCGGTCAACGCCACTGCAGGTGCTAATGCGATTGCTTCTGTGTCTGCCGCGCCAGTGCGCACTGCACCTGTGATCAATGCAGCCGCAAGTTGCCCTAAACCTGAATATCCAAGTGCTTCTCGCCGCAACGAGGAGGAGGGCACGGTTCAATTGCGATTCTTGATTGGCACTGAAGGCCAAGTGCTCGAGTCGCAGGTCGAAAAGAGCTCAGGCTTCACGCGTTTGGATGAAGCCGCGCGTATTGCCATCTCGCGTTGTCAGTTCAAGCCAGGCATGCTCAATGGCAAGGCAGAACAAAGCTGGGCCAGCATGAAATACACATGGCGCTTGGAATAAGCGACACATAAATAACCACCGAATTCAAAAAATTTCTTAGGAGTCATTCATCATGATTAAACAACTCAAAACTCTCGCGCTAAGCGCTGGCCTGGTAGCAGGTTTGCTGTTTGGCATGGTTGGCCAAGCGCAAGCAGCCAAAGACAAAGCCCCTGCCGCTGCACCTGCAGCTACAGAAGTGGCTGCACCCGCGCCTGTCGCAGCACCCGCGCTAGCACCCGTTGCAGCAGCTCACGCTGGCGAAGAAAACCCATACGGTTTGGGCGCTTTGTGGGCACAAGGCGATGTGGTTGCCAAGGGCACATTGCTGATCTTGGTGATCATGAGCATGGGTAGCTGGTATGTGATCTTCACCAAGTACTTTGAGCAAGCCAAGATCATGCGCTTTGCCAAAGCTGCTCAAGACAGCTTCTGGTCAGCAGGCAATGTGCGCCAAGGTGCAGACACATTGGCCGAAGACAGCCCATTCCGCTTCATCGCTGAAAAAGGTTTGGAAGGCGCAAGCAAGCACACTGGGATGTTGGGTGCGATCAACTTCAACGACTGGGTGACCATGAGCATTCAGCGCGCCATCAACAACGTGCAAAGCCGCATGCAAGATGGTTTGGCTTTGTTGGCTACCGTGGGTTCTACAGCGCCGTTCGTGGGTTTGTTTGGTACGGTTTGGGGTATCTACAACGCGTTGGTCAAGATCGGTATGTCTGGCCAAGCCAGTATCGACAAAGTGGCTGGCCCCGTGGGTGAGTCACTCATCATGACTGCCATCGGTTTGGCTGTGGCTGTGCCTGCTGTGTTGGGTTACAACTGGTTGGTGCGCCGCAACAAGTCGGCCATGGAAGATGTGAATGCTTTCGGTTCCGACCTGCACTCTGTGCTGCTCGGCACCAACAACAAGTAATCAGGAGTCACCATCATGGCGATGAATGTTGGATCTGATGGGGATGACGAGATCATCAATGCCATCAACACCACCCCTCTTGTGGATGTGATGTTGGTGTTGCTGATCATCTTCTTGATCACCATCCCCGTGGTGACTACATCGGTGAAGGTTGACCTCCCCAAAGAGAAAAACCTGATCCGAGAAACCAAGCCAGAGAACGTGATCATTTCGGTGAATGCACAGGGCAATATTTACCTGTACGACACACCGATCAAGAACTCTGCTGACTTGGTAGACCGTATGAAAACTTTTGCGGTGAAAGACCCACAACCCGAAGTTCAAATTCGCGGCGATGCGCGCAGCGACTTTGAGTCAGTGGGCCGTGTGATGTATGCCGTGCAGCGTGCGGGCATTGTTAAAGTCGGTTTCATCACTGAGCCGAACTGATCTAAGGAGCTAAACATGGGAATGAATATCGGCCAAGGATCAGGCAGTGGTGAACCCGAAGTGTTGATGGATATCAACACCACGCCTTTGATTGACGTGATGTTGGTGCTGTTGATCATGTTGATCATCACCATCCCTGCGCAATTGCACAGCGTGAACCTGGACATGCCAGTGTCCAAGCCGCCCACAAAAAAGGTGGACCCTGTCGTGATCAAGATTGATGTGGACTCCAACAGCGTGATCAACTGGAACGGTAAGCCCCTGGCGAACCGTGCTGATTTGGACTTGAAGCTGCAAGAAGCCACACGCATGGATCCACAGCCAGAGTTGCATTTGCGTTCGCACGCCAAAGCCAAGTATGAGGCGGTTGCGGCTGTGATGGCTAATGCGCAACGATTGGGCTTGAATAAGCTTGGCATCGTTGGCTCAGAGCAATTTGTGAATTAATTTCTTCAAGGTTTCTTTAAGAGGGAAACCCTTTGCCTCTTCCCTCACCGGAAGGGGCTTTTTTTTAAGGAGTGTGCAAATGACAACATCATGGAAAAAATTGTTTGCATTGAGTGTTTTGGGTGTGGCTTTGCATTCGGTGGCGCAAGTCAATATGCGACCCGAGGTGTCCAAACCACTGCAAGCAGCGCAAGAGGCGATTCAAGCCAAGCAGCCCGATGTCGCGCTGCAAAAGATTCAAGAAGCCCGCGCCACGCTTCAGCTCACAGAGCCCGAAAAAATGTACCTAGAGCGCTTGTCTGTTGTGGCAGCGATGAATGCGCAAAAGTTTGATGTCGCATCTAGCTCGTTGGAGTATTTGCTGCAAATCAAAGAGCTTTCAGCCGCAGATCGCGCGACTCTCACAGAGACGATGGTGAGCGTGTGCCAGCGCAACAAAGACCACGTCAAGGTAGTGCAATGGGCGCGCCGATATGCGCTGGACGGTGGCAAAAATCAACGTGTGCACGTCATGAAAGTCCAGGCCTTGGCGTTGCAAGGCTCACACAAAGAGGTGCTGCATGAAATGCAAGAGGCCTACAAGGCGGAAAGCTATCAAGCCGAGGAGTCAGAGCTGCGTATTTATGCCTTTAGCCAAAAACAACTGAAAGACGAAGCGAGTTACGCCAGCACTTTGATGCAGTTGGTGACGCGCTTCCCAAACAAAGACTATTGGTCAGACTTGCTTAACAGCATGGGTCGTGCGCCTGGTATCAATGCGCGCACACAGTTGGATGTGTCGCGCTTGATGGATGCTGCAGGCACCATGGAAGAGGCCGAGGACTACATAGACTCAGCGCAGTTCGCCATCAAGGCGGGCTTGCCTTACGAGGCTTTGCGCTTTTTAGATCAAGGCCAAACTTCTGGTTTGTACAAAGGAGCCATAGCGGCCAATGCTGCCAAGCTCAAACAACAAGCGCAGCAACGCGCTGCTGAGGATGACAAAGCGCTCAAGTCGCTCAGCATGGCGTCTGACAACGGTCCAATGCTGGTGCAGTTGGGCGATGTGTTGTTCTCAAAGGGGCAGTGGGCTGAGGCGGCCGAGGCTTACCAAAAGGCGTTAAGCAAAGGCGGGCTCAAGCGAGAAGCAGATGCACGACTGCATTGCGGCATTGCTTTACTCAAGGCCAAACAAGCTGAGCAAGCCAAAACCATGCTGCAAAGCGTGGCGGGTGACCCATCTGTTGTGCAGATGGCCAAGCTCTGGATCTCTTTGGCGAAATGACGCCCTATGATTGGAAGGTATTCAAGTGGTGAAACCAATTTCCAAACGCATGGCCAGTTCAGATAACGACAAACGCAAAATTCAAATGATCGACATCGCCCGTATGGCGGGTGTGTCGACATCCACGGTGTCGCGTGCTTTGAACGGCAGCTCGTTGACGAACGATGAAACTCGTCAGCGCATCATTGAGCTGGCTCGTTCGCTGAACTACACCATCAACCAAAGCGCCAAAAGCTTGCGCATGGGGGACAACCGCACCATCGGCGTGGTGATTCCCTACGACAGCAAAACCCGTCAGCACATTTCTGACCCCTTCTTCTTGGGCATGCTCGGTAGCTTGGCTGATGCGTTGACGGACCGTAACTACGATTTGTTGCTGTCTCGTGTGGATGCTGATCATCTGGACGACATGGCCTCGTTGTACGACACAGGCCGTGCCAAAGGCATCATCGTCATTGGTCAGTGGGGTCATCATGACCAACTCAATGAATTGGCCCGTCGCCATGTTCCCATGGCCGTGTGGGGCGCGCAGTTGCCACGTCAGCTGTACTGCAGCGTGGGTAGCGACAACAAGTCGGGTGGGGCGCTGGCCACAGAGCATTTGCTGGGCTTGGGCCGTCGCCGCATTGTGTTCATGGGTGACACCGAGATGCCCGAAGCCGCCAAACGCCACGAAGGTTATTTGCAAGCGCATAAAAAAATGGGCGTGCCGGTTGATCCCAAGCTCTACATCAAGTCGGCTTTCACCGCTGAAGAGGCACAAGCTGCGGTGCTTGGCTTCTTAAAAACAGGTGTGGCTTTCGATGCTATTTTTGCAGCCAGCGATTTGATAGCGATTAACGCCATGGGCGTGCTCAAAGGGCAGGGCGTTTCTATTCCAGAGCAGGTCAGTGTGGTGGGCTATGACGACATTGACATGGCGTCTCACAGCTTTCCGCCGCTCACCACGGTTCGTCAGCCCATCGATGTCGCGGGTGGCATGTTGATGGATTCGTTGCAAGAGGTCTTGGATGGTCAGATTGCTGACTCCAAACATTTGCCCACATCTTTGGTGGTGCGTGGTTCGACTGTGTGAGGCTTAAGTGACCGAAACCTTGCGTGGCGCCATTGGCGTGTTTGACTCGGGCGTAGGCGGCTTGTCCGTCTTGCGCGCCATCCGTGCTGCGCTGCCACATGAGCACTTGGTTTACGTGGCGGATTCTGGTCACGCACCGTATGGCGATCAGTCTGAAGCGCACATCACCCAACGCACACTCACTGTCGGCAACTGGCTAGCAGAGCAGGGCGTGAAGGGCATCACCATCGCCTGCAACACGGCCACGGTGGTGGCTGCCAAAACCTTGCGCGATCAAACGCATTTGCCCGTGGTGGCGATTGAACCTGCAATCAAACCCGCTGTTGCGCTTACACGCAGCGGCGTGGTGGGTGTGCTGGCCACGCGCCAAACTGTGCAAAGCGCAGCGGTGGCTAGGCTGGTGGAGCTGTATGGCGCGGACAAACGCATCTTGCTGCAAGGCTGCCCGGGTCTTGTGGAGCAGGTGGAGCGTGCTGATTTACACAGCCCCGAGACCGAGGCCTTGCTGCGCCAATTCATCACGCCGCTGCTAGAGCAGGGCGCAGACACCTTGGTGCTGGGCTGCACGCATTACCCGTTTTTGCGCGACACCATTCAGCGCGTGGCGGGCGAGGGTGTGACCCTGCTAGATCCCGCCGAAGCTGTAGCCCGCGAGCTGGCCCGCCGTTTGGCTGACACTGGCAGCTTGTCTAATCCAGCGCAGCAAGGACACGTGCAGTTTTTCACCTCAGGCGATGTGGCGCAGGCGCAAGCTGTCATGTCCCACCTGTGGGACGCGCCGCTCACGGTGCAGGCGCTGCCTTAAAGGCTTGGGCCGATAGCCCCTAAAACCCGAAGGGAAGGGGCTAACCCTTACACTTGGCTGCTCATGAATGCCTACGCCGACGTCTCCCTTTTCCCCCGCAACGCCAAGCCGCTGAACAGTTATCGCAAGTACTGGGCTGCCCGTTTTGGCACGGCTCCGTTTTTGCCGATGTCGCGCGAGGAAATGACACAGCTCGGCTGGGACAGCTGCGACATCATCATCGTCACCGGCGACGCGTATGTGGATCACCCGAGCTTTGGCATGGCCGTCATTGGCCGCATGCTTGAGAACCAAGGTTTTCGCGTGGGCATCATCGCCCAACCCGATTGGCAAAGTGCTGACCCCTTCAAAGCGCTGGGCAAACCGAACCTGTTTTTCGGCGTGACCGCCGGCAACATGGATTCGATGATCAACCGCTACACGGCGGATCGCAAAATTCGCAGCGATGACGCTTACACCGCTGGCGACATCGGCGGTAAGCGTCCTGATCGGGCAGCCTTGGTCTACAGCCAACGCTGCAAAGAAGCCTACAACGACGTGCCCATCGTGTTGGGCGGTATCGAAGGCTCGCTGCGCCGCATTGCGCATTACGACTATTGGTCAGACAAAGTTCGCCGCTCTATCGTGGTGGATAGCAAATGCGATTTGCTTTTGTACGGCAACGCAGAGCGCGCCATTGTGGAAATTGCCCACCGCTTAGCGGCCAAAGAGCCGGTGCAAGACATCACCGACGTGCGCGGCACGGCTTTTGTGCGCCGCGAAACGCCTGAAGGCTGGTTTGAAATTGACTCGTCTAGCATTGATGTGCCGGGCAGGGTAGAGGCCCACGTCAACCCGTATTTGATGGTCAGCGACCAAGCTAAAGCACAAGGCGAAACCTGTGCACGCGAAGACGAAGCCAATGCGGTGGCGGATGCAGCCAACGCCAATGCAGGCAATGCGCCCTCAGGTTCCAAAGCCGAAGCTGGCTTCACCATTTCCCCTTTGAACTTTGTGGCCAACGCCGCATTGCAGGGCAAAGGCAAGCTCAAAGTACCGCCGCGTGAACGCAGCGTCATCCGTTTGCCCGCGTACGAGCAAGTCAAGTCAGACCCCGTGCTCTACGCCCACGCTAACCGCGTGCTGCACTTAGAAACCAACCCTGGCAACGCTCGCGCCTTGGTGCAAGCCCATGGCGAAGGCCATACCGCACGCGATGTGTGGGTCACGCCACCCCCCATTCCGCTGACCACGGCTGAGATGGACTTGGTGTTCGACTTGCCTTACGCCCGAAGCCCGCATCCGGTTTATGCCGACGAGAACGGCAGCCACGACGGCGCGACCAAAATTCCTGCGTGGGAGATGATTCGCTTCAGCGTCAACATCATGCGCGGTTGCTTTGGCGGTTGCACGTTTTGCTCGATCACCGAGCACGAGGGTCGCATCATCCAAAGCCGCAGCGAAGACTCCATCATTCGCGAGATTGAAGACATCCGCGACAAAGTGCCGGGCTTCACGGGCGTCATTTCAGACCTCGGTGGCCCCACGGCCAATATGTATCGCATCGGCTGTAAAAGCCCTGAGATTGAGTCCGCGTGTCGCAAACCCAGCTGCGTGTACCCGGGCATATGCCAAAACCTCAATACCGACCACAGCTCGCTCATTCACATGTACCGCCGCGCGCGGGAATTGAAGGGTGTGAAGAAAATTTTGATTGGCTCGGGCCTGCGTTATGACTTGGCCGTGCAGTCGCCCGAGTATGTGAAAGAGTTGGTGCAGCACCATGTGGGCGGCTATCTCAAAATTGCGCCGGAACACACCGAGGGCGGGCCGCTGTCCAAGATGATGAAGCCCGGCATTGGCAGCTACGACAAGTTCAAACAGATGTTTGACAAATACAGCGCCGAAGTGGGTAAAAAACAATTCCTCGTGCCTTACTTCATCGCCGCCCACCCTGGCACCAGCGACGAAGACATGATGAACTTGGCCCTGTGGCTCAAGCGCAATGGCTTTCGCGCCGACCAAGTGCAAACCTTCTACCCCAGCCCAATGGCCACGGCCACGGCCATGTACCACTCAGGCCGCAACCCCTTGGGCCGCGTGACGCGCACCAGTGAGAGCGTGGACATCGTGCGCGGCGAGCGTCGCCGTCGTTTGCACAAAGCTTTTCTGCGCTACCACGATGCGAACAACTGGCCTTTGCTGCGCGAAGCCTTGAAGTCCATGGGCCGAGCCGACTTGATTGGCAATGGCAAGCAGCATTTGATTCCGACGTTTCAGCCCTTGACCGATGGTGGCTACACGAGTGCGCGTCGCAAGAACAGCACGGCAACGCCCACCAAGGGCCGTGTGCTCACGCAGCACACAGGCTTGCCACCACGCGTCAATGGCGCAGGCAAACCCAGCGCCAATGCGCTCAAGCGAAAACCCAACCGTTGATGTGAGAAGTCTGAGCGAGAACCGCTCAGACAGATGTGTTTAGCGGCTGCGCGACTTCATCGCACGCTCCACCTCGCGCTTGCCTTCGCGGTCCTTGATGGTGTCGCGCTTGTCGTGCTCAGCCTTGCCTTTGGCCAGCGCGATTTCACATTTGATCTTGCCGTTCTTCCAGTGCAGGTTGATGGGCACGAGTGTGTGGCCTTTTTGTTCGACCTTGCTGATCAGACGTTTGATCTCATCTTTTTTGAGCAGCAGTTTTTTTGTGCGCACATTGTCTGGGTTGACATGGCTGGACGCCGTGTGCAGCGGGTTGATTTGGCAGCCGATCAAAAACAGCTCGCCGTTGCGCACCACCACATAACCATCGGTGAGCTGCACTTTGCCTTCTCGGGCAGATTTGACCTCCCAGCCTTCCAGCACCATGCCTGCCTCGAACTTTTCTTCGAAGAAGTAGTTGTACGCCGCCTTTTTGTTGTCAGCGATGCGCGATTGAGTTGCAGGTTTTTTGGTAGCCATTTAGGTAATGTGGGGACAGTAGAGCTTCTTACAATGTGGACCATTCTATGAAAACCGTACACAAGTCCGTTCTTATCTGGTTTAGCGCTGAAGAAATGTTTGCGCTGGTTACTGATGTGGCCCGATATCCTGAGTTTTTGCCTTGGTGCGATCGCGCTGGCGTGGTCGAGTCGCATGCCGATGGTGCCACCGCCCAAGTGGGCATGACCTTTGGTGGCTTTCACAAAAGCTTCACCACGCGTAACGTGCACATCGAAGGCCGCCAAGTCAAACTAGAGTTGGTCGACGGCCCATTCAAACACCTCGACGGCACTTGGGATTTTCACCCGTTGCTCGACCCCAACACCCAAGAGCCCCAACGCGCTTGCCGCATTGAGCTGACCTTGAACTACGCGTTTGAGAGCATGTTTGGCACTTTGGTTGGCCCCGTGTTTGACAAAATTGCCGCCACCTTGGTGGATGCGTTTGTCAAGCGTGCAGAGCAGGTGTACGTCGCGTGAGTACTGACAACGTGAATGCCACCGTCCACATCACCGTGATGTATTCGCCCTCACCCCGTGTGGTGCATGAGCGCGTGTTGCCGCTCAGCGCAGGCGTGACGGTGATGCAAACCTTGCAGCAAAGCGGTTTGCTGGCTGAATGTCCAGAAATTGACCTCAGCCAGCCAGAAGCCTTTACCGTGTGCATATGGGGCAAGAAGACAACGCCCAACCATGTGTTGCGCGATTTAGACCGTATTGAAATTTGCCGCGCACTGACCGTTGACCCAAAGGTAGCGCGTCGTGAGCGATTCCAAAAACAAGGCACCAGCCGTGCTGGCTTGTTCTCTAAGCGCCGCGCAGGCGCTAAGCCCGGTTACTAAACGTAGCCAAACTCAGGCAAACAACCATGACAAATCCTCTCTGGCCCACCTGCGGCTATTCGCTGCTCACGCCTAACGAAGCCGGCCACTTGGTGGTGACGGATGACTTTTTGCGCTTTCTCTTAGAGCGTCCTGAGCTGGCTCCCATTGCCAGCTCATGTGCCGCCGAAGTGGCGCTGCACCACAGCTTGGTTGAGCAGCCACGTCGAGAAGTGCCCGCGCAAGAACTGGCTGAGCTGCAAGACAAAGACGCCGCCGACAACTACGCCGTGTGGTTGCGCTTTCGCCAGCGCATCACCACGCTGCCTACCTTAGAAGCCAGCTACATCGCCTTGTTCAAAGGCGAGGGCGTGGATGTGCCGCCCTTGCTGGTGCAGCACATCACCCACATCTTGTTGCGCCATGTGTTGGGCGAAGCGCCCACGGCCATGCAAGCGCGTGTCGCCGAGATGCTGATGCACACCCAAAAAATCACCGTGCTGGAAGACGGTTCTGTGATGGCGGCTGACGACGAAACGGTCGAGCGCCACGCCACACAAAGTGGCTTTGGCTCAATTGGTGAATTGCTCAAGCAAGGCGGCATCAAACTGCGCAGCGTGGACTTGGATGTGCTCAACGAGGACAACCAAGACGCGTATTGGCCCCGTAGCGAGAGTTTTGATTGGGTGGTCAGCCTCAACCGCGGCCAGCCTGCGTTGAATGCGCTGTGTGAGGTGTTGGCCAAGTGGGTGCAACACTTCTTAGGTGTGCAGGTGCGTATCCAAACCGAGCGCGAGATCAACGACGACCATTGGGTATGGCATGTGGGCCTAGATGCCCAAGCCAGCGGTGTGTTGAACGACCTCTACCAAGGCAAAGAGGTGGATGCTGAACGCATGGAACGCTTGCTGTGTTTGTTCAAGTTGGAATTCGTGGAGCCCAACGACATGTTGGCCGAGGTGCGCGGCAAGCCCGTGTACTTGGCCATGGCGGTGGATGCCAATCAGCGTTTGAAGCTTAAGCCGCAAAACTTGTTGCTGAATTTGCCTTTGGCACAGCGCTCATAAAAAAAGCCAAGCACTGAGGCTTGGCTTGCGTTGTCAGGGGCGCTCAATCGGCCCCGCTACCGACTTGTACAAAAACACCGCGCGCGTGATATCGGTGACCCACACCAGACCATCGCCAATTTGGCCGATTTGTGCGGTGTGAACAATCAGGTCCACGATGCTGTCGCACATCTCATCAGGCGACACAATTTCAATGCGTACTTTGGGTGTGTAGTCTGTCAGCTCTTCTTTCAAATTTGCAGGGGTGTGCAGGCTGGGTGCCGAGCAGCCTTCTGCCTTGCTCACGGTCATGCCCGGAAAGCCAGGCAAGCTGCGCAGTTTTTCACGCAGGGTAGGTAGCTTGGAAGGGCGAATGATGGCTTTGATTTCTTTCATGTCGTTTTCTTTCACTCAAGCTTCGGGTTCTGCTTCGTCGAACCAGTGATAAATCGTGGGCACCACCACCAAGGTCAGCAAGGTGCAGGTGATCAGTCCACCAATCACCACAATGGCCAAGGGGCGCTGCACTTCAGAGCCGGGGCCGTCTGAAATAAGGAACGGAATCAGGCCCAGCATGGCGACCGTGGCGGTCATCATCACGGGGCGGAAGCGTTGGCGTGCGCCTTCGAGCACCGCGTCTTTGACCGACATGCCGCCTTCACGCAAGCTGCGGATGTACGACACCAGCACCACACCGTTGAGCACCGCAATGCCCCACAGCGCAATGAAACCCACAGACGCAGGGACTGACAAATACTCGCCAGAAACAAACAAGCCAATCACGCCACCCACCGACGCAAACGGCAGCACTGTGATGATCAGCGTGGCGAACTTGACCGAGTTGAACAGCAAGAACAGCAAGAAGAAAATCGCCGCCACTGTGATGGGCACAATGATTTTCAAGTGGCCCAAGGCACGTTCCATGTTTTGGAACTGGCCGCCCCATTCCAAGTAATAGCCCTCAGGCAGTTTGACCTTGCTGTCGACCTTGGCCTGTAGCTCTTTCACAAAGCTGCCGAGGTCTCGATCTTTCACGTTGATGCCCACCACAATGCGGCGCTTGGCCATTTCGCGTGAAATTTGGGCTGGGCCATCGAGCACCTGAATCTTGGCCATGTCAGCCAAGCGGGCTTGCGCGCCATTGGCCGAGTTGAGGATGATGTTGGAGATGGCTTCAATGTTGTCGCGAAAACGCTCGGGCAAACGCACCACGGCAGAGAAGCGACGTTCGCCTTCAAATACCTCGGAGGCCACTTTGCCGCCAATCGCGGTTTCGATCATGTCATTCACATCCGACACGTTCAGACCCATGCGTGCAATGGCTTGGCGGTCAATGTCAATTTGCAAATACTGCTGACCCGAGATGCGCTCCACGCGCAAGTCTTGTGCGCCTTGAATGGTTTGCGCCACTTTGGCAATTTGGTTGGCCACGCGTTTGAGGTCATCCAAATCGTCGCCAAACACTTTCACCGCGATGTCTGAACGCACGCCGGTGACCATCTCGTCCACGCGATCGGAGATGGGCTGTGCCATCACAATTTGTACGCCGGGCAAGACCTTGAGCTTGTCGTTCATCGCGTTGGTGATGTCGGTTTGGTCCCAGCCCGAAGGCCATTCGCTGCGAGGCTTCAAGCTGACGATGGGCGTGGATTCGTTCACGCTTTGTGGGTCGGCAGGCGATTCACCACGGCCCAAACCTGAGATGGCAGATTTGACGCCGGGCACCGTCATGACCAACTTCATGGCCTGCATTTCCATCTTGATGGATTCATTCAATGAAATATTGGGTACGCGGTTGATGCCGGGCACTACCGAACCTTCTTTCATTTCAGGAATGAACGCCGTGCCCAAGAAGGGCAGTATCAGCACAGCCCACACACAGGTGGCCAGCGACACCTGCACCGTGCGTTTTTGGTTGGACATGGCCAAGTCCAGCAACTTCAAGTAGCGTGACTTGAGCGCTTTGATGAGCGGTGTGTCATGGTCGCCATCGCCTTCGGGGGGCTTGAGCAAATACGAGGAGAGAACTGGCGACAAAGTCATGGACAACACCAATGACACGGCCAGTGCAATGGCAATCGTGTAGGCGAGGGGGGCAAACATCTTGCCTTCCATGCCCTGCAAAGTCATCAAGGGCAAGAACACCAAGATGATGATGCCCACGCCAAAAATCACAGGTGTGGCCACTTCGAGCACGGCATTCAAAATGCCGCGCACTTTGCTTTCGCCCAACTCGGCCGCACGGCCCAAACGGGCGTAGGCGTTTTCCACCACCACCACCGAGCCGTCAACCATCAAGCCAATCGCAATGGCCAAGCCACCGAGTGACATGAGGTTGGCTGAGATGCCTAACTTGTTCATCGCCATGAAGGTGAGCAGAGGCGTGAGCACCAAAGTGGCCACCACGATGAGTGAGGAGCGCACATCGCCCAAGAACAAGAACAACACAATCACCACCAACACCACGCCTTCAATCAGCACTTTGGTGACGGTCCACAGCGCAGCATCCACCAGCTCTGAGCGGTCGTAGTAGGGCACCACCTTCAACTCGTTGGGCAACATGCCGCGGTCGTTGATTTCTTTCACACGGGTTTTGATGCGACTCACCACTTCTTTGGCGTTGCCGCCGGTCATCATCATCACAATGCCGCCCACCGCTTCGGTGGTGCCGTTTTTGATGAGTGCGCCTTGGCGTACATCGTGGCCGAGTTTGACTTCAGCCACATCGCGCATGTACACCGGTGTGCCGTTGATTTCTTTCAACACGATTTGGCCGAGGTCGTTCACGCCTTGAATCAAGCCCACGCCACGAATCAAATATTGTTCTGCCGCTTGGGGCAGCACACCACCGCCGGAGTTGGCGTTGTTGCGTGACACGGCGTCATACACCTCAGACAAACTGATGCGGTAATGGCGCAAACGCTCGGGGTTCACCAGCACGTGATACTGCTTGACGTAACCGCCTTGCGAGTTGATTTCGGCCACACCAGGAATCGAGCGCAGCAATGGGCGCAGCACCCAGTCTTGCACCACGCGGCGTTGGGTGAGTTCTTCTTCGCTCAGTTCACGGTTGCCATCGTTGGCGTGTTCTAGCGTGTATTGGTAAACCTCGCCCAGTCCTGAGGACACAGGCCCTAGCACGGGGGTGATACCTGCGGGCAAGCGTTGGCCCACTTCCATCAAACGCTCCATCACCAACTGACGCGCAAAGTAAACACTGGTGCTGTCGGTAAACACGAGGGTGATGAGCGACAAGCCGGGCTTGTTGAGCGAGCGCAACTCGGTCAAACCAGGCAAGCCCGTCATGGCAACTTCGATGGGCACGGTGGCGAACCGCTCCACCTCTTCAGGCGAGCGTCCAGGTGCTTCGGTGGCAATTTGCACCTGAACGTTGGTCACGTCAGGAAAAGCGTCGACCGAAAGTTTGGTGGCCGCATGCAAGCCAAAGAACAAAAAGACAACGGCGATGACACAGACCACCAAGCGCTGCTTGAGTGCAGCGCGAACGAGAGATTCCAACATGGTGCTTAGCCCCCGTTTTCCATCTCAGCGAGATTGCGATGGTTGTTCAAATGGAATGCGCCTTCTGAGACGATGCGCATGCCTGGCTTGAGGCCTTCCAACACCACGCGCTGGCCGTTTTGCTCGGCCGCTAGCTTGACGGGAATGAGGCGGAAGTAGCTGTTGGACTCTTCCACGAACACGTGGTCGACTTCGTCTTGTCGCACCACTGCCGTGATGGGCACGACCACGCGCGGCACAGGTGCGGACTCGATCAACATCGAGGCCAACATGGATGGCTTGAGGCGACCGCTGCTGTTGTCCAGCTCTGTGCGAACCAGCACGGTGCGGGTGTCCGGGTTGACGGTTTGGCCGACATAAATGAGTTTGCCCACCAGTTTTTCATTGGCAAGGGCTGGCACTTCGATGCTCACCGATTGACCCACTTTGACTTGACTGATTTGCTGCTCTGGCACTTGGGCCACGGCCCAGACACGGCTTAAGTCGGCCACGGCAAACAACACATCGGAGGGTTGCACCACTTGGCCAGCAGCAATTTTTCGCTCGACCACCACACCTTTGATGGTGGCCACCACGCCGGCTACAGAGTCGATGGTGCCGGTTGATGCCAGACGCTCGATGGATTTGGCGCTCACGCCCAGCACGCGCAACTGGTCTTGGGCTGCGCGCGTTTCTGCCGAGGCAATTTCGTATTCGTTTTCACGACGTTGCAACTCAGCCGCGCTGATGACGTCTGCATCAAACAGCGTTTTGGCGCGCTCCACATTGCGGCGATGCAGCTCTTTTTCTGAGCGGGCTTTGAGGTAAGCCAGCTGCGAGCCCGACAGTTCGCTGCTGTTGATCAAGGCCAGTGTGTCGCCTTTGTTCACCACGTTGCCCAGCTGTGCATGAATTTGGGTCACGCGGCCTGTGACACTGGCGCCAATGCGGGTGAGGGCTTGTTCGTCAAAGTCAATTTGGCCGGCCACGCGCAGCGTGTCAGACAACTCGAAGCTGACCACGTCAGCGACTTGAATTTGCGCCTTCAAGCTTTCAGGCGCAAACACGCGCATGGCATCACTTTCGGTGTTGGTGGCTTCTTGCACCGTGGCTTTTTTACAAGCCGACAAGGCCAAGGCGCTACACAACAACAGGCCCGTGAGTGTGCGCAATGTGAGATGGTTGAAATGCATGGAAACCTTCTTGTGATCAGGTGTTTGCGCGCAGGCGTTCAATTTCGGCCCAAGCGCTGGCCAGCTCAAACTGAGCGGTGATGAGTTCGTTGCGTGCGGCGCGGTAGACGCGTTGCGCATCCATCACATCTAAGAAGCTTTTCTCACCAGCTTTGTAGGCCAGCTCCGCAATGCGCAAAGCATTGGCTGCATGGCGAACGATGCCGCCTTCTAAGGCAACCACTTGGGCATTGGCAATGTCGTATTGCTGATACGCCGCTTCCAGCGATTGCAGCAGAGAGAATTCTTGGTAGGCCAGCTGGTTGTCTGTTTGCGAGAGCTTGGCAGCGGCTTCGCCCACAGGGCCACCCCGCCAGTCCCACAAAGGCAGGTTCATCGCCACGCCCACGCGTTTGCTGCGCCATTCGGGATCTTGGTCCTGGTCTGCACGCAGCGCAAACTTGGGGAAGCGCAAAGATTTTTCTTCGCTCAGCTTGCGATCCAGTTGTTGGCGTTCGGCACGGGTGCGTTGCAGTTCAGGGTTGGTTTTCAACACAGCGTCGCGCACTTCATTCAGCGGGGCAGGGGGCGCAAACGTGTGGGTTTGCTCTTGAACCTCAAATGCTTCGGGCAAAGTCACACCCACCAAGGCACGTAAAGCGCCACGTGACTGGCGCACACGCAACGTGGCGGACTCTTGCATTTTTTGAGCGTTCAACAATTCGGCGTTGGCTTTGACAAGTTCGAACTTGGCTTTCTCACCGGTCTCAACTTGCAACTCAATGCGTTTGTGAATGCCTTCCATCAACTTCACGTCTTCGCGAGCCACACGGTTTTCAGCCGTGCGTCGCACCAAGTCGTAATAGCGCAAACGCAGCTGGGCCCGCATGTCGGCTCTGAATGATTGCTCGTTGGCTTGGGCTGCGCTTAGGCCCGCCAGCGCACCGTCCACGCGGGGGAAGCGGTGCCAAGGCATGTCTAAGTCTTGGGTCAAGCTGATAGATTTCAGGTTGGCGTTCGCATGTGTGTCCGTGTAACCAGGACGCGGCTTGCGTGTGCCGTTCATCACTTCAATTTGTGGGTTGGGGATGGTTCGTGCGGTGTCCACGGCTGCACGCGCTGCGTCCACGGCGTTGGTCGCGCTGCGCAAGGCAGGGCTTTGGCTGAACATCATGTTTTCTAAATCTGGCAAGCTGAGTTTCAGAGATTCAGCACACACTAAATTCCCGAAAGTGGCAGAGATACACAGCAGCAGGGCGGTCAGTTGTTGTTTTGGGCGCGATGTCAAACGAATCACCTTTGTGCAAATTTTGCAAATTGATGTGGCATTGTCGTAGAAGCGCCAATGCCATCCATTCATTAAGGAATAGTTCAGCCTAGGCGCTGTATACAAGCTGCATTTACCCCTTACGTACAATGCTGTTTTTGGAGCTATCAACATGCGCCTGCTTGGCAAAGCCCTCACTTTTGACGACGTTCTGCTCGTCCCCGCGTTCTCTCAAGTCCTGCCCAAGGATACATCGCTTGCAACGCAATTCACCCGCAACATCCGTCTGAACTTGCCCTTGGTCTCTGCGGCCATGGACACGGTCACGGAAGCGCGATTGGCGATTGCGATTGCCCAAGAGGGCGGTATTGGCATCGTGCACAAAAACCTCACCGCGCAAGAGCAAGCGGCCCAAGTGGCCAAGGTCAAGCGTTATGAATCGGGCGTGTTGCGTGACCCCGTGGTCATCACCCCCGAAACCACCGTGCGCCAAGTGATGGCCCTGTCGGAAGAGCTGGGCGTGTCAGGCTTTCCCGTGTGCGATGGCGGCAAAGTGGTCGGTATCGTCACCGGCCGCGATTTGCGTTTTGAGACCCGCTACGACCAACGTGTCAGCGAAATCATGACACCCCGTGAGCGCTTGGTCACTGTGCCTGAAGGCACCACACCAGAGCAAGCCAAACATCTGTTGAACAAACACAAGCTCGAGCGCTTGCTGGTGGTGAACGACGCGTTTGAGCTCAAAGGCTTGATCACCGTCAAAGACATCACCAAACAACTCAACTTCCCCAATGCCGCACGCGATGCCGCAGGCAAGCTGCGCGTAGGCGCTGCGGTGGGTGTGGGCGAGGGCACAGAAGAACGGGTCGAGGCCTTGTCCCGTGCTGGCGTGGATGCCATCGTGGTGGACACCGCGCACGGCCACAGCAAAGGTGTGATCGAGCGCGTGCGTTGGGTCAAACAAAACTACCCCCACATCGAAGTCATCGGCGGCAACATCGCCACGGGTGCAGCTGCTTTGGCCTTGGTGGAAGCCGGTGCTGACGGCGTGAAAGTGGGCATTGGCCCAGGCTCCATCTGTACCACCCGCATCGTGGCGGGCGTGGGCGTGCCGCAAATCATGGCGGTGGACAGCGTGGCCACAGCCCTCAAAGGCACAGGCGTGCCACTGATTGCCGACGGCGGCATTCGTTACAGCGGCGACATTGCCAAAGCTATCGCCGCAGGTGCAGGCACGGTGATGATGGGCGGCATGTTTGCGGGGACCGAAGAGGCGCCGGGCGAAATCGTGTTGTTCCAAGGTCGCAGCTACAAGAGCTACCGTGGCATGGGCTCGATTGGTGCCATGCAGCAGGGCAGTGCCGACCGCTACTTTCAAGAAAGCAGCACCGGCAACCCCAACGCCGACAAGCTGGTGCCCGAAGGGATTGAGGGCCGTGTGCCTTACAAGGGTTCGGTCGTTTCCATCATTTACCAAATGGCTGGCGGCTTACGCGCCAGCATGGGCTACTGCGGTTGCGCCACGATCGAAGCCATGCACGAAGAATCTCAGTTTGTGGAAATCACGGCAGCGGGCATTCGTGAAAGCCATGTGCATGACGTGCAAATCACCAAAGAAGCGCCTAACTATCGCGCCGAAGAAGAGCTGACTAAGCTTTAAGTGTGCCCTAGAAAGCCATCCTTCGGGGTGGCTTTGTTTTTTGAGACAATATCCAGCTAGGCCATTTGACGGCCCTTTTTTATTTATGTCGCACCAAAAAATCCTCATCCTCGATTTCGGCTCTCAAGTCACCCAACTCATCGCCCGCCGCGTGCGCGAGGCCCATGTGTTTTGTGAAGTTCATCCTTGCGACGTGACCAGCGACTGGGTACGCGAATACGCCAAAGACGGCAATCTGAAGGGCATCATCCTTTCAGGCAGCCACGCCAGCGTGTACGAGGTGGATGACCGTGCGCCTGACGCCGTGTTTGAGCTGGGCCTGCCCGTGCTGGGCATTTGCTACGGCATGCAAACCATGGCCACCCAACTTGGCGGCAAGGTAGAGGCTGGCACCACTCGCGAATTTGGCTACGCAGAAGTGCGAGCCCACGGCCACACCGCATTGCTCAAAGACATTGAAGACTTCAACACGCCCGAAGGCCACGGCATGCTGAAAGTGTGGATGAGCCACGGCGACAAGGTGACCCAGTTGCCCGAAGGCTTCAAGGTCATGGCGTCAACGCCTGCTTGCCCGATCGCCGGTATGGCGGATGAGACGCGCAAGTTTTATGCGGTGCAGTTCCACCCCGAAGTCACACATACGGTGCAAGGCCAAGCTTTGTTGAACCGCTTTGTGCTGGATATCTGCGGCACGCGCCCTGACTGGATCATGGGCGACTACATCGAAGAAGCGGTGGCTGCCATTCGCAAACAAGTGGGTGACGAAGAGGTCATCCTCGGTCTGAGCGGGGGTGTGGATTCCTCCGTTGCCGCCGCACTGATTCACCGCGCCATTGGCGACAAACTCACCTGTGTGTTTGTGGACCACGGCCTGTTGCGCCTGAACGAAGGCGACATGGTGATGGACATGTTTGTCGGCAAATTGCATGCACACGTGATTCGCGTGGACGCGAGCGACCTGTTCCTGGGCAAATTGGCGGGCGTGAGTGAGCCAGAAGCCAAACGCAAAATCATCGGTGGCTTGTTTGTGGATGTGTTTAAAGAACAAGCGGCCAAACTCAAAGCAGGTGACGGCGGCCACAAAGGCGCCACATTCTTAGCCCAAGGCACGATTTACCCAGACGTCATCGAGAGCGGCGGTGCGAAGAGCAAAAAAGCTGTGACGATCAAGAGCCACCACAACGTGGGCGGATTGCCCGAGCAGTTGGGCTTGAAGTTGTTGGAGCCATTGCGCGAATTGTTCAAAGACGAAGTGCGCGAACTCGGCGTGGCTTTGGGCCTGCCGCACGACATGGTGTACCGCCACCCGTTCCCAGGCCCAGGCTTGGGCGTGCGAATTTTGGGCGAAGTGAAAAAGGAATACGCCGACTTGCTGCGTCGTGCCGATGCGATCTTTATTGAAGAGTTGCACAACTTCAAAGATGAAGCCACTGGCAAATCTTGGTACGCCTTGACCAGCCAAGCCTTCACCGTGTTCTTGCCCGTCAAGAGCGTGGGCGTGATGGGGGATGGCCGCACCTACGACTACGTGGTGGCCTTGCGCGCCGTGCAAACCAGCGACTTCATGACCGCAGACTGGGCTGAGTTGCCTTATGCCTTGCTCAAGAAAGTGTCTGGCCGAATCATCAACGAAGTGCGTGGCATCAACCGCGTGACCTACGACGTTTCATCGAAGCCACCGGCCACCATTGAGTGGGAATAACTCGGCAAGGACACCTTGAAATGACACATCCAAGCCAAAGCAATTCGACACTGACGGCAGAGCAGCTGGCAGCCTGCGCGCCGATTGAGCAATATTTTCTGGGTCATGCGCACGACGACGCAAGCTATATGCGGCTGGCGTTTTTGCCCACCGCTCACATTGAATCCATGCGTGAAGGCGTGTTTACCTCTTGGCCGCTCGACATGTACTGCGAACGCTTTGGGGGTAAGCCAGCGGCGGACGAAGCAACGCGTCGCCGAAGCATCGATTGGATCGAAGTGGCTGGCTCAGCCGCCAGCGCTCGCGTCACGCTTGTGCACGGTGCTATGACTTTTACCGACTACTTCGTGCTGCTGCAAACCAAAGACGGCTGGAAGATTGCGAACAAGGCCTTTGTCGGCCAGCCCACCCAGGCCTAAAGCCGCTCTTCAAACGGCCTACAATCTGAGGCTGCTAGCAATTGCCCGATTTGGGCTTGAATTTTTAAATTAGAGAACACTGAGTACATGGCAAAAGAAGAAATGATCGAAATGAAGGGTGTCGTGACCGAGGTCTTGCCCGACTCTCGCTACCGCGTCACCCTGGAAAACGGTCACTCACTGATCGCATACACCGCCGGCAAAATGCGCCTGCACCGCATCCGCATCATCGAAGGCGACAAGGTCACGGTTGAACTGTCGCCTTACGACATGAACAAAGCCCGTGTGACCTTCCGTCACATCGAAGGCAAGGGCCCAGGCCCAGCGGTCAAACGTCGTTTTTAAACAAGCCGCCACGCGGTAATTTGGCGTGTACCTGCCCCCGCAGTTCAAAGCCAAAGATGAGGCCCATGCGCTCGCTCTTATGCGGGCGTACCCGTTTGCAAGCCTCATCAGTGTGGATGACGATGGTTTTCCAGCCGTCACACACATCCCCCTTCATTTGACGCAAGCCAATGGCCAGCACGTGTTGCTGGGCCACTGTGCCAAGGCCAACCCGCATTGGCGTTATTTGCAGTCGCGCCCCCAAGCACTGGTGACCTTCATGGGTCCGCAGGCCTATATGTCGCCCAAGGTGTATCCAGACCTCACGCGCGTGCCCACGTGGAGTTACTTGGCGGTGCATGCCAAAGTCGAAGCCACTTTAGTGGACGAGTCGCAAGCCAAAGATCATTTGCTCAAGCAACTCATTGGTGACCACGAGCCGCCTTATGCCGCGCAGTGGCGTGGTTTGGGTGAAGACTACCAACACAAAATGCTCAACGCCATCGTAGCGTTTGAGTTGTGCATCACCGAGCTGCAATGCAAGCTCAAACTCAACCAGCATCGACCGGAATCACACGTTGCCATGCATGCTGCGTATGCAGAGGGCACTGCGGATGAGCAAGCTTTGGCTGAATGGATGGTCAAGCTCGGCATGGTGCAGCCATGACGCATTCGCCTGAAGATATCGGCTTCATGCAGCTGGCCTTGCGCCAAGCGCAAGCTGCTGCCGATGCCGGTGAAGTGCCGGTGGGTGCGGTGGTGGTGAGGGCAGGGCAGGTGATTGCCTCAGCCCACAACGCGCCACTGGCCAGCCATGACCCCACAGCGCATGCCGAAGTGAATGCGATGCGCGCTGCGGCCCAAGCGCTCGGCAACTACCGGCTCGATGACTGCACCTTGTATGTGACGCTAGAGCCTTGCGCCATGTGCAGCGGTGCGGCGCTGCATGCGCGTTTCAAGCGCGTTGTGTTTGGCGCGACCGAGCCTAAAACAGGTGCAGCGGGTTCGGTACTCAACCTTTTTGAGTACGAGCAAATCAACCACCAAACCCAAGTGACCGGCGGGGTGTTGGCCCACGAATGTGCGGCACTGATGCAAGGCTTTTTTGAACAACGCCGTGCTCAGCAACAGCTGAGCAAAGTACCTTTGCGTGAAGATACTTTGCGCACTTCAGACGCTGCATTTTCCAGTTTGGATGTGCCAATTGCGCTGTCGCATTTCACGGCTGACTTACCCGCTTTAGACGGCTTGCGTTTGCATTGGTTTGACAACCGCACCAGCAACACACAAGCCCAAGCCTCACCGCATGTGTATCTGCATGGGCTAGACGACTGGAGCGTGCAATATGCGCCGCAACTGCAATCGGCAGAGCCTGTGATCGCTTTGGACTTGCCTGGGTTTGGCCTGTCTGACAAGCCTAAAAAAATCGCTACGCATCGCTTGGCATGGCACGCACAAGTGCTGCGCGAGTTTTTGGCTAGCGTACAGCCCGCGCCGTCGGCTTTGCATGCACCGCGTGTGATGGCACCTTTGCTGGCTAATTTGCAATTGCCTATCCATTGGGTCGAGTCACCCGAGCTATCCGCTGCTTTGCGCGATGCGCCATATCCAGACCGTGGCCACATGGCAGGTCCTCGTGCCTTGAGCACCTTGCTGATGGCACCTGTATCCACGCCACCGCCGAAACGAAGTTAAGCATGTCTAACGCCACACCCACCATCGGTTACGAAGTGAAGTTTCAGAGGGTTGGTGTAGGAGGCGGGCTGATTTACAAATTCGCTCGTTGCTCGACAAGCAACAGTTTTTTGACCCGTTGGGCTTGGCTCTGGCAGCAGGTATTTCGTCTGCCACTTGGCCCTTGTTTGGTTTGCTTTGGCCCTCTGCACAAAAGCTGGCTGACCTCATGCAAACGTGGGTGCTCAAGGACAAGCGCATTTTAGAAGTCGGCTGTGGTTTGGGGCTGGCTAGCCTCGTGGTGCACCGACGTGAGGGCAACATCATTGCCAGCGATTGCCACCCGCTCACAGAAACTTTTCTGAAAGCCAATGTGTTGTTGAATGGTTTGCCGCCTTTGCATTACGAAACGGGTAACTGGGGCAGGGTGAACAAGGGGCTTGGCGCGTTTGATTTACTCATTGCCAGTGATGTGCTGTACGAGCGCAGCCATCCAGCACAGTTGTCTGGCTTTATCCAAGAGCATGCGGCAGAGGGCGCCGAGGTGTTGATCGTTGATCCTAATCGTGGCAACCGCAGCGCGTTTCACAAAGACATGGCCAATATGGGATTTGGTGTTACCGAACTGCTGATGAACGAGCCGCTGCAAGACTTGAGCGCTTATCGTGGGCGTTTGTTGCATTACAAACGCGGCTGAAATTCACGCGAATTTTGCCGCGACAATGTGCCCATGGCTCATATTTACATCTATTCCCCCAGTGGCGCGGTGCGCGACAAAGCAGCTTTCAAACGTGGCGTGGCTCGCCTGAAAAAACTCGGTCATGCGGTCGAGTTAGACGTTGACGCACTTAGCAGCCACACCCGTTTTGCAGGGGACGATGCCACCCGCTTGGCCGCCATCCACCGTGCAGCCGATAGCGGTGCAGATGTGGCCCTCATTTCGCGTGGCGGCTATGGCCTCACGCGCATCTTGCCCTGCATCAAATACAAGCAAGTGGCCAAAGCCATTGCCAAAGGCACGCAGTTTGTGGGTTTGAGCGACTTCACAGCTTTTCAAAACGCACTGCTTGCCAAAACTGGGGCGGTCACTTGGGCGGGACCCGCCTTGGGCGAAGACTTTGGTGCAGAGCAGCCAGACGACATCATGGAGGCTTGTTTTGACGACATGGTCAGCGGGCAGGGCGAGGGCGCGGGTTGGCAATTGTCTAAAGCTTGCGCTGCAGCTAATGAGAAACGCCGCCCTGGTGTATGGGCACGCGATGCCGTACTTTGGGGTGGTAATTTGGCTGTATTGGTTTCTTTACTCGGCACGCCCTATTTCCCGCAAATTAAAAATGGCGTGTTGTTCTTAGAAGATGTGGGTGAACATCCATACCGCATAGAACGCATGCTGACGCAGCTGTTGCATGCAGGCGTATTGGCTGATCAAAAAGCGATTGTGTTGGGTCAGTTCAACAGCTACAAGCTCACGCCACACGACAAAGGCTTCAAACTTCAAAGCGTCGTCGATTGGCTGCGCGCGCAAATCAAAGCGCCCGTACTAACTGATTTGCCGTTTGGCCATGTCGCAACCAAGCTCTGTTTACCCGTTGGCGAAAAGATTGACTTGGTGGTGGAAGATCGTGATGCCTTATTGCTTTGGGCACATGCTGATCATTGATTTGAAGTACTCAATATTTGATACGATGTATATTATGTATAATTTAAGAATCGTTAAGATATACATGTAAATCAACATATGTAAACTTTTTGGACTCATAATTAAAAAATGAGACAAAAAACTAGTTTTAAGATACTCGTCACCAGCCCTAAAGGTGGCGTCGGAAATAAGCCCGAACCAGTCAAGCCAGTCGTAGGCAATATGGTTAGCCGCTTTTTAAACCGTT
Organism: uncultured Limnohabitans sp.; assembly: GCA_963512655.1. GTDB lineage: Bacteria > Pseudomonadota > Gammaproteobacteria > Burkholderiales > Burkholderiaceae_C > Limnohabitans. Next base: position 11,217 of record CAUPNL010000019.1, on the reverse strand, counting down.
TAACAGCCGGTGCAATTTAAAAGGTTCAATTGCTGTTCACAGTGGGATTTTGAATGAACCAAGCTTCTGTAAACGCTCGGATGTAAAAAGCACTCTGTTCACGGTCCTGAGACAAAGCCATGTCTAGCGCAGATGCGTTGGCTGAATTGAGCAAAGTAGGATCAGCACCCTCTTCCAACAATAGTTTGACAGCCAGAGGCGGTGCATAGTAAGCCGCCATCATCAAAGGCGTTGTGCCGTTGGCAGATTCACTGTCAATGTAGGCTTCATGTTCAAGCAGCAAACGCATCATTTCGCGGTGGCCCTTGGTTGCAGCGTAATGTAGAGGCGTCCATCCTGGGCGATTCACGTCTGCGCCACGCGCGATAAGTACCTTGGCCAAATCTAGTTGGTTGTTAATGGCGGCCAGCATCAGTGGCGTTTCGTTAACAGCATTTTTTGCATTGATATTGGTTTTTGGGTGCTTGGCCAACAACATCGCAGACTTTGGCGAATCAGATTGAAGCGCGATCAAAATGCCGGGTACGCCCTTTTCATTGGGTGTATTGGGATCAAAGCCACGTGCCAAAAGCTTTTCGACCGTTGCTGGCTGATCAAATGTCACAGCAGCAATAAAGTCATCATACGAGCCTGCGTTAGATGAAGAATATCCAATAAAAACATATAGATATAAAAAATACTTAAAGTATTTTCTCATTTTAAAACACCACTGAAAAGTTGGTCAAAATTGCGGCTGGTGGCTTCGGCCACGGCTTCCACGGTCATACCTTTGACCTCGGCAATCTGTTTGGCGACAAACGGCACATAAGACGGGTTGTTGGTCTTGCCACGGTACGGCACAGGCGCCAAATACGGGCTATCGGTCTCAATCAAGATGCGGTCCGTGGGCACAAACTTCGCCACATCGCGCAAGTCTTGGGCATTTTTGAAGGTCAAGATGCCTGAAAACGAGATGTACAGCCCGAGGTCCAAGCCGGCACGAGCCACGTCTGCCGTTTCGGTGAAGCAGTGAAACACGCCCCCTGCACTGCCCGTTGAGCCATCTTCACTTTGCTCTTTCAAAATCGCCACGGTGTCTGCCGACGAGCTGCGGGTGTGGATGACCAAAGGCAGCTGGGTTTGCTGCGCGGCTTGGATGTGGATGCGAAAGCGGTTGCGCTGCCATTCCATGTCGGCCACAGTGCGTTCGCCCAAGCGGTAATAGTCAAGGCCGGTTTCACCAATGCCAACCACTTTGGGCAGTTTGGCTCGACTCAGCAGGTCATCCAGGGTGGGTTCTTGCACGCCTTCGTTGTCGGGGTGCACGCCCACGGTGGCCCAAAAGTTATCGAACTGGGTAGCTAAGCTGTGCACTTCAGGAAAGCGCTCCAGCGTCGTGCTGATGACCAAAGCGCGCGTGACTTGGGCCTTGGCCATGTCGTCGCGGATGGTGTGGATGTTTTCAACCAGCTCTGGAAAATTCAGGTGGCAATGGGAATCGGTGAACATGTGTCTTTGAACAAAAAGGCGTTGTGTGAGCGCGAATGGATGGTTTGCGAATGAATCAGTCTTTGGCGCGCAAGGCGGTTTGCGCACGCGCCACCAAGGCTTCAAACATCAAGCCTGCGTTGTACGGGTGTTCGGACGTTCGGGCTGCATCCATCAGGTCTTTGGACCATTGGGTGAGCGAACTCACCGTGCCTGCAGCGGGCAAATCTGCCGCCAGAAAGAAGCGTGGCTCAGCGCCTGTGCGAATAGCCAACAAGTCGTGACACAGCTTTTGCAGCATGGCGATGGCTTGCGATGGCGTGGCGTCTGAGACTGCGCCTACATCACCGCGCAACACGGCCTTGGGCAGTGCTGCCCAGTGCGCAGCTTTGAGTCCGGTATTGGCTAGATCGAGTGCATCCTCAGGTCGGCCTCCGGCTGCGCGCAGCAACACGGTCGCATCTGCCGCTGGTACGCTTTGGGTTTGTAGCCAGCTCAAAGCCTCAGCTTCTGTGGGCCACACCATGGTGTGGGTTTGGCAGCGGCTACGGATGGTTGGCAGCAGCTGGTGCGCGGCTTCGCTGGCCAGCACAAAGCGGCACTCGCCTGGTGGTTCTTCCAGCGTTTTGAGGATGGTGTTGGCCGTGACATGGTTCATGCGCTCGGCGGGGTAGGCAAACACCACTTTGGTGGAGCCTCCCGAGCGGGTTTGCTGGCTGAAGGCCACCATGTCACGCGCTGCTTCGACGCGAATTTCTTTGCTGGGCTTGCGCTTTTTGTCGTCGAGGTCTTTTTGGGTTTTCTCGTCCAAGGGCCAGCTGAGTTCAAGCGCCAAAGCTTCCGGCATGAGTGTGCGCAGGTCGGCATGGGTGCGCACATCAACCGCGTGGCAGCTGCGGCATTGGTAACAAGCGCCCTGCTTCGTGGGTGCCTCGCACAGCCAAGCACGGGCCAGTTCTAGGCCCAGTGTGTATTGACCCAAGCCCGATGGGCCTTGTAGCAGCCAGGCGTGGCCGCGTCGCTCTAGCAAGGTGGTGAGTTGGCCTTGTAGCCATGGGCTCAAGACAGGCCTAGCGTATGTGGTGGTCTCTGTCATGCGACGCTAGCCATCAATTGGCGCTCAACCAGCCGCGCTGCACAAAGTTGAGGTGCAGTTGCTGCCAAACGGCTTCACGGGTTTGGGCGGCGTCTAGGCGGACAAAACGTTGTGCGTCGGCTCTGGCGCGGGCGGCATAGCCGTCAGACACTTTTTGGAAAAACTCAACGGGTTGCGCCTCAAACCGGTCGGGCACACGTGCACCGGCTAGGCGCACAGCGGCAATGGCTGGGTCAAGCTCAAACCACACCGTCACATCGGGTTGGCGAAAGCCTTTGCTTGAAGGGCTGACTGCGTCAGTGGAAATCGCTTGTACCCATTGCTCAAGCTGTTTGAGCATACCCAAATCAAACCCACGGCCGCTGCCTTGGTAGGCAAAGGTGGCGTCGGTGAAACGGTCACACAGCACCACGTCGCCGCGCGCCAACGCGGGCTCAATCACGTTGCGTAGATGGTCGCGGCGGGCCGCGAAGATCAGCAGGGCTTCGGTCAGCGAGTCCATCGCATCGTGCAGCACCATCTCGCGCAGCTTTTCGGCCAAAGGTGTGCCGCCGGGCTCGCGGGTGAGCGTGACTTGGCGGCCCTGCGCTTTGAACGCCGCGGCCAAGCCATCGATGTGCGTGGACTTGCCCGCGCCGTCGATGCCTTCAAAACTGATGAACAGACCTGTTTTTGTCATAGCCCGCTATTTTGCCTGTTCAACATCACTGACCAGCAGCTTTGCGTTGGTAGCGATTGACTGCGGCATTGTGCTCATCCAGCGTCGCGCTGAAGTAGCTCGTGCCGTCGCCCTTGGCCACAAAGTACAACGCATTGCTGGGCGCAGGCTGCACGGCGGCCTTGAGCGCGTTGCGCCCAGGCATGGCGATGGGCGTAGGCGGCAAGCCTTTGCGGGTGTAGGTGTTCCACGGGTGGTCAGTGCGCAAGTCTGCACGGCGCAGGTTGCCATCGAAGTTGTCGAACATGCCGTAAATCACCGTGGGATCGGTTTGCAGAGGCATACCGATGGCCAAACGGTTGTGAAATACACGGCTGATGGTGGTGCGGTCGCTTTCGCGGCCAGTTTCTTTTTCAACGATGCTGGCCAAAATCAAGGCCTCATCGATGGTTTTGATTTGAATGTCCGGTTGGTGTTTGCCCCATGCGGCGGCCAGTTGTTTGGTCATGGCCTTGGCTGCACGTTCCATCACATGCAGCTCAGACGTGCCTTTGCCGTAGGTATAGGTGTCTGGGAAAAACCTGCCTTCAGGGGCCACACCCGGCATGCCCAGCTTGGCCATGAGTTCGTCATCGCTCAGGCCTTTGGTGTCGTGTTTGAGGCCTTCTGCTTTGGCCAACGCAGCGCGGAATTGGCGGAATGTCCAGCCGTCGATCAGGCTGATGGCTTTGAGGCTTTCTTCACCACGGGTGAGCTTGCGCAGCAAATTAAGCGGCGTGTTACCTTGGCTCAGCTCGTAGCTGCCCGCTCGAAGCTTGCGCGATTGGCCACTGGCGCGGAAAAACGCATACAGCACCACGGGCGGCACATCCACACCCGCATCGACCACCGCTTGGGCAATGCCGCGCACAGGGGTTTGCGGCTCAATGGACACGTCCACAGTGGGCGTGGGCAGCGACATGGGGGTCAACACCCACCAGCCAGAGACCGCTGACACCAACAGGGCCAGACTCAACACCGTCCAAAAGATTCGCTTGATGAGCCGCATCACAACCCTATGTCCAATCACGTTAATCAAGCGAGCATGATAATTCACCCTATGTCACAGACCACATTTGCAACCTCCGCGCCTTTGAACGGCATCGCCCCCCTGCCCCACCTCGGCATCATCCGCGCTGCGGGTGAAGACGCCGCCAGCTTTTTGCACAACCAACTCACCAACGATGTGCTGTTGATGAAAGAAGGCCAATGCCGCTTGGCCGCTTTTTGCAACGCCAAGGGCCGCATGCAAGCAAGCTTTGTGGTTTACAAACGTTCCGCCGAAGAAGTGCTGCTGATTTGCCGCAAAGACCTGATGGCTCAAACCGTCAAACGCTTGTCGATGTTTGTGCTGCGTGCCAAGGCCAAGCTGAGCGATGCCAGTGATGAATTTCAGTTGCTCGGTCTGGCAGGTGATGCAGCGCTGGCGGCATTGAATGGTGCATCCGCAGACGCATGGCAACGCCACGTAGCGGATGCTGCCGACGTACTAACCCTCTACCCTGCCCTAGGTCAACCACGCGCTTTTTGGCTCGCGCCCAAAGACGTGGCAGCGCCCACAGGTCCAGCCCTCAGCGCAAACCTGTGGCAAGTGGGTGAAGTGATGAGCGGTATTGCGTGGGTCGAGTTGGCCACCTTCGAAGCCTTTGTGCCGCAGATGCTCAACTACGAATCAGTCGATGGCGTGAACTTCAAAAAAGGTTGCTATCCCGGTCAAGAGGTGGTGGCCCGTAGCCAGTTCCGTGGCACCTTGAAGCGCCGTGGGTTCATTGCGCAAAGTGCGGCACCGTTCACCGCGGGTCAAGAAGTGTTTTCTAGCTTAGACGCGACGCAGCCATGCGGCTTGGTGGCACAAGCCGCCAGCGATGGCGCAAGCCATGTGGCGGTGCTTGAGTTGCAACTCAGTGCCACTGAAAACAGCAGCTTGCATTTGGGGGCGGCAGATGGCCCAGTGCTGAGCCTGCTGCCACTGCCCTACGCTTTGCGTGAGGATATTTAAGCTGCCGCGTGCTTAAAAACGCACGCCAGCCTTCAAGCCCACCGATGCGTTCTTGCCCGTGCGGTCGTACTCGGCCGAGAGATTGACCAGCAGTACGTTCCAGCTCACGCCCACAAACGATTTGCTTTGTGTGAAGCTTTCATCGCTCTTGCCTGTGGCTTTGGCATTGGAGTAAACCGTGCCCACACCCGCGTAAGGTGTGAAGCCCACAAAGCCTTTGGAAATCAACACATTCAGACCCGTGTTGTTGAGCTCCATGCCTGACACGCCACCCATGCGGCTGTGGCTGCCGCGCAGGGCAATGGCGGGCGTGATGGCATTGCCTTCAAGCAAGGCGTATTTCACGTGAACACCAGCAACCGACACATTGGTCGAAGGCACTTTGGACACAAAGCCGCCCACATCCCAGCCACCAGGCAAGCCTTTACTAACCGACAACTTGGTTTGAATCAGGTTGTTCATGCTGTCACCGCTTGCGGTTTGCCAAGCAGCGCCCGCTTTTGTTTGTGTCATCGTGGTTGACGCACTGACATCAAAACCTGTCAGGCCCAATGGCGCAGCTGGTTCAATCGCCTTGGTGCTGGTGGCTGCCGCCAAGTCTTTGCTCAATGCTAAAAACTCGGTTTGGCTGAGAGCGCTGACGTTGTTCAAATCACCCGCCATGGCTTGGGTGTTAAGCGCCATTGAGCTTGCGATAGCCAAAGTCACAGGTAAGAAGTGGTGCGCGATTTTCATAAGGAAATGTTTCTTAAAGTTTTAATTGCGCGTATTTTCACACGGTTGAAACGACCGTCACACCAAGTTCAATCGCATCTCCACATGCGGTATGCCCACCTCGTCAAACGGCTCGCCTGCGATGCTGAACCCGAAGGCTGCATAAAAGCCTTCAGCGCTGCGTTGCGCACTCAGGCGTACTTCTTTGTTGCCGCGTCGACGTGCCTCTGACACCAAGGCTTCTAGCAGGCGAGCACCATAGCCGTGGCCACGGGCTTCTTTCAGCACGGCCATGCGCCCTACCTTGGCCACATTGACTGATGGTTGTAGCAAGCGGGCATTGCCCAGGGGGTGTCCAGTCACATCAAACAGCACCGCGTGCAAAGCGGTGGCATCGTCTGCATCCCATTCGTCTTCTGGGGCGATGCCTTGCTCTTTGACAAACACTTCTGTGCGGATGAATTGCGCAGCTTGATGCAATGTTTGCCAGCGACCGAGGGTAATGGTGGGGGCAGTTTTCATGCCCATATTGTCGAATTAGTTCAGCGTGTACTGCGCTGCTAAATCCAAAAAACCTTGAATGTCTGGATCAATGCCTGTTTCTGAAAACAAAATGGCTGCCACTGTTGGTGCGATGCGCATCGCCAATCGCGCGTCGATGAACAGCAAGCGAGAGCGTCTTGCCAGTACATCCTCGACATGAACCGCATATTCATAGCGAGCAGCAAATCGCACCATCGCTTCGCTCAACCCATCGGTTAGCCAAGTCTGGTGACCGGGTAATTGTTGTACCCAAGTCTGTTCACTGCCATACGAATGCAATCCTTCCGGTTCACAGATGGATATGGGTAAATCACTCAAATTTTCTGCACCTACTAATTTGAGTATTTCGGTGCACGACCTACTTTTGGGCATGAGTAACGTGCTGTCAAAACATTTTTGAAGAACATCTTCAGCCATCGCTCGGTAGGTTGTCCATTTGCCTCCTGTGACGGTGACGAGGCCTGAGTCACTGACCAGTACGGTGTGTTCACGGCTCAGTGCTTTGGTGTTTTGGCCTGTTTTCTCGGGGGGCTTGACCAGTGGACGCAAGCCAACCCAAATACTTTTAACATCGCTTCGCTGAGGAGCATCTCGCAAATAACGCGCAGATTCGTTCAGGATGAAATCAATTTCTTCCTCAAAAGCCAACGGCTCTTTGGCCAAGTCATGTCGAGGCGTGTCTGTTGTTCCCAAAATAACTTTACCCAACCAAGGCACTGCAAACAGCACGCGGCCATCGGCTGTTTTGGGAATCATCAAACCGGCATGGCCTGGTAGAAATTTTTTGTCCACCACGATGTGAACACCTTGACTCGGTGCCACCATCGCTTGTACATCCCCATCTTGCGCACGCAAAGCATCGACCCAGACCCCTGTGGCATTGACCACGCAACGTGCTTGAATGTCATGCGCAGCCCCCGTGAGCGTGTCTTGGCATCGCACACCCGAGACTTTTTTATCTGAGTACAGCAAAGATTTGGCTTGCATGTAATTCAACAGCAATGCACTTTCGAGTGCCGCACTGCGTGCCAACGCCAATGCCAATTTGGCATCGTTGAATTGGCCATCCCAATACTTCACGCCGCCTTTGAGGCGATCTGCTTGCACAGAGGGAAGATACGCCAAGGTCTCTTCACATGACAAGAATTCTGTATCGCCAAGGCCAGACCTGCCAGCCAAAGCATCGTAAATTTTTAAACCAATCCCGTAAAAAGGTTTCTCCCACCACGCATAAGACGGCATCACAAATGAGAGTGGTTGCGCGATGTGTGGTGCATTGTGTAGAAGTGTGCTGCGTTCGTGCAACGCTTCTCGTACCAAAGCAATATTGCCTTGCGCCAAATACCGTACACCTCCGTGCACTAGTTTGGTTGATCGCGATGATGTGCCTTTTGCAAAATCATTCGATTCGACAAGAACTACACGGTAGCCGCGTGCGGCCGCATCCAATGCCAAACCTAAACCAGTTGCACCGCCACCCACAATGGCGATGTCATACACCGCTTGAGGGTCAAGCTGCGCCAACAGATCTTCACGTCGTGTCAGCTGCGGCTGTGCTTGGGTTGGCATAGAAATCTAACGCTCCATCAATCAAGAACGAACAAAAAAAGGCCGTGTGAGTGTGTGACCCACACGGCCATCTGGTTTAACGGACCTTGCCGTTCTTCCATGCGTTCAACAATGAGTCGTACGCAATGGTTTCGCCTTTTGGCTTTTCATTCGCCAATTTCTTCCAAGGTGCACCCTTGTCGCTGAGCCACTTGTTGGGGTCAGATTTGGCGTTGAGCTTGGGTGGACACACGGCCATGCCGGAGCGCTCCAAACGTGCCATCACATCGTCCATTTCGTTGGCCAAGTTGTCCATCGCGGCTTGCGGTGTTTTCTCACCGGTCACAGCCACGGCCACGTTTTTCCACCACAACTGAGCCAGCTTGGGGTAGTCAGGCACGTTGGTGCCGGTGGGCGTCCAAGCCACGCGTGCGGGGCTGCGGTAGAACTCCACCAAACCACCCAATTTAGGCGCCATGTCGGTCATGGCTTTGGACTGGATGTCGGACTCGCGAATCGGTGTCAAACCCACGATGGTCTTTTTCAAGGACGTGGTTTTGGCAGTCACGAACTGGGCGTAGAGCCACGCTGCAGCAGTTTTGCTTTCGTCATGGCCTTTGAAGAAGGTCCATGAACCCACGTCTTGGTAGCCGTTTTGCATGCCTTGCTTCCAGTACGGGCCGTTGGGGCCTGGGGCCATGCGCCACTTCGGTGTGCCATCGGCGTTCACCACAGGCAAACCTGGCTTGATCATGTCGGCCGTGAAGGCGGTGTACCAGAAGATTTGCTGAGCAATTTGGCCTTGTGCAGGCACAGGGCCGGCTTCGCCGAAGGTCATGCCAATGGCTTCCTTGGGCGCGTATTGCTTCATCCAGTCCACGTACTTGGTGAGGGCGTAAACAGCAGCTGGTGAGTTGGTGGCACCACCGCGCGCGACCGATGCGCCTTGAGGTGTACAACCATCAGCCGAGGCGCGAATGCCCCACTCGTCCACGGGCTTGCCGTTAGGAATACCGATGTCAGCCGAGCCAGCCATGGACAGCCAAGCGTCGGTGAAACGCCAACCCAGCGAGGGGTCTTTCTTGCCGTAATCCATGTGGCCGTAAATGGCTTTGCCATCGATGTTTTTTACATCGTTGCTGAAGAAGGCGGCGATGTCTTCGTAAGCGCTCCAGTTGAGCGGCACACCCAACTCGTAACCGTATTTGGCTTTGAACTTGGCTTTCAGTTCAGGCTTGGCAAACAAGTCGGCGCGGAACCAATACAAGTTGGCGAATTGTTGGTCGGGCAATTGGTACAGCTTGCCGTCCGGTGCTGTGGTGAAACTGGTGCCGATGAAGTCTTTGATGTCGATGCCGGGGTTGGTCCACTCTTTGCCGTTGCCCTTCATGTAATCGGTCAAGTTCATGATCTTGCCGTAGCGGTAGTGTGTACCGATCAAATCGGAGTCGGTGATCCAACCGTCGTAAATGGACTTGCCTGACTGCATGGACGTTTGCAGTTTTTCCACCACATCGCCCTCGCCGATCAGGTCGTGCTTAACTTTGATGCCCGTGATTTCTTCAAAGGCCTTGGCCAGTATTTTTGATTCGTATTCGTGAGTGGCAATCGTTTCGGAGACGACTGAGATTTCCTTCACGCCTTTGGCTTGAAGTTTCTTCGCCGCATCAATGAACCACTTCATCTCAGCCGCTTGCTGGGTTTTACTCAAGGTCGAGGGCTGGAATTCGCTGTCAATCCACTTCTTGGCAGCAGCTTCATCAGCCCAACCTTGAGACGACAGTGAGCAGGCAACTGCCACTGCGACGACGCTGTAACGCAACTTCATATCTATCTCCTCATTTTTTTGATACCCCTGTGTGAAGGTGCTTTCGGCTCCAGGGGGAAACAAGCCGTCCTTTTCTAGAAAACGAGCGTCAGCCTTTGCGCATGATCCAACCGAGAAGAACCATGGAGAGGACAAAGCTGAACCAAATCGATGGATCAGCTTCCAACGACAAAACTTGAGCCAACCAACCGCTGATGCCGACAAATGCCAAATTCACATAAGCGGCAGACAACAGGCCAATGAACAGGCGATCGCCTCGTGTAGTTTGCATGGGCAAAAAACCTTTGCGCATCAAGGTGGGTGATTTCATTTCCCAGACAGTCATCCCAGTGATCATCAGTCCGATGCAAGAAAAAAATACGGCCACAGGGGTGGTCCACGCCATCCATTCAAACATTGCAGTTCTCCTCTTGAAGCCGCATCAAACGCGACCCATCGCAAAACCTTTGGCGATGTAGTTACGAACAAACCAAATCACGATGGCACCAGGCACGATGGTCAACACACCTGCTGCCGCCAGCGTGGCCCAGTCCATGCCTGACGCCGATACGGTGCGCGTCATGGTGGCCGCAATGGGCTTGGCATTCACGCTGGTCAAGGTGCGTGCCAAGAGCAACTCCACCCAGCTGAACATGAAGCAAAAGAATGCAGCGACGCCCACCCCCGCTTTGATCAAAGGCAAAAAGATCTGCACGAAAAATCGAGGGAACGAATAGCCGTCGATGTAGGCCGTCTCGTCAATCTCGCGAGGAATGCCGCTCATGAAACCTTCGAGAATCCACACAGCCAACGGCACGTTGAACAGCAAGTGCACCAGTGCCACGGCTAAGTGCGTGTCCATTAAGCCCACGGAGCTGTAGAGTTGAAAGAACGGCAGCAAAAACACAGCGGGTGGCGTCATGCGGTTGGTCAATAGCCAAAAGAACACGTGCTTGTCACCCAGAAAGCTATAGCGTGAGAACGCATAAGCGGCGGGTAACGCGACGGTGAGTGACATCACCGTATTCATGCCCACGTAAATCAGGCTGTTGATATAGCCCGAATACCAAGCTGGATCGGTCAAGATAGTTTCGTAGTTAGCCCAGGTGAAATGCTCGGGGAACAAGGTGAAACCAGCCAAGATTTCATTGTTTGTTTTGAATGACATGTTGATCATCCAATAAATGGGCAGCAAAGCAAATACAAGATAGAGCCACAGAAAAACTGTGCGCTTTTGAAATTTTGCTTTATGCATGTCCACCCTCCTTCGGCTCTGTACCGACTTGCTGCATCCAGTTGTACAAAACAAAACAGAACAACAAAATGATCAAGAAATAAATCAATGA
>CAUPNL010000018.1:0-45881 GCA_963512655.1 uncultured Limnohabitans sp. | reverse complement strand
CGAGATGCCATGGTCAGGCTGGGTGCTGATTTACCCACGCCACTTGCGCCGCTTGAGCCATCTGGTGCACAACCCCGACACCAACATTGGCCTAGCTCAGCAAAACATGGTGGACCACTTTTGGGCCGACTTGCATGACTTGCCCGAGGGCGAGGACCCACGCAGTTTGGTGAGCTACAAAATGATGCAGCGCTTAGTCGATCAAGTGCTGCGTGCGCATGATGTGGACTTCACGCATCGCCAGTTTGAACTGCGCATGGTGTTGGATGGCCGAAGTGACAACGTGGACACGCAAGTGATGATGACCTCGCCTGTGGAGGTGGCTACATGTTGATGGCGACTTTCATTCAAGCTTGGATAGAAGCTTTGGTCGAAGCGCCCACCTTGATGGCGATTCGCGCGACCGAGTTGGTGTTTGCGTGGAGCTTGGCCCTTCAAACGCTGGAGTATTTGCGAATGGGCAAGTACACCGCTGACGATGCGTTTTGGTCTTGGCCCTTGCAACGGGCTGATATTCCTAACGCACCTGTGCGTGCTTTATTCGATGTGCTGTTCAAGCCGCAGATGCATCAGCTGCATTTGGTGTTGCGCCTTTGTGCGGCGTTTGCGTTGGCCGTGCAGGGCGCCTCGCTGTCATTGATTGCGTTTTTATTTGTGGGCAACTTGCTCATCCTCATCCGTTGGCGCGGGGCGTTCAACGGGGGCAGCGACTTCATGACCTTGGTGGTGCTCACGGGCTTGTTCATCTCGCAAGTGGTGGGCGCGTTTGGCAATGCAGAGCTGGGCTGGCAAGCAGGCTTTTGGTACATCGCCATTCAAGCCATCACGTCGTATTTCATGTCGGGGGCGGTGAAGCTTCTACGCCCTGAATGGCGCAACGGCTCGGCCATGACCATCTTTTTGAATGGGGCCATTTATGGGCCGTTGTCAGCTACACACCCGCTGCGTAATAAGTGGCTGGCCATCATAGGCTCGTGGGGCTTTATCGTGTGGGAAATCTTGTTTCCTTTCAGCTTGCTTGACCCACGACTCGCTGCCGTGTTTTGCGCCGTGGCGGCGTTCTTCCACTTTTTGGTGTTTTGGTTCTTTGGCTTGAACCGATTCTTCTGGGCGTGGATGTGTTCGTTTCCCGCCATCATTTGGTGCAGCGCGCAGTTCAGTGCGCGCTTTGTTTAAGCCATTGCTGACTCAATCGCATCCATCGCTTCGGTCAGTTCCAACCAACGCACTTCTAGCTCGGCCAACTCGTCTTCCACAGCTTTGAGGCGTTTGCCTGCTTCGGCTATTTCAGCAGGCGGCAGGGGCGTGGCGAGTTTGTCATGCAGCGCGGTTTTTTCAGCTTCTAACGTGGCCATGTTTTTTTCCACGCTATCCATCTCTTTTTTCAACGGGCGTTTTTTCTCGTTGATCTCTTTGCGCAGCTGTGCGTCTTCTTTGCGTTGGTCGCGTGAGGCGACAGGTGCAGCTGCTTTCACCGCGGGTGGAGCAGCTTGCACGACAGGTGCTGCCACTTCAGCCGCAGGCGCAACAACAGCAGGCTTGAGTGCCGCCGCATTGGCCGCCGCCACAGCTTCGGCACGCAAGCGTTTGCCTTCTTCCAGCAGGTAGCGCTGGTAGTCGTCCAAGTCGCCGTCAAACGGCTCGACGCCACCGCGTGACACCATCCAGAACTCGTCACACACCGCACGCAACAAAGCGCGATCATGGCTGACCAGCATCACGGTGCCTTCAAACTCGTTCAGCGCCATGCTCAGCGCTTCGCGTGTCGCCAAGTCCAAGTGGTTGGTCGGCTCGTCCATCAGCAAGAGGTTGGGGCGTTGCCACACCAACATGCACAGCACCAAGCGGGCTTTTTCGCCACCGCTCATGCTGCCTACGGCTTGCTTGACCATGTCGCCGCCAAAGTTGAACTGGCCCAAGAAGCTGCGCAAGTCTTGCTCGCGTGTGGCTTGGCCGGCCAGCTTGCCGTCGATGGTGAGTTTTTTCGCCAACGCAATCATGTGGTCGAGCGGGTTGTCTGCGGGGTGTAACACGTCGAGTTCTTGCTGCGCAAAGTAGCCGATGTTCAGGCCTTTGCCCTCGGTCACTTCGCCGCCCAAAGCACCCAAGTCGCGCGCAATGGTTTTCACTAGCGTCGATTTACCTTGGCCGTTGGCACCCAAGATGCCAATGCGCTGGCCCGCTAACACCGAGCGGCTGACGTTTTGCACGATGACGGTGGGTGGTGTGCCCGCAGGCGCATCGGCAGGGGCGGGGTAGCCCACGCTCACGCCTTGCATGCTCAGCATGGGGTTGGGCAAGTTGGCGGGTTCTTTGAACTCGAAGCTGAAGTCGGCATCGGCCAACAACGGCGCAATTTTTTCCATGCGGTCCAAAGCCTTGACGCGGCTTTGCGCTTGCTTGGCTTTGCTGGCCTTGGCCTTGAAGCGTGCAATGAACTTTTGCAAATGCGCAATCTTGTCTTGCTGTTTGGAGAAAGCGTTTTGTTGCAGCTCCATTTGCTCGGCACGCATGTCTTCAAACTTGCTGTAGTTGCCGCCGTAGCGCACCAGCTTGCCCGCGTCGATGTGCAGGGTGACGTTGGTCACCGCATCCAAAAATTCGCGGTCATGGCTGATGACCACCATCGTGCCTTCGTAGCGTTTGAGCCAAGCTTCGAGCCACACCAAAGCGTCCAAGTCCAAGTGGTTGGTCGGCTCATCTAGCAGCAACAAGTCAGACGGGCACATCAGCGCACGCGCCAATTGCAAACGCATGCGCCAACCGCCGGAGAAGCTGTTCACAGGGTTGTTGAGCTCGGTCGTTTTAAAGCCCAGGCCCAAGATGAGCGCTTGTGCGCGTGACTGCGCATCGTGCTCGCCCGCGTCGTACAGCGCCATGTAGGCGTTGCCCAAGCGTTCGCCGTCTTCGGTCGTTTCTGCGGCAGCCACTTCGGCGCGTGCATCATTCAGCACGGTGTCGCCTTCAATCACGAACTCGGTGGCACTTTGCTCGGTCTCGGGCATGTCTTGAGCCACTTGCCCCATGCGCCATTGCGTGGGGATGTAGAACTCGCCTGAGTCCTCCTGCAAGTTGCCGTTGAGCAAAGCAAACAGCGAAGATTTGCCTGCGCCGTTGCGGCCCACCAAGCCTACTTTTTCACCGGGGTTGAGGGTGACGGTGGCGCCTTCGAGCAACACCTTGGCACTGCGGCGCAAGGTGACATTTTTAATCGTGATCATTTGTTATTTGCGCCTTCGACAATTGCCTGGCGTGTGAGGAGTAAGACCTGGTCGTCACCAGCACTGGTCGATAGCCACACGACATCTAAATGAGGGAAGGCTGCTTCAAAGTAATCGCGTTCGTGGCCAATTTCTAAAACCAAAACCGCGTGCTCGCTCATGTGTGCTGGGGCGTCGCGCAGCATTTGGCGAATAAAGTCCATGCCGTCGTCGCCACCGGCCAAAGCGAGCGCGGGCTCGGCTTTGAATTCGGCAGGAAGTTCGGACATGCTTTGTGCATTCACATAAGGTGGGTTGCACAAGATGAGGTCAAACAGACCATCGGCTTGGGCCAAGCCATCCGATTCGGCCAGCGTCATGCGGCCTTCAAGGCCATGACGTTCAATGTTGATCTGGGCCACAGCCAAAGCGTCTTTGGACAAGTCCAAACCCTGCACCGTGATGTCTGGAAAAGCGAGCGCAGCCAAGATGCCGAGGCTGCCGTTGCCCGTGCACAGGTCGAGCACGCGTGTGGTGTTGGGGTCTAGCCATGGGTCAATGCTGCCTTCGGCCAACACTTCGGCAATGAGCGAGCGCGGCACGATGGCGCGCTCGTCAATGTAGAACGACACGCCTTGCAACCACGCCTCTTGCGTGAGGTAAGCCGCGGGCTTACGGCTGGCAATGCGATGCTCGATGAAAGCTTGCACGCTGGCAACTTGGGTGGCGGGCAGTTCGAGGTTGTGCACTTCATCTGACACATCGGTGTCGAGCGGCAAACCCAGCTTCCACAGAACCAACCATGCGGCTTCGTCGGCGGCGTTGGTGGTGCCGTGGCCAAAACTCAAGTTGCCTGCAGTGTAGGCAGCGTCAAGCTGCTGCGCGCTCTGAGCAATGAGCGCGCTGAGTGTCATGGATGGGTTCATTGTGCGGACGTGTTGGCCTGTGAGGCCAAGCCGTGCAGCTGTTCCAGCACACGGCGGTAAATGTTTTTCAGGGGATCCAAATCAGCCACGGCCACAAACTCGTTGATTTTGTGGATGGTGGCATTGGGTGGGCCAAGCTCAATGACTTGCGGGCAGACTTGCGCGATGAAGCGCCCGTCACTGGTGCCGCCGGTGGTGGACAGCTCGGTGTCAATGCCGGTTTCGTCGTGGATGGCGCGTTGCACGGCACCGACCAAATCACCCGGTGTGGTGAGGAAGGGCAGGCCGCCGATGGTCCATTTGAGGTCGAACTCTAAGTTGTGCTTGTGCAGCACAGCAGTGAGGCGCTGTTGCAATTGTTCAGGCGTGGATTCAGTGCAGAAGCGGAAGTTGAAGTCCACCACGCATTCGCCAGGTATGACATTGCTAGCACCTGTACCCGCGTGGATGTTGCTCACTTGCCAGCTGGTGGGCGGGAAGAAGTCGTTGCCTTTGTCCCATTCAATCGCCACCAAGTCCGCCAATGCGGGGCTGAGTAAATGGATGGGGTTTTTGGCGAGTTGCGGGTAGGCGATGTGGCCTTGCACGCCTTTGACGGTGAGCTTGCCGCTCATCGTGCCGCGGCGGCCGTTTTTGATCATGTCGCCGGTGCGCTCTACCGAGGTGGGCTCGCCCACGATGCACCAGTCGAGTTTCTCGCCGCGTAGTGTGAGGGCCTCGCACACTTTGACCGTGCCATCTAACGCTGGGCCTTCTTCGTCACTGGTGAGCAAGAAGGCGATGTTGATGGATGGGTCTTTGCAGGCTTGCGCAAACTCTTCACACGCCACCACCATCGCTGCCAACGACGCTTTCATGTCGCTGGCACCACGGCCAAACAATTTGCCGTCGCGGTGGGTGGGGGTGAAGGGGTCGCTGGTCCATTGATCGATGGGGCCGGTGGGCACCACATCGGTGTGGCCTGCGAACACAAGTGTTTTGGCTCCTGCCTGTGCGCTGCGTTTGACAGCCCACAGGTTGCTCACGCGAAACGTGTCTGGCCCGCTGTCGATGCGCTCACACTCAAAACCGAGTGGCTTAAGCCGCGCGGTGATGATGTCCAAACAGCCCGCGTCCTCGGGGGTGATCGAAGGGCGCGAGATGAGTTGCTCGGTGAGCTGGAGGGTGCGAGACATCGAAACGTGCTTTTAAAAAAGATCAGTCGCGCAACAAGTCGTTGATGCTGGTCTTCGAGCGGGTTTGTGCGTCCACGCGTTTGACCACGATGGCTGCGTACATGCTGTAAGGCGCGCCGTTGGCAGCGACTTTAGGAATGTTGCCTGCCACCACCACAGAGCCAGAAGCCACACGGCCGTAGCTGATTTCGCCTGTGGCGCGATCGAAGATGGGGGTCGATTGACCGATGAACACGCCCATGCCGAGCACAGAGTTTTCTTCGATGATGACGCCTTCCACCACTTCAGAGCGAGCGCCGATGAAGCAGTTATCTTCAATGATGGTGGGGTTGGCTTGCAAAGGCTCCAACACGCCGCCAATGCCCACGCCGCCAGACAAGTGCACGTTCTTACCGATTTGTGCGCATGAACCCACGGTGGCCCATGTGTCCACCATGGTGCCGCTGTCCACATAGGCGCCGATGTTCACGTAAGAGGGCATCAAAATCGCACCAGCAGCGATGAAGCTACCGCGACGCGCCACAGCTGGTGGCACCACGCGCACGCCAGCGGCTTTCATTTCTTCTTCGCTCAGGTGGGCAAACTTGGTGTCCACTTTGTCGTAGAAGGCCAAGTCGCCAGATTTCATGACGCGGTTGTCGTTCAAACGGAAGGACAACAACACCGCTTTTTTCAGCCATTGGTGCACGGTCCATTGGCCCACGCCTTCACGGGTGGCGACGCGCAAGCGGCCAGCGTTCAATTCGGCAATCACGTGATCGACGGCATCGCGCACTTCTTTGGAGGCGTCGGTCGCGCTGATGTTGGCGCGGTTGTCCCAAGCGTTGTCGATGACGTGTTGGAGTTGGTGTTGAGTCATGGTTGTCTTCTCTACGTTGAAATTAAGAATGAAATCAGGAATGGGTGTTTTTGATAAATGCCACGATACGTTGCGCGGCTTCTAAGCATTCGGCGGTTTCGGCAACCAAAGCCATGCGAATTCGACCGGCGCCAGGATTAAAGCCTTGGGCCTCACGAGCAAGGTAGCTGCCCGGCAGCACCGTCACATTGTATTGAGCCAGCAAGTCGCGGGCGAAAGCCACATCATCCCCACCAGGAACCGCAGCCCACAGGTAAAAACCAGCGTCTGGCAAGCGCACATCCATCACCGCTTCAAGCATTGGGGTGACAGCCGCAAACTTTTGGCGGTATTGCTCGCGGTTGGCCACCACATGGGCTTCGTCGTCCCACGCGGCAATGCTGGCCGCTTGCACCATGCCGCTCATGGCTGAGCCGTGGTAGGTGCGATACAGCAAGAACTGCTTCAGGATGTTGGCGTCGCCCGCCACAAAACCGCTGCGCATGCCCGGCACATTGCTGCGTTTGGACAAGCTGGTGAAGGCCACCAAGTTTTTAAAGTCGGTGCGGCCCAGCTGGGTAGCGGCTTCAAGGCCACCCAAAGGCGCATCTTCGCGGAAATAGATTTCGCTGTAGCACTCGTCGCTGGCAATCACAAAGCCGTATTTGTCGCTCAAAGCAAACAGCTTTTCCCAGTCGCTCAGGGGCATCACAGAGCCTGTGGGGTTGCCGGGTGAGCAGACAAACAACAGCTGGGTCTTGGCCCATACGTCGGCAGGCACGCTGTCCCAATTGACGTTGAAATTCAACGCAGGGTCGCTGGGCGCGTAATAGGTTTGGGCACCGGCCAACAGCGCGGCACCTTCGTAGATTTGGTAGAACGGGTTAGGGCAGACCACCACCGCATCGCGTGTGGGGTCAATCACCGTCTGGGCAAAGGCAAACAAAGCTTCGCGTGAGCCGTTCACCGGCAGCACTTGGCTGGCAGCGTCCAGCTTCAAACCATAGCGGCGCTGCATCCAGTTCACACACGACTCGCGCAGCGCAGGCAAACCAGCAGTAGCAGGGTAGGCGGCCAACTGCGCCGTGGCTTTGGCCAAGGCATCGAGCACCAACTGCGGCGTGGCATGGCGTGGCTCGCCAATACCTAAGCTGATGGGCGCATACGCGGGGTTGGGTGTGACGGTGGAGAAAAGTTGCTTCAGCCGCTCAAAAGGATAGGGCTGCAGACTCGAAAGAAGGGGGTTCATGGCTGCTATTATCCCCGCGCTCTGTGATCAATCTGAACCTTATGTCTATATCTCCCTTGCTTGACCTGACCCGTGCCAAAGAATTTGCCTTCGAGGCCGACCAATTGCGCGAGCTGGTGGTGACATTTGAGCAAAGCTTGGCCCAAGAAATGGCCATCATCCATGCCGGTTTGGCTGCTGGTGACGCTTTGAAGGTCGAGCATTCACTCCATGCCTTGAAGGGCTTCATGCCTTTGTTTGCCACCGAATCGTTGGCCCAAGCCATGACTGACCTGTACCAAACCAGCCGCGAGAAGCCGCTGGAGGTGACAGGCCCCATCTTTACTGCATTAGTACCTAGTTTGGAGACCTTGCTGGTCGAAGTTCGCGCGTGCCTCAGCGCTTTATGATTCAGGCTGTGTCTAGAGAGGCTTTTCAGTGCGTCTGAATTCAATCAAGTTATCGGGTTTCAAGTCCTTTGCGGAACCCACCAATTTCTTATTGCCCGGCCAATTGGTCGGCGTTGTAGGCCCCAACGGTTGCGGCAAATCCAACATCATGGATGCCGTGCGCTGGGTGCTGGGCGAGTCCAAAGCGTCCGAGCTGCGTGGCGAGTCCATGCAAGACGTTATTTTTAATGGCACGACCACCCGTAAGGCGGCCAGCCGCTCTAGCGTGGAATTGGTGTTTGACAACGCTGACCACCGTGCTGGCGGCCAATGGAGCCAGTTCCCAGAAATCGCCGTCAAGCGTGTGCTGACGCGTGATGGCGGCTCGAGCTACTACATCAACAACCAACCTGTGCGTCGCCGTGACGTGCAAGACGTGTTCTTGGGTACAGGTTTGGGCCCACGCGCCTACGCCATCATTGGTCAGGGCACCATCAGCCGCATCATTGAATCCAAGCCTGAAGAACTACGTTTGTTCTTGGAAGAGGCTGCGGGTGTTTCCAAATACAAAGAGCGTCGCCGCGAAACCGAAAACCGCCTGAGCGATACCCGCGAGAACTTGACCCGCGTGGAAGACATCTTGCGCGAGCTGAACGCCAACTTGGAGAAGCTCGAGAAGCAAGCCGAAGTGGCTCAGCGCTACCACGCGCTCAACGCCGATGTGACCTTGAAGCAGCACCAGCTGTGGTTCTTGCGCCGCGCCGAGGCCGAGGCAGACCAAGTGGGCATCAAAACCCAAGCGGACAAAGCGGTGAACGACCTTGAGTCGCGCATTGCCGATTTGCGCCAC
This sequence comes from uncultured Limnohabitans sp., assembly GCA_963512655.1. Lineage (GTDB taxonomy): Bacteria > Pseudomonadota > Gammaproteobacteria > Burkholderiales > Burkholderiaceae_C > Limnohabitans. Next base: position 37,275 of record CAUPNL010000018.1, on the reverse strand, counting down.
ATCGAAGCCGACCTAGAAACCGTGCGTCAAGCCCACTATGCAGCGGGCGACCAAGTGAACCAAGCGCAAGGCTCGTTGTACGAAGCCAGCGCCGAAGTGGGCCGTTTAGAAGCCGAGATTCGCTTTGTGGTGGAAGGCCGCCAACGCGCCGAAGCCCGCCTGATTCAAATCAAAGAGCAAACTGCGCATTGGGCGTCACAGTCCGAAACAGCACAACAAGAGATTGAAAACCTGGCCTCCATGGCCATGGACGGTGAAGAAAAAGCCGTCATGCTCGCCGCGCAAGTGGAAGAGCAGGCCATGCAACTGCCCGAGTTGGAAGAAGCCTTGCGCATCGCCCAACAGCGCAGCAACGAGCAACGCGGCAGCGTGGCCCAAGTGCAGCAGCAAATTCAGGTGTTGGCTGCAGACCAGCGCAACATCGAAGAGCAAAGCCGCAACCTCAACGCCCGTCAAGAGCGTTTGAGCGCTGACAAAAACGCTTTGGCCGCACCCGATGAAGTGCGCCTGAACAATCTCAAAGAGCAGCTGCAAGAAGCGCAAGCCCACGCTTCAACGACCGCGGCTCAGCTGGAAGAATTGCAAGCCAATGTGCCTGTGCTCGACGAAGCCCGCCGCACGGCGCAACAAGCGGTGAACGACGAGCAAGCCAAGCAAGCCGACCTGTCTGCTCGTTTGGAAGCCCTCAAAGCCTTGCAAGAAAAAGTGCAAACTGACGACAAGCTCAAGCCTTGGTTGGCCAAGCACGGCTTGGATGGTTTGCAAGCTTTATGGAGCCGCATCCACATCGAAGCCGGTTGGGAAAACGCCCTCGAAGCTGCTTTGCGCGAGCGCATGGCGTCACTCGAAGTGTCTCGCTTAGACATCGTGCGCGCCTTCCAAACGGATGTGCCGCCCACCAAGCTGGCTTTCTACACCGCACCTAGTGCCGCAGCGCCCGACGCTCAGAGCGCGTTGCCTCGTTTGTCGGACCTGTTGCGTTTGAACGATGCAGGCCAAAAAGCCCTGTTGACCGACTGGCTCAACGGCTGCTTCACAGCACCTAACCTCGACGAAGCTTTGGCCAAGCGCAGCAGTTTGCAACCAGGCCAAGTGATTTATGTGCCGAGCGGCCACGCCATCAGCGCACATAGCGTGAGCTTTTACGCGCAAGACAACGCGCAGTCGGGCTTGCTGGCCCGCGCTCAAGAAATTGAAAATCTCGACAAGAGCAGCAAGGCACAAATCTTCATCGCCGATGAAGCCCGCAACACCTTGGTGCGTGCTGAGGCCTCGTACAGCGAGTCTTCGCAGCGCTTGATCAGCATCCGTTCTGAAGCCACGGCAGCCCAAGCAACCGCGCATGAGCTGCAAGTAGAAACGTTGCGCCTGAGCCAATTAGCCGAGCAAACACGCGCCCGAAGTGAGCAAATCAGTGGTGATTTGTCTGAGGTCGAAGCCCAATTGGCCGACTTGCAAGAACGCCGCGCCACCGCAGAAGCTCGCTTTGAAGAGCTGGACATGCAATTGGCTGACAGCCAAGAGCGCCATGCCCAGTTAGACGAAGCAGTTATCAATTCCGAGCGCCGTTTGAACGACAGCCGCGAGCAACAACGCAGCTTGGAGCGCCAAGCCCAAGAAGCCCAGTTTGCCCAACGCAGCTTGGCCACCCGCGAAGCCGAACTCAAACGCATCATCGACACCGCCACGCAACAAGCCGCTTCGGTGTCTATCGAAGAAGCGCGTGTGCAAGAAGACCTCACACGTTTGACCGATGCTGCGGCCCAAGCTGGTTTGCAAAACGCCTTGAACATCAAGATGGAGCGCGAAGCCGCCTTGGCCGCCAAGCGCAGCGAGTACGACGACCTCACCACCAAACTCCGTGCCAGCGACGAACGCCGCTTGCAGCTCGAGCGTGAGCTGGAGCCCTTGCGCCAACGCATCACCGACTTCCAACTCAAAGAGCAAGCCGCTCGACTGGGTTTGGAGCAGTACAGCCAATTGCTGGCCGACGCCGAGGCCGACCTCGAAGCCGTATCCGCCTCCATCCTCGCCAACAACGTGCGCTTGGGTGGTTTGCAAAGCGAGATTGACCGCTTGCACCGCGAGATTACAGCCTTGGGCGCTGTCAACTTGGCCGCCTTGGAAGAGCTGGCCAGTGCCAGCGAACGCAAGCTGTTCTTGGACGCGCAAACCAAAGATTTGACCGACGCGATGAACACGCTGGAAGACGCCATTCGCAAGATCGACGGCGAAACCCGCGAGCTCTTGGGCGGCACCTTCAAGATTGTCAACGAACACTTTGGCCGCATGTTCCCCGAGCTCTTCGGTGGCGGCAATGCGAAGCTGGTTATGACCGGCGACGAAATTTTGGATGCCGGCGTGCAAGTGTTGGCCCAGCCGCCTGGCAAGAAGAACCAAACCATCCACTTGCTCTCAGGCGGCGAAAAAGCGCTCACAGCGATTGCCTTGGTGTTTGCGATTTTCCAACTCAACCCAGCGCCTTTCTGCCTGCTGGACGAGGTGGACGCGCCTCTGGACGATGCCAACACCGAGCGTTATGCCAAGCTGGTGTCGAGCATGTCCAAAGAAACCCAATTCCTTTTCATCTCGCACAACAAGATTGCTATGGAAATGGCCGAGCAACTCATTGGCGTGACCATGCAAGAGCAAGGCGTTTCACGTATCGTAGCGGTGGACATGGAATCTGCTGTGTCCATGGTGGATGCTTGATAGAAAAATAAGAACATGAGTACTCTTCAAATTGGTTTAGCGATTGCAGGTGGCGTGGTCCTCGCGGGTGTGGTGGCGCACAGCACATGGACTTCGCGCAAAAACAAGCCACGTCAGGCTGAACCGCTGCCGCAAGACAAAAACATCGAGCCAGCCGCCTATACGCCTGATTACGGTCAGCCCCAAGAGCCATCGTTCGATGCCGCTCCTAGCGTGAGCTTTGACATGCACCATGAGCCTGAAGTGATTGCGCCCGTGCCGACGCCCACGTACCAAACGACAGGCAGCCTTGACCCCGTGACCGACATGGCGCGCAGCATGATGGAAGAGGCGACAGCCCACGCCCAACGCGTGCCAGATGAAGCCGAGCTGGCCCAGATTGCTGAAAGCAAAGCCGCCGCTGCCAAAGTTGCAGAAGAGCGCGCCAAACAACAAGCCGCACAAGCTCCTGTCATGAAGCCCGTTGTGGCCCAAGTAATGGAGTCTGCCGCCTCTGACTTGCCTCAGCCCGAAAAACGCCCCGCCTTAGATGCGTTGATTGATGTCATCGCCGCGGTTGAAATTGACCATCCCGCTTCTGGCGATGCTGCTTTGCAGGCCATGCCCGCCACACGCCGTGTGGGCAGCAAGTTATTCAGCTTGGAAGGCCTCAACACTGAAACCGGTTTGTGGGAACACCCACGCAACGGCCAGCGCTACAGCGCGTTTCAATCGGGTGTGCAGTTGGCCAACCGCACCGGCCCCTTGAACGAAATTGAGTTCTCTGAGTTCGTCACTAAAACTCAACACTTCGCCGACACCATCAACGGCGCACCTGAGTTTCCCGACATGCTTGAAGAAGTGGCCCGCGCCCGTGAACTCGACAGCTTTGCCAGCGCCCACGATGCACAACTGAGCTTCACCTTGAAGGCCACCAAAGCCGCATGGAGCCCCGGCTATGTGCAGCAAAACGCCGCCCGTTTGGGTTTCATCGCTGGCGTGTTGCCAGGCCGCATGGTGGTGCCTGCCAACGTACACGGCTTGCCACCCATCTTGGGTTTGACCTTTGACTCGCAAGCCGCGATGTCGGAAGACCCCACCCAATCTGCCATTTACGAGCTCACCTTGTCACTCGATGTGCCACAGGTGGACCGCAAAGAAGAGCCGTACGCCCGCATGATTCAAACCGCCTACGAACTGGCGCGTGTGATGGACGGTGCAATCTCTGATGACAACGGCCAGCCCTTGTCTGAGACTGCCATCGGCTCGATTGCCCGCGACTTGCTGGCCTTGTACGACACGCTCGATGCGCGTGACTTGTCGGCAGGCTCGCCGCAAGCGCGCCGCTTGTTCAGCTAATTTCAAGGTCACGCAGCATGAGTGAAGCGCAACGCGCTGCCGAATTGCGCACACAGCTGCACCACTACGGCCACCAGTACTACGTGCTGGATGCGCCGACCATCCCCGATGCCGAATACGACCGTTTGTTCAAAGAACTGCAAGCGTTAGAAGCGGCACACCCCGAACTCCTCACCCCAGACTCTCCCACTCAACGTGTGGGCGGCAAGCCGCTTGACAGCTTTGCCAGTGTCAAGCACGTGGTGCCCATGCTCAGCATTCGCACCGAGACCGACACCGAAGCCAGTGGCGCAGAAGCCTTTGACACACGCATCCGCAAAGAGCTGGCTTTGACCGAAGCCGACCCGTTGGTTGACTATGTGGCCGAGCTCAAGTTTGACGGCCTCGCTATGAGCCTGCGCTACGAAATCGGCGTGCTGGTGCAAGCCGCCACACGCGGCGATGGCGAAATGGGCGAAGAGGTGACGCAAAACATCCGCACCATTGGTCAAATCCCTTTGCGCTTGCCCAGCGACGCACCCAAGGTGCTGGAAGTGCGCGGCGAGGTCTACATGGCCCGTGGCGACTTTGAAGCCCTGAACGAGCGCCAACGTGCCCGCATTGCTGCAGGTGAGAAGGGCGAAAAGACTTTTGTGAACCCACGTAACGCAGCAGCAGGCGCTGTGCGTCAGTTGGACCCCACCATCGCGGCACAGCGCCCCTTAAGTTTCTTTGCCTACGGTTTGGGCGACATCACGCCTGTGGAAGACGGCGGACCGTCCTTCAACACGCATTTCGATTTGTTGATGGCGCTCAAACAATGGGGCTTCCCCGTGGCCGAGCAAACCGCATGTGTTCAAGGTGCGGCAGGCTTGGTGGACTTTCACCAACGCATGGGACAAGCGCGTGACGCGCTACCGTTTGACATTGATGGCGTGGTTTACAAGGTCAACAGCTTGGTCGCGCAACGTCAGTTGGGCTTTGTCACCCGCGAGCCCCGCTGGGCCGTGGCCCACAAATACCCCGCGCAAGAACAACTCACCACCGTGCAAGCCATCGAGGTGCAAGTGGGCCGCACGGGCAAGCTCACCCCCGTGGCCAAACTCGCACCCGTGTTTGTGGGCGGCGTGACTGTGACTAACGCGACGCTGCACAACGAAGACGAAGCCCGCCGCAAAGACGTGCGGGTGGGCGACACCGTGGTGGTGCGCCGTGCAGGCGATGTGATTCCAGAAGTGGTGTCTGTCGTTTTAGAGAAGCGCATGCAAGACGCGCAAATCTTCACCATGCAACACGAATGCCCCGTGTGCGGCAGTCCAGCCGTGCGTGAAGAAGGCGAGGCCGATTACCGCTGCACAGGCGGCCTGTTTTGCAGCGCACAGCGCAAGCAAGCTATCCTGCACTTCGCACACCGACGCGCCGTTGAGATTGAAGATTTGGGCGACAAGCTGGTGGAGCAACTGGTGGATGCGGGTGTGGTCAAGACATTGCCCGACCTGTACCGCATGGGCTTTACCGCTTTGGTCACGCTGGAGCGCATGGCTGAAAAATCGGCCAATAACGTGCTGGCCAGCATTGAAAAATCCAAACAAACCACGCTGCCACGCTTTTTGTTTGGCCTAGGCATTCGCCATGTGGGCGAGGCCACTGCCAAAGAGCTGGCACGTCACTTCGGCAAGATGGACGCCATCATGGACGCCACCGTCGACCAACTGCTGCAAGTGGCAGACGTCGGCCCCATCGTGGCACTGAGCCTGCGCACCTTCTTTGACCAGCCGCACAACCGCGAAGTGGTGGAGCAGCTGCGTGCTTGCGGTGTCACATGGACCGAGTGCGAACCTACAGCGGGCGCAAGCTTGCCGCTGGCAGGCCAAACCTTTGTGCTGACCGGCACACTGCCCACACTCAGCCGCGATCAAGCCAAAGACATGCTTGAAGCCTTGGGCGCCAAAGTGGCAGGCAGTGTGAGCAAGAAAACGCATTGTGTGGTGGCCGGTGCAGAGGCGGGCAGCAAGCTCGACAAAGCGCAAGAGTTGGGCATCAAGGTGCTCGACGAAGCTGGCTTGTTGGCCTTGGTGGCTGAACACGCAGCTGAATAAGGACACGACATGGCCGTTCGCGAGATCTTGAAAATGGGCGACGAGCGTCTGCTTCGTATGGCGCAACCCGTGAAGGCTTTCAACACGCCAGAGTTGCAAGCACTGCTCAAAGACCTCGACGACACCATGCTGGCCGCCAACGGCGCTGGCTTGGCCGCGCCGCAAATTGGTGTGGATTTGCAAGTGGTGGTATTTGGTTCAGGCGAGGTCAACCCACGTTACCCCGATGCGCCAGTGGTGCCGTACACCGTGCTCATCAACCCTGTGCTCACGCCCCTTGGGGATGAGGAAGAAGAGGGCTGGGAAGGCTGCTTGTCAGTACCGGGCCTACGAGGTGTGGTGCCTCGTTTCAAACGTTTGCGTTACCAGGGCTTTGACGAAACAGGCCTGCCGATTGACCGCACGGTCGAGGGCTTTCATGCGCGGGTGGTGCAACATGAGTGTGACCACCTCATTGGCAAGCTGTACCCCATGCGTCTGCGCGACTTCTCGCGCTTTGGCTACACCGAGGTGTTGTTTCCAGGGCTGGATGACGCGGACGATTAAGCCTGCAAGGCGGCGAGCAGTTCCGTCTCAATTTCCAGCTGCGCTCTGTTTTGCTGCAAAGCCGCGCCGTCAATCAAGAACGTGTCTTCCACGCGTTCGCCCAAGGTGCTGATTTTGGCCAGCAACAAGTTCACCTTGTGGTTGGCCAACACACGCGCCACGCTGTAAAGCAGGCCCACGCGGTCGCTGGCTGAAATGCTCAACAACCACTTTTGCGCACGTTCGTCGGGCTGCAAGGTCACACGCGGCGCGATGGGGAAGCTCTTGACGCGGCGTGACACGCGGCCTTTGCCGACCGTTGGTAAGGGTTTGGCTTCGACGATGGTTTCAGTTAACCCCGTCTCCACCATGTTGATGAGGTTGCGGTAGTGCTCTTCAAAATGGCTGCTCACCACTTGGAAGGTGTCTAGCGCGTAGCCGTTGGTGGCGGTGTGCACTTTGGCATCCCAAATGTTGAAGCCCGCTTGGTCAAAGTAGCCGCAGATGCGCGCAAACAAATCTGCCTGGTCAGGTGAATACACCATCACCTGCAAGCCTTCGCCCACGGGAGACAAACGCGCACGCACGGTCACACCCATGGGGGTGTTTTGCGCTTTGGCAATCGACAAGCTGCGCGAGAGCTGGCGTGTGTGCCAGGCAATGTCGGCGGCATCGTGGCGCATGAAGTAGCCCACGTCTAAGGTAGCCCACAAATCTTTGTGGGCCTCAAACGGCAGCGTATACAGCGCGAGCATGGTGAGGGCTTCGGTTTTACGAATCTCAACTTCAGCGGCTGCATCCGGCGCACGGCCACCTAAAGCGCGGGCGGTGTAGCGGTACAAGTCTTCCAGCAGCTTGCCTTTCCACGCATTCCACACCTTGGGGCTGGTGCCGCGAATGTCGGCCACCGTCAGCAGGTACAGCGCAGTGAGGTTGCGCTCGTTGCCCACGCGTTTGGCGAAGGCTTGAATCACATCGGGGTCGCTCAAGTCTTGTTTTTGGGCGACGTTGCTCATGGTCAAGTGTTCGCCCACCAAGAACTCAATGAGCTTGGCGTCTTCTTTTTCTAGGCTGTGGTCACGCGCAAATTTGCGCACTTCACCACGGCCCAGTTGTGAGTGGTCGCCGCCACGGCCTTTGGCAATGTCGTGGAACAACGCGGCTGCAAACAAGATCCAAGGCTTGTCCCAACCCGCAGCGAGTTGCGAGCAAAACGGGTATTCATGCGCATGCTCGGCCATGAAGAAGCGGCGCACATTGCGCAGCACCATCAAGATGTGTTGGTCCACGGTGTAGACGTGGAACAGGTCATGCTGCATCTGGCCCACGATGCGACGGAAGGGCCACAGGTAGCGGCCGAGCACCGAAGTTTGGTTCATCAAGCGCACCGCGTGCGTCATGCCGCTGGGGGCCTGCAAGATGCGCATGAACATCTCACGGTTCACCGGGTCTGCGCGGAACTTGCCATCCATCAAGGTGCGAGCGTTGTACAGCGCTCGCAGCGTGCGAGCCGACAGACCGCTGATGCCCACCGTGGATTCGTACAACCAGAAGGTTTCCAGAATCGCGTGTGGGTTGTTCATATACACGTCGTCGCTGGTCACTTCGAGCATGCCTGCCTTGTCGGCAAAGCGCTCGTTGATGGGACGCAGCTCGTGTTGGTTGCTGCTCAGGCGTTCTTCGATGTTGAGCAACAAAATTTGGTTGAGCTGGGTTACCGCTTTGGCCGCCCAGTAATAGCGCTTCATCAGCGCTTCGCTAGCCACGCGGGCGTTCAGCGTGCCGTCTTCTTCCACACCCAGCCCCAAGCTTTGGGCGACGGCGTGTTGCAAGTCAAACACCAATCGGTCTTCACGGCGCTTCGCCGCTAAGTGCAAGCGTGTGCGGATGAGTGCCAAGGCGTCTTCGTTGCGTTTGAGTTGTTTGACTTCAAAGTCTGTCGCCAAACCTTTGCGGCCCAAGCTCTCCCAGCTGTCGCCCAAGCCTGCAGCTTTGGCTACCCACAGCACCACTTGCAAATCGCGCATGCCGCCTGGCGACTCTTTGCAGTTGGGCTCTAGTGAGTAAGGCGTGTTTTCAAACTTGGCGTGGCGTTGGCGCATCTCAGCGGTCTTGGCCACAAAGAAAGCTTTGGGGTCGAGCGCGATCGCGTAGTGTTTTTGGAAGGTTTTGAACAGCTTGACGCTGCCCACCAAAAAACGCGCTTCGAGCAACGAAGTTTGCACGGTGATGTCTGCAGATGCTTCTTGCACGCACTCGGTGACGGTGCGTACGCTAGAGCCAATTTCTAGGCCTGTGTCCCAGCAGCTGCCGATGAACTTTTCAATCTGTGCTTTGAGCGTGTCGTCTTTTTCGGGCGATGTGCCGTCTGGCATGAGCAAGAGCACATCCACGTCCGAATAGGGGAACAGCTCACCACGGCCATAGCCGCCCACAGCGGCCAAGCACAGCTGCTGGTCAAAGCCTGCAGCGTCCCAGAGGTGACGTAAGGTGTCGTCAGTCATGCTGCACAGCTTGTGCAACAAGGTTTTCACGCTACGTGGGGTGGTAATTGATTTGGAATTTGGTTGGGACGCGGCCAGCAGCAATGCCGCCTTGTCCTTTCGGTAAAGGTTGGCCAAGGCGTTCATCGCAGGGGGTGCTTAACAGCAGGTGGTGGTCACAAAGTCGGGCAGGGCGGGGCTACCGTCGGACAGGGTCAACACTTCGTAGCCCGTGGGCGTGACGAGGATGGTGTGTTCCCACTGAGCTGACAACGAGTGGTCGCGCGTGACGATGGTCCAGCCGTCGCCCAGCTCTTTGATGTCTTTCTTGCCCGCGTTGATCATGGGCTCGATGGTGAAGGTCATGCCTTCGTGCAAGGTTTCGCCTGTGCCGGGCTTGCCGTAGTGCAGCACTTGTGGCTCTTCGTGGAACACCTGGCCAATGCCGTGGCCACAAAACTCGCGCACGACAGAGAAGCCATGGCTCTCAGCAAAGCGTTGAATCGCAAAGCCAATGTCGCCCAAGCGTGCGCCAGGCTTGACCTTGACGATGCCGTGCCACATAGCTTCGTACGTCAACTTAGACAAACGCTTGGCCGCGATGGACACATCGCCCACCGAGAACATGCGGCTGGTGTCGCCATGCCAACCATCTTTGATGACGGTGATGTCGATGTTGACCGTGTCGCCCTTTTTCAGCGGCTTGTCATTGGGAATGCCGTGGCACACCTGATGGTTGATGGAGGTGCAGATGGACTTGGGGTAGGGGTTGTCACCGCTGGGGTTGTAGTTCAGCGGGGCTGGGATGGCCTTTTGAACTTCGGTGATGTAGTCGTAGCAGAGCTTGTCGAGCTGGTTGGTCGTCACGCCCGGCACCACGTGCGGGGTAATGAAATCGAGAACTTCGGAGGCCAGTTTGCCCGCGATACGCATGCCTTGTGCGCCTTGGGCGTCTTTGATGGAGATGGTCATGTGCGCAATTATCCCATTCAGCTTGCTTGCATTGTTTCTTGGACGTTTTTTGCTTCGGATGCACTTCAATGGTTAAAAATACCAATCTCTAAATGTAATAATTTGGAACTCAATTAAGGGGGTTTTATGCGTGGCATTTTCGTAGGCTTTGTGATGACTGTGTTGATGTTTTTGAATGGATGCGCGGGTATCGGCGTCGTACAAACGGATGATCCATTAACGAAGTTGAATCAGGCGGCGGATCTCAGCACGCAGCAAGACAGGCCATTGATTGCCGAGCGCTTAATTTTTGAAGCTATTGATCTTTACCAACAACGAGGCGATTCACATGGTTTGGGTTTGGCCAACCGTGCTTACGCTGACTTGTTGCGATCCCCAGCCGTAACGGGCAAGTGGGCTGCTTACTACCAAAAGAATGGCTTCTACGACAAAGTGACGACGTTTGATAGCCGTTTTGAAAAGTCCTCCGAGTACTACACCAAAGCCTTGGGCCATTTCAGCAATGCAGAGCCAAAGCTGAAAGATGAAAAACGATTTGATGCACTGACAAATCTCTATTTCAATATGGCTTTTACAAGCACTAGGCTGAATCAAAAAAATCAAGCTTGTTCGTTTTATGACAAAGCATCGGCAGCCTATTTGGAAAATATCCGCTTAAACCCCAGTGCCAAGCCGATAGGTAATTCCTCGGGCTCTGTGCCTGAGTTAATTCAAATGAAGAAGAAGGAAGTTGGCTGCATTTGATTGAATCATTCAAGTGCGCGATTGTGTACAAAACGACCTCTAGCGACACGTAAAATCTAACCTTTGCCGACCAGCCCCAGTCAGCGGCCCGGCCCGATTCGATTTCCGTCTTTTTCTCAAGGCTCCCTCGTGTCCCTGCACATCAGCATTTTCGAAGGCGGCAACGCCCTCAGCGATTTCCGTGTTCAACAGCTCTTGCCCCGTTTGGTGGCAATCTCCCCGCAAATCCAAGGGCTGAGTGCCCGCTTTGTGCATTTGGCTGCAACCGAGGCCACGTTGGATGCCGCTCAGCAACAAACACTGGCTGCTTTGCTGACCTATGGCGAGCCTGCACACAAATCACCTGCAGGCACCTTGCTGGTGGTGACGCCACGTTTTGGCACCGTGTCGCCTTGGGCATCGAAAGCCACCGACATTGCCCACAACTGCGGTTTGCAGCTCAAGCGCATTGAACGCATCACCGAGTTCCACATTCAGCTCAAAGACGGCTTGCTGAGCAAAGCCACACTCACGCCCGAACAACTGGCCGCTGTGGCCGATGTGTTGCACGACCGCATGACCGAGTCTGTCATGCGCACACGCGACGAAGCGCTGGGCTTGTTCACCGAACTGCACCCCGCACCGATGGAGCAAGTGGATGTGCTGGGCGGTGGCGAGGCCGCATTGCAAGACGCCAACAAGCGTTGGGGCTTGGCTTTGGCCGAGGACGAGATTGCGTACTTGGTGAACGCCTTTACTCAGCTCAAACGCAACCCCACTGATGTGGAGCTGATGATGTTCGCGCAAGCCAACAGCGAACATTGCCGCCACAAGATTTTCAATGCCGAGTTCACCATTGACGGCGAAGCGCAATCGCACAGCCTGTTTGGCATGATTCGCCACACCGAAAAAACCAGCCCGCAATACACGGTGGTGGCGTATTCGGACAACGCCTCCATCATGGAAGGCCACAAGGTCGAGCGTTTTTTGGCCACTAACAATGGCAAAGACCTGCCTCAGTACGAAAAAGTATCCGCCACCAACCATGTGTTGATGAAGGTCGAAACTCACAACCATCCCACCGCCATTTCGCCTTACCCCGGTGCCTCCACCGGCAACGGCGGCGAGATTCGCGATGAGGGCGCTACGGGCCGTGGCTCCAAGCCCAAGGCTGGTATGTCTGGCTTTACGGTTTCTAAACTGTGGGACAGCAAATTGGGTCGTCCCTCACACATGGCCAGCCCATTGCAAATCATGACCGAGGGCCCTTTGGGTGGCGCTGCGTTTAACAACGAGTTTGGCCGTCCCAACCTGACCGGCTACTTCCGCGAATACGAACAAGACGTGGCTGGCGTGACACGCGGCTACCACAAGCCCATCATGATTGCGGGTGGCTTGGGCGTCATTGACAGCGAACAAACCAAGAAGATTGAGTTCCCTGCAGGCAGTTTGTTGATTCAACTGGGCGGCCCCGGCATGCGCATCGGCATGGGTGGCAGCGCCGCCAGCTCGATGGCCAGCGGCACCAACGCGGCAGAACTGGACTTTGACTCGGTGCAACGCGGTAACCCCGAAATTGAGCGTCGTGCACAAGAGGTAATCAACCATTGCTGGGCGCAAGGCGCGGCCAACCCCATCCTCGCCATTCACGATGTGGGCGCGGGCGGTTTGTCTAACGCATTCCCTGAGCTAACCAACGACGCAGGCCGTGGGGCACGCTTTGATTTGCGCGCTGTACCGCTCGAAGAATCGGGCTTGGCTCCCAAAGAAATTTGGTCGAACGAAAGCCAAGAGCGCTACGTGATGGCGATTGCGCCCGAGTCGCTTGAGCAATTCAAAGCCTTCTGCGAGCGCGAGCGTTGCCCGTTTGCGGTGGTGGGTGTGGCGACTGAAGAGCGTCACCTGACTGTTGCCAATGAAGATGCGGTGCTGGCTCACCACATAGGTGAAAGTTCAGAGGCGGCAGTCAATATGCCAATGAACGTGCTGCTGGGCAAACCACCCAAGATGCACCGCGATGTCAAGCGCGTCGAACGCACCAGCGCGCCCATGAACCTGACTGGCGTGAGCTTGCAAGAGTCCGTCATCAATGTGCTGAGCCACCCCACCGTGGCCAGCAAACGATTCCTCATCACCATCGGTGATCGGGCTGTGGGTGGCCTGACGCACCGCGACCAAATGGTTGGCCCATGGCAAGTGCCAGTGTCCGATGTGGCTGTGACATTAGCCGACTACCAAAGCTTCGCAGGCGAAGCCATGAGCATGGGCGAGCGCACGCCGCTTGCGTCGCTCGACGCGCCGGCTTCTGGCCGCATGGCTGTGGCTGAAGCCATCACCAATTTATTGGCTGCTCCGTTTGAGTTGCCACGCGTCAAACTCAGCGCCAACTGGATGGCTGCGTGCGGCGAAGCGGGTGAAGACGCTGCCTTGTACGACACCGTCAAAGCCGTGGGCTTAGAACTTTGCCCCGCCTTGGGCATTTCCATCCCCGTGGGCAAAGACAGTTTGTCGATGCGCACGCAGTGGGCAGAAAACGGCGAGACCAAAAAAGTTACCTCGCCGGTGAGCCTCATCATCAGCGCGTTTGCGTCCATCCCCGATGTGCGCGGCACGCTCACGCCGCAGCTCAACAACACCGATGACACCACCTTGGTGTTGGTGCAGTTGGGCGAGGGCAAGCGCCGCATGGCCGGCAGCATCTTGGGCCAAGTGCTGAACCAAGCAGGCGACCAAGTGCCAGACCTCGACGATGCACAAGACTTGGTCAAGCTCGTCAATGCCGTCAACGCCTTGCGCGCGCAAGGCAAGATCTTGGCGTATCACGACCGCAGCGACGGTGGCTTGATAGCCGCCGTGTGCGAAATGGCTTTTGCAGGCCAAGTGGGTGTAGCGCTGAATGTGGACATGCTCATCACCGAAGGCGACGGCATCAACGACAGCCGTGCTGAATACGGTGACACCAAAAACTGGGCCTCACAGGTGAGCGCCCGTCGCGAAGAGCTGACGCTGCAAGCCTTGTTCAACGAAGAGCTGGGCGTGGTGCTGCAAGTGCGCACGTCTGAGCGCAACGAGGTGATGCAAACCTTGCGTGAGCATGGCTTGTCTAAGCACAGCCACTTTGTGGGCAAGACCCGTCCACAGTCGTCGACCATTGACAAAGGCAAGGGCGAAATCAGCGTGTGGCGCGACACCAAAGAAGTGTTTGTGGCCAAGCTGGCCGATCTGCACCAAGTGTGGGACAGCGTGAGCTGGAAGATTTGCCAACAGCGCGACAACCCTGCTTGTGCGGATGCCGAACACGCCGCCGCTGGCAACCCCACCGACCCCGGAATGCATGTGCATTTGCCTGCGGGCATCACCGACAACGTGGCTGCGCCGTTCATCAACGTGGCCGCCAAACCCAAAGTGGCCGTGCTGCGCGAGCAGGGCGTCAACTCCCACATCGAAATGGCCTATGCCTTTGCCGAAGCCGGTTTTGACGCCTACGACGTTCACATGACCGACCTGCAAACAGGCCGCGCCAAGCTGCAAGACTTCAAAGGCTTGGTGGCGTGTGGTGGTTTCAGCTACGGCGACACCTTGGGCGCTGGCATTGGCTGGGCCCGCAGCATCACGTTTAACCCCGTGTTGTCTGAGCAAATGCAGCAGTTTTTTGCACGCACCGACACCTTCGGTTTGGGCGTGTGCAATGGCTGCCAAATGTTTGCAGAGTTAGCCGACATCATTCCTGGCGCTGAACACTGGCCACGCTTCACCACCAACCAAAGCGAGCGTTTTGAAGCGCGTTTGAGCATGGTGGAAGTGTTGGAATCACCGTCTCTGTTCTTCGCAGGCATGGCTGGTGCACGTTTGCCGATTGCCGTGGCGCACGGCGAAGGTTTTGCCAACTTCCAAGCGCGCGGCAACGCTGCCCAAACCATTGGCGCTATGCGTTTTGTGGACAATCACGGCCAAGCGACGATGCAGTACCCGTTCAACCCCAACGGCAGCTTGGCAGGTCTGACAGCTGTCACCACGGCAAACGGCCGCTTCACGGCCATGATGCCGCACCCCGAGCGCGTGTTCCGCAACGTACAAATGAGCTGGACCGACTTCGGTGCATCGGGTGGCGTGGATGCGTTCAGCCCTTGGATGCGTATGTGGCGCAATGCGCGTCAGTGGGTGGGTTGATACACGAAGCTCCAATAAAAAACGCAGCCACGGCTGCGTTTTTTATTTCATCAAATAGCTCACCCGCTGTTTGATTTTGTCTTGCCACGCTTTGGCAATGCCTGGTGTTTCTGCCAGTCGCCTCAAAGCGTCCAAATCGGGGCGGTGTTCACGCCAAAGCGTCATGGCTCGGTGCAGGGTAGGGGCTTGGCTTGCGGCCTCGTGCAACACCAAACTGTCGTTTGGGTTGACCGTGCCGGTTTGCAGCACGCGCCAGTACCAACCCGTGAGCAGGTGTTGGTCAATGAACAAAGCCATGCCGTCGCAGCCAAAGCGCTCATCAATCTTCCAGCAAGGGTTGCGTGGTTGGCAGACTTGAATCAGTGCTGAACCGAGTCGCCACACGTCGCCTAAGCGCACATCGTGTTCATCAAGTTCAACCGTCGCAATGTTTTCGCCCATGCTGCCAGGCACGAGCAAGGGGGCTGCATCGGCAAACTGCGCGGCCAGCTTGGCGTAGTGCGTGCTGGGATAGAGATATACTGCTTTTTCAGGGCCACCGTGCACACGCAGGTCAGCTTGCTGGTCGCCTGCAAAACCTTCAATACCCAATTCGATAGGGCCTTGCACCTGCGTTTTGTACATGGCCGTTGGTCGGCCCGACACGGGCAGCGCTTGCACTTGGCCGATGAAGAGCGATACCTTGGCCATGATGCTGGCTTGCTTTAAGGACGCGTTTTGTAAAACGTGATGGGCGACTCCGCCATCTCTTTGATGCGTTGGTTGAGCACCGACTTTTTCATCTTGCCCACCACATGCATCTCACAGGGTTTGCAGTCAAAACGCAGGGTAAGTTTTTCGCTGCCATTAATCAGCATCAGCGGCTCGGCTTTGACCGTGCCTTGCACACCCGTCACACCTTTGGCTTGCTTGGGGCACAGGCTCATGCTGAAGCGTACACAGTGTTTGGTGATCATCAAGCTGGCTTCGCCTAGTTCTTCGTGACTCTCATAAGCCGCTTCAATCACTTTCACGCCGTGCTTGGCGTAGAAGTCGTGCGCTTTTTGGTTGTAGACGTTGGCCAAGTAGGTGAGCGAATCTTCGGGGTAGCTCACGGGTGGCTCAACAGCTGCGGCGCGTTGGGGGCGGTCATATGTCTCTAAGCGCGATTGCTCTAAGGCTGCGACGGCATCACGACGCAAAGCATTGAGTGAGGAGGCTGGCACAAACCAAGGCTGACTGATGTTGATTTGTAGGTTGAGCACTTCAAACACACTTGCGCCAAATTTGCTCAGGTGCTCGCGCAGGCTGGCGTCGTTGCGCACTGCGTCTTTGGCGAGTTCTTTTGTGCAGTTCAGGGTGGCGCTGGCCGTGTGGCCATCTTCATCGGTGAGTTTGAGCTCGAACCCTTGCGCTATTTCAGAAAACTCCACCCATGCGTCAATGCGGCGTTCACTGGAGTTCTTCTCAAGCCCACGCACCCAATCCATGTCGCGGTTGCGGTTGATGACCATGCCCGCACGCAAATCGCGAAAGCCTTCAATCGGGTCTTTGGGGTACAAGCGCCACACGCCTTTTTTGGGGCTAGGCTCTGCGCGGTTGATGGCCACGCCCACCAGTTCTTTTTGCAGGTCGTAGTAGCACAGGCCATCACCGTTGTGCAGCACAGCGGCTTTGTCATAGGGCTGCACTTCCAGCCAATTCGGGCCTGTGCCCATCACTTCGCCCAACACAATGCCCGGGTTCTTGGGCGAGTCAAATGCGCCGATGTCCTCTTTGCGGCCTTGCACAAAGTAGTCGGTGAACTCGCGGTTGAAGTTTTGTTCGGGGTTGGGCGTGAAGTACAACGTGGTGTTGCCGCTCGATGCGCGGCTGAGTGGGGGGCGCTCAGGATCGGCCGAGTATTGGCGCGCTTCAATCAGTTCGTCCATCAACACGCGGTAGTGGCCGGTGATGTTCTTCACATAAGCCATGTCTTTGTAGCGGCCTTCGATTTTGAAGCTGCGCACACCAGCATCGACCAAGGCAGCGAGGTTCTCGCTTTGGTTGTTGTCTTTCATCGAGAGCACATGTTTGTCATGCGCGATGAAGCGGCCTTCGGCGTCCGTCACGTGATAGGGCAGGCGGCAGGCTTGGCTGCAGTCGCCTCGGTTGGCGCTTCGGCCCGTATGGGCGTGGCTGATGAAGCATTGGCCGCTGTAGGCCACGCACAAAGCGCCGTGCACAAAGAACTCTAAGTTGCAGCGTTCAGCATCGAGCACATCGCTGATGGCTTTGATTTGAGGCAGCGTCAGCTCGCGCGCCAACACGATTTGCGAGAAGCCCACGTCTTGCATGAACTTCGCCTTCTGAGGCGTGCGAATGTCGGTTTGTGTGCTGGCGTGCAGCTGGATGGGCGGCAAGTCCAATTCCAAAAATGCCATGTCTTGCACGATGAGCACGTCGGCACCTGCGCGGTACACATCCCAAGCCATTTTCTGCGCGGCTTCAAGTTCGTCATCGCGCAAGATGGTGTTGAGGGTGATGAAGATTTTGCTGTTGAAACGGTGCGCCTCTTTGCACAAGCGCTCGATGTCTTGCAGCGTGTTGGAGGCGCTGGCTCGCGCACCAAAGGCGGGGGCTCCGATGTACACCGCGTCTGCGCCGTGGTGAATAGCGGCAATGCCGATGTCGGCATCGCGTGCGGGAGCAAGCAGTTCGAGTTGGTGGTTGAGCAAAGACATGGCGTGAATTATCTAGAAAAAACAAAAGCGGCCCGAAGGCCGCTGTGTGCATGGGGCAAAAGTGAAATTACTCGACCTTAGCTTTGGCGCGCAGTTCTTGTTGGAAAGCGGCCATGCGTTGTTGTGTCATTTGTTGCACGATTTGCGGCTTCACATCTTCGAGCTTGGGCAACTGGGCTTCGCGCACGTCATCCAAACGGATGATGTGGAAACCAAACTGGCTTTGCACGGGGGCAGACACTTGGCCTTTGTTCAAAGCCACCATGGCGTCAGAGAACTCTTTGACGTAGTTGCCAGCAGCAGCCCAATCGAGGTCACCACCGTTGGCACCTGAACCTGGGTCTTTGGATTGCTTTTTGGCGATGTCTTCAAACTTACCACCTTTTTTCAGGCTGGCGAGGATGGCTTCTGCTTGGGCTTGTGTTTCCACCAAGATGTGACGAGCACGGTACTCTTTGCCACCGTTGGCTGCCACGAACTTGTCGTATTCGGCTTGCACGTCAGCATCGGTCACAGCAGAAGTCTTTTGGAATTCAGCAAACAACTCGCGAATCAGGATGGTTTGACGGGCCAGTTCGATTTGAGACTTGTACTCTGGCGTGGCATCCAAACCGCGTTTTTGGGCTTCTTGCATGAAGATTTCGCGCGCAATAACTTCTTCTTTGATCTGGGCTTCCACCTCAGGGGTGATCGGGCGGCCAGAGCGCGCCACTTGCTGAGCCAATGCTTCAGCACGGGCGGTTGGCACAGCCTTGCCATTGACGATGGCGATGTTTTGCGCGTTAGCGCCCATGCTCAAAACTGCGAACGCAGCAGCTGCAACAGCGGTCCAAATCATTTGCTTTTTCATGTCAGGTCTCAGGGGTTTTCTATGACTTCAATGGCCAAGGCATGCAAACCTTGATCGATATATTCTTGCAATGCATCATACACAAGGCGATGGCGTGAAACCCGCGATTGCCCTGTAAAAATGTCACTTTGAATGCGTACGCGAAAGTGTGTACCAAACCCGCTGTCGTTGGCCCCTACATGGCCTGCGTGCGCCGCACTTTCGTCTAAAACTTCAACAAAAGCGGGGTTTAGGCGTTCTTGTAATCGCTGTGTCAGGGCTTGTACGGTGATGTTCACGCTGAGTCCTCAGGCTGCTCTTTGATGAAGCGACTCATGTAGACGCCTTGCGCCACGACAAACACCAACATCAAGCCCAAACCGCCAAAGAGTTTGAAACTCACCCACGTGTCGGTGTCAAAGTGGTTGGCCACCCAAATGTTGATGCAGCCCATGACTGCAAAGAAGCAGGCCCAGCTGTGCAACAACACGCCCCAAGCGTGTGCAGGCAACGCCACCTGAGCACCCATGAGTTGCTGGATGAAATTGCGCTTGAACACAAAGTGACCGACCCACAAAGCACTGCCCATGAGCCAGTACAAGACGGTGGGCTTCCACTTGATGAAGGTCTCGTCTTGGGTGAGCAGCGTGGCGCCGCCAAACACCACGATGACGCCAAGGCTGACCCATTGCATAGGTTCTACAAAACCATTTTTGTAACGCAAATAGCCAATTTGAACCAAGGTAGCGGCAATGGCCACAGCCGTGGCGGCCATGATGCCCCACGCTTTGAAGGTGCCAAAAAACAAAAGGATGGGGAAGAAGTCGAGCAGTAATTTCATAAACGCTTTATTTGTGAGGCACGAAGTCTAACGAAGCCGAGTTCATGCAGTAGCGCAAGCCGGTAGGGGCAGGACCGTCGTTGAACACATGGCCCAAGTGCGCACCGCATTGGCTACACACGGTTTCCACACGCACCATGCCGTGGCTGGTGTCGCGGTGCTCGGCAATCGCTTCTTCGCTGGCCGCGGTGTGAAAACTGGGCCAGCCGCAGCCTGCGTCAAACTTGGTCGACGCATCGAACAGTTTGGCGTCACAACACATGCAGTGGTAGCTGCCTGGGGCCCAATGGTCTTCGTATTTGCCGGTGAACGGACGCTCGGTGGCGGCTTTGCGTGTGACGTCAAAGGCCACAGGTTCAGCGTTTTTGGCAGCGAGCAGATCGCGCCATTCTTGTTCGGTTTTTTGGAGGGTCATGAGGAGCAGCTGATTTCGATGGATGAGGCCCATTCTGGCGCAAGGCCAGCCCAAGCTTCGTAGGTGGGGTGTTCGTCAAAGGGGGCGTGCAGCACTTGCAACAGGTCTTGCACCATGGCGAAGTTTCCGGCCTTGGCTTGGCGAATGGCCAACTCGCCCAAGTGGTTGCGCAAAATGTATTTGGGGTTGGTGCGCAGCATGGCGTCGCAAGCCGCTTGGCGGTTGGCTGTGCCCAAGCGCTCTAGGTAGCGCGTGCACCAAGCATCAAACACGTCGCGGTGCAGAAAGAGGTCGCGGACGGGCTCAAACGCATGGGTGTTGTGGGCTGATTCGAGTACCGCAATGCTGAGCCTGCGCCAAAACACGGTGTAGTCCACGCGGTCTTGTTGCAGGGCTTGCAGCAGGTCTTCCACCAAGGCGCGATCGCCCTCGTGTGCGCCGCTCAGGCCCAGCTTGTTGCGCATGCGCTGGTCCATCGCTTCGGGAAAGGCTTGTTTGTAGCTTTCCAGTGCAACCAAGGCGGGAGCTTGTTCGTCAATCAACGGCATCAGGGCTTGACCTAGGCAGAACAAATTCCAGTAAGCAATTTGCGGCTGACGTGCGTAGGCATAGCGACCTTGATGGTCAGAGTGGTTGCAAATGTGGTTGGCGTCAAAACCGTCTAAGTATTGGAACGGGCCGTAGTCAAGTGTGAGACCGAGGATGCTCATGTTGTCGGTGTTCATCACGCCGTGGCAAAAGCCAACGGCTTGCCATTGCGCCATCAAGGCGGCCGTGCGTTGGGTGACTTCATGCAGCAGAGCCACATAGCGGTCAGCGCCTTGTTTTTCTTGTAGCGCGGGGAAGTGTGCTGTCACCAAATGGTCGGCCAAGGCGCGCAGTTCATCGATTTGACCGTTGGAAGCGAAATGCTCGAAGTGCCCAAAGCGCACAAAGCTGGGTGCGACACGGGTGACCACGGCGGCGGTTTCTACTTCTTCACGTCGCACATGGGCGGGTGAGCCAGTCACGCACAAAGCCCGCGTGGTGGGAATGCCCAAACCGTGCATGGCCTCGCTGGCCAAAAACTCGCGAATGCTTGACCTCAACACCGCGCGACCATCGCCACGGCGAGAGTAGGGCGTAGGGCCTGCGCCTTTGAGCTGAAGCTCTTGCAGGCCACTGGGCGTTTGCACAGAGCCAAGATTCAAGGCACGTCCATCGCCCAGCTGACCCGCCCATTGGCCAAACTGGTGGCCGCTGTAGACGCTGGCGTAGGTGGGCTGGTTGGCGGTAATTCGATTGCCCGTCAACAGCTCTAACGCTTCTTGCTGCTGCCACAAGTCATCTGGCAAGGCCAGTTCATTGCGCAATGCCTCGTTGCAACCAACCCAATGGGCGCCAGGCAACGATGTTGGATTGGTTGGCGTTGCGAAGGCTTCGCCCAATGAGGCAAACCCAGATCCAGACGCGCGCAGCCAAGGAAGATCGGCAATCGGGAGGTCAGGGTGGTTAAACATGGTCTGCATTGTCTCGGGTTATCCATAGGCTGGTTTTTTGTGGGCTTTCCCGAAAAATACACAAAGACTTGGCACAATACAGAAAAAAGCACGATCGTGCGGAAAAGTAAAAACAAGGAGACACCATGCTAGGACTGATGCAAAACCAACCGCTGCTCATCTCAAGCCTGATTGAGTTTGCAGACAAACACCATGGCGATGGTGAGGTGGTGTCACGCCGCGTCGAGGGCGATATTCACCGTTACACATGGTCTGATGTGGCACGCCGCTCTCGCCAAGTGGCCAATGCACTCGACGGTATGAAACTGGGTTTCAGCGACCGCGTGGCCACCATCGCTTGGAACGGCTATCGACATTTAGAGCTTTACTTTGGCGTCAGCGGCTCAGGCCGCGTACTACACACCATCAACCCACGTTTGCACCCAGAGCAAATTGCCTGGATTGCCAACCATGCCGAAGACCAAGTGCTGTGTTTTGACATGACCTTTTTGCCCATCGTTCAAGCCGTGCACAGCAAATGCCCAACGGTCAAGCATTGGGTGGCGATGTGCGATGCGGACAAACTGCCAGCCGACACGGGCATTCCTAACCTCATCAGTTACGAAGCTTGGATGGGCACTCAAAGCACCAGCTACCAATGGCCGGTGTTTGACGAGAACACGGCATCAAGCATGTGCTACACCAGCGGCACCACGGGCAACCCCAAGGCAGCGCTGTACAGCCACCGCTCCACCACCTTGCACGCCTACGCAGCAGCTTTGCCCGATGTGATGTGCATCTCTGCGCGTGATGCCATCCTTCCAGTGGTGCCTATGTTCCACGTCAATGCTTGGGGCATCCCCTACAGCGCAGCGCTCACCGGTGCCAAGCTGGTGTTTCCAGGCCCCGGCATGGACGGCAAATCGGTTTACGAAATGATTGAGAACGAAGGCGTCACCTACGCCGCTGGCGTGCCCACGGTGTGGCAAATGTTGCTCGGGCACATGAAGCCCCATGGCTTGAAGTTCTCTACCTTGAAGCGCACCGTCATTGGTGGCTCGGCTTGCCCACCGGCCATGATTGATGCTTTCCGTGATGACTTTGGCGTGGAAGTCTTGCACGCGTGGGGCATGACCGAACTCAGCCCCTTGGGCACTTTGTGCACCTTGAAGAACAAACACCTCAAGCTTCCCAAAGAAGAGCAAATGAAATTGCTGATGAAGCAAGGTCGTGCCATTTATGGCGTGGACATGAAGATCGTGAACGATGCAGGCGATGAGCAACCTCACGACGGCAAAGCCTATGGCGACTTGTTGGTGCGCGGCCCTTGGGTGGTAGCCAACTACTACAAAGGCGAGGGCAACCCGCTGGTCAAAGACAAAGACGGCCACGATTGGTTCCCCACAGGCGATGTCGCCACCATCGACGCCGATGGTTTCATGCAAATCACCGACCGCAGCAAAGACGTCATCAAGTCGGGCGGCGAGTGGATCAGCTCGATTGATATTGAAAACATTGCTGTGGCGCATCCCGCAGTGGCAATGGCCGCTTGCATTGGCGTGGCCCACCCCAAGTGGGACGAGCGCCCCATTGTGGTGGTGGTGAAAAAGCCAGACACCCAACTGAGCCGCGAAGAATTGCTGGCCTTTTACGAGGGCAAGACTGCCAAGTGGCAAATTCCAGACGATGTGGTGTTTGTCGATGCCATCCCGATTGGTGCCACCGGCAAGATGCTCAAAACCAAATTAAGAGAGCAGCTCAAAGACTACAAGCTGCCCACCGTTTAACCCAATCAATTCGTTTCATGAAGGAAATGCCATGAGTGCAGACTACCAAGTACACGGCGATGTTGCTGTGATCACCTTGAACAACCCGCCTGTCAACGGCATGGGGCTTCAGACACGACGGGCCCTCGTCGCTGGCATTGCACAAGCGCAAGCGGATGCAGCGGTGAAAGCCGTGGTGATCACTGGCCACGGCAAAGCCTTCTCGGGCGGTGCCGATGTGCGCGAGTTTGGCTCGCCCAAAGCCTTCCAAGAACCCAATTTGCTGAGCGTGATTTCTTGCGTGGAAAACTGCAGCAAGCCTGTGGTGGCTGCCATGCACAGCGTGGCGATGGGCGGCGGCCTTGAACTGGCTCTGGGCTGCCACTACCGCGTGTGCGCACCCGGCACGAGCATCAGCATGCCTGAGGTGAAGCTGGGTCTCATCCCCGGCGCAGGCGGCACACAACGTTTGCCACGCGCGTTGGGCGTAGAGCCCGCGTTGAACATGATCGTGAGCGGCGAAGCTGTTCTGAGCGACATGCTCAGCATGTTGCCTGGCCAAAAGCTGTTTGACCAAATGGCCATGTCGCCACAAAGCCTGATGGACGAGGCTTTGGCCTACGCCCGTGAAGTGGCTGATGTGCGTCCACTGCCCAAAGTGCGTGACTTGCCTTGCAAGCATCCACTGGGCGACGCGTACTTTCAGTTCGCACGCAACATGGTTAAAGGCATGGCCAAAAACTACCCAGCGCCTCCTAAGGCGGTGGACGCCGTGGAGATGGCCACCAAGAAGAAATTTGACGAGGGCATGATGTTCGAGCGCGAGCAGTTCATCAACCTCATGTGGACACCCGAGAGCCGTGCCTTGCGCCACTTATTTGGCGCCCAGCGTGCCGCCAGCAAAATTGCCGATGTGCCGAGCGACACGCCGGTGCGCGACATCAAACTAGTGGCTGTCATTGGTGCAGGCACCATGGGCGGCGGCATTGCCATGAACTTCTTGAACGCGGGCATTGCAGTCAAGATGATTGAAACCAAGCAAGAAGCCTTGGACCGTGGCGTGGCCACGATCAAGAAAAACTACGAAGACCGTGTCAAAAAAGGCAAGCTCAAAGAAGACAAAGCAGCCCAACGCATGGCGCTACTCAGCACCACACTGAGCTACGACGACATCAAAAATGCCGACCTCGTCATTGAAGCCGTGTTTGAAGACATGGGCGTCAAAGAAGCGGTGTTCAAACAACTCGATGCTGTGATGAAGCCGGGCGCGATTTTGGCGTCCAACACCTCGACCTTGGACCTGAACAAAATTGCCAACTTCACCAAGCGTCCGCAAGACGTGGTGGGCCTGCACTTCTTCAGCCCCGCCAACGTGATGAAACTGCTCGAAGTGGTGCGTGGCAAAGACACCGCCAAAGACGTGCTGGCCACGGCCATGGATGTGGCCAAGAAAATCAAGAAAATCGCTGTGCTCTCAGGCGTGTGCGATGGCTTCATTGGCAACCGCATGATTGATCAGTACGGTCGCCAAGCCGGCTTCTTGCTGGACGAAGGCTGCACCCCTGCGCAGGTGGACCGCGCCATTGAAAAATTTGGCTGGGCCATGGGCCCGTTCCGCATGGGTGACTTGGCGGGCAACGACATTGGCTGGGCCATCCGCAAACGCCAATACGCAGAAAACCCCACACGTCGCTACAGCAAAACCGCAGACCTGTTGTGCGAACAAGGCCGCTTTGGCCAGAAGACAGGTGCTGGTTGGTACGACTACAAGCCAGGCAAACGCGATGCGATCCCCAACAAAGACGTGGAGGGCATGATTGTCAAACACCGCGAATCGCTTGGCATCAAGCCACGCAAAATCAGCGACGAAGAAATCGTGCAACGCCTGAACTTTGCTTTGGTGAACGAAGCCGCCCACATCTTGGAGGAAGGCATTGCCAGCAAGGCCAGCGACATCGATATGGTCTACATCAGCGGTTACGGCTTCCCCATCTTCCGCGGTGGCCCTATGAACTATGCCGACGAGTTGGGCCTGTTTAACGTGGTGCAAGCCATGCAGCGCTTTGCCACCAACCCCCACGATGACGCCGAGTTTTGGAAGCCAGCACCTTTGCTCGCCAAGCTCGCCGCCGAAGGCAAAACCTTCAACTGAACTGAATTTAAGGAAACCCTATGACCAACGCTGTCATCGTCTCTACCGCCCGCACACCGCTTGCCAAAAGCTGGAGGGGCTCTTTCAACATGACCCACGGCGCGACCTTGGGTGGTCACGTCGTCAAACACGCCATCGCTCGCGCCGGCATTGAAGCCGCCGAAGTGGACGACGTCATCATGGGTTGCGCTTTGCCCGAGGGCGCAACTGGCACCAACATTGCCCGCCAAATCGCGCTCATGGCTGATTGCCCTGTGTCCGTGTCGGGCATGACCATCAACCGCTTTTGCTCCTCAGGTTTGCAAACCATTGCCACCGCCGCCCAACGCATCATTGCGGGCGAGGGCGATGTGTATGTGGCCGGCGGCGTGGAAAGCATTTCGTGTGTGCAACAAGAGATGAACCAACACATGTTGGTCGACTTGGCATTGCAAAAGAAAAAGCCAGAGATGTACTGGAACATGTTGCAAACCGCTGAACATGTGGCTAAGAAATACAACATTGGCCGCCAAGCCATGGATGAATACGGCGCACGCAGCCAGCAACGCGCGTTTGCTGCGCAATCGGCTGGTATGTTTGACGCAGAAATTGCCGCTATCACCGTCAAGGCGGGTATTGCCGACAAAGTGATGGGCTTGATGACCAAGCAAGTCACGGTCAGCAAAGACGAAGGCATTCGCGAAGGCTCGACCGTCGAAGCTTTGGCCAACCTCAAGTCCGCCATGCCCGGTGGCTTGATTTCCGCCGGTAACGCCAGCCAGTTCTCGGACGGCGCAGGCGCTTGTGTGGTGATGAGTGAAGAGCTCGCCAGCAAACGCGGCTTGAAGCCATTGGGCCGCTTCCTCGGCTTTGCCGTGGCAGGTTGCGAGCCCGACGAAATGGGCATTGGCCCCGTGTACGCCATCCCCAAAGTGCTCAATCGCTTAGGCCTGAGCGTGGGTGACATTGACTTGTGGGAACTTAATGAAGCCTTTGCGGTGCAAGTGCTGTACTGCCGCGACAAACTGGGCATCCCCGATGACCGCCTCAACGTCAACGGCGGCGCAATCGCAGTGGGCCACCCCTACGGCGTGAGCGGCCAGCGCTTGGTGGGCCATGCTTTGATTGAAGGCAAACGTCGTGGCGCGAAGCGTGTGTGCGTGACCATGTGCATTGGCGGCGGCATGGGCGCAGCGGGCATCTTCGAAGTTTTGTAAACCTTTTAGGAGAACACCATGCAAGAAAGCTTTGGCGCCTACATTCCGTTTGTGGATCACCTGGGTTTTGAGCTGGTGTTCTTTGACGAAGGACAGTCCGAGCTGCGCTACACACCCGAGCCTGAGCACATGAACTCGTTCAATGTGACGCACGGCGGCGCAGTAATGACGCTCTTAGACGTCACCCTTGCTACGGCCGCACGCAGTGTGGACAAAGGCATGGGCGTGGTCACCATCGAGATGAAAACCTCGTTCATGCAGCCAGCCAAAGGCACGCTCACTGCCAAAGGCCGTTTGATGCACCGCACGGGCAGCATGGCGTTTACCGAGGGCACTTTGTATGACGCAGATGGCAAAGCGTGTGCCCACGCCACGGCAACATTCAAGTACGTGAAGCGGGATGCGGCCCCCACACAGCTGCACGAAATTCCTACGGACTGAGGTTTTTTTTTCCTAAAAGCCAGTGGGTTGGGGTGAGCCAAGGCGGCGCCATTCGTCGCGCAGCGATGTAAGCCGTCTTGGCTTACCACAACCCAGGCCAACGAAGGGAAGCCCGATTTAAAGAGCATCCCACAGCTAAGGCAAAATTGCCCGCTTTAGCGAATTCGACTGACTGAAAACATGCAAAAAATTACCCGCCAACTGGCGGACGAAATCAAGATCTCCGAAGCTCAAGTGCGCTCTGCCGTTGAGCTGCTCGACGGTGGCGCGACCGTGCCTTTTATTGCCCGTTACCGCAAAGAAGTCACTGGCGGCTTGGACGACATTCAACTGCGCGAACTTGAAGCACGCCTGAGCTACCTGCGCGAACTCGAAGACAGACGTGCTGCCGTGATCAAGAGCATTCAAGAGCAAGGCAAGCTCACGCCTGAGCTGTTGGCCGCCATCGAGGCTGCGCCTACCAAGCAAGAGCTGGAAGACATTTACTTGCCCTTCAAACCCAAGCGCCGCACCAAGGGCATGATTGCCAAAGAAGCGGGCTTGGAGCCGCTGGCCGACAAGCTGTTTGCCGACGCCACGCTCAACCCCAATCTAGAAGCCGAAGCCTTCATCCTGCCCGCAGGAAAGATTGAAGGGGCCGACTTCACCACCGTAGCCGCGGTGCTGGACGGTGTGCGCGATTTGTTGAGCGAGCGCTGGGCCGAAGATGCCACATTGATTCAAAGCTTGCGCGAATGGCTGTGGGCCGAAGGCTTGTTCCGCAGCAAGATTGCCGCTGGCAAAGACGAAAACAACCCTGACGTGGCGAAGTTTCGTGACTACTTTGATTACGACGAGCCCATTGGCCGCGTGCCATCGCACCGCGCCTTGGCCGTGTTCCGCGGCCGTGCGCTGGAAATGCTCGACGCTAAATTGGTTCTTCCAGTTGAGCCAGAACCCGGCAAACCCAGCTTGGCCGAGGGCAAGATTGCTTTGCACTTAGGCTGGAGCCATTCCAGCAGGGCAGGGGACGACCTGATTCGCAAATGCGTGGCGTGGACGTGGCGCGTGAAGCTGAGCCTGTCTACCGAGCGCGACTTGTTCACCCGCTTGCGCGAAGAAGCCGAGAAGGTTGCTATCAAAGTGTTTGCCGACAACTTGCGCGATTTGTTGCTGGCTGCACCCGCTGGTCCACGCGTGGTGATGGGCTTGGACCCAGGCATTCGCACCGGCGTGAAAGTGGCCGTGGTGGATGCCACGGGCAAGCTGGTGGAAACATCGACCGTGTACCCGCACGAGCCCCGCAAAGATTGGGACGGCTCGCTCTACACCTTGGCCAAATTGGCCGAGAAACACGGCGTGAATCTGATTGCCATTGGCAACGGCACAGCCAGCCGCGAGACCGACAAACTGGCAGGTGAACTCATCAAGTTAATGTCGAAGCATGCTGAGGCCAAACACGATGCGAGCAAGGTCATCGACAAAGTGGTGGTCAGCGAAGCCGGAGCGTCGGTCTACAGCGCCAGTGAATACGCCAGCAACGAAATGCCAGATGTAGACGTGAGCCTGCGTGGCGCAGCCAGCATTGCGCGCCGCTTGCAAGACCCCTTGGCCGAGCTGGTGAAGATTGACCCCAAGTCCATCGGCGTGGGCCAGTACCAACACGATGTGAACCAAAGCGAACTCGCCCGCACCCTCGAAGCCGTGGTGGAAGACTGTGTGAACAAAGTGGGTGTGGATCTGAATACCGCCAGCGTGCCGTTGCTCACCCGCGTGTCAGGCCTGAGCACTACCACCGCCAAAGCCGTGGTGCGTTGGCGCGAGGCCAATGGCGCGTTTGCCAACCGCCAGCAGTTGCTCAAGGTCACCGGACTAGGTGCAAAAACGTTTGAACAGAGCGCAGGCTTCTTGCGCATTCGCGATGGCGACAACCCGCTGGACATGACCGCGGTTCACCCTGAAACCTACCCCGTGGTCGAGCGCATCATGGCGCAAACGGGCAAACCAGTTGCTGAGCTAATGGGCCGTGCGGACATGCTCAAAACTTTGCGCCCCGAGCTGTTTGCCAATGACACCGTGGGTGTGATCACCGTCAAAGACATCTTGAGCGAACTCGAAAAGCCAGGCCGCGACCCGCGCCCCGACTTCAAAGTGGCCAAGCTACAAGACGGCGTGGAAGACATCAAAGATTTGAAGGTCGACATGGTGCTCGAAGGCACGGTCAGCAACGTGGCGGCCTTCGGCGCGTTTGTCGATTTGGGCGTGCACCAAGACGGTTTGATTCATGTGAGCCAACTCAGCAACAAGTTCATCACTGACGCTCGCGAAGTGGTGAAGACCGGCGACATCATCAAGGTCAAAGTGTTGGAAGTGGACGTGGCCCGCAAGCGCATCAGCCTGACCATGAAGATGGATGGTGCACCTGCCAAGCGCGATGGTCCTCGCGATAACCGTTTTGAGCATGCTGGCCGTGACAACCGCCAACGTGGCGGCGGCAACTACAGCAGTGGCTACACCGCACCGCCACAAGCGGCTGCAGGTTCAGCCATGGCAAGTGCCTTTGCCAAGCTGCAAGGTTTGAAAAAGTAAACACGAGGCCGCGCGTTGAAAGCCCTGCACATCTACGCTGGCCCCAAAGCCTTGGCCCACATCGAGGCCAATGGCTTGAAGCCTGAACACATCGGCGTCATTCCCGCTGCGGCGGGTGGACCCAAGGGGTTGATCCTCGGGCCACTGGACCGCTTTTTGTTTGGCGAGTGGTTGCCGCAAAGCACACAGCCCATCGACCTCGTTGGCGCATCCATCGGTGCATGGCGCATGACCACGGCGTGTATGGACAACCCCGTTCTCGGTTTTGAACGCTTGTCGCACGACTACATCCACCAAGAGTACAAAGTACCCGAAGGCCAAAAGCGCCCCAGCGCAAGCCAAGTAAGTGACGAGTTCAGCCAAACCCTGCAAGCTTTCTATGGCGGTCATGTCAGCGAAGTGCTCAACAACAAGCGCTACCGCTTGCATGTGGTGACCTCGCGTGGCAAACACATCCTGCACCACGAGCACCCGCTGCTCACGCCATTGGGCTATGCAGGCGCTTATATTTGCAACGCGGTGCAGCGCAAAGCCATGGGCGCGTGGCTAGAGCGCGTGGTATTTTCAAGCCGTGGCGAGTTGCCGTTTGCTACGGATGACTTTGCCACCCAACACATGGCCTTGAACGAACGCAACTTCATGGCCGCGCTGCAAGCCAGTTGCTCCATCCCGTTTGTGCTGCAAGCCGTGCACGACATTCCCGATGCTCCCACGGGCGCGTATTGGGATGGCGGCATCACCGACTACCACTTGCACCTCAACTACAAAGGGCTTGTGCTGTACCCACACTTTCAAAAAGCTGTGGTGCCTGGCTGGCTAGACAAAGCCCTGAAGTGGCGACACAAAGCCACCCCGTTTTTAGACAACACCATCGTCTTGGCCCCCAACCCCGAGTGGGTCAAAACACTGCCCAACGGCAAGCTGCCAGACCGCAGTGACTTTGTGAGCTATGTCTCTGACTTTGAATGCCGGGTGAAGGTGTGGAAAGAGGCCGTGCGTGCGAGTGAGCAGATGGCACAAGAGTTTGCCGACTGGGCTGCACATCCCAGCATGGCTGCTGTGCAGCGTCTTTGAACAAGCAAATTGTGCGCATGAACGAATCCATCGACTACCTGCACGAAGTCTTTGATGCATTCGGTCCCATCCGCGCTCGCCGCATGTTTGGTGGCTGGGGCATTTATCACGATGGTTTGATGTTTGGGCTGTATGCCGCAGGGCGTTTGTATTTGAAGACCGATGCGCACAACGTGGCGCAGTTTGAGGCGGCGGGGTCTGAGCCGTTTACGTATATGCAACGCAACAAACCGGTGAAGCTGTCCTACTGGTCCGCCCCCGAGGCCGTGCTGGATGAGCGTGAGCAGGCTGAGGTGTGGGGACGCACCGCGTTTGAGGCGGCGCTTCGCACGCAAGCAGCCAAGATGAAGCCCAAGGCGAAGCAGGCTAAGTAATCTACGCTTGCGCGACCTTACATCGCCGCTTGCAGCATCGAGCGGTATTCCTGCACAGTAGCCAAGCGCGGGTTGGTTTTGTGGCAATGGTCGGCCATGGCACCTTCGATGATTTTGTCAAACCATGCAGTCTCCACACCCATCTCGGCCAAGCCTTTGGGTAAACCTAAACGGGCATTCATGGCGGTAATGGCTTGGGCAATGGCCTCGGCCGCTTCGAGCGGGTGCTGTATTTCACCCAAGCCCATGGCATAGGCCATGCGCTGCATGCGACGCTCTTTTTGCACCGACTCGGCTTGCGCATTGAAGCGCACCACCGCAGGCAAGAACATGGCGTTCAAGGTGCCGTGATGCAAACGTGGGTTCACGCCGCCCAAGCTGTGGCTGAGCGAATGCACGCAGCCCAAACCTTTTTGAAACGCCATCGCGCCTTGCATGGAGGCGCTCATCATGTTCAGGCGCGCATCGCGGTCTTGACCATCATTCGTAGCGCGTTCGATGTGCGCCCAGCCACGTGTAAGTCCATCAAGTGCGATGCCATCGGCAGGCGGGTTGAACGGCGCGGCCATGAAGGTTTCCATGCAATGGGCAATCGCGTCCATGCCGGTGGCAGCGGTGAGGGCAGGGGGCAGGCCGAGGGTGAGTTCTGGGTCGAGCAATGCGGCCTTGGGCACCAAGTGCCACGAATGAAAACCCAGCTTGCGTCCATCGTCCACGATGACGATAGCGCCACGCGCCACCTCGCTGCCTGTACCCGCCGTGGTGGGCACGGCAATGATGGGCGACACCGCAGGCGTGATTTTGAGCGAGCCGCCTTCGATGGTGGCGTAGGTTTTGAGCGGGCCTTCGTGTGTGGCAGCAATGGCTACGCCCTTGGCGCAGTCGATGGAAGAGCCGCCGCCCACGGCAATCAAACCATCGCAGTGATGAGCGTGGTACACCGCCACAGCGGCACGTACGGCGGCCTCGTTGGGATTGGAGGGTGTTTCGTCAAACACCGCTACATCTAAGCCCTGCAAAGCGTCTAGCGCCTTTTGCAAAATGCCCACGGCTTTGACGCCTGGGTCGGTCACGATGAGGGGGCGTTTGATGTTGGCCTTTTCGCATTCGGCCCCAAGGGTCGCGAGCACGCCAAAGTCAATCTGGATATTGGTGAGGTAGAGGATTTGAGCCATGGCACACTATAAAAGCCATAGCCACAAAAGCAAACCCAGATGAGTCACCCACGCAACCCACAAAGCCTGTTGACCCCCGCCATGCGCGATGTGCTGCACGCTATAGCCAAAGCAGGCCGTCCGCCGATGGCACTGCTGACACCTGAGCAAGCCAAACAAGCCTACGCCTTGGGCGCTGGCGTGCTGGAGGTGAACGCACAAAAAATGGCGCGTGACGACACACTGCACATCCCCACCCGCGACGGGGCCACGCTGCGCGCCAAGCTGTGGGCCGAACACGCCAAGCCCAACTTACCCGTGCTGCTGTACTTTCATGGCGGTGGCTTCACCGTGGGCAGCCCTGAAACGCACGAGGCCTTGTGCAAACACTTGGCCCACTTGGCGCACTGTGCCGTGGTGTCGCTGGACTATCGACTCGCACCTGAATACACATTTCCCACCGCGCACAACGATGCGATTGATGCCTTGCAATGGCTCGTCGCCAACGCAAGTGGCTTGGGCCTAGACGCTACTCGCATTGCCATTGGTGGCGACAGCGCTGGCGGCACACTTACTGCGGCCACTGCCATTGCGGCGCGTGATGCCGGCATTGACCTGAAGCTGCAACTCATGTTCTACCCCGGCTGTTCGCCTGAGCACATGGCCTCAAGCCACACCTTTGAAAAAGGCTTTTTGCTAGAGAAAGCCAGCATCGAATACTTCTACGGCCACTACATGCCCAACGCGGAAGACCGTCACGACCCACGGTTTTCACCTCTGTTGGCTGACGTGTCGGGCGTGGCCCCCGCATGGCTGGGCTTGGCCGAGTGCGACCCATTGGTCGATGAAGGCGTGACCTACGCCGACCATCTACGCTTGGGCGGCGTGGCTGTGGACTTAGAAATTTACAAAGGCGTGGTGCACAGCTTCATCCAAATGGGCCGCGTGATTCCTGAAGCGCTGACGGCGCACCTAGATGCCGCGCGCGCTTTGCGGCACGCGTTTGCATGAGCGCGTTAGGCTCAAAGCACTGTTTTACGAACCGCGTGTTCCCATTGCGCCATCAAATCGGTCGCGTAGTCAGGCGTGCGCTGCGGGCTAAAACGACGCTCCACACGCCACAGTTCGCTCAATTCATCTGTGTTGCTATAAACCCCCGTGGCTAGGCCTGCCAGATAGGCTGCACCCAGTGCTGTGGTTTCTACGACTTCAGGGCGCACCACATCAATGCACAATAAATCAGCTTGGAATTGCATCAACAAATCGTTCACACAAGCCCCGCCATCCACACGCAGTTCACGCACTTGGGCAACACCCGCCAAGGTCAAATCACGACTCATCGCTTGTAGCAAGGCAGCACTTTGAAAAGCAATGCTCTCTAATGCGGCTCTAGCAATATGCGCTACCGTGCTGCCGCGTGTGAGACCTGTGATAGATCCTCGTGCATCCGCGTGCCAATACGGTGCCCCCAACCCCGTGAATGCAGGCACCACCATCACACCACCGGAGTCCGGAACGCTTTCAGCCAAAGCTTGTACCTCACTGCTGTGACGAATGGCCCCCAAACCATCACGCAACCACTGCACCACTGCACCGCCCACAAAAACGCTACCTTCGATGGCAAATTGCGGTTGCGCCGTCGCTTGTGCAGCACTGGTGGTGATCAATCCATTTTGTGAGCGCATGCCATCAGCCCCCGTGTGCATGAGCATGAAGCAACCCGTGCCGTAGGTGTTCTTCACCATACCTGCACTGAAGCAAGCTTGCCCAAACAGGGCACTTTGCTGATCTCCAGCAACACCCCCGATAGGAATGGCATGTCCCAGCAAATCGGCACGCACTTCGCAGTACTGAGCACTAGAAGCCTGCACGGTGGGCATCATGACCTCAGGTATGCGCAGGGCCGCCAACAGCTCAGCATCCCACTGGTTGGTGTGGATGTTAAAAAGCATGGTGCGAGAGGCATTGCTCACATCGGTGGCGTGTACCGCACCCCCGCTGAGTTGCCACATCAGCCAGCTGTCGACTGTGCCAAATAGCAACTCACCACGTTCAGCTTGGGCACGCGCTTGGGGCACATGATCCAAAATCCATTGGAGTTTGGTTCCCGAAAAATAAGCATCGACCAGCAAACCTGTTTTGGCTTGGATGGTGTCGCTCAGGCCCTGCTCACGCAAGGCTACACACGCAGGTTCGGCTCGGCGGTCTTGCCAAACAATCGCGTTGTAAATGGGTTGGCCTGTGTTTTTATTCCACACCACGCTGGTTTCGCGTTGGTTGGTGATGCCAAGCGCGCCTACATCACGGGCGCTGATGCCAGCTTTAGCCAGCACTTCTTTGGCGGTTGCCAACTGGGTCTGCCAGATTTGCATAGGGTCATGCTCGACCCATCCTGGATTGGGATAAATCTGCGTGATCTCTTGCTGAGCAATCGCCACGATTTGCCCGAGTTGGTTGAAAACAATGCTACGTGAGCTAGAAGTGCCTTGATCAAGGGCAAGGATGTAGGTCATGTGTTCTTCTTTCTTGACGAAAAGTTCGTTCACTCAGCGATGTGCAGTTGTACTTGTGCTTCAGCAAGCAAGGCACCAAAAGGCGAGGGTGGTGTGGCGTCTGTGAACAAACGATCAATCTGTGAAATCGCGCCAACCTCGACCATGGCTGGTCGGTTGAATTTGCTGTGGTCTGCTGCTAACCACACCTCTCTGGCGTGAGAAATGATGGTTTGTGAAACTTTGACCTCTCGGTAGTCGTAATCGCGCAAAGAACCATCCGATTCAATACCAGAGATGCCAATCAAAGCAATGTCCACTTTGAATTGACGAATGAAATCCACCGCAGCCTCACCGACGATGCCTTGATCTCGACCTCGCACAACGCCCCCCACCACGATCACTTCACTATTGGGGTTGGAACTTAGGATGCTGGCCACATTCAAATTGTTGGTGATGACACGCAAACCTGTGTGCCGCAACAAGGCACGTGCAATGGCTTCTGTGGTGGTTCCGATGTTCAAGATTAACGAACAGTCGTTAGGCACGGCGGCTGCCACGCTTCGTGCGATCCGCGTTTTAGCTTCTGAGTTGAGGTTGACGCGCTGCTGGTGGCCAATGTTCTCAGTGGTTGAGCTGGGAACACGCACGCCGCCATGAAAGCGCGTGAGCTGCCCCGTCTCCGCCATGCGCTGCACATCACGGCGCACCGTTTGCAAGGTCACACCTAATTTTTCAGCCAGTTGTTCGACCGTCACAGAGCCAAGCTCTTGCACAACTTTGAGCAAAGTAATTTGTCGTGGATTGGAATTCATAGATTCTGATTTTCATGCACAAACGAAGAGTCATCACTTTAAACCGAACTAAAACGAACATTTAAAGGGTAATTACTGAGCAAAAAAGAAAAACATCGAACAATAATGAATATATCAAAAGGCGATACAGATCGTCGACGAACTCAAAGCGTAAAGGTGGTGTGATGCAGTTGTCTCTCGAAGGTGTCAGCAAAAAAGTCGGGCCTCAAACTTGGCTTTACGACATGAGCCTAGCGCCTCGCAGTGCCAATGTAACGGTGCTGCTAGGCGCCACCCAAGCGGGCAAGACCAGTCTGATGCGCATCATGGCGGGTTTGGATGTGCCCAGTTCTGGTCGTGTGCTGGTGGATGGACAAGATGTGGTGGGCGTTCCTGTTCGCGAGCGTAATGTCGCCATGGTCTACCAACAGTTCATCAACTACCCATCGATGAAAGTACGAGACAACATTGCTTCGCCCATGAAGCTGCGTGGCGACAAAAACATCGCCCAACGCGTGCAAGCCTTGGCCGAAAAACTTCATATCGACATGTTTTTAGACCGCTACCCCACGGAGCTGTCTGGTGGCCAGCAACAGCGTGTGGCCTTGGCGCGTGCATTGGCTAAGGGAGCACCGCTGATGCTGTTGGATGAACCCTTGGTCAATCTCGATTACAAGCTACGCGAAGAATTACGCGAGGAGTTGGGCGCATTGTTTGCCAGCGGCGACTCCACTGTGATTTACGCCACCACCGAACCTGGTGAAGCTTTGCTGCTGGGTGGTTATACCGCCGTCATGGATGCAGGCGAGTTATTGCAATACGGGCCTACAGCCGAGGTGTTTCACAACCCTAAATCTTTACGCGTGGCGCGGGCCTTCAGTGATCCGCCCATGAACTTGATGAAAGCAACACGGCAATCAACGGGTGTTCAGTTGCTAGGTGGGCCGCTGATGGCGTTGACGTTGCCGTCCACCTCGACACCCCAACTCACCTTGGGAATGCGAGCCAGCGCGGTTCGCACCCATGCACAAAGTGGTGACATTGCCATCGGTGGGCGTGTGGAATTGGCTGAAATTTCAGGTTCAGACACCTTCGTGCACGTCGCCACGGGTATGGGTAATTTAGTCGCTCAACTCACGGGCGTTCATTACTTTGATTTGGGAGCGCAGATTCAGGTGTATGTGAATCCGATGCAAATGTATGTGTTTGATGCGCAAGGCATGTTGCTGCTTGCACCTACTCGCGCGAAGGGACATTGAGATGGCGCGGATTGACCTCGATTTGGCACACGCCTACAAAGCCAACCCACAACACGACAGCGACTACGCGTTGCTCCCCTTGAAGATGACGTTTGAGGATGGTGGTGCGTACGCTTTGCTAGGCCCTTCTGGCTGTGGCAAAACCACCATGCTCAACGTGATGTCTGGCTTGCTGACCCCATCACAAGGCCATGTCCTGTTTGATGGGCGTGACATGACTCACGCAACGCCACAAGAACGCAACATCGCACAAGTGTTTCAGTTCCCTGTGATTTACGACACCATGACAGTGGCAGAAAACTTGGCATTTCCGCTGCGCAACCGTCAGTGGCCCAAAGACAAGATGGACCAACGCGTGGGCCAAATTGCCGAGATGCTAGAAATGAGCGGCCAACTCAACCAGCGTGCCGCAGGTTTGTCGGCAGACGCTAAACAAAAAATATCTCTGGGCCGAGGCTTGGTGCGCCCAGATGTATCGGCGGTGTTGTTTGATGAGCCCTTGACGGTGATTGATCCGCACCTGAAGTGGCAACTGCGTCGCAAGCTTAAACAAATTCACCATGAACTCAAGCTGACTTTGATTTATGTCACGCACGATCAAGTGGAAGCATTGACGTTTGCCGATCAAGTGGTGGTCATGACACGTGGGCGAGCTGTGCAAGTGGGCTCACCCGCTGACTTGTTCGAGCGGCCTAGCCACACATTTGTTGGCAACTTCATTGGGTCTCCTGGAATGAAT
>CAUPNL010000017.1:0-46397 GCA_963512655.1 uncultured Limnohabitans sp. | reverse complement strand
ACTTCACCAAAGTCAGGATGCGGCACGCCGATCAACGCGCTTTCAGCCACGCCGGGCATGTCGTTGATGTAGCCCTCAATCTCTGCGGGATAGACGTTGTAGCCGCCGCTGATGATGAGGTCTTTGCTGCGCCCCACGATCACCACGTAGCCACGCTCATCTACTTTGCCCACATCACCGGTTTTGAAATAACCGTCGGCGGTGAACTCTTCTTTGGTTTTCTCGGGCATGCGCCAGTAGCCACCAAACACGTTGGGGCCTTTGACTTGAATGCCGCCAATTTCACCCACGGGTAAGGCATGGCCTTGGTCGTCTTGCACACGCAAGGACACGCCGGGAAGCGGAAAGCCTACGGTACCGCCACGGCGTTCTGTTTGGCCGGGGTAGCGCGCATCAGCGGCATAAGGGTTGGAGGTGAGCATGACGGTTTCGCTCATGCCGTAGCGTTCTAGGATGGTTTGGCCTGTGCGCTCTTGCCACTCGTTGAAGGTTTCCAACAACAACGGGGCTGAACCTGCCACAAACAAACGCATGTTCGACGCTTGGGCTTTGGTGAGGCTTGGTTCGGCCAACATGCGCACATACAACGTGGGCACGCCCATGAACACGGTGGCTTCGGGCATTTTGGCGATGACGAGTTTGGGATCGAACTTGGACATCCAAATCATCTTGCTGCCGTTGAGCAAAGCACCGTGGATGGCCACAAACAAACCGTGCACATGGAAGATGGGCAAGGCGTGAATCAGCACATCACCGGGCTTCCAGCCCCAGTAGCTTTTCAAGGTTTGTGCGTTGCTCAGCATGTTGCCGTGCGAGAGCATGGCGCCTTTGCTGCGACCTGTCGTGCCACTGGTGTACAAAATGGCAGCCAAGTCATCGGCTTTGTTTTGCACCACTTGGTGTTGGTCTGGGCAATGCGCAGCGCGCTCTAACAAGCTGCCTGTGCGGTTGTCGTCCAAGGTGAACACGTTTTGCGTGCCCGCCTTGAAAGCAATCTTGCTGACCCAGCCAAAGTTCTTGCTGCTGCACACCACCACGGCGGGTTCGGCGTTGCCAATGAAATATTCAATCTCAGCACTTTGGTACGCCGTGTTCAAAGGCAAAAACACATAGCCTGCACGCAAGGTGGCAAGGTACAGCATGACGGCTTCGACCGATTTCTCCACTTGCACCGCCACGCGTGAGCCTTTAGGAATGTGGAGCGAATCGAGCAGATTGGCCATCATCGCGCTGGCACGCTCTAGGTCGGACCAGCTGTAGTGCAAGCCATCGTCTGTCTCGATGGCTGTTGCTTTCAAGTCTTTGGGAAATGCGGCACGCAAGGCCGCATACAGGTTGTGATTCATCGTCTGTCTTCTTTGTTAATCAAGTTTGGCGCCTGAAGCTTTCACCACAGCGGCCCACTTCTTAATTTCACCGCTTACAAAGCTACCAAACTGAGCGCCCGTCAGGTTTGGAAACTCGGCGCCGCTGTTGGCCCAGCTCGTTTTAATTTCATCTGAAGCTGCCGCTTTGCGGACCTCTTCGATGGCGCGTGCTTGCACGTCAGCAGGCGTGCCTTTAGGAGCCCACAGGCCATACCAAGTGGTCACGTTGTAGTCGGGCATGCCCAGTTCAGCGGCGCAGGGTACATCGGGAAACGAGGGGTTGCGTTTGTTGCCAGACACCATCAACGCTTTGATGCGACCGCCTTTGATGTGCTGAGCCGAAGAGCCCAAACCGTCAAACATCATGTCCACGTTGCCCGCAATCAGGTCTTGCAAAGCGGGGCCTGCACCACGGTAAGGAATGTGCGTGATGAAAGTTTTGCTTTGCAGCTTGAACAACTCACCCGCCAAATGGTGCGAGGTGCCGCCGCCTGCCGAACCGTAGTTGAACTTGCCTGGGTTGTTGCGCACCATTTGCATGAAGGCTTTGAAGTCACCTGGCACATTTTTGGGGTTGACCACCAGCACGTGTGGCACGCTGGCCACCATAGCGAGAGGCACAAAGTCACGCTCTAAATCGTAGTCGAGCTTGGGATACATCGCGGGTGCGATTGAGTGATGCACTGCGCCCATGAACAAGGTGTAGCCATCGGGCGCAGCTTTGGCTGCAACGCCTGCGCCTAAGTTGCCACCCGCGCCACCACGGTTGTCAATGACCAATGTCTTGCCGCTTTGCTTGGAAAACTGTGCAGAGAAAGGACGTGCAAATGTGTCTGTACCACCGCCTGCTGGAAATGGGACAACCAGCGTCACGGGTTTGGTGGGCCATGTGCTCTGTGCTTGCGCACCAAAGCTGAATGCAGCACATGCGGCAGCAGTCAGCGCTAGCCACTGTCGACGGTTGGATGTTGTTTTGAAATTTTTCATACGTGTCTCCTGATGGTTTTATTGAACTAGCTCACTTGAAATACATGTCTTCTACATCGCCTGAGGCTGGGGCAATGCCTTTTTCCAGCAGTTGGCGGTGTTTGTCTAAACGCTTGAGGTCATAGAGGTAGTTGACCATCAAGCCGTGCGATTGTTTGATGCCTTTGGTCGATGGGTCAGCAAACCAATTGATGCGCTCAATGCGTGCGCCATTGCCCAAATGGAAACGCGCCACAGGGTCAAGCACTTGCTCGCCTTGTTTGGCCTGACCCAAATAATGCGCACCTGCACGTGTGAGGAACTGCCGCAATGGCGATTTGACAGACAAGGCTTCTAAGACTTGGGGTTGTTCGATCGCGGCCAACACATGGCTGGCGGTGGGAGGCTCAAAACTGATTTCACGCCCCAAAGCAGACAGCTCTTTCTCATTGAGTTGGCCTAGTAACTCTGCAGCATTTTTTGACAACCAAGGACGCAAGCCTGGAATGGGCGACAAGGTGGCAAACGTTTTGAGCTTAGGAAATTCTTCTTTGAGTGTTTCCACCACACGCTTGATGAGTGAATCGCCAAAGCTCACGCCTTTCAAACCACCTTGTGTGTTGCTGATGGAATAAAAAATCGCCACCGTCGATTTTTGCAAATCCTCTGGCGCAGCTGATTCATCCAGCAGCGGCATGATGTTGTTAGCCATCTCGTTCAACAATGCGACTTCCACAAAAATCAGAGGCTCATTGGGCAAGCTAGGGTGAAAGAAACCGTAACAGCGGCGGTCACTGTCTAGGCGATTTTTCAAATCGGCCCAGCTGCGAATGTCGTGCACAGCTTCGTACTTGATGAGCTTTTCAATCAAGGAAGCAGGCGAGTCCCAGCTGATGCTGCGCAACTCAAGGAATGCCACATCAAACCAAGTTGAGAACAGGTTTTCCAGCTCGGCGTCCAAAGCTTGCAAACGCTTATTGCCTTTGAGGTGAGGCAACAACTCAGCGCGCAAATCCACCAAGAAACGCATGCCGCCCGCAGAAGCCGCAAAGCGTTGCAGCAAGCGTGTACGCGGTGACACCAAGGCACGGCGCAGGCGAATTTCAGCAGGGCCTTCATCCACGGTGCCCAGAGCAGCGTCGTAGTCATCGCGCGCGGCGCGCACTTTGACCGCATCAGGACCAAACTGCTCGCTGATGAGCAGCCACAAATCTTGTCGCTCTGCGGGCTCGGCTTTGGCGTACCAATCGGCCAAGGCCTTGGCGCGGCGACCGCCCTCGACTTCGCTGACACGTGGGTCAACCACAGCTTGTAAGAGCGTGAGGGTGCGACGCAAAGTGCGAGGGGACAAGGCCTCTTTCTTTTGGCGCAAGGTGGCATCCAAACGTTCGCGCGTAGAGCGGTCTTCTGGCTTGGAGGCTTCGGCAGCAGCAGGCGCCGAGTTACGTAGCAAATTGAGTTTGCTGCTGAGCCAAGTTGTCGCGTTCATCCAATTCCTCTTTCTCGGTTTAAGCCGTCAACACACTGCGTTGGGTCGAGGCCAGCTCACGCAAGGCCTCACGTTGCTTCAGCAAATGATCACGCATGGCTGCATCAGCCCCTGCGGCATTCCCCGCTTTGAGTGCATCGAAAACCGCCAAGTGTTCTTTCAAACTTTGCTTCAAACGCCCGGGCGCATGCAACTGCTGCAAGCGTGCGAGCTTCAAAATTTTGCGCAAATCAGCAATGGTTTGCGCCAGCCATTTGTTGTTGGCCAATTGAATGATGGCTTCGTGAATGGCGAAGTTGGCTTCGTAGTAATCGTTGATACGCCCTGCCTCAGCGTGCTGTTTGAGGCGTTGGTGCCAAACCTCTAGCGCTTGCACATCAGCGGGCGTGGCGCGTTGTGTGGCATCGAATGCGCAGCGGCCTTCGAGCATGGCGATGACGGGAAAGATGTCATCCAAGTCTTGCTCTGTGACTTCATTCACAAAGCAACCGCGGCGGGGTTCGTGTCGCACCAAGCCTTCGGCCGTGAGCACCTTGAGTGCTTCGCGAAGCGGCGTGCGAGAGATGGACCACAGCTCGCACAAGGTCACTTCGTCGATGAAGCTGCCAGGCCGCAACTGACCATCAAAGATGTAGTTGCGCAGCTGTGAAGCCACATCGTCGTGCAAGGAGCTGGGAAGCGTACGCATTAGGTTTTTGGGTGGATGCATCTCTGTAATTACGCGTAATTATGAGATTAGAAAGACAACCCAACAGTCCCTAATTGCAGGGACTTTCCCTCAAGGGGCTAACCCTTAAGACAAAAACTTCAAACGGGGTTGGTTTGGCGCAGAGTGCGCAGCCACAAGGCCGCGCCCACCAACACCATCGGCACGCACAGCCATTGGCCCATGCTCATCCCCAGTGCAAGTAAACCCAAGTGAGCATCGGGCTCACGGAAGTATTCAGCCATGAAGCGCAAGCTGCCATAGCCGATCATGAACACACCCGACACAGCGCCAATGGCGCGTGGCTTACGCGCATAAAGCCACAACACAATGAACAACACAATGCCTTCGCCCAAGAATTGGTAAATCTGCGAAGGATGGCGAGGAATCAGGCTACCACTTTGCGGAAACACCATAGCCCAAGCTAGCGTTGGGTCAGCCGCCCTGCCCCACAACTCGCCATTGATGAAGTTACCCACACGACCTGCTGCCAAGCCAGTTGGAACACAAGGCGCAATGAAATCGGTCACCCACAGCCATGGGCGGTGACGCTGCCATGCAAACACCGCTGTCGCCACAAACACCCCCAACATGCCGCCATGAAAACTCATGCCGCCTTGCCAGACAGCCAACACTTCGAGCGGGTGCTCAAGGTAATACACGGGGTTGTAGAACACGCAATAACCAATGCGCCCACCTAAGACCACGCCCATCACACCGTAAAACAAAATGTCTTCGATGTCTTGCTTGGACCATGAACCCAACACCACTTGCGCAGCATAGGGTTCGTGCTTCAAGCGCAAGTGGCCTAGGCCCACAAACAAGGCAAACGCAGCCAAGTAAGTCAGGCCATACCAGTGAATGGCGATGGGGCCGAGCGCCAGTGCGACGGGGTCAATTTGGGGGTGAATCAGCATGTGGTGTTAGAGCGTCAATCAATCGAGCAAAGACAAATCGCGCACAGCGCCTTTGTCAGCCGAGGTGGCCAACAAGGCATACGCCTTGAGCGCGGCAGAGATTTTGCGAGGACGTGGCAACACAGGCTTCCAACCCAGCTTGTCTTGCTCGACGCGACGCTTAGCCAACTCATCATCGCTCACCAACACATTGATGCTGCGGTTGGGAATGTCAATCCGAATGCGGTCGCCGTTCTTGACCAAACCAATCGTGCCACCTGCTGCTGCTTCGGGCGAGCAGTGGCCAATCGACAAGCCAGAGGTGCCACCCGAGAAGCGACCATCGGTCAACAAAGCGCAGGCCTTGCCCAAACCTTTGGACTTGATGTAGCTGGTGGGGTACAGCATTTCTTGCATGCCAGGGCCGCCCTTGGGGCCTTCATAGCGCACCACGACAATGTCACCGGCTTTGACCTGATCGTTCAAGATGTGTTCCACGGCTTCGTCTTGTGACTCGACCACGTGGGCGGGGCCTTCAAACACCAGCAAGCTGTCGTCCACGCCTGCGGTCTTGACCACACAACCATCCAACGCGATGTTGCCGGTCAACACCGCCAAGCCACCTTGTTGGCTGAAGGCGTGATCGACGGCGCGAATGCACCCCTCGACGCGATCGGTATCCAAACTAGGCCAGCGGGTGTTTTGGCTGAAGGCCACTTGTGTGGGGATACCAGCGGGGCCAGCCATGTAAAACTTTTTCACAGCGTCACTTGGGTTGCGTGCAATGTCCCATTCGTCGAGCACCTCCTTCATGGTCTTGCCCAGTACGGTGCCCACATCGGTGTGCAGCTTGCCTGCGCGGTCCAGCTCGCCCAAGATGCCCATGATGCCGCCTGCGCGGTGCACGTCTTCAATGTGGTACTTGTTGGTGTTGGGTGCGACCTTGCACAACTGAGGCACGATTTTCGACATGCGGTCGATGTCGGCCATGGTGAATTCAATTTCCGCTTCTTGGGCAATCGCCAAAATGTGCAGGATGGTGTTGGTCGAGCCGCCCATGGCGATGTCCAGCGCGATCGCGTTTTCAAACGCTTTGAAGCCCATGGAGCGCGGTAACACCGAGGCGTCTTCTTGCTCGTAATAGCGTTTGCACAGCTCCACAATCGTGCGGCCCGCTTGCTTGAACAATTGCTCACGGTCTGCGTGCGTGGCCACCACAGTGCCGTTGCCTGGCAAGGCCAAGCCTAAAGCTTCGGCCAAACAGTTCATCGAGTTGGCTGTGAACATGCCCGAGCATGAACCACAAGTCGGGCAAGCGGAGCGTTCAACCTCGGCCAAGTCGGCGTCACTCACCTTGTCGTCGGCCGCCATCACCATGGCGTCAATCAAGTCGAGTTTCTTGAACTCCATTACTTGCGTTTGCGGATTGGCCAAGCGTACCTTGCCCGCTTCCATCGGGCCACCCGACACAAAGATGACGGGAATGTTCAGGCGCATGGCGGCCATCAACATGCCAGGGGTGATC
This sequence comes from uncultured Limnohabitans sp., assembly GCA_963512655.1. Taxonomy (GTDB): domain Bacteria; phylum Pseudomonadota; class Gammaproteobacteria; order Burkholderiales; family Burkholderiaceae_C; genus Limnohabitans. Next base: position 39,448 of record CAUPNL010000017.1, on the reverse strand, counting down.
TTGTCACAGTTGGAGATACACACAATGGCGTCTGCGCAATGCGCGTTGACCATGTATTCCACAGAATCCGCAATGATGTCTCGGCTGGGCAACGAATACAACATACCGTCGTGGCCCATGGCAATGCCGTCGTCTACAGCGATGGTGTTGAACTCTTTGGCCACACCGCCTGCTGCTTCAATTTCGCGTGCGACCAGTTGACCCAAGTCTTTCAAATGCACATGGCCTGGCACAAACTGCGTGAACGAGTTGGCAATGGCGATGATGGGCTTTTGGAAATCGTCATCCTTCATGCCTGTGGCGCGCCACAAAGAGCGGGCACCCGCCATGTTGCGGCCAGCGGTAGAGGTCTTGGAACGATAAGCGGGCATGAGAGGACTCCAATGAAGTAGGAAAAATTCTGCGTGGATTATCCATCACACCACAGCCCACATACGTCGCGAGGACTTACCGAGCGGGCCCCGTGGCGAGCTGATTGACAGAATTATTAAGTGGCCGTCCCGCAAGCCAACGCTGCAGATTTTCAAGAAACATCTGATTGACACGCGCCGCATTGCCATCGGAGTGCCCTGCGGCGTGCGGGGTGATCATCACGTTAGGCATCTCCCACAGCGGCGAATCGGCTGGCAAGGGCTCGGTCTCAAACACATCCAGAAATGCGCCGTGCAACTGACCGCTTTGCAAAGCATCGATGAGCGCTTGCTGATCCACCACCTCGCCACGGGCCACGTTGATGAGGTGTGCGTCAGTTGGCAAGGCCTTCAACACCTGGGCATTGACCAAGCCACGCGTGGTGCGTGTGAGTGGACAAGCCAAAATCAACCAATCGGTTTGCGCTAACACGGTGTGCATGTTTTCAAACCGAACCATCTCAATGCCGTTTTGCTGACCCGCTGCTTCTGTGCGCACCGCGATGACGTTCAAGCCCAAGGCTTTCAACAGCTGTCCCAGCTCTTGTCCTATCGGCCCCCAACCCACCACGGTGGCCGTTTGACCCGGCAGATCTCGTGGGATGCGGTCAGGGCCCAGCAAGGGAACCCACTCGCGCTTTTGCTGCTGAGCCCACAACATTGGAAAGCGCTTATTCAAAGCCAGCAAGCCCGCCAACGCCATGGCGGCCACCACGCGCGCATTGGCGCCCGAGGACGTGCTGACTTGCACGCCCCGCTTGACCAACGCCTCGTAGACAGGTCGGTCTGCACCCGCAGAGTGAATGTGCACCCATTTCAGAACCGCGTTGTTCAACATCAAGTCGTAGCAGGCTTGTAACTCCGGGTGAACCTGATGCTTGGTCGACGTGCCAGTGACTTCGCGCGAAATAAAAGCGAGGTCAATGTCGCGACGCTGCAAGGCCACTGCGGATTCGATCGACACACATTCAACGTCATGGCCTTGTGTGCGCTGCAAAACTTGTGGCCCCAGTTGGTCCAGCATCTTTTGTGACAGCATCAATCGAACCGTATGAGGCATGGGGTATCTCACTCCACACGCGCGCCTGACTCGCGCACAATCACGCGCCACTTGTCGTGCTCGCGTTGGGTGAATTGACCAAATTGTGCCGGCGTACCCCCTGCTGGATCGGCACCTTGGGCAATCATTTGTTGCTCCACACCAGGCATGTTCAACATCTCGTTGACTGTTTTATTGATGAGCGTGATCACCGCTTCGGGCGTGCCTTTAGGCGCAAAAAAGCCAAACCATGAGCCGGCTTCAAAGTTAGAAAAACCTTTTTCAACGACGGTGGGCACATCGGGCAAAGCACGTGACCGCTTCAAACTACTGACAGCAATGGGACGCAACTTGCCCGCATTGATGTGTTGCATGACCGATGGAATGGTGGCAAACATGAACTGCGTGCGTCCTGCCAACAAGTCTTTAAGTGCATCTGCACCCTTATAAGGAATGTGCGTTGCATCAAACCCTACGCGCTTAGCGAGCATGAAACTCGACAGGTGAGACGAGGTACCAATGCCGGTCGATCCATAGTTCAATTGACCTGGATTGGCTTTGGCATACGCCACCAGCTCCTCCATGTTTTGCGCAGGCACACTGGGATGCACCACCAAGACATTGGGCACGTCCGCGATTTGGACCACAGGCACCAAATCGGTCAGGGGGTTGTAGGGCAGCTTGCCATACAACGTTGGATTGACTGCGATGGGCCCTACCGAGTTCACCAGCAAGGTGTAGCCGTCAGCGGGAGCACGCACGACCACTTCGGTTCCCAAGTTACCGCCAGCGCCAGGTTTGTTGTCAATCACAAAGGGTTGCTTGAGTTTTTCCGTCAACTGCTGTGCCACCATGCGCGCCAGAATGTCTGTCGTGCCACCTGCGGTAAAGGCCACCACCACCTTGACAGGCTTATTTGGATAACTTTGCGCCCAAGCACAAGACGCCGAAAAAACAAACACACCCACCGCAGCTAAAGCAGATGCGGCACGCTGCAACAGCGAAATCTCGGACTGAAATTTAAAGAACGTCATGTTGTCTCCCTAAGAAATGTTGCGCTAACTTTTGAGCGGTCAGATTCGGATGGGCAAGGTGCTTGATTTAGGTTTTGTAGCTGGGGTCTAGCCGGTCGAGCTTGCGCAACAGCGCGGGCCATTCCATCAAGCCATAGGGCCTGCGCGTGCTGGGTTGGTAGTTGTTCCAGGTTTCTTCTAAGACCGGCTGCGCCACCTTGACCAACGGTGTGTTGCACGCCATGGCAGCCAACTGCGAATGACACGACAGCTCAAGGCGGTGCATCCAATTGAACGCCTCGCCCACCGAACGCCCCACCACCAACGCGCCGTGGTTGCGCAGCATCAGTGCCTCGCACTGCCCGAGGTCGGCCAAGAGCGATGCCTTTTCTTGGTTGTTCAAGACCACGCCTTGGTAGTCGTGATAGCCAATTTTGAGAAAGCGCATGGCGGTTTGCGTGATGGGCAGCAGCCCGCATTCCAGCGCAGACACCGCCATCGATGCCCAGCTGTGCGTGTGAATCACACACGCAACTTCCGGCCTCGCGTCGTGCACAGCGCTGTGAATGACATAGCCTGCTTTGTTGATGCCGTAGTTGAGATCACCAAAATCAGGCGTCGACAAAATGTTGCCGTGGGTGTCGATTTTGATCAAGCTTGAGGCCGTGATTTCTTCATACATCATGCCGTAGGCATTGATCAAAAAAGCACCAGGCTCTCCAGGCACGTGAGATGAGATGTGATTGGCCATCATGTCAGACATGCCGTACAAATTAACCAGTCGATAACACGCAGCCAAATCGACACGGGCTTGCCACTCTTGTGCGGAGCAGCGCGCCTTCATCGATTCAATTTTCAACACACCGTTTTCTACCATCTCATGCACTCCTTGTTAGTCCAGTTTGACGCCAGCGCTGCTGACCAGTTTGACCCAAAACTTGGCATCTTCTTGAAGGAAAGCACTGAATTGCTCAGGGGACTTTGACAAATCAACATCCGTTCCCTCACGGGCCAGCACGGCCTTCACATTGGCTTGATCCATTGCAAATTGCACTGCCTCATAAATTTTCTTGATCACCGGCGCAGGCGTTGATGCAGGCACAAAGATGCCATACCAAAACTCAATGTTGTAGTCAGGCAGTCCTGCCTCTCGCATGCCAGGCAAACCCGGCACGAGCGCGGTACGCTCTTTCATACTGACGGCCAAACCTTTGAGTCGTCCAGCTTGGACCATGGGCAGCACAGAGGGAGGGGTGCCAAAAGTAACTTGCGTATCGCCCGCGATGATGGACTGAATGGCCGGACCACCGCCACGAAACGGGATGTGCGTCAAATCCACGTTGGCCAATTGCGTGAAAAGTGCCCCGCCCAAATGCGGTGCTGAACCATTGCCAGACGTGGCGTAGTTGATGCGGCCAGGCTCTTTTTTAGCGCGGGCAATCAGATCTTGCACCGAGTTGATACCGATGTTGGGGTTGACTGCAATCACCAAGGGTGAGGTGGTGATTTTGGTCACAGGCGCGAAATCTTTGGGCGTGTAGCCCAACTTGGGATTTAGCGCAGGATTGACCGAGATGCTGCTTGGGCTGGCAATCAAAATGGTGTAGCCGTCAGCGGGCGCTTTAGCCACAATTTCAGCCGCAATGCTGGAGCCAGCACCGGCACGGTTTTCAACCACAACACTGGCACCCAGGGCGCGGCCAAAGGCATCACTCATGGAGCGAGCCACATGATCAGCAGCCCCCCCAGGAGCAAAACCCACCAACAATTTAACGGGCTTGTTGGGATACGGTGCGGTGGACTGCGCATGACTTCCCAAAGCACAAATGGCCAAAGTCAATGCGGTGAAATATTTTTTTGTTTTCATTGTTTGTCTCCTGTTGATGTAAGTGACGTTAGTGAATGCTGATGACGATCTTTCCTGTGTGTTGGTTGCTTTCCATGTGTGCTTTGGCTTGCGGCATTGCCTCAAAGGTAAACACTTGGTCCACCAAAGGTTTGATGCGTCCGTCTGCAAATGCTGGCAAGATTTGCGCTGAAAACTGGGCAATGCCACTCGCACGCTGCACGGGCGTGCGTAACTTGTTGGACACACCAAACACCGTCAGGCGCTTGGCGTGCAAGGCCTCCAGATCAATGGGCGCACTCAAGGTGCCATCCACATAACCCACGATGCCCATGCGACCTTGGAATGCCAAACTGCGCAGGCTCTCGGCAAACACGGTACCGCCGACCGTGTTAACGGCCAAATTGGCGCCTTTGCCTTCGGTGGCTTGCATCACGGCCTCGTAAAAGTCAGGGCGACGCGTGCACAAACCCACATCCAAACCCAAAGGCATGAGGTGATCGAGTTTTTCTTGTGAACCCGATGTGCCAATGACCTTGGCACCGAGCACCTTGGCCATTTGCAAAGATGCAACGCCAACTCCTGAGGATGCGCCATTGATGAGCAACCATTGCCCCGCCTGCAGCTGGCCCTGCAACACCAAGAGGTCGTGGGTCACCAAGAAAGTCAAGGGCACTGAAGCTGCCTCTTCCAAGCTCAGACTGGCGGGCACTGCCATCATTTCACGCACATCCATCAAGGCGTATTGCGAAAAGGCACCTGGGCAACGCCCCATCACGCGGTCCCCCGTGGTCCAACCTGTTACACCTTCACCCAGTTGCACAATTTCGCCCGCGCCTTCCATACCCGCGGCCTTGGCACTGCCTGCAGCATGCAGACCATGACCGTGGATGAATTCACCCCGATTCAGTGACGCTGCATGCATCTTGACCAAGGCTTGACCATTGCCTGGCGTGGGCATATCCACATCGCGCAATTCAAGGTGCGCGCCGGTGTCGCTTGAGACCATCCAATAAGACTTCATATTTCTCCTCCGTCAATGTGTGGGCAAGGTGACGCCCTTTGATGTCTTGATAACGCTCAGAGGCCCTTGAAAGCGGGCTTGCGTTTTTCCATGAAGGCCTTGCGACCTTCGGCATAGTCGGCGCTATCAAAGCAACCGCGGATCAACTGCTGGCAATGGGCCAAATCAGCCTCGGGGGACGCCTTGAGAATTTCTCGTGTGATGAACTTAGCGGCTTGAATGGTCAGTGGCGCGTTGTCTGCCAACGCGCCTGTGTACTCAGCCAATAAAGCAGCCAAGTCATCCACAGCGACCACTCGCGAGACCAAACCTAAACGGTGAGCCTCGGCTGCGTCGATGCGGCGTGCCGTGAAAAACAAATCCTTGGCAGCACCGGGTCCGATCAAGTCGACCAAGTTTTTCATGGCCGAATAACGGTAGCCCAAACCCAACCGTCCGGCTGGCACTGAAAAAATCGCATCGCTGGCTGCGATGCGCATGTCGCAACTGATAGCCACGTTGATACCGCCTCCAATGCAATAGCCCTTGATGCAAGCCAACGTGGGTTTAGAGAAGTTGTAAATGCCCATCAGCGCAGCTTCGGCCATGGCCTCATAGCGCGTCACGGCCTCTTGGGCTGCGCGCATGTCTTCAAACTGAGAGATGTCAGCGCCTGACACAAAGGCTTTGTCGCCTGCCCCTTTGAACACGACCAAACGCACGCGGCTGTCTTGCTCAGCCAATGCCAACAGCACGGGCACGGCTTCCCACATGTCAACACTGAGGGCGTTGTGTCGCGCTGGGTTGTTGAACTCGATGAACAGCGTGCTGCCATCCAGCCAAGTGTTCACGCGCTCCGTGGGCGAGGTGTAAGTGATGTTGCTCATTCAATAAACTCCAGTTGATTTGAGACGGGCCAAGTCGGCGGCACTCACGCCCAACTCGCCCAAAATTTCTTCGCTGTGCTCACCCCTTCTGGGCGTGGTTCTGGCAATGGTGCTGGGCGTGCGCTCTAGCTGAACCGGCTGGCCTACCAAACGCTGCGGACCTTGGTGTGGTGACACCACGTGTTTGACCATGTTGAGGTGCTGCACCTGTGGCTCTTCAAACACCGCGTCCATGCTGTTGATGAGGCCGCAGGCTACGCCCCCGTCATTGAGCTGCTGAATCCAATGCGCACAGTCTTGCTTGGCCAAGCGTTCATTGATCTCGGCATTGAGTGCATCTCGATTGACGGAGCGGCTGGGCTTGTCTTTGTAGCGCTCATCCGTGACCCACTGCGGCGCACCCAAGATGTCGCAAAAACGCTCCCAGATCTTGGAGCCGAAAACGGCAATGTTCATGTAGCCGTCACGCGCTTTGTAAACGCCTGTGGGAATGCTGGTCGGGTGAAAGTTGCCAGCTTGCGTGGCCACTTCGCCGTCGATCAGCCAACGCGACGTTTGAAAGTCCATCATGTAGACCATCGACTCTAAAAGTGAGGTGTGGAGCCACTGACCCAAGCCCGACTTTTGACGCTCCAGCAGCGACACCAAAATGCCCTGCGCTGCAAAAATACCGGCACACAAATCAGCAATAGGAATGCCAACGCGCATGGGGCCCTCACCTTGCTGTCCCGTGACAGACATGAGGCCGCCCATGCCCTGTGCAATTTGGTCAAAGCCGGGGCGTTGCGCCAATGGCCCTGTTTGCCCAAAGCCTGAGATGCTGGCGTAAATCAAACCAGGGTTATCCGCCTTGAGGCTCTCGTAGTCGATGCCCAAACGGAACTTCACATCTGGGCGAAAGTTCTCCACCACCACATCTGCTTTGGCAATCAACTGTTTGAGCAGCGCAATGCCTTCGGGTTCTTTGAGGTTGAGCGTGATGGAGCGCTTGTTGCGGTGGGTGTATTGGTAATCCGACCCCTCTTGGCCACCCAAGGTGTCATCACCTCGCATGTGTTCGGGCATTTGCACCTGCACCACATCAGCCCCCCAGTCAGCCAACTGACGGCAACAAGTGGGGCCAGCGCGCACTTGCGTGAGGTCAATCACACGCAAATGGGAAAGTGCTGAAGAAGCTGGAATATGGGGCATATCAGGCGTCCTATGTCATTTCAAAAAACTAGCTGAAGTTTTACCTTGAAGACCTAAAGTGTCAACACTTTTTAAAAATTGTCGACAAAACAACAGGGCATCGTATGGCATAGGCATCCCTCCCTGTACCATCTAGACACTTTTCAAATCTATTTGACAACCTACGCAAAGCATGCAAGCCCCCATCCAAAAACCTGAGCAAAACCTTCCCCTGTGGGTGGCTGATCAGCTGAAGAAATGGATCTACACCGGCGAGCTGAGCCCCGGTGAGCGGCTCAATGAAGCCGCACTGGCACTGCGAATGGGCACCAGCAGAGGCCCTGTGCGCGAAGCCATCCGCACCCTCTCAGGTCAAGGTTTGGTCACGGCCGTAGTCAACCGAGGCGTGTTTGTTCGGCAGTTCTCTTTACGCGAAATGCTGGAGACCTATGAGTTGCGGGCCATGATGTTTGGCTTTGGGGCCGAGCACGCGAATGAGCATCTGAGTGAATCTGACAAGCAGCAATTTGAGTTGCTGCTGCAAGGTATGGACGAGGCATGTGAACAAGAAGACGGCACGCGTTACTACGAACTGAATCTTTTGTTTCATCAACTAATCATGCGTTTGTCGGGCAACCAACGTGCCCAAGCCGCTTACGATGAATATGTCAAAGAGCTGCACTTGTTTCGGCGCAAATACTTCAACGCGCCTGGCAACATGCGCCGCTCCAACATGGAGCACCGCCAAATTTACGAGGCCATCGTGAAAGGTGCCAACAGCAAAGCACGCTCGGTGGCAGAAAAGCATGTGCTCGAAGGTCGTCAACGCTTGATGCGCAGCATCGATGGGTGAGACCCAACGATAGCTAAGATCAGCAACACATCACCACCGCTATTTAGAACCGGATCATGAGGAGCCTCACATGAAAAAATTGTTCATCACCTTGATCGCTTTGATCTGCGCAGGTCTACCTGGCGTCACTTGGGCTGACTCGGCTTTGGCGACTTCTAAAAATTGCATGGCCTGCCACGCCACAGACAAAAAACTGGTGGGCCCAGCGTTCAAAGACGTGGCAGCCAAATACGCCAACGACAAAACAGCGGCTGACAAACTCGCCATCAAAATTCAAAAAGGTGGCGCTGGTGCATGGGGCCCCGTGCCCATGCCAGCCAACACCCAAGTGAACGATGCCGAAGCCAAAAAACTGGCCGCTTGGGTGCTGACCATCAAGTAACCCCGCGCTGCAAGCATTCCGACAGCGGCTTTGAGTAAACTCAGTCGCTGTTTTTACCTCTGGCCTTTTTCAGGAATATTTCCATGACCACGATCCGCCAAAACGACCTGATTGAATCGGTCGCCGCCGCTCTGCAATACATCAGCTACTACCACCCTGCTGACTTCATTTCGCACTTGGCCAGCGCCTACGAACGCGAGCAAAGCCCAGCAGCCAAAGATGCGATTGCACAAATCTTGACCAACAGCAAGATGAGCGCCTTGGGCCACCGCCCAATTTGCCAAGACACCGGCATCGTGAACGTGTTTTTGAAAATCGGTATGGATGTGCGCTGGGAAGGCTTCACAGGCAGCTTAGAAGATGCCATCAACGAAGGCGTGCGCCGTGGCTACAACCACCCCGACAACATGCTGCGCGCATCTGTGGTCGATGACCCACAGTTCGCCCGCAAAAACACCAAAGACAACACACCCGCCGTGATCTTCACGCAAATCGTGCCTGGCAACAAAGTGGACGTGACCGTAGCAGCCAAAGGCGGCGGCAGCGAAAACAAATCCAAGATGTACATGCTCAACCCAAGCGACAACGTGGTGGACTGGGTGCTGAAAACTGTGCCTACCATGGGCGCAGGCTGGTGCCCTCCTGGCATGTTAGGTATCGGCATTGGCGGTACTGCTGAAAAAGCCGTGCTCATGGCCAAAGAAAGCTTGATGGACGACCTCGACATGTATCAGTTGCTGGAGAAATCCAGCAAAGGCGAGAAGCTCAGCCAAGTCGAAGAACTGCGCTTGGAGCTGTATCACAAGGTGAACGCTTTGGGCATTGGCGCACAAGGCTTGGGCGGCTTGACCACGGTTCTCGACGTGAAAATCAAGATGTACCCCACGCACGCGGCCAGCAAACCCATTGCCATGATTCCTAACTGTGCTGCCACACGCCACGCCCACTTTGTGATGGACGGCTCTGGCCCTGTGTATTTGGAAGCCCCTTCGCTGGATCTGTGGCCCAACGTCAACTGGACACCCGACACTGAGAAAAGCAAACGTGTGGACCTCAACACCCTCACCAAAGAAGAAGTGGCGAGCTGGAAGCCAGGCCAAACCATTTTGCTCAACGGCAAGATGCTCACTGGCCGCGATGCTGCGCACAAGCGCATCCAAGACATGTTGGCCAAAGGTGAAAAGTTGCCCGTGGACTTCACCAACCGCGTGATTTACTACGTCGGCCCCGTTGACCCTGTGGGCAACGAAGTGGTTGGCCCAGCAGGCCCCACCACAGCAACACGCATGGACAAGTTCACTGAGATGATGCTGTCGCAAACTGGCTTGATCTCGATGGTGGGTAAGGCCGAACGTGGCCCAACCGCCATTGAAGCGATCAAGAAGCACAAATCGGCTTACCTCATGGCGGTGGGCGGCGCAGCTTACCTCGTGTCTAAAGCCATCAAGCACGCCAAAGTGGTGGGCTTTGCCGACCTCGGCATGGAAGCCATTTACGAATTCGACGTGGTCGACATGCCCGTGACCGTGGCTGTGGACTCTGGCGGCACCAGCGCACATATCACCGGCCCAGCCGAGTGGGAGAAACGCATTGCCACGGGTGAGTTCAAAGGCATTGGTATCAAGTCCAACTGATCTTGACGGCTTAAAACGCTCAGCGTTTTAAGCGCCCAAGAAAAAACCGGCTCTCATTACAGAGGCCGGTTTTTTTATGGTCTTGTCAGTGCAAGTGGCGAGGCTTGCGCCCACCATGACCGCCACCACCGTGGCCGCCATTGGGACCTCGCGGTGGACGGCCCAAATCGAGTGAGTTCACGAGGTTGTCAAAACGCTCTGAGAACAGCTTGTCGATTTCGTTGACCACACCGCCCAACTCAGCGCCATCGAAGTGGCGCTCCATCAGGTGAATCACGTCATTGACCAACATGTCGCGTTGCGCTTGCATGATGTCGGCGGGAGTGGGACCTACAAACAGCATCACAAAGTCATCGCGTGAGTCTTGTCCGCGGGTTTCGTCTTCTTCGTCAAAGTCGTTGTCGTAAAACGTGACTTCGATCGGTGCACCAGCCGCTGTGAGCTCGTTCAAGTTCATGCACATCTCATCCACGCTTTGACGGAAGTCATCGTCACCGGACACAGTCCAGCACATTTGCAATGTGCGTTCTTCGGGGTTAAAACGAATGCCTGGCTCTTCAGGGTATGAGCTGGTCGCACCGTCTTCGAGGGATGAGGCGCCTGCGTATTGCCACAAAGGGCGCAAAGCGTCTTGCAATTGTTCTAAGCCGACTTCGGCTTGTAGAGGAACCAGCCCATGCACATGGATTTCATACGCGGCGTTGTAGCGTGCCATGACGAAACTCCTTCCTTGTGCTTATTCAGTGGTGCCCGAGGCCGGAATCGAACCGGCACGCCCCTTACGGAAGCGAGAGATTTTAAGTCTCTTGTGTCTACCAATTTCACCACTCGGGCAGTGTCGTTGTGTAGGCAGATTTTACGCCAGTGGCCTCTGAGACTCGGGCAAGTCATGACTGATTTCTGATATTTTTTCGTCTATATTGACGATAGAAATTTTTAAGCACCGCTTAAGACATCAAAGCAAAGAACAACTTAAGGAAACAGTTCATGACACAACGCACCACACGCCATCTCTTGCTGGCTGCCCTACTTGGCTTGGGCTTAAACGTGGCTCATGCGGCAGACAAAAAAGAAGTCGCAGACCCTACGGTTAAAAAGTCTGATGCAGGTATTTGCCACGACAAAACCAGCACCTCGTTTGGCAACACCAAAAAGTTCACGGGTTTTGGATCGATGGATGAGTGCGTCAAAAGCGGTGGCCGCCCTGCAGCAGGGCAGACGCCCGCTACAGCCGACCCTGTCGTGAAAAAATCAGACTCCGGCATTTGTCACGACAAAAATAGCACCAGCTACGAACGCACCAAAAAATTCACAGAGTTCAAAACCTTGGATGAGTGCGTGAAGAGCGGCGGAACTTTGCCAAAGAAGTAAAGCCAGAATAGAAAAAGCCCTCAGACTTTCATCTGAGGGCTTTTAAATTTGGAGCGGGAAACGAGGCTCGAACTCGCGACCTCAACCTTGGCAAGGTTGCGCTCTACCAACTGAGCTATTCCCGCGTGGAGTGTTTAATTCCGAAGCAATAATTCTAATCGCAAATTCAGTCGTTTTCGAGCGGTACGCGAAGAATTTTTCAATACCCAAGTGCCTTAGCGATTTTGTGGCGCGGCACCGTTGTTTTAGGACACTGCCCTTTGGGCAATGCAAACCACTGGCGCACATCGTTTTCCACACCTACGCCATGCATATAGTTGTAAATGGCTTTCTTCAAGCCTCGCCCCAAAGTGTCATGGTCGGTCCCTGTCGGGTCGATGAAAGCAATGTCGTTTTTAGCAAAACTCACCTCTGGCAGTGGCACCACTTGCACACCATAGTCAGCGGGGTTCTTACCTACGGGCGAGTGGACCGTGCAAGCGAAACGATGGAAGAAGCCGCTCTGAATACAGCCGTTTTCAAATAACTGGCGCACGTACTCCAATGCATCGACCGTGTCTTGCAAAGTCTGGGTTGGAAAGCCATACATGAGGTAGGCGTGAACCAAAATACCAGCCTCTGAAAAACCTTTGGTGACTTGCGCCACCTGCTCGACTGACACACCTTTTTTCATCAGCTGCAGCAACCGGTCTGAGGCCACTTCCAAACCCCCAGACATGGCAATGCAACCACTCTCGGCAAGCAGCTCGGCCAACTCGGGCGTAAAGGTTTTCTCAAACCGAATATTGCCCCACCACGAGATATGCACCTTACGACGCAACAGTTCTTCAGCCAAGGCTTTCAATGCTTTAGGTGGCGCAGCCTCATCGACAAAGTGAAAGCCCGTCTGCCCTGTCTCAGCCACGATTTGTTCAATGCGGTCAACCAGTGTGGTGGCGGAGGCCGTTTCGTAACGAGAGATGTAGTCCAAGCTCACATCGCAAAAACTGCATTTCTTCCAATAGCAGCCATGCGCCACCGTCAACTTGTTCCAACGGCCATCACTCCACAAACGGTGCATGGGGTTGAGCATGTCGAGCAACGACAAATAGCGGTCTAGCGGCAAACCATCCCATGTAGGTGTGCCCACGTCTTCAAACGGCACATCGGGCTCGGCCCAGTTCATCAGTTGCACCGCGCCTGCATCGTTGCGCACAAAGGTACGCACCAAGCGCTGCACACTGCGTTTGCCTTGCAAATGCTCTAGCAAAGCCAACAAAGGTCTCTCACCTGCGTCTAGGCTGATGAAGTCCACATAGTCAAACACGCGAGGGTCGGTGAGCTCACGCAACTCGGTGTTCACAAAACCGCCGCCCAAGCCAATGCGGATCTGCGGATGATGCGCTTTAATGGTCTGCGCCATACGAAACGCTGCGTAGACCGCCCCAGGAAAAGGCACAGACAACAGCACCAACTGCGGTTGGTGTTGGGTAATGAGGCCAAGCGTCAACACCTGCAACGTGGTGTCGACCAAGCTAGGCTCAGCCGAAAGCGCTTGGGCCAATGGCTCAAACGTGGCTTGGCTACCCGCCAGTTGCTCGGCATAGCGCACAAACTCAAAGCGACTGTCCACGGCATCGCGCAGCACATCGGCCATGTCGTTCAAATACAAAGTGGCCAAATGGCGAGCGCGGTCTTGCTGACCCAGTGCGCCAAAGGCCCAAGCCAGCGGGTCTCCACTGCCATCGTCTTCATAGGCGTCAAGCGAGGCAAAGCGCGGGCCTTCGGGCAAAAAGCCTCGCCCAGCGATGCGATGACTCAGGGTGGAGTCACGCCCTTGCAAAAATGCAATGGTGGGGGCAATGGTGGCGTGGTAACGGTCGAAATAATCCAAAAAATAATTCACACAAGCGGTGCGCTCAGCCTCAGGCTGCGCCAAAGCGCAGTCGCGCACTTGAGCCAACCCCTCTGGCGTGAACAAGGCCAACACCAGCGCCAAGGCCAAATCTTCCTGCACGGCGTCCACGCCCTGCGAACGCAAAAATCCCGTCAGATAGGCTGTGGATGGGTAAGGCGTGTTGAGCTGCGTCATCGGAGGGATGAGGCTGAGCACACGAAACGATGACGCAGGGGAAGAGCTAGTAGACATGATGTGCCCTCATTATCGATGCCTACAAGAAATGACTTAGGTATGGCCTATTGGCATCCAATTCTGTAAAAATCACCAAAACCACTAAAGATTGTCGTTTTCATGTCGACATTCAGCTGTTAATTTATTTTCTCAACACAACAAGGACACACCTGTGAGCAACTTGACACCTTCTTGCACCTGCTGCGGCCCGCTTCAATTGGCCGGCAATCACTCGCGCCGAGGCTTCTTGGCCGCCAGCGCTGCCACAGTGGCAGGCGGTTTGATAGGCATGACACCCTTTCAAGCCCAAGCGGCCAGCGGCAACTACGAAGCCATGTTGGTCAACTGCATTGACCCACGCTTCACCACCCTGAGCTGGCAATACATGGGTTTGTTGCAAGGCATCAGCCGCGAAAAGCTGACTGACAATTACAGCCAATTCGTCATTGCCGGTGGGCCCATTGGCGCTGTGCACCCCAAGTTCTCCGCTTGGCACAAAGCCTACTGGGACAACTTGGACATCACCGTGTCCTTGCACCACATCAAGCGCGTGGTCGGCATCACACATCGCGATTGCGGCGCTGCCAAGCTCGCCTTCGGGGAAGACAAAGTGGCCAACAAAGAAATTGAAACCGAATCACACGCAGAAGCTCTAAACGAGTTCCGCCGTCAGGTGCAAAAGCGCCACCCCAAGCTGAGCGTCATCACCGGCGTAATGAGCTTGGACGGTCGTGTCGATTTGATTGGCTAAACCGCTAAAGCCTTGGCACCTTGGGCCGATATATAGGGTTCAAGGTTGCTTAGGTTTATGACCGCTCTCGCCACCAGCCCGAAGTTTTAGGGTGCGTGTGGACTCCAATTCACCGCCGGGAGCGGTCCCCTTTTTTATTTACAAGCAGCCTCGTACATGCGGGAATGTCGGATGTCGTCAAAATGCAAAGGCGTCTTGATGAACTGCTTAGCAAACTCAGAATTACTCTGCTGAATGAACGTGTCTTTCACCTTGTGTGTGATGAACGGCTGCTTACCCACCATATCCCGATAAAAAATTCGCTCCATCAACTGAATCGATTGCTCTTGGCAATTGATCTCATACGTGGATTGCTCGGATGTGTAGTTGTACAACATCACCTTCACAACAGCTTTGGGCGTGTGAAACGGTACTTTGGCATCCACTGGCAGCTGTGTGAATGTGCGCAACCCCTTGACCTTGCCTTTGTCCTCAACGGGGGAAAAGTAATAGTCGTTCGCCCCATGGCTGTTGTTCGTCAAGAACACCCAACCCGCCCATGCACTTGGCTGCAAAGCCATTGAGAGAAGTAAAAGTAAATATTTGCGCATAAGTTGTGCTCATTTTATTTGCAAACGTAAATCATGGAAAATCTACCCATGACTGACGCAACAACCCAACGCCCCACCCTCCCCGACCATTTGTCGATCGACCCACGCAGCCCACACTATGCGCCTGCGGTGTTTGAATATGAAAGTGGCATCCGTTTCAACGACAAAGAACGCTTTGATGTCGAAGAGTATTGCCTGTCTGAAGGTTGGGTCAAAGTCCCCGCCAACAAAACACTCGACCGCAAAGGCAAGCCCCTGCTGATCAAAATCAAAGGCAAAGTCGAAGCCTTTTACAAGTAAGAACACCAAGTATGAGTAAGGCATATTTGATCGGCCAAATCACGGTCACCAACCCGCAAGCTTATGCGGTGTATTCCGCACAAGTACCGCACACCATTGCGGCATTTGGCGGCAAATATTTGGTCCGTGGTGGCCATGCCACTCAATTGGAAGGGCAAGCCCAAGGCGAACGCAACGTGGTGGTGGAGTTTCCGAGCCGTGAAATTGCTGAAGCTTGGTACAACAGCGAAGCCTACCAAGCCATCCTGCAACACCGCCTCAACAACTCCACAGGAGCGCTGGCTTTAGTCGATGGTTACGACCTATGAAGCTGACACGAATTCAAAAGGTTGGCCTCATCTTTTTTGTTTGCAGCCTACTGCCGGCCTATTAGATTGCCAACTAGCGCTACGAAGCAAACTTAGCCAACCTCACCGATTTGTTAACGCAAGAAAAAGCAAACAATGAAACCAAGTGGTATCGCAACTTTGCACTTTCTATCTTGTTCTTTAACCTGCTGGCTGTGGCCCTTTACCGCTTGAATACTTACCTCAACCAAGACGTTGGATAAGCACCGTCAAGCTGGCTAAACAAGAAAAAAGCCGTTACTGCAAGCAGTAACGGCTTTTTATTTGGAGGCGCGACCCAGAGTCGAACTGGGCTAAACGGATTTGCAATCCGGTGCATAACCGCTTTGCTATCGCGCCATTCACTTTGACGAAAAAGGGAAGCATGGTGTGCTTCCCTTATCAAATATGGAGCGGGAAACGAGGCTCGAACTCGCGACCTCAACCTTGGCAAGGTTGCGCTCTACCAACTGAGCTATTCCCGCATAAGACGCATATTCTAGCGCATTTTTCACCCTGTTTTGGTGTGCGCCAGAAAAATCTTAATGCTTAACCGCTTCTGCTTTCGAGGCTGCGGCAGTCGCCGATGCGGCCGCAACAGTAGGCACCTCATCAGGCAAAGGTGTTGGCATTTTTTCCAAGGCAATTTCCAGCACCTTGTCGATCCAACGCACAGGCACGATTTCCAAACCGTTCTTCACGTTTTCTGGAATCTCTTGCAGGTCTTTCACGTTTTCTTCTGGGATCAAAACGGTCTTGATGCCACCGCGCAATGCAGCCAACAGCTTCTCTTTCAAGCCGCCGATGGCCGTCACCTCACCACGCAAAGTAATTTCACCGGTCATAGCCACATCTGCACGCACAGGAATGCCTGTGAGGGCTGAGACCAACGCTGTGGTCATAGCCGCACCTGCGCTTGGGCCGTCTTTGGGCGTCGCGCCATCTGGCACGTGAATGTGGATGTCGCGCTTCTCGAGCAGCTCTTCCGAGATGCCCAAACGACGTGCGCGGCTACGCACCACGGTACGAGCTGCTTCTACGGACTCTTTCATCACATCGCCGAGTGAACCGGTGCGTGTGATGGTGCCCTTACCAATCATGATGGCGGCTTCGATGGTCAGCAGATCACCGCCCACTTCGGTCCATGCCAAACCAACGACTTGACCCACTTGGTTCTCAGCTTCTGCACGGCCATAGGTGTACTTGCGTACGCCTAGAAAATCGGGCAAGTTGTCCGCGGTCACTTGAACCTGAGGCGTCATTTGCTTGAGCAACAAAGCCTTGACCACCTTGCGGCAAATCTTGGACATTTCGCGCTCAAGCGAACGAACACCCGCTTCACGCGTGTAGTAACGCACGATGTCGCGCACTGCCGCTTCGTCGACCGACAGCTCTGAGTCTTTCACACCATTATTTTTCATTTGCTTGGGAAGCAAATATTTGATGGCAATGTTTGTTTTTTCGTCTTCGGTGTAGCCCGACAAACGAATCACTTCCATACGGTCCAGCAAGGCTGGTGGAATGTTCATCGAGTTAGAAGTAGCCACAAACATCACGTCGCTCAAGTCGTAATCGACTTCGACGTAATGATCGGCAAACTTGTTGTTTTGTTCGGGGTCCAACACCTCAAGCAAAGCGCTAGAAGGATCGCCACGCGAGTCCATGCCCAGCTTGTCGATTTCGTCGAGCAAGAACAAGGGGTTGCGTGTGCCGACCTTGGTCAAGCTTTGCAGCACCTTGCCTGGCATTGCGCCAATGTAGGTGCGGCGGTGACCGCGAATCTCGGCTTCGTCACGCATACCGCCCAAGGCCATGCGCACGTACTTACGTCCCGTGGCTTTGGCAATGGATTGACCCAGCGAGGTTTTACCCACACCAGGAGGGCCCACCAAGCAAAGAATAGGCGCCTTGACCTTATCGACGCGTTGTTGCACAGCAAGGTATTCCAAGATGCGGTCTTTGACCTTGTCGAGGCCGTAGTGGTCTTCGTTCAACACGGTTTCGGCATTACCCAAGTCGTGTTTGATTTTTGTTTTCTTGTTCCAAGGCAACCCCACCAGCACGTCAAGGAAGTTACGCACCACGGTGGCTTCGGCTGACATGGGTGACATGAGCTTGAGTTTCTTCAACTCAGCCTCAGCTTTTTTGCGTGCCTCTTGAGGCATGCGTGCAGCTTTGATCTTTTTCTCGATCTCTTCAATGTCCGCACCCTCTTCGCCTTCGCCCAGTTCTTTCTGGATGGCTTTGACCTGTTCGTTCAGGTAGAAGTCGCGTTGGTTTTTTTCCATTTGGCGCTTGACGCGGCCACGGATTTTTTTGTCGACGTTGAGAATTTCGACTTCACGTTCGATTTGCTCAAACAAGTTGGACAAGCGCTCGCGCACAGGCGACAAATCGAGCACCACTTGCTTGCTCTCGAGCTTCAAGGGCAAGTGCGCAGCAATGGTGTCAGCCAAGCGGCCTGCGTCATCAATGCTGGCGATCGACGTCAAAATTTCTGGCGGAATCTTTTTGTTCAGTTTGACGTATTGATCAAACTGCTGCATCACAGCGCGGCGCAAGGCCTCGACTTCGCTGCCTGTTTCAGCAGGCAATACTTCGATGGGCGTGACGTGGGCGGTGAAGTGTGATTCACCATCTTCAATACCATCCACCTTGGCGCGTTGCTGGCCTTCGACCAATACCTTAACGGTGCCATCGGGCAACTTGAGCATTTGTAAAATGGTCGACACGCAACCCACTTCGAACATGTCAGCCACAGAGGGCTCATCTTTGGCTGCGGCTTTTTGTGCCACCAACATGATGCGACGCTCAGCAGCCATGGCGGCTTCGAGGGCCTTGATGCTCTTAGGTCGGCCCACAAACAAGGGGATGACCATGTGCGGGAACACCACCACGTCACGCAAAGGCAACAACGGCAGTTCAAGAGGGGTAGCGGGCAGCGGGGGTTGTCCAGACATGGTCAGCCTTCCTGTAAAAAAGGGACGTGTGCTAGGCACCGTCCCCGAGATGAATCTTTAAGCTTTCTTGGCAGCTTCTCGGTACACCAACAAAGGTGGCTTGTTCTCATCAATGGTGGCCTCGTCAACCACCACCTTCTCGACATTGGACGAATTAGGCAATTCATACATGGTGTCGATCAAAGACAGTTCAAGGATAGAGCGTAAACCACGCGCACCTGTTTTGCGCGCCAAGGCTTTTTTGGCAATCGCGCGCAAAGCTGCTGGGCGGATCTCAAGCTCAGCACCTTCCATGGCCAGTAGCTTGCTGTACTGCTTCACCAGAGCGTTCTTAGGCTCAGTCAAGATTTGCACCAAAGCATCTTCGGTCAGCTCGGCCAAGGTAGCCACCACAGGCATACGGCCCACGAGTTCAGGAATCAAGCCAAACTTGATGATGTCAGCGGGCTCAACCTCGCCAAACACTTCAGACAAGCTGCGTGACTCTTTGCTCTTGACAGTTGCGCCAAAGCCAATGCCAGAGGCTTCTGTGCGGTTTTCAATGACTTTTTCAAGCCCAGCAAACGCGCCGCCGCAAATGAATAAGATGTTGGTCGTGTCGATTTGCAAGAAGTCTTGGTTGGGGTGCTTGCGACCACCTTGAGGTGGAATGCTCGCCATCGTGCCTTCAATCAGCTTGAGCAAGGCTTGTTGCACGCCCTCACCCGACACATCACGCGTGATGGAAGGGTTGTCAGACTTGCGTGAAATCTTGTCGATTTCATCGATGTAGACGATGCCGCGCTGCGCGCGTTCCACGTCGTACTCGCAGCTTTGCAGCAGCTTTTGAATGATGTTCTCAACGTCCTCACCCACATAACCGGCTTCGGTCAGTGTGGTGGCATCAGCCATGACGAAAGGCACGTTCAACATGCGCGCCATGGTTTGCGCCAGCAATGTTTTGCCAGAGCCCGTGGGGCCAATCAGCAAGATGTTGCTCTTGGTCAGCTCGACGTCGTCTTTCTTAGACGAGGCTTTGTGCTTCAAGCGCTTGTAGTGGTTGTACACAGCCACGGCCAAGGTGCGCTTGGCGGGCTCTTGGCCAATCACGTAGTTGTCGAGGTTGGCTTTGATTTCTGCAGGCGTGGGCAGATCGCTGCCGTTTTCTTTGTCTTTTGCAGACTCTAGGCCTGGCAACTCATCACGGATGATTTCATTGCACAAGTCAATGCATTCGTCGCAAATGAAAACCGAAGGGCCTGCAATGAGTTTTTTGACTTCGTGCTGGCTTTTACCGCAGAAAGTGCAGTACAGCGTTTTTTCGCCTGAAGCGCTTTTTTTATCAGCCATGTCGGTGCTTGTGTGTGAAGTGTCGGTGGGTCAATTAAGCGCGTTTGTTGATCACTTGATCAATCAAACCGTACTCTTTGGACTCATCGGCGCTCAAGTAGTAATCACGTTCGGTATCGCGTTGGATTTTTTCCAAGGGCTGACCTGTGCGCTCAGCCAAGATCTTGTTCAATTGCTCGCGTGTTTTCAAGATTTCGCGGGCGTGAATTTCGATCTCAGTCGCTTGACCACGTGTTCCGCCCAAAGGCTGGTGAATCATGACCTTGGAGTTAGGCAATGAGAAACGCTTGCCCTTCTCGCCTGCAGCCAACAAGAACGCGCCCATGCTCGCGGCCATGCCGATGCACAGCGTAGAGACGTGGGGTTTGATGAAGTTCATGGTGTCGAACACCGACATACCCGCACTTACCGAACCGCCAGGAGAGTTGATGTAGAGCGAGATGTCCTTGTCGGGGTTCTCGCTCTCAAGGAACAACAATTGTGCGACCACCAAATTGGCGGTTTGGTCGTTGACTTCGCCCACCAAGAAGATCACGCGCTCTTTGAGCAAACGTGAATAGATGTCGTAAGACCGCTCGCCGCGGCCCGACTGCTCAACGACCATGGGGATCATGCCCAAGGCTTGTGTATCCAGTGCGCTCATGTTGTTTCCTTGTAGGTGAATCAGCCTTGCTGACCCATCAATTCGTCGAACGAAATTGCCTTGGCGTTGACCTTGGCTTTAGACAAGATGAAGTCAGTCACGTTGTTTTCAATGACGATGGCTTCGACTTCGCCCAAACGGCTCATGTCGCTGTAGTACCAACGCACCACGTCGGCTGGCTTCTCGTAGCTAGAGGCCAACTCTTCGATGTGCGCTTTGATTTGTTCTGCCGTGGCTTGCAAGTTGTTGGCACGAACCAAATCAGCCACCACCAAGCCCATGCGTACGCGCTTTTCAGCTTGCGGACGGAAGATATCGTCAGGAATTGGGGCCTTGTCTGCGTCTTTGATGCCGCGTTGCTTAAGGTCAGCGCGCGCGCCTTCAACCATGCGCTCGAGTTCAGCTTGCACACTGGCTTTTGGCAAGTCGAGCTCAGCTTTGGTCGCCACAGCGTCCAAAGCGGCTTGCTTGTTGCGGCCCAACAAACGGAACTTGACTTCGCGCTCCAAGTTTTTCTTGATGTCAGCGCGTAAACCAGCCACGGTGGCTTCAGCCACGCCCAAAGACTTGGCCAATTCGTCAGTCACTTCTGGCAAGTGAGCAGCTTCGACTTTCTTCAAAGTCACCAAGAAATCAGACTGTTTGCCAGCCACTTCTTTGCCGTGGTAGTCAGCGGGAAAGCTCAATGGGAAGGTCTTGCTTTCGCCAGACTTCATGCCACGCACAGCATCTTCAAATTCTTTGAGCATCTGGCCTTCGCCGAGCAAGAACTGGAAGTCTTCGGCTTTGCCGCCTTGGAAGGGTTCGCCGTCGATCTTGCCTTCGAAGTCGATGGTCACGCGGTCACCGTCAGCGGCAGCGCCGTCTGCAGGGCGTTGCGCGAATGTGCGGCGTTGCTTGCGCAAGATGTCGATGGTTTTGTCGATGGCAGCGTCTGTCACTTCGGCAGACACGGTTTCGACTTCCACAGCGCCCATGTCGGCAAATTTCACTTCTGGGTACACCTCGAAGATGGCGTCGAATTGCATTTGGCCTTCTGGCGCGCCTTCTTTTTCAGTGATGCGAGGTTGACCGGCAACACGCAACTGGGCTTCGTTGGTGGCCACAGCAAAAGCTTCGCCCACTTTGTCGTTCATCACTTCGAATTGGGTGGAGTAACCGTAGCGTTGGGCCACGATGTTCATCGGCACTTTGCCTGGACGGAAACCATCAATCTTGACTTGGCGTGCCACACGCTTCAAACGCAGGTCCACTTCTTTGGTAATCACATCTACGGGCAAACTCAAAGTGATCTTGCGTTCCAGTTTTTCCAAAGTTTCAACGGTCACGGCCATGTGGTTTCTCCTAAATTGGCATGTTTAGCAGCGGCCTTTTTGGCCGCTTGCTATGAATCAAGTGGTGCGCGGGGCGGGACTCGAACCCGCACATCCTTGCGGACGTCAGGACCTAAACCTGGTGCGTCTACCAATTTCGCCACCCGCGCGGGTATCTAAATAACAACGGGTGGCCTGTAAAGACCACCCGCTTGAAATCGGTCAGCTTGACATTTTAGACGGCTTTTCGACCTTAAACCACGCCGCATACATAGCAGGCAGCGCAAGAAGCGTCAAGACGGTGGCGACGATGAGTCCACCCATGATGGCAACGGCCATGGGCCCCCAAAACACGCTGCGCGTTAGGGGAATCATGGCCAGCACGGCAGCCGCTGCCGTCAACACAATCGGGCGCAAACGGCGCACCGCTGACTCCACAATCGCCTCCCAAGCTGGGACGCCATTGGCTCGGTCTTGCTCGATTTGGTCAATCAAGATGACCGAGTTGCGCTGAATCATGCCCATCAAGGCGATCACCCCCAGCAAGGCCACGAAACCGAACGGGCGGTTGAGCAGCAGCAAAGCGCCAGCCACACCCGCCAATCCCAATGGCCCCGTGATGAACACCAACAAGGCTCGGCTAAAGCTGTGCAACTGCAGCATCAACAGCGTGAAGGTGATGAACAACATCACGGGCATGCCCGCAGAAATCGAGCTAGAGCCTTTGGAGCTTTCTTCCACAGCGCCAGCCACTTCAATGCGGTAAAGCTGCGTGTCTGTTTCCAGCCATTTGGCTTCGAGCTTCTTCAACTCGGGCAACAACTGCTGCGTGACCGTGGCGCCTTGCAGACCTTCGATGATGTCGCACTGCACGGTGATGGCGTATTCGCGGCCTTCGCGCCACATCACACCTGGCTCCCAAGAAAACACCGGCTTCACAATTTGCGTGACAGGAATCATGCGCCCTGAGGCAGTGGGCACATAAGCGCTGGCCAAGTCACTGATGGCATCACGCTCGTTCAGCGGTTGGCGCAACACGATGTCGATCAGTTTGTTGTCTTCACGGAACTGTTCGACCGTCGACCCCACCAGCAACACACGCATGGCTTGCGCAATGGACTGGCTGGTCACGCCCAAAGATCGCGCCTTGGCTTGATCCACTTCCAAGCGGACCACTTTGATCGACTCATTCCAGTTGTCGTTGACACCGCGTGTGGAGGCACTGGCACGCATTTGCGCTTTGACCTCATCGGCACGTGCACGCAACACTTTGGGGTCTGGCCCCACGACGCGGAACTGCACAGGGTATGGCACAGGCGGACCATTGGGCAAAAGCTTCACACGCGCACGTGCTTCTGGAAACTCTTGCGCCAGCATGGCAGGCAATGCCAATCGCAAGGATTCGCGACGCTCCAAGCTGTCGGGAATCACAATCAGTTGCGACACGTTGGTCTGAGGAAACACTTGGTCCAGCGGCAAGTAAAAACGCGGCACGCCAGAGCCAATCCATGTACTGACCGTTTGCACACCTGGCTCTTTGAGCAAGCGCTGCTCCACAGCCTGCGTCACAGCTTCGTTGGCTTTGAAAGCGGTGCCTTCTGGGAACCACAAATCCACCAACACCTCGGGACGACTGGAGTCTGGGAAGAACTGCTGTTGCACACGCCCCATGCCGACGATGCCCAATACAAAGATCAGGATGGTGATGCCGATCGCTTTCCAGCGGTATTCCACACACCACGTCACGGCCGTGCGGAAGTGGCGGTAGAACGGTCCATCAAACAGCTCGTGTTCTCCCCCATGTTCGCCATGCGGTTTCACCTGCAGCAACAAAGTGCCCAAATACGGCACGAAGTAAACCGACACCCACCAACTCAAGACCAGGGCAATCACCGTCACCGCAAAGATGGCATAGGTGTATTCGCCCACCGTCGATTTCGCCATGCCAATGGGCAAGAAGCCCGCGGCGGTGATGAGCGTGCCCGTCAGCATGGGCATGGCCGTCACTTCATACGCAAAGGTAGCGGCACGCACGCGGTCGTAGCCCTCTTCCATCTTGCGCACCATCATCTCCACCGCAATGATGGCGTCATCTACCAACAGTCCCAAAGCGATGATGAGCGAGCCCAGCGAAATTTTGTGCAGGCCAATGCCCCAATAGTTCATGGCCAAAAACGTCATGGCCAACACCAGCGGGATCGTGATGGCCACCACCCAACCTGGGCGCATGTCCACATACCAGCCATAGCGTCCACCTTTGTGCAAACCTAAAGCTACAAAGCTGACGGCCAACACAATCAGCACCGCCTCAATCAGCACGCTCACAAACTCACCCACGGACTTTTGCACGGCCTTGGGCTGGTCTTGCACTTGCACCAAGCTCACGCCGACAGGCAAGGCTTTTTCAATCCGCGAGGTCGCCACTTGCAGGGCTTTGCCCAGCGCAATGATGTCGCCGCCTTTGGCCATGGACACACCCAAGGCAATCACGGGCTTACCTTGGTGGTGCACCTTGACCGTGGCAGGGTCGACATAGCCGCGTGTGACGGTGGCGATGTCGCCCAACTTGAGCTGCTGGCCCGAACTGCCGCGAATGGGCATGGCACGCAACTGAGCTTCTGTTTCAAACTGACCACCAATACGCACTTGCAGCACATCCAGTGGGGCTTGCACGGTGCCCGCGTTTTCTACGGCGTTTTCTTGGCTGAGTTGCGCCAGCACCGAGCCCACATCGAGGCCGAGTTGCACCAAACGCTTTTGCGGAATTTCGATGAAGATTTTTTCGTCTTGCACCCCAAACTGCTCAACCTTGGCCACATCAGCCACACGCAGCAGTTGTTGGCGCACATCGTCGGCAAACTTTTTCACTTCAGCGGGGGTGAAACCTGGCGCATCCAGCGCATAAATCACGCCATACACATCACCAAAGTCATCATTGAAAAATGGGCCCTGCACGCCTTGGGGCAAGGTGTAGCGCATGTCACCAATTTTCTTGCGCACCGAGTACCAAACATTGGGCACATCGCCGGGCTTGGAAGAGTCTTTGAGCTGAAAAATGATTTGCGATTCACCAGGCTTGGAGTAGCTGCGAATCTTGTCGGCGTACGGCACTTCTTGTAACGTGCGTTCGAGTTTGTCAGTGACCTGCTCAGCCACTTGCTGGGCCGTTGCACCTGGCCAATAGGTGCGCACCACCATCGCTCTGAAGGTGAAAGGTGGGTCTTCGTCTTGGCCCAATTGGAAATAGGCAGCAACACCCAAAACCATCAGCACGACCATCAAATAACGTGTCAGCGCGGGATGGTCCAGCGCCCATTTGGAGAGGTTGAATTTATCGTCCATCTTCAACTCACTTCGCTGCGCCGAAGATCGACACCTTCTGGCCGGCTGTCAACACATGCACACCCGACAGCACCACTTGGTCACCGTTTTGCAAGCCCGAAGTCACCACAGCATCGTTGCCTTCAGCCGTGTTGACCTCCACAGCTTGCGCCTTCACCGTCATGGTGCTGGGTTCAAGCACCCACACCGATGTAGCGCCTGCCTCTAGACGCAAAGCGCTGGTGGGCAACTTGATGGTTTTAGGGACCAGTTCAACACCCAGCACCAAACTCACCGTCACGGTGGAGCCCAACACGGGGTTGGCGTCTTTGTGCAAGGCCGCTTTGGCCACAAACGTACGCGTCACCGAATCAGCACTGGCGGACACATCGCGCACCACGGCTTCGAGCACCTTGCCGTCCACCCATTGGCGCACCTTGACCTTGTCCCCCGTTTTCAGCAAGCCCAGCTTGTCTTCAGGCACTGAGAACACCACATCACGTGGACCATCCAAAGCCAAACGCACCACGGGCTGCCCCGCAGCCACCACTTGTCCCGCACTGGCATCCACTGAAGTCACGATGCCCGCACCATCGGCCAACAAACGGGTGTAACCCGATTGGTTGCCCTGCACCGAGCTTTGCGCTTGGGCTTGCTTCCATTGGGCTTGAGCCGAAATATAGGCCGCTTCGCGGCGTTGCAATTCAGCCGCGCTAATGAAGCCTTGTGCATGTAAATCTTGGTAACGCTTGAAGTCTGCACCTGCCACTTCGCGGTTGGTTTGCGCTGCTACCAGTTGCGCTGCTGCAGCATCAGCGGTGACGCGGTAGTCTTGTGGATCAATTTGAGCCAACAACTCGCCCGCTTTCACGCGTTGGCCGATTTCGGCCGGACGGCTTAACACTTTGCCAGCCACACGAAAGCCCAGGTTGGATTCGATACGCGCACGCACCTCGCCTGAAAATTCCAAATCCACGGCCGAGCCTGACGCGCCCACCGTCAAGACCTTCACGGCACGCACAGGCTCTTGAGGCGCCTGACCTTTGCCGCAAGCGGTCAAAGTCGCGAGAACTGCTACGGCAAGCGCCAAGCGCGCTGCCGGTAAAAATGAATACACCATAAAGTACTTATTTACGTTAATGACTGATTGGTTATTAATGTAGCCGATCTTGGTTCAACTTGTATTTACAAGGCTGAACGACAATCGATGGAACTTATGTCAAGCATCGACCATTACGAAAACTTCCCCGTCGCCTCTTGGCTGTGCCCTGCCCGTTTGCGCCCTGCTGTCCTTGCGTTGTACCAATTTGCACGCACAGCCGACGATTTGGCCGACGAAGGTTTTGAGCCCGCACACCACCGACTAGACGCCTTGGGTGAATACCGCGCAGACCTGCAAAATTGCCTGAACCAAGCCAACACGCAGAGCGTCCGCTGGCCCATGGTGTTTGGCCCACTACAGCCGGCTGTCCAGCAATACCAACTCCCCGCACAACCCTTGTTCGACCTGCTCGATGCGTTCGAGCAAGACGTGGTCTACACCAGCGTAGGCCAAGGCTATCGAAACCGCGCCGAGCTGTTGGATTACTGCCGCCGCTCGGCCAACCCCGTGGGGCGCTTGATGCTGCATTTGTATGGTGTGAACGACGCAACATCGCTCGCGCAAAGTGATGCCATCTGCACCGCCCTGCAACTCATTAACTTATGGCAAGACCGTGCGGAAGACTTGAGGCGTGGTCGCAACTATTTACCAGAGGGCCACACCTTGCCCAATGAGCTGCGTTTTGCACGCGAGATTATGATGCAGGGAGCGCCCTTGGTACATCGCGTCAAGGGGCTTGCAGGCTGGGAGCTGCGTGCGGTGGTGCAAGGTGGCTTGCGCATGTTGGACAAGCTGGATGCACGGGGTGACGCACAAGACCACACACAGCTCGCTCGCCCCACGCTGAACAAGACGGACTTCATTCGCATCTTCTGGCGCTGCATGCGGATGTGAAATCGCGACTAAGAGGGGTCAGGCGTGCCCGATAATCAGTCACACATGACACCTCAAGACTACGTTCAGCAAAAAGCATCTGCCTCGGGCAGCAGCTTTTATTACGCCTTCCTGTTTTTACCGCCCCAACGCCGAGCCGCCATCACCGCGTTTTATGCCTTCTGCCGTGAGGTAGACGATGTGGTGGATGAGGTGACCGACCCCGGCGTGGCCGCCAGCAAACTGGCTTGGTGGCACAACGAGGTGCACCAAGCTTTTGCGGGCAAACCGAATCACCCTGTGACGCAAGCGCTCATACCTTTGGTGGCGGAGTTCGGCATTGAAGAAGCCTCACTGCAATCGGTGATTGAGGGTTGCGAGATGGACCTCACGCAAACGCGGTACCTCGACTACCCCAACCTCACGCGCTACTGCCACTTGGTTGCTGGCGTGGTGGGCGAAGTGTCAGCCAAGATTTTTGGTCAGACCGATGCAGCGACGACCGCCTATGCCCACAAATTGGGCCAAGCATTTCAGCTCACCAACATCATTCGCGATGTGGGTGAAGACGCCCTACGTGGCCGCATTTACTTGCCCGTCACTGAGCTGCAACAGTTTGATGTGAAAGCCCACGAAATTTTGAATCGTTTGGATTCAGATCGTTTTCAAGCCCTCATGCAATTCCAAGCTGCACGCGCTCATGCGCTGTATGACGAAGCCTTGGCGCTGTTACCCGCCAACGACTGGAAACACCAAAAACCAGGCCTGATGATGGCCAGCATTTACCGCACCTTGTTGCGCGAAATCGAAGCCAAAAAGTTTCCGGTGCTCACCCAACGTGTGGCCCTGACTCCGCTACACAAACTCTGGCTGGCTTGGAAGATGCAAGCCTTGGGCCGCTTCTAAGCTTCATTGACAGCAGCATGAAGCAACTGACCATCGTGGGCGCAGGCTGGGCGGGTTTGGCTGCTGCTGTAGCTGCCACGCAAGCGGGCTGGCATGTTCAGTTGTTTGAAGCAGCCAACACCGCAGGTGGTCGTGCCCGCAGTTTGCAACAAAGTTTTGCAGGCAAACCTTTGGACAACGGCCAACACGTGCTCATTGGCGCCTACCGCGATACGCTGGCACTGATGCGCACCGTGGGCTTGAACCCAGGCGCTTTGTTGCAACGCCTACCGCTTGATTTGCGCTACGCCGATGGCCAAGGCCTGAGCCTTCCTGATTGGCCCGTGCCCCTCAACCTGCTGGCGGGTATTGGCCGCGCACAAGGCTGGTCTCTCAAAGACAAAGTCAGTCTCATCCAAGCCGCATGGGGATGGCAACGCGCACAGTTTGAATGCGACCCCACATGGACCGTGACTCAGTTATGCGATGCCTCGCGCTTGAGTTCACGTGTGATGACTCAACTCATCGAACCACTCTGCTTATCAGCGCTCAACACCCCCGTGGATGAAGCCAGCGCGACCGTGTTTTTGCGTGTGCTGCATGACGCGTTATTGGGAGGTACGGGCAGCTCAGACCTGCTGGCGCCTCGCGTGGATTTAGGTGCTTTGCTGCCAGATGCTTGTTTGCAATGGCTCAGCGCCCGTGGTGCGGACATCCGTCTGAGCACGCGTGTGTCTGCCGCACACATTGAAACGCTGCAACACGCGGCATCCCCCGACAATGCGGTACTTCTGGCATGTCCTGCTTGGGAAGCTGCACGCCTAACGGCAGACATTGCTCCGAAGTGGGCTTACCAATGTGCTGAGCTGCCGCACACCGTAATTGCCACGGTGTATTTGCATTGCAAAGATCCAGGGTTCAAAGGCTTATCGCAGCCCATGGTGGCGTTGCACTGTGACGCGCAAGCGCCGGCACAGTTTGTGTTTGACAAAGGGGCGCTGTCTGAACAGCAAGGCTTACTGGCTGCGGTGGTCAGCGCATGCCACACCGAGCGCGATGAGCTCACCGAGCAGGTGCACGATCAAGTCAGCGAACAGCTAGAGCTCAGCCATTTAGAAATCGTGCAAACCGTGGTCGAAAAACGCGCCACGCTGGCCTGCACACCCATGCTGGATAGGCCAGAGCCTTTTATCGCGGATGGCCTATGGGCTTGCGGCGACTACATCCGCGGCCCCTACCCATCCACCCTTGAAGGGGCCGTGCGCTCAGGTCAACACGTGGTCGCACAACTCAGCCAAGTGGCGCACCGTTAAAGGCTGAATGGCCTCGTGTGGCCAGTCATGGCCTTGGGTGTTAACCCATGCGGTTTGCATTCCTGCATTCATTGCGCCCAACACATCGGTGGTGGCGTCATCCCCTAAATGCAACACAGCATCAACAGGCAAATTCAGCTGTGCCGCGGCTGCATGAAAAATACGTGCATCAGGCTTGGCCACACCAAACAAACGGGCACTCACAGACGCCTTGAAATACGGGGCAGCCTCGGTGAGAAACACATCGGCATTGCCGTTGGACAAACCCACCAACGGATAGCGTGCAGACAACCGCGCCAGCGCTTCTCGCACCCCGTCATAAAGGGTGACGTTTTGACGTTCGGCAAAGAACACATCAAACGCCGCCTCCGCCAAATGCGGCGCATCACCTGCTCGCAGCAAGCTTTCACGGATGGACTCGCGACGCAAAAAACTCAAGTCGTGCGCCTTGTCTGCATGGCGTTGGTTCACCTCGATTCGGATGCGTTTTTTGACTTCGGCATCTGCACAAAGCTGTGCGGTTTGCGGGGCGTGAACCGCCAGCCACGCTTGCAAAACCACCTCGGCGCGGGCGATGGTGGGCCAAACGGGCCACAAAGTGTCGTCAAGGTCTAAGGTTATGGCTTGTATTTTGGAAAGGTTCAGCATGCTGGGCGAGAATACCTCATCATGTTCAAACCTGCCTTCAATCCCGAACCGCCATTCACCCATGGACAAGCGCCACGCACCGCCGTTTTGCTGTGCAACCTAGGAACGCCTGACGAACCCACAGCCCCAGCTGTGCGCCGCTACTTGGCCGAGTTTTTGGGCGACCACCGTGTGGTGGAAATCCCCCGCTTGGTGTGGATGGCCATCCTGCACGGCATCATCTTGCGCGTGCGCCCTGCCAAATCTGCCGCCAAGTACGCCACCATTTGGACAGATGAAGGTTCGCCGCTCAAGGTCTGGACAAACAAACAAGCACAGGCATTGCAAGAAGTTTTCAACGCCCACGGCGAGGCCGTGACTGTGCGCTATGCCATGCGTTACGGCAACCCATCGATTGCCAGCCAACTTGATGCGCTCAAAGCCGAAGGCTTTACGCGTGTCTTGATACTGCCGGCTTACCCACAATACTCAGGCACCACCACAGCCAGCGTGTTTGATGCGGTGTACCACTGGGGACTGCGCAGCCGTGTGCTGCCCGAATTCCGTTTCATCAACCACTACCACGATCACCCTGCTTACATCCAAGCACTGGCTGAGCGCGTACGCACGCATTGGGCAGAACACGGCCAAGCTGAACGCTTGGTGATGAGTTTTCACGGCGTACCTGAACGCACCCTGCACTTAGGTGACCCTTACCATTGCGAGTGCTACAAAACGGCACGCTTGCTCGGCGAGGCCTTGGGCTTGACCAAAACCCAGTACATGGTGACCTTCCAATCGCGCTTTGGCAAAGCGAAGTGGCTTGAACCCTACACCGAGCCAACCCTGATTGCACTGGCACAGCAGGGTGTCAAACGCGTCGATTTGATTTGCCCCGGCTTCACCAGTGACTGCTTAGAAACCTTAGAAGAAATTTCGCAAGAAGCACAAGAGGCTTATTTGCATGCAGGTGGCGAGGTGTTTCATTACATCCCATGCCTCAATGACAGTGCTGCATGGGTGCAAGGCATGTATGAACTGAGCGTGACCCACATGGCTGGATGGCCACTGCAAACGGCTGACGCAGGGCAATTAGCGATCAGTCGTCAGGAGGCTTTATCGCTAGACGCCAAAAACTAAAAAGCCGCTGAGAAGCGGCCTTTTGCAAGCACCCCTCAGAAAACTTAAGGAGCCTTGCTAGCAGAAGACGATGAAGGTTTTGCTACTGATGGGACCACTACGTCTGCGATAGAGGCTGCTATATCTGCAGAGCTTGCAGCACTACTACTGGCAGGATTAGCAAGATCTGGGGGTAACACCTGCAATGGGGGGGGGGATTCAGCCGTAGGCTCTTCTTGTGGTTGCATGTAAGCGGCAACAGACAAGGCCGTTAGAAATAAGCCACCAATCACCCATAGGAATGTTTGGGATTTGGACTGTTCAATCACTGTGGTCTCAGAGGCGGCCTCATCTGGCAAAAATGATTCAACTTCTGTGAGTGGAAGCTCTTGCGAGACAGCAGGTACAAGATCTGTTGCACCTGCATATACCTCGTCAACTGGCGAGTCAGTAGGGACGAACAGATCAATTGATTCAGGAGCAATGTTTTGCGTCAGGACTTCGTTGCTCGTGAGACCCAACAAAACCCCCACCTTTTTAGCAGCCGTTACTTTGACAGCTATGCTGTAAAAAGAACTTAAGCCGCCCTCCTCAATTTGGCGAATTTGTTTGACCGACATGCAAGCGCGTATCGCAATGTCATTCAAAGCCCAACCACGAGACTCTCTGCGAAGGCGAAGTAACTCGCCATTGATGAAGACTTCTTCTAAGCTCATTGACAAAAAAAGTAAGTCTTTCGAACGGCGTGAAATTATTTAACCAACAAAAGTTCGCCCTTGATAGAAGCGCCCTTTTGAACTGACAAGGTTTGGTAGACCACATGACCGTCAACAGACGCAGACGAAGTGACAATGAGCTCATTACAAGTCGCCGTACCAGAAAACTTGCCCTTGATGTGCAAACTTGAGCAAGTCACAACACCTTCTACTTGGCCACGAGCACCAATAGTCAGTTCATCAACTTGAATTTGACCATTCAGAGCACCTTCCACATGGATGGCACCTTTTGCCGTGATCTCGCCACGGAAAGAGAAGCCTTCACTCAGAATTGAAGGTTTAGTCGCTGCGGTTGAAATCATGTCCATCATGCTGCTTCGTTGGTTAGGTGTTGGCGTGGGGATTGTCATGACGGGTTGAGCTTGCAAGTCATCATCGACCAACGCCACTTGATCGTCTTGAGTTTCTTGAATGGACGTATCCACTTGAGAAGGATTAACGTTGTTGGTTTTGGATTTGTTGAACATATTGTGCCGTCCGTATAACTTTTTGTGGGTTGACTGGATATCCGCCAATCAAGATTTCCAAATGCAGGTGTTTACCTGTCGACGAAGAACCTGTACTGCCGATGTTACCCAGCACAGATTCGTTGGTAACTTTGTCACCTAACTTGACGTCAATATTTGCAAGATGTGCGTACAGCGACTCCACACCGTTGGTGTGGCGAACCACAACCGTGTTGCCATACTGCGTATGAAACTGTGCCAACACAACCACACCCGGTTTGACGGGGTGAACTTTTTCATCACCCGTCTGACTCAACATGTCTAGACCCGTATGGAAATGTGTCTGCCCTGAAATAGGATGACGGCGTACACCAAAATCAGATGTAACACTGTAGTTTGGAACAGGCATTACGCTGGGTAAGGCATACAAAACCTCACGCAAACCACGGTTGGTTGATAACTCATCAGCAACCTTGCCACGCAGCAGAGGATTGTTCTTGACATCGTCCTCAAGATTGAAACCACCGTTGGCTGCATTTTGCTGAATGATCTTGACAATTTTTTCAGTCAAACCAGACGCATCCAGCTGAGACTTCATTGTCACGTTTTCTTGGGAAACAGCGACCATTGAGGTATCAACAAAACGGCGAATGCTCATGTCACGATCGCGGATCGTTTGCGCAAGTGAAACCATCTGCTCATCACTCATGCTTAGCGATTCACCGCCCTCGGTATCAGAAGCACTGCTTAGCAACGCCCGATAAACCTCTTCATGCGAACGCTCGAGTTTTGCACGACTCAGCATTAAGCTCAAACTCGCTACAAACAACACAACAATTGCAGCCAACATGGCACCGGTGGCCAAAATCCCCCCCCGAACCAAGATACGCTGCGCACGACCGCTGATGTTTAAGTAGTAAAGATCACCGTTCTGCTCCAAAATGATGCGAGCATCTTCATATTGACGCGACCATCCACCAGATACAAGCCCCGGAAGCATTCGAGTAGCAGTGAAGATGCGATGCAACAGCATTAGAGAGAAAACTTACTGGGCAACAGAGCCGCCAACATGCACAACAGGGCCGTTGGCATCTTGGCTCAAGGTACCTTCAATTTCTCCACCTTTTTCAATCTCGATTTCCGAGTATTGAACCTTGCCAGCAATCTTGCCAGTTGACCTTACGATCAAGCTCTTTTCAGAGATGATGGTGTTGTGGAGCTGGCCACGGACATCGATGACTTTGGCAGAAACACGGCCTGTAATCTTGCCTGTAGGCCCGATCAAGACTTCTTCTGCAGTTAAGTCACCCTCAATCACACCATTGATGATGGCTTTTGAGGGAACAGTAAATGTACCTTTGACGATTACACCGTCACCGATAACAACACTTTCGAGCGAATCTGATTGATTAGACATGAGGGACTCCTTGCGTAAATTTTAACAAAAAAACCGTCAAAAACTACATATTTAGAGTTTTATTGTTGTTTATTTGCAGAAAAAAATGATTTAATGCAACCACTTAGCGTATTTTCTGAATGTGCTTCCTAATTGTTTTTTGAGTTTTAAATAACATACGAAACGCTGAGCGCATTGGCTAACATTGAGTACATACTTACGAATTGAACATGAAAAATACTTTTGTAATGGCGGGTGTTATGGGTTGGCCCGTTTCGCACTCACGCTCACCTGTTATTCACAACCACTGGATTAAACAATCTGGCCTGACGGGTGCTTACGGGCTTTTCCCTGTAAAGCCTAGCCAGCTTGAGACAGCTATTCGTGGAATAAAGGCACTTGGCATTGCTGGCTGCAACATCACCCTCCCTCATAAAGTAAACGCCATGCAATTCGTCGATTGGGTAGATCCTTTAGCCATTCGCATGGGGGCCATCAACACTATCGTGGTGCAAGCAGATGGCGCTTTGCATGGTTTTAATAACGACGGATACGGATTTATTCAAAGTTTACGTGAAGCCCAACCTAACTGGAAGGCCAATTCGGGGCCTGCTGTGGTGCTTGGCGCTGGGGGGGCAGCCCGCGCAGTTATTGTGGCACTGATCGACTCAGGTGCAACTGAAATTCGTCTTCTCAACAGGACCCTGAGCAAAGCAGAGGACTTGGCTCGTGACTTTGGCGAAGCCGTTCGAGCATTTCCTTGGGTTGAAAGAGAGAATGCACTGCACGGCGCAGCTCTTTTAGTGAACACCACCAGTCTAGGAATGCATGGAGAAAGTCCCTTGGTAATAGCTCTGAACCAGCTCCCAGTCTCAGCCATCGTGTCAGATGTCATTTACATACCGCTCGAAACACCGCTTTTAGCTGCGGCGCGTCTGAGGGGTAACATAACTGTCAATGGCCTTGGCATGCTCTTGCACCAAGCGCGCCCCGCTTTCAAAGCTTGGTTTGACGTGATGCCTGAGGTGACCTCTGAACTCAGAGATACCATCATTGCCACTTTATAAAAACATCATATGTACATTGGACTTTTAGAAGATGAGCCACAGCTAGCGCAGCATGTTCGCGAGATCCTCGAAAACGCAGGTCACACTGTGAATGTTTTCGGCAATGGTGCTGACATGGTGAAAGCCGTGGGAAGAGACACGATTGATTTATTTGTTCTTGATTGGCGCGTGCCGCGCATGTCTGGTATTGAGGTTCTCAAACACATCAGAAACGTTAGAGGCTTGAAAGAGCCAGTGCTATTTTTAACCAGTCGCACAGACGAACAAGACATCACAGAAGCACTCAATGCGGGCGCTGATGATTACTGTACAAAACCTGTCCGGCCACAAGAATTTCTGGCTCGTATATCGGCACTGCTGCGGCGCACTTATCCTGATCGCAACGATCAAAAAACCACAAGATCTCTTCTCGGTTACTTGTTTAACAAGTTGGACAACAGCGTGCAATTTGGCAGCGAAGTTGTGACCTTGTCCGAAAAAGAATTCAAACTCGCATTATTTTTATTTGAAAACCATGAGCGGGCAGTCTCCAGGGAACGTCTGATGCAAGAAGTTTGGGGCGGAGAGGGCGACGCCCTATCTCGCTCGCTTGACGTCCATGTGTCCTGGTTGAGAAAAAAACTAGATCTGGGGCAACTTCCCAAAATTTACGCCTAAAACCTATATACGGCTTTGGCTATCGCCTGATGGCAGTGAGTGGCAGCAGCGAGGAGTAAATGCAAATTTAGTTAACATTAAATAACTAAAAAATAACTCATAGATGTAGAATTTAAAGCTATGAGTCGTGTTCTAGCCTTACTGCAAAAGATATTCATTAGCTTTGTACTTATCAGCGGGAGTTGTTGCGCTTGGGCCGATCCCGTGTGGCACTGCTCTCGAAGTGATGTCCAAATCGCAAATGCTTCTGACGACTTTACGCTGGCCTCACTAAGTTTAGACAGAGAAGTCATTCGTCTCTCACTCAGAGACCTTTACTCCGTCTATCAAGGCGCAACCATCAAGCTCAGTGGCGGCTTGCCGTTATCGGCATGTATTGCAGGCAACGACATCAACCTAACTAATGCAGCCATGAGCTCTATCGGCAGCAACCCTACAATCAGAAGAGATACAGGCACTGCCAAAAACTTGTATGTCGTTCAAAATGAACCCGCCATGTTGGCGTGTATCGCCAAAAATCACCCTGCAATTGGCTATCTATCGCAAGCTACCCATACAGAGGCTGTGGGGCCGTGCTTTTAAAAAACACCCTCCTCACTCTGTCATTGCTTTCGGCATTCCATGCGAGTAGCGCACAAAATTTACCGTGGCATCTAGGTGCGTCTGAGATAAATGGCACTTACGCGCCATCAGCGATCAACACATCATTCATCAAACCAGGTCCGAATCAGATCATTGTTGCCGTCATTGATAGTGGTGTGATTGCAATACACCCCAGTCTTCAAGGGCAACTCGTGCCTGGCTACGACATGCTGTCTGCACCAAATAACCTTCGGGGCGGTCGCTCAAGTAACTTTGCGCCAGATGAGCGTGATGCACGATGTGGTCAGCGATTAATTTCAGGGGCATTCAGAACGCACGGGACTGAAGTTGCCAGCTTGATCGCTGCAAATGGAGGCGATGGTGTTCATGGCGTCAATCCGAGTGCCAAAATTTTACCCATCCGATTATTTGGTGCATGCAACATGACGCGATACGATTTGCTCGATGCAATTGCATGGGCCGCAGGGCTACCTGTAGAGGGAATACCTATCAACGCTAATCCAGCCCGCGTCATCAACATGAGCATTGCAGGCGGGCTTGCTGTGTGCGGTTCAGATTTGCAACGCTTGATCAATCGTGTGATTGAGAAAAAAATTTTTGTGATTGCTGCTGCCGGCAATAACTTTCACAAACCATTACCAGAGCCTGCCAATTGCCAAGGTGTAATTTCTGTGGGTGCAGTTGACGCAGAAAACAAAATTGAAATTTATTCTGCCCTTGACTCACGCACAACGATCTATGCACCAGGAGGCGGCAAACGACTAGATTCAAACACCTATTGGTCTGAAAATAAGTTGATGGTTGCAACTTATGAGTTGGACTTTCTGGGCAACGAGCGTGCAGCAGCCGCACAGCGAGGCGTAGGCACAAGTTTTGCCGCTCCAATTGTTTCAGGATTTGTATCTTTGTGGTTGTCACACCACCCCAACAAGCAGCCAACAGATTTATCTAAAGAGCTGCCAAACTTTTTACGGCAAGTAGATTCCATTATCAAATGCCCTGAATGCATGCCAAAGGGATTGGCCGCAACGGTAAACATGATCGCGCCTTAAAAATTAAGAGATTTTTCAGATCGATGAAAAACCTTTTAAAGTCTCCCTATTTTCTTGAGAGCGTCTTAGGTGAACTCGGTTGTGCGCTTGCTCAGAATATTTGTTTGCTAAAAGAATTTCAAAATCATTAACAGCCAATGGTTGGCTCAAATATGCCCCCTGCCCCAACAGGCACCCCATTTTTTCAATTTCTGTGCATTGCTGAGATGACTCAATTCCTTCTGTCATCACCTGCACATCACGAGCCAAAGCATACGAAACCGTATCTTGAATTAAAAGGGATACGTGCGTATCGTTTAGCAAGTTCTTGATCAACTTACCGTCAAGCTTGATTTTTTGGATTGGGAAGTCTTGAAGCAACTGAAGTGAACTCTGCATCAAACCAAAACCATCTACCGTCAAATTCAATCCCTTAGCAGCAAACGCTCGCATAGCGGCAAGGACTGCCACTGGTTGGCGCGACAAGATAGACTCACGAACTTCAAGCTCTAACAATTGATTTGGATACTGCGCGGCATCGCAAAGATCACGAACCATTTGAGGAAATAAAGGATCATTGAACTGGGCTTCTGAAACATCTAGTGTCAAAACCAAAGGACCGTGTTGACGCTGCCAGACTGCTGCTTTTTCAAATGCTGTGCGCAACAACCAAATGCCGAACGGTAAGCAAATACTTGCCTTTTCTGCCAAGCTAGCAAAATTAGCTGGTGAGAAGTACAAAGTCTGACCTGATGGATGTCGCCAGCAGGCGACCACTTCCATACCAAACAGCCCGCCATCATTCAGACGTCGTATAGGTTGATACTCAAGGCTAATGTCTGCATCAGCCATTGCTTTAGAAGTTGTCCCGTGCAAATCAAATGTGAGGTCGTCGCTGCCTGATCCAGGGCCGCCATGACTTGATAGTGTTTCAAAACGTACTTTGATTCGCAACTGCCGAACAACAACATAAGCAACACTGGGAACGATCAACAACAGGCCCAGCCAAGTCATGATGCGTAAATAAATTGGCCATAAATTCACAGAAATGTGTAAATTCGCCACGACCAAACTATCAAAAGTAATCGGTGACATGACGTGAAGTTGGTTCGGGTCATCCAAAGCTGTTGCTAAGGCAAATGCCGGAGCGATTGCATCCGATTGATCAACGCCTCTTGCATAGCTCGCAAGGGGAGCACCTTGTGCATTGACAAGCTCAGCAGTCTGTACACCAGGATAACTTTCCAGAGCCTTCATCATTGCATCAATCTGATGGCTGTCGTTTAGGCAAACAGCGCTCAAAGACTTTTGAGGCCTGCGCCAAAGCGTATATCGAAGCTCATCAAAACGAGTGGAAGAACAGCAAGCATGCGCAGCAGTGGACCAACACACTGGCCCAGTACGCATACCCAGTTTTTGGAGATATCCCAGCAAGTGAAATCGACGAGGCTCTAATTCTGAACTCGCTCACGCCAATTTGGAAAGAAAAAACAGAGACGGCAAAACGTCTGCGTGGACGCATCGAGTCGGTGCTTGACTGGGCAACATTCAACAAATTTCGTGAAGGTGAAAACCCAGCACGTTGGAAAGGACATCTGGAGCACTCGCTTGCAAAACCGAGCAAGGTTTCAAAGGTGAAGCACCATGCGGCTATGCCCTATCAAGATCTGCCTGGCTTCATGAAAGAACTAAGGGGGCGTAGTGGGATGGGCGCCAGAGCACTTGAGTTACTTATCCTGACTGGATGCAGATCTGGAGAAGCCAGGGATGCCGTTTGGACGGAGTTTGATCTGAACAACAAGCTATGGATCATCCCTGCACACAGGATGAAAATGGCACAGGAGCATCGAATACCACTATCAAACGCAGCCACTGATTTGCTTAGCTTGTTACCCCGAATAGATGGCACTGACTTAGTCTTCCCAAGCGCAAAACCTAATACGCCCCAGTCCGACATGACGCTGACGGCTGTGCTCCGCAGGTGCGGTGGTGGAGCTTTCACAGTTCATGGTTTTAGGTCTTGTTTTCGTGACTGGCTGGCAGAAACTACCAACTATCCAAACGAGGCCTGCGAACTAGCGCTTGCTCATAGCATCAGCAATAAGGTCGAGGCTGCGTACCGTCGGGGCGACATGCTCGACAAGCGTTTCCCCATGATGAATGAATCGCCCCGCATTTCGAGGAGGCCTGTTGGTTTAAGTTAACGCGTCGGCATTGACCTTCTCAGCGAGTTGCCGATAGTAGTTGGCCTCAGCCTCGGCAGGTGGAATATACCCAATCGGCTCCAGCAACCTGTGGTGGT
>CAUPNL010000016.1:0-47199 GCA_963512655.1 uncultured Limnohabitans sp. | reverse complement strand
TCATGGCTTCGGCTTCTAAGCCTTGCTCCCAATCTGCGCCCGGCATGTTGAGCACCACGGGCGCGATTGCCCCCTCACTGCCAACCACAGGCGCCGAGGCCACCTGCCCCACATCTGCCGCGGGGGCAGCGCCAAAGCCTGAGGTGTCTTGCCCTGTGTGGCTGAGGGCTGCCAAGGCGTCCCCCGACAAGGTCACTTCAGGTGGCAAGTCTTTGGGCTCAATCACTTGTGCAGGCGCCATCACGGTCAGCCAGTGGCAAATGTTTTCGAGTTGACGCACGTTGCCCGGAAACGAAAACTGGTTGAGCACCGTTTGTGCACCATCCGAGATACGTTTGGGCTCCACGCCCAATTGTTGTGCGCTCTGCTGCAAAAAGTGGCGCGTCAACGTGGGGATGTCTTCACGGCGCTCACGCAAAGCAGGCAAACGCAAGCGAATCACGTTCAAGCGGTGAAACAAGTCTTCGCGGAACACACCGTCTTTGACACGTTTCTCCAAGTCTTGGTGGGTCGCTGCAATCACACGCACATTGGCTTTGATGGCGTTGTGCCCACCCACGCGGTAATAAGTGCCATCGCTCAACACACGCAGCAAGCGGGTTTGCAAATCAAAAGGCATGTCGCCGATTTCATCGAGGAACAAGGTGCCGCCCTCGGCCTGCTCAAAGCGGCCACGGCGTGTGGTTTGCGCACCGGTGAATGCACCTCGTTCGTGGCCGAAGAGTTCGCTCTCCAACAAATCTTTCGGTATCGCCGCTGTGTTGATGGCCACAAACGGGCCTTTGTTGCCCGCATCACCACGAGGCGAATGTTTGTGCAGCGCACGTGCCACGAGTTCTTTACCCGAGCCACTTTCACCCGTGATCATCACGGTCACATTGCTTTGACTCAAGCGACCAATCGCACGAAACACGTCTTGCATGGCAGGCGCTTGGCCCAGCATTTCAGGCGTGGCGTCTTGTTGCTCGCTTTGCAGTTGTTCGCGTTGGCTTTCGTCCAAAGCGCGACGAATCAGCTCGACTGCTTTGGGCAAGTCAAACGGTTTGGGCAGATATTCAAACGCACCGCCTTGAAAGGCAGATACTGCGCTGTCCAAATCAGAAAAGGCCGTCATGATGATGACGGGCAGTGCAGGCAAACGCTCTTTCACCTTGGTGAGCAAATCGAGCCCCGAGCCACCCGGCATGCGGATGTCGCTGACCAAAATTTGCGGGCCATCATCCTCGCTCACCGAGTCGAGCGCTTGCAGCACTTCGCGTGGGCTGGTGAAGCTGCGGGTGGGCAGGTTCTCGCGCAACAGCGCTTTTTCCAGCACGAAGCGAATTGACTGGTCGTCGTCCACAATCCAAATCGATTTCATCTCGGCACTTTCTGTTCTAAGTTAGGGGCCATGCGAGGCTTCAAGGCAGCGGGATGAGGATTTTGAAATCCGTGCGTCCCGGCACACTGTCACACTCAATCAAGCCATGGTGCTGTTGCACAAAGGTTTGTGCCAAATTCAGCCCTAGGCCAGAACCGCCATCTCGTCCAGAAACCAAGGGGAAAAATAACCTGTCCTTGATTTCTTCCGGAATGCCGGGCCCGTTGTCTATCACATGCAATTCCAGTGCCAACCGATAGCGTTGTTTGCCAAAAGTCACTTGGCGGTTGATGCGTGTGCGTAAAACAATCTCAGCATCCCCTTCCGCCACCCGATCAGCCAAAGCTTGCGCTGCGTTGTGCACGATGTTGAGCACAGCTTGAATGAGCTGCTCACGGTCGCCACGGAACTCAGGGATGGATGTGTCGTAGTCGCGCACCATGCGCAGACCTTTGGGGAACTCAGCCAAGATCAGGCTTCGCACACGCTCACACACCTCATGGATGTTGACGTCACCCACCACATGCGGACGGCGGTGCGGCGCCAGCAGACGGTCGACCAACACTTGCAAACGATCGGCTTCGTGGATGATGACTTGGGTGTATTCGATGAGGTCTTTGCTTTCCACTTCCATCTGCAACAACTGCGCTGCGCCGCGGATACCCCCTAATGGGTTTTTGATTTCGTGGGCCAAGTTGCGAATCAGCTCTTTGTTGGCTTGGGCTTGGTCAATCAGGCGCTCTTCGCGGTCTTGACGGGTTTGCAGCTCCAGCGGCAACAGCTCGACCAGCACCTCACCTGCCACATCCGTGGGCGCCACGATGACGTGCACAGGCATGGGGTCTTGCAAGGGTCGGCGCAGCTGTGCGTCATAGCGCATGGTGGCAAACGCATTGGTCTGCGCACCTTGCAAGGCATTCTCAAACGATTGGGTTTCGTTGAAGTAGCTCGCCATGGCAGAGCCTTCAATGGTGCGGCGCGAGACACCCATCACATCTTCTAGCGCCGCATTGGCAAACACCACCACACCGTCGGTGCGCACCACAGCCACCAAGGTCGCCAGCAAGTCAAACGCTTGTGCGTAATTGGATTGAATCACCGGCAGGGTCATGGTTTGCTTCCAGTTTGAACGGGGACCGACAAGCGTGACAACTCGCGCTGCAGCCCTGCCAGATCAGCCTCTGTGCGTTGCAACGCACTGCGCAGTTGCGCGACACGGTCTTGGTATTTTTGCGGTTGACGGAACTCATCGGCGCGACGTTCAGGCTCACCGTTGTTCCACTCGCGCAGCAACCCGGCATGTTGCTGCTGTGCTTTTTGCAATTCAGCTTGCAGCACAACTTGCGCCTGTGTGTCGCGTTGACGCTGTTCGGCGCTGTCGACCTTCGCTGAGCCTGCACTGGTGCCGCCGCTGGCATTCACTTGGGGCGATGCAACGGATGCGCCTTGCACACGCGTGCCTTCAATCACCGTCACACTGCCACCAGCCAAGGGCTTGCAGTTCGCCGCAGGGTCGGGTTGGTTGGTATAAGCGTTGCCGCAGCGGTAAATACGTTGCTGCTCAGACGAAGCACATGCTGGCCACGCGAACAAAAGTAGGGCCAAACAAAAGCCTGGTAACAAAAGATCACGCACAACGCGATCAAACAATAAAGAGTGGCGCAACAAAGAGGTCATCACTTCATAACAGTTGAAACAAAAAAGGACGGCTTGCGCCGTCCTTTGATTGCACGTGTCGTTGCAACGAATTACAGCGAGTAGTACATGTCGTATTCGACAGGAGACACTTCCACGCGGCTACGGGTGACTTCTTGCATCTTCAAGTCGATGTAAGCGTCGATCCATGAGTCGGTGAACACGCCGCCTTTGGTCAAGAAGGCACGGTCTGCATCGAGGGCTTCCAAAGCTTGGTCCAAGCTAGAGCACACGGTTGGGACCAATTTGTCTTCCTCGGGTGGGAGGTGGTACAAATCTTTGGTCGCTGCTTCGCCTGGGTGGATCTTGTTCTCGATACCGTCCAAACCAGCCATCAACAAGGCTGCGAAGCCGAGGTAAGGGTTGCACAATGGATCTGGGAAACGCGCTTCTACGCGGCGACCCTTGTCGCTGGCCACGTTAGGAATACGGATCGAAGCAGAACGGTTCTTGGCAGAGTAAGCCAATTTCACTGGGGCTTCGAAGTGAGGCACCAAACGCTTGTAGCTGTTGGTACCTGGGTTGGTGATGGCGTTCAAAGCACGTGCGTGCTTGATGATGCCGCCGATGTAGTACAGCGCCAAGTCTGACAAACCAGCGTAGCCGTTGCCTGCGAACAAGTTCTTGCCGTCTTTCCAGATGGACTGGTGCACGTGCATGCCAGAACCGTTGTCGCCAGCGTAGGGCTTAGGCATGAACGTGGCGGTTTTGCCGTAAGCGTTGGCCACGTTGTGGATCACGTACTTTTGCAGCAATGTCCAGTCAGCGCGCTCGACCAAAGTGGAGAACTTGGTGCCGATTTCGCATTGACCTGCGCCAGCCACTTCGTGGTGGTGCACTTCAACAGG
Organism: uncultured Limnohabitans sp.; assembly: GCA_963512655.1. GTDB lineage: Bacteria > Pseudomonadota > Gammaproteobacteria > Burkholderiales > Burkholderiaceae_C > Limnohabitans. The sequence continues at coordinate 43,296 of CAUPNL010000016.1, read as the reverse complement.
AATACCCACGGACTCGAGGATCAGCGACATTTCGCTGCGCATGTCGTGTGTGCTGTCAACCGGAGGCACTGGGAAGTAGCCACCCTTGACACGGTTGCGGTGACCGCTGTTGCCGTTGTCCATCTTGGTGCCGCTGTTCCAAGGCGCTTCGGCTTCGTCAATGGCGTAGAAGGTATTGTTTGGCTCAGTGCTCCATCGCACATCGTCGAACAAGAAGAACTCTGGCTCTGGACCAAAGTAAGCGGTGTCGCCCACGCCAGATTGCTTGAGGAAGGACTCGGCGCGCTTGGCGATCGAACGTGGGTCACGCTCGTAGGCCTTACCGTCTGTGGGTTCGATCACATCACAGATCAACACAAGGGTCACTTCTTCAAAGAAGGGGTCGATGATCGCGCTGCTTGGATCAGGCATCAACAACATGTCAGAGGCTTCGATGCCTTTCCAACCAGCAATAGAAGAACCGTCAAACGCTTGACCTTCTTCAAACTTGCTTTCGTCAAACTGCGACACGGGCGCAGTGATGTGCTGCCACTTGCCACGGGTATCGGTGAAACGGAAATCAACGAATTTGACTTCGTTCTCTTTCACCATTTTGATTACGTCTGCGACGGTCTTGGCCATCAAGTTCTCCTGCTGGGTAGTTGGGTTAAAAAGTGTTTCGAGGTTTGAGAATGCAGTTTCTGTGCCAGCGTTTGCCAGCAGCAAGCTTCATCAGCTCTACCGTCAAGTCGCGTATTTTGCACCGAGATTGGCGCAAATTAACTCAAGATGCCCATTACGCGCATCAAACACAGAAAAACAAAATGCTTTATTTTGGTGCAATCTTGCACCAAAATGGTTCATTGTTATTTTCGCACCAATTCAGGGCCTAACTTCAAGCCAAACGGTTGAAGCCCCGTCAGCATCGCCGAATAAGCCTGAGTCACGATTTCAGGTGCGCCCTTGACGCCCAACTCGATGTGACGCCCGTGCACTGGGTGATCCACGCTTGGCAAGCTGAACACTTTGACACCTTCGAAATCACGCTCCAAGGCTTCCATCAAGGGCGTCAGCGTAGCCTCCATCGAGCCGTAGACGACAACAGACTGCTCAATCCAAGCCTCATGCTGAAACAGATGCGGGTAATGTGTGTCGAGCACCCATGCCATCATGGGCCACGCCATCACGGGAAAGCCCGGCACAAAGTGCACCACGCCGCCACCTGCACCGTGGCAAGTGAAGCCTGGAATCTTGTTGTACGGATTGGGGATGATGCTGGCTCCCACGGGGAACACACCCATGTTGAGGCGGTGGATGTTGTCGTGGCGGTCGGGTTCGTAGGGCACGCCCTGCTCTTTCGCCGTGTCTTGCATGCGTTCACGAATCAAGGCTTCGGCTTGCGGGTGCAGCACGATGTCTAGGCCCAATGCCTTGCCTGCACACTGACGGGTGTGGTCGTCAGGCGTGGCACCAATGCCGCCGCACGAAAACACAATGCTGTGGCTCTCAAAAGCACGGGCCAGTGTGCGGGTGATGCGCTCGGGCGAATCGCCCACATAGTCGGCCCAATCCAGCGACAAACCACGCGCACTCAAAAGCTCAATGAGTTTGGGCATGTGCTTGTCGGCACGCTTGCCCGAGAGAATTTCATCGCCGACGATGATGAGGCCAAACTCTGGCCTGGCTTTAGATGCTGGAGGTGGGATTTGAGTCATCGCCCAATGCTACCGTGGGCAGCGGCACCGAGGCGCCCATCACCACAGTGCCCGACTCGGCACGCAGGGCTTCCAGCGCAGCCAAGCTGTAATGCGTGAACCAGAGCGAGGTGAAAGCAAACACCAAGGCATAAATCCAAATGGCGAGGGGAATGAGCACCAAAAAGGCAGCCGCAAACACCGCACCTGAGGCCCACACCAAACTGGGAAAAGCGCCCATATAGCCCGTCAACACACCGATCAGCAGCAGCCAAATGCGGTGCTGACGGCCAATGACCAAACGTTCTTCACGACTGGCGTGCAGCACCAAAGCATCAAACACCATCACGCGGTAGCTGAGCCAGCCCCAAATCAGAGGAGGCACGATGAACATCAAAGGCGGCACCGCCCACAGCGGCAGCGAAATGAACATGGCCACCATGGCGATCAGCGTAGAACCCACGGTCCAAGCCAAACTGGTCAGCGTGGTGCCACCATGCTTGAGTGCCAAATGTGCAAAGCGGCGTTGCACCACGAGGTCGACCAAAGCAGGGGTCATCATCAAAGACACGGCCAATAACGAGATGACCACCAACACGGGCGTGATGGCAAAAATCACGACCAGCGGTATGACCACCGATTGCAACTCGCCTGCGCCCTGCTCTTGCAACCAATCGAGCATGCCTTGCAGCACCTGCCACGAGGCCAGCATCTCGCGCACCCAGTCTTGGGTGGGCGACCAATAGAAATACCCCCAACTTACCGACAACACCAGCAACATGGCCAGCGGCAGCAGTGACAGGAGCATCACGCGCGGCATCAAGCAATACGCCAGTGCACGCCAAAAAGAATCCAAAAACAACCGCATGCCAAAAGCATACCGCAGCTATTTACCGTGCGGAAGAAAATCCCAAGGCTTGCATGAGGCGTTTGATACCCAATCGCTGCTGCGACCAGAAACCTTCGCCGTAATCCACCCCCTGCTCCACTTGATCGCGAATGCCGGTGGGCTCAAAGCGCACATCGAAGTTAGCGGTTCCAAACAGGATGTCCCACCAAGGCAGCAGCACGCCAAAGTTGTGCCCTCCTAATGTTTTGGATTTGGATTCATGCCCCAACCCAACCGCATGGTGCAAGCGATGAAAGCGCGGGCTGACCCACAAGCGCTCGCCCAACGCGCCAAAGCTCACGCGCAAATTGGCGTGTTGGAAGTTTTCAAACAACTGGGTGATGGCCACCACCGCCACAAACTGCGTGGGCGCAATGCCTATGAGTTGCGCGATACACACCCAAATGACGGCGCCCATCAGGTCATCCAGCAAGTGGTTGCGGTTGTCGGTCCACTGCGTCATCTGACGCTGCGAATGGTGCACGGCATGCAAAGCCCACCACCAGTTCCACTGGTGCTGCGCGCGGTGCAGCCAGTAATTGACGAAGTCAAACACCACGAGGTACAGCACAAAGCTGGTCAGCGGGCCATCGGTCACACCTGGCCAGAGGTCTTCCAAATGGAACGTCCCCACGCCCTGTACACGCAACTCGCCCAGCAAGGTGTCCAACACGGGCTCGACCAACAAAAACAGCACCACGCGAAACAAACCCAAACGGTGAATCAGGGTGTAAATCACATCGGTATAAATGGCAGCTTTATGGGTCACCGCTTCAACCGGACGCCAACGCTGTAGAGGCCCAATCACAGCCACCATGATGGCGATTTGAATCAAGCCCACCAGCAACCACCCCGTGCCATCAAACACATCTTCCAATCGATTGCCCAACCCCACCGCAAACGCGATGGGCTGCATCACGCTTTCATACAAGGCGGCTTGCGCGTTGGCAAATAAGTCGATCAGCGTATCCATGGTTTGAATTGTGGATGCTCTTTGAGCGTGGCAAAGCAAAACCCTTTGGCTTTGAGGCCTTCAATCAAAGGCTCCAGCACTGCCGGTGCCCATGGGTCTTGGCGTGACCAAATGCCCAAATGCGCCATCAAGATATCGCCCGAGCGGATGTTGCTTAATGCGCGTTGCAGCAGCATGGCGTTGGGAAATTTATCGCTGGGCAACTCGTCGCCCAAAAAGCCTGCATCCGCCCACCCCACATGGGCAAAGCCGCATTGCTTCGCAGCGGTCAACAACGAGGGAGAGGTTTTCCCGCCCGGTGCACGAAACAAAGGCAAGGGTTTGACACCTGTGATTTGCTCCAAACGCGTGTTGGCCAGTTGCAATTGGTCACAGTAACGCTGGCTGGTCCACACCTCGGTTTGGCCTTTGCTGGGCCCTGCTGTGGGACGCATTTGCCAGCTGCCGCGTGGCAGGTCCGAGCGCCAATACACATGGTCAAAGGTGTGCGAAGCGAAGGCATGACCCTCTGCGCCACGTGCCTTCCACCAAGGTGCCCAATGCTCGCCCAGCGAACCATCGCCTTCTTTGGTGGCTTCATTGGCTGCGAAGAAAGTGACTTTGACGTTGTGACGGTTCAACACCTCCGCAATCAACGGCGCCACACCCATGTGGCCTGTGTCAAACGTGAGGTACAGCGGCTTGTGACAAGGCGCAGCCGCGTGCGCCACATGTGCAGCGATGCTCAGTGAGGCTAAGACAACCCAACGCAAGCAACGCATCAGCATCAATACCGTTTGGCGTGGTCCAAAGTCCAAATGCCGTGAGGCGATTTGCCGACTTTGACTTGGCGCACGAGCTGGCCTGTGGCCGTGTCAATCACGCTCATTTTTTTGATCCAGCGCGAGGACACGAACAACAACTTACCGTCTGCCGTGACCTCCATGCAATCAGGTCCGCCAGGTGCAGCGAACTGCATGACCGACTCTAAGCTGTGGTAATCGATTTTGTTGATGGTGTTGGCCACACGGTTGCCCACAAACACATGGCGGCCATCGCCTGCAGCACGAAACGCATGCGCACCTGCACCTGTTGAAATGGTTTTGAACAATTTAGGCTGAGCACCCGACACATCAAACACCTGCACATGGTTGTCACCCGTGAGGCCCACCAACAGGTATTTGTCGTTGGGTGTGCCAAACACGTCGGCAGGCATTTCACCTGTTTTCATGCGCCACTTCAAAGTTTGCGTGGCCAAATCGACGGCCACCAACTCGTTGCTGTCTTGCATGGTGGCGTAGGCCGTGGTGCTTTTGGTGTCAATCCAAATGTGGCTCGGTGTTTTGCTGGAGGGAATGCGCTTAGCCAGCGTCAGCTCTTTGCCGTCCCAACGGTAAATGTCGATGTGGTTCAAACGGTTGGCCACAGTGACAAACCATTTCATGTCAGGTGAAAAACGCAGCTGGTAAGGGTCCAAGGTGCCGCGCACCACGCGTTGTACTTCGGCGGTGCGTGGGTCGATGAAGGTCAGTGAATCGCCACCCGCGTTGGCCACAATGACCGAGGTTTCATCGGGCGTGAGGTAGATGTGGTGCGGCTCTTTGCCCGTGGCAATGCGACGGGTTTCTTTCCATGTGGCGGGGTCAATCACGCTCACATTCGCGTCTTGCGAATTCAGCACAAAAATTGGGTTACCGGCTTGCGCTGCAGGGGTTGCCGCCAACAGCAGCACGCTGGCCAAAGCCAGCGTTAAACGTTGAATCAAAAACACAAAAAACACCTTGAAAAATCTGCCCTCAGTGTAACGAGCCAAGCTACGCACTCCTGCGCAAAGGGCACAAGCCACAAACGCGGAATGAAATTAAGCGTTTGTAGCTAGCAGCTTCAACTCGTCAGGGCTGATCCAACGCCACTGACCCGGCGCCAAATCAGCAGGCAATGGCATGGCACCAATTTGCGAACGGTGCAGCCCCACCACTTTGTTGCCTACCGCGGCCAACATGCGTTTAACTTGGTGGTACTTGCCTTCGGTCAAGGTCAGGCGCAAATGGTGCTCGGCCACCGCCACACACGCTGCGGCTTTGACGGGCTTGGGCGAGTCGTCCAACACCACACCATCGAGCAAGCGTTGCACTTGTTTGTCGTCCAGCGGGTCGTCCGTGGTCACCTCATACACCTTGGGCACATGGTGGCGCGGTGAGCTCATGCGGTGAATCAGCGGGCCGTCGTCGGTCAGCACCAACATGCCCGTGGTGTCTTGGTCCAAGCGCCCCACCGCTTGCACGCCTTGCACCGCACTTTTTTGCGGACGGTAGCGCAAGGGTGGTGGCAGCAAGGTGTACATGCTGGGCCACGCCGAAGGCTTGTGCGAACACTCGTAGCCTGCGGGTTTGTGGAGGAGCACATAAGCTTTTGCGTGATACGGCCACACCACGCCTTGCACCGAGTACTGCAGACCTTCATGCACGTCGATGTCTTCCAGCGCATCGTCACAGGTGACCAAGCCCTCGCCCACATCGACCTGCACATAGCCTTGTTGAATGAGACCCGCGCAAATACGGCGCGTGCCAAAACCTTGGGAATACAAAATATCTTGCAATTGCATAAGTGCAATCGTAAACGCTGAGCACTAGCCCATCGGCGCATGGGCACAATCATTGGATTCACAAGGCACGCCATGACACCCTCTTCGCACTACCTCCACTGCCACGGCTTTGACTTGCATGTCACCACATGGGGCGATGCATCGCAACCCGCCGTCATTGCATGGCACGGCTTGGCCCGCACGGGCCGTGACTTCGATTGGTTGGCCGAGCAGCTGTGCAACGACTATTACGTCATCTGCCCCGACACAATTGGCCGAGGCTTGAGCCAATGGGCGCGCGACCCAAAAGAAGACTACAGCTTTGTCACCTACACCCACATCGCATGGGACATGTTGCAAGCCTTGAACATCCCTCAAGCCCACTGGATTGGCACCTCCATGGGGGGCGCACTTGGCTTGGTGTGCGCGGCGGGTTTGGTACAGCCTGGCTTCAAAGCGCGCATTCGCAGTCTTTTGCTCAACGACATCGCACCTGAAATTTCGGTGGCCGCTGTCGATCGCATCAAAGCCTATGCAGGCCAGCCTCCTGCGTTTGACACCGTGCCTGAGTTAGAAGCGTTCTTTCGCGCTGCCTATGCGCCCTTTGGCGCACTCACCGATGCGCAATGGCGGCACTTGAGCGAAAGCTCCACCCGCCGTTTGCCGGATGGCCGCGTGACACCGCACTACGACCCCCACATCACCCAACAGTTTTTCCGCGAAGTACCCGAGTACCCCATGTGGACCGAGTACGACACACTCGATATGCCCGTGATGGTGATGCGCGGTGCAAATTCAGATCTGATTTCCCCCGACACCATCCAAACCATGCGCACGCGCGGCCCAGGGGCAAAAGGTTTGCTACGCACGGAAGAGATTGCCGGTTGCGGCCATGCGCCTGCATTGAATGTGCCTGCGCAATGGCAATTGGTGAGAGATTTCTTGAAAGCGAGCCGCTAAGTCGGTCAAGGTTAAGTTTGCGGCGACCCCCACAGCGGGTGCTTGTGCATCACGGCAGCAAAGGCCTCTGAGTTTTCAAACGCCACCAGCCATTGCGCCAATTGCGGCCAAGGTTGTGCATCAAACCATGCACGGTCCGTCCGCGCAAACTGCCGTACAAACGGCGCCACACAAGCATCCAACCAGCCCCACCGTTGACCAGACAAAAACGCTTGGCTCTGCAAACGCACATCAAGCGTCAACAACCACGCCGCCGCTTCATCGCGGTGACGCGCCCCTTCCGTCAAGCCAAACCGTTGCGGGTATTTGTAGCGGTCCAAGTTGGCTTTGAAATTCCCATCAAGGGTGGCAATCATGTTTTGCGCATCGCTCAACGCCTCTGGCGTGAGGGGCAACCATCCGTGTGGGTCGCTTTGCTTCAGCGCCCACCACATGATGTCCAAGCTTTGCTCTAACACCTTACCTGTCGCCAAACACAACACAGGCACGGTGCCTTTGGGCGACACCGCCAACATCTCAACGGGCTTGGCCTTCAGCGCGACTTCACGGTGTTCATACGTCACACCGCTGGCAACCAGGGCCAAGCGTGCGCGCATGGCGTAGGGGCAACGGCGAAAAGAATAAAGAATGGGCATCACGCCAAGATTGTTGCAGCCCTGGCCTTAAGTCACAGGCGCGGGGTTGAACAACACCAGCGCGTTGTGTAACTTCCAATGTTCAGCCCATGTCTTTTTGCGGCCACTGGCCACATCGAGCATGAGCTGAAACAGCTCAGTGCCCACCTCTTCAATCGTCTTGGTGCCATCGGCAATGGTGCCGGCGTTCACGTCCATCAAGTCATGCCAGCGACGGGCCAAGTCTGTGCGCGTGGCCACTTTGATGACAGGCACCTCCGCCAAACCATAAGGCGTGCCACGCCCTGTGGTGAACACATGCAAGTTCATGCCTGCGGCCAATTGCAGCGTGCCGCAAATGAAATCGCTGGCTGGCGTGGCAGCATAAATCAGGCCTTTTTGTTTGAGCTTTTCACCCGGCGATAACACGCCCGAAATCGGCGCAGAACCCGACTTGACGATTGAGCCCATGGCTTTTTCCACGATGTTGGACAAGCCACCTTTTTTATTGCCTGGCGTGGTGTTGGCACTGCGGTCTGCGCGGCCACGGGCCAGGTAAGCGTCGTACCACGCCATCTCACGAATCATGGCCTCAGCCACTTCGGGCGTGGTGGCACGTGAGGTGAGTTGGTCAATGCCATCGCGCACTTCGGTCACCTCTGAGAACATCACGCTCGCGCCAGCGCGCACCAACAAATCGGTGCAGTAGCCCACCGCTGGGTTGGCGGTGACGCCCGAAAACGCATCGCTACCGCCGCATTGCACGCCCACCACCAATTCGCTGGCGGGCACGGTTTCGCGGCGGCGTTGGTTCAAGCGTTGCAAATGTTGCTCTGCCGTTTTCATGATGCTGTCGATCATGGACATGAAGCCCACATGCGCATCATCTTGCAAACACACCACATCGAGCGCTTCGCCGCGTTGGTCGTTGATGGGGATGGCACCAGGCGGCATCAAACGTTCGGGTTGCAGTTTTTCGCAACCCAAGCTCACCACCATCACCTCACCACCAAAGTTGGGGTTGAGGCTGATGTTGCGCAGGGTGCGAATAGGAATTTCTGCGCCATCGGCATCAATGGCCACACCGCAACCGTAAGTGTGCTCAAGGCCCACCACATCGTCCACATGAGGGAACTTCGGCAGCAACTCGGCCTTGATGCGCGCCACAGCAAACTCGACCACGCCTGACACACATTGCACCGTGGTGGTGATGGCCAAGATGTTGCGCGTGCCCACCGAACCATCGGCATTGCGGTAGCCCTCGAAGGTGTAGCCCTCCAGCGGCGGCAAGGGTTCAGGCTTCACGGTGGCCATAGGCAAGTTGTCCAACTCGCGAGCGGAAGGCATTTGGAGCAAACGCTCATGCACCCAGCTGCCCGCAGGAATGTCTTTCAAGGCATAGCCAATGGCAATGCCATAGCGCAGCACGGCACCATTCGCAGGAATCTCCACCAACGCCACCTTGTGCCCTTGGGGCACAGCGTCACGCAAGCACAAGCCATCTGGCAATGCCGTGCCTGCTGGCAAACCACCGTGGTTGGCCACAATCGCCACGTTGTCTCGGGGCTGCATGCGGATGGTGAGTGGGGTCATCAAGGTCTCCTATCATTCGGCTTCGCATCGAAACCTTTACAAACGCAATGATAGCGGTACCATTTGTAAACACGCAAGTCAGGCAAAACAAAGAATTTCATGACCGACAAAGAACAGCCCAAACGCTCACGCCGCAGCAGCGGCGCCATCACCCTGCGCGATGTGGCCATGCTCGCGGGCGTGGCCCCCATCACGGCGTCGCGGGCCATCAACACACCCAACCAAGTCTCGCCCGATGTGTTGCGCAAAGTGCAAGAGGCGGTGCAACGCACCGGCTACGTGCCCAACCGCATGGCCGGTGGTTTGGCCTCCTCGCGCAGCCGCCTGATTGCGGCCGTGGTGCCCAGCACGGTGGTATCGGTGTTCATGGAAACCATCGAGTCTTTGAACGGCACCTTGTTTGACGCCGGCTACCAGCTGATGCTGGGCCAATCGGGCTACTCCGCCGAGCGTGAAGAGCTGCTGCTTGAAGCCATCATTGGTCGCCGCCCCGACGGCATTTTCATCACCGGCATCTTGCCGCCGGGCAAGGCGCGCACACGCTTGCTGGCCTCGGGCATTCCGGTGGTCGAAACCTGGGACTTGACCCCCACACCGATTGACATGCTGATTGGCTTCTCTCACTCGGACATTGGCCGTGAAGTGGCCCAATTTCTGATTCGAAAAGGCTACACAAAATTTGCCATCGTGCGCGCCGAAGATGAGCGCGCCGACCGCCGCACCGTCGCCTTTCAAGAGACCGTGGCGCAACTGGGTTTGCCCCCTGTGTTTGTGGCTAATGTGGGCGCCTCGCGCTCACTCAAGAGTGGCCGCGAAGCCATGGCTCGCATCTTGGCAGAAGCCCCCGATGCGCAAGCCATTTTTTGCAGCTCTGACCTGCTCGCTTTGGGCGTCATGACCGAAGCCCGCGCACGTGGCTTGACCGTGCCAGACGACATCGCCGTGATGGGCTTTGGCGATGTGCCTTTTGTGGCCGACATGGTGCCCGCACTCACCACAGTGCGCATCAATGGCGGGCAAATTGGTACCCTCGCAGCCCGCTTTTTGATGGACCGCGCCGAAGGCCGTGACGTAGAGCCACGCATCGTGGATGTGGGCTTTTCCATCATCGAGCGCGACAGCACCCGCGCCTAGCGAAAACCCTGACGTAAAAGCATTGACGGCCAGTTTTGCCGTGGCTAACATCCACTCACCTCGAATGGTAGCGCTACCAAAATCAAATCGGAGACCTCTCATGAAACATCAACGTCGTTCACTTATCGCCCTCGCTTTAGGCCTCGTCATGACAAGTGCCGCATACGCTTGGCCCGACAAACCCGTCACCTTGGTCGTGCCCTTCCCACCTGGCGGCGCCACCGATTTGATAGCCCGCACCTTGGCCCCCAAGCTGCAAGAAAAACTGGGCGGCAGTTTCATCACCGACAACAAAGCCGGTGCCACCGGCACGATTGGTGCAGGCTTTGTGACTCGTGCACCTGCGGATGGCCACACCTTGCTGGTTGCATCTCTTGGCCCCTACGTGATTGCGCCCCACCTTCTAGCCAAAGTTCCCTACGACGCGCTGAAAGACTTCGACTACATCAGCATCGCCGTGCAAGCCCCCAATGTATTGGTGGTGCCTGCCAGCTCGCCACACAAATCCATGGCCGATGTGATCGCGTTCCAAAAAGCGAACCCCAACAAAATGACCTTCGCCTCGTCAGGCAACGGCAGCAGCGACCACCTCACCGCCGAGCTGTTCTGGCAACAAACGGGCACCACCGGCATTCACGTTCCCTACAAAGGCGGTGGCCCTGTGATGACCGATTTGCTCGGCGCACAAGTGGACTCGTCGTTCATGAACATCAACACTGCCATGCCACAAATCTTGGCAGGCAAGTTGCGCCCCCTGTCCATCACCAGCGCCAAGCGTTCGCCGCTCTTGCCCAATGTGCCATCGCTCGAAGAGCTGGGCATCAAAGAAGCCAATGTGTATTCATGGCAAGCCATTGCAGCGCCCAAAGGTTTGCCTGCGGACATCAAAGCCAAGTTGCATGCTGCCATCGTGGCCGGCTTGAACGACCCACAAGTCAAAACCAAGTTGCTGGATTTGGGTTTCGAAATCGTGGCCAACACACCTGAGCAATTCACCGCTTACCAAGCGTCAGAATTCGCACGCTGGAAAAAGCTGATCGAGAGCCGCAACATCAAAGCCGACTAAACCGTCCTTTCAAGTACATCACGCCATGCCTCACTCCTCTCCCGTCATCACACAGTTACGCGTCATCCCCGTTGCGGGGCATGACAGCATGTTGATGAACCTCTCAGGCGCGCACGGCGCTTTCTTCACACGCAACTTGCTCATCCTCACCGACAACGCCGGACGCACGGGCATTGGTGAAGTACCAGGCGGTGAAAAAATCAGAGCCACACTGGAAGATGCCACTGAGTTGGTAGTGGGTCAAAGCATTGGCAATGTGCAAGCGGTGCTCAACACCCTGCGCACTCGCTTCGCAGACCGTGATACGGGCGGGCGTGGTTTGCAAACCTTCGATTTACGCACCACCATCCATGCTGTGACGGCTGTTGAATCTGCCTTGCTCGATTTGCTCGGTCAGCACCTGAACGTGCCTGTGGCCGCGCTCTTGGGCGAGGGCCAACAACGCAGCTCGGTGGAGATGTTGGGGTATTTGTTTTTCATTGGCGACCGCACCCAAACCGACCTGCCCTACCGCACCGAACACGATGCCGACAACGCGTGGTTCCGCTTGCGCAACGAAAAGGCCATGACGCCTGAATCGGTGGTCCGCTTGGCCGAAGCCGCACGCGAGAAATATGGCTTCAACGATTTCAAACTCAAAGGCGGCGTACTCGCAGGCGAAGCTGAGATTGAAGCCGTCACTGCCTTGCACCAACGCTTCCCACAAGCACGCGTCACCCTAGACCCCAACGGCGGCTGGTTGCTCAAAGACGCCGTGCGTTTGATGCGCGATATGCGCGGCGTGGTGGCTTATGCCGAAGACCCTTGCGGTGCAGAAGAAGGCTTCAGCGGCCGTGAAGTGATGGCCGAGTTCCGCCGCGAAACCGGCTTGCCCACCGCCACCAACATGGTGGCCACCGACTGGCGACAAATGGTGCACTCGCTCTCGCTGCAAAGCGTGGACATTCCCTTGGCAGACCCGCATTTCTGGACCATGGCCGGCTCGGTGCGCGTGGCGCAAACCTGCCGTGATTGGGGCCTGACGTGGGGCTCGCACTCCAACAATCATTTCGACGTGTCGCTCGCCATGTTCACCCATGTCGCTGCAGCAGCGCCTGGCAAAGTCACGGCCATCGACACCCACTGGATTTGGCAAGACGGCCAAGGCCTCACGCAAGAGCCTTTGCAAATCGTCAACGGCCATGTGGAAGTGCCCAAAAAGCCAGGCCTTGGCGTTGAGCTCAACATGGTCGAAGTTGAAAAAGCCCACCAGCTCTATCTGCAACACGGCTTGGGCGCACGCGATGATGCCGCGGCCATGCAATACCTCATTCCCGGCTGGACGTTTGACCACAAGCGCCCTTGCATGGTTCGATAAATTTTTCACATACACCTCACACCATGCGCCCCAACAAAATCAGAGAAATTTGGCAAGCAGGCGGAGCCGTCGTCAACGGCTGGCTCGCCATTCCCAACAGCTTTTCCGCAGAAACCATGGCTCACCAAGGCTGGGATTCCCTCACCATCGATTTGCAACATGGCGTGGTCGACTACCAAGCCATGGTGACGATGTTGCAAGCCATCTCCACCACCGACACCGTGCCTGTGGTGCGCGTGCCTTGGTTGGAACCCGGCATCTTGATGAAGACCTTGGATGCAGGCGCTTACGGCGTGATTTGCCCCATGGTCAACACCAAAGAGGACGCTCAAAAACTGGTGGCCTACACCCATTACGCCCCCCAAGGCACACGCAGCTTTGGCCCCGTGCGTGCCCTGCTCTACGGCGGTGCCGACTACCCCAAGCACGCCAACAACACCATCGTCACCTTCGCCATGATCGAGACCGCTGCGGCACTCGACAACCTGGACGGCATCTTGTCGGTCGAAGGTTTGGATGCGATTTACATCGGCCCCTCCGACCTGTCCTTGGCCTTGGGCTGCAACCCCACCTTTGACGACCTCGACCCCAAAGCTGCCGAGGCGGTAGACCACATCTTGGCACGCGCCAAAGCACACGGCGTGGTGGCTGGCATTCATAACGGCACGCCAGAGTCTGCGCTCAAGCGCATCGCCAAAGGCTTTCAATTCGTCACCGTCAGCTCAGACGCACGTTTGATGGCTGCAGGTGCACAACAAGTCATCTCAAAAATGCACGCCTCGAAGACAGCCACGTCTTCTGGCACTTACTAATTTCACAAAGGAAGTTTTCATGAAAATCGGTTTCATCGGCTTAGGCATCATGGGTTCACCCATGGCTCAACATTTGTTGGCAGCCCAACACGAGATGTTCATTCGCACACGCAGCAAAGTACCCGCCGAATTGGCCAGCGCCCATGTGTGCGCCACCAATGCCGACGTGGCCCGCGCCGCAGACATCATCTTTTTGATGTTGCCCGACACGCCCGATGTAGAAGCTGTGCTGTTTGGCAAAGACGGCGTGGCCGAAGGTTTGAGCCAAGGCAAGATCGTGGTGGACATGAGCTCCATCTCGCCAATGGACACCAAAACCTTTGCGCAAAAAATCAATGCCCTCGGTTGCGAGTACCTTGATGCACCCGTCTCAGGCGGCGAAGTGGGCGCGAGAGCTGCCAGCCTCACCATCATGGTGGGCGGCGCGGAAGCCACCTTCAACACCGTCAAGCCTTTGTTCGAATTGATGGGCAAAAACATCACCCTCGTGGGCGGCAATGGCGACGGTCAAACCACCAAAGTGGCCAACCAAATCATCGTGGCCTTGAACATTGCGGCCGTGGGCGAAGCTTTGTTGTTTGCCAGCAAAGCAGGCGCTGACCCTGCCAAAGTACGTGCCGCCTTGATGGGTGGTTTTGCATCCAGCCGCATTTTGGAAGTGCATGGCGAGCGCATGATCAAACGCACGTTTGACCCAGGCTTTCGCATTGCCTTGCATCAAAAAGATTTAGCCTTGGCCCTCAACGGCGCCAAAGCCATTGGTGTGTCTTTGCCACAAACCGCATCGGCGGCGCAGCTCATGCAAGCCTGCGCATCCAACGGTTGGGGGCAGCTTGACCATTCAGCCTTGGTGAAGTCGCTGGAGTTGATGGCGGCCCACGAAGTGGCCACCAAGTAAACACCAACTACACACAAAAACAAACCCGCCTAGGCGGGTTTGTTTGTTTCAGGTGGCAGGTGTTCAGTCCTCAATCTTCCACGTGGGCAAGCGCCACTCCAACTGCAGCGCGGCCAAACGCAACAACGTCACGGTCGCGGCACCAATGGCTACCACCGCATTCGGATCAAAGCCCAAGTAGTGCAAGAGCACCACCACCCAGCCGCCCGCAAACGCGCACACGGCGTAAGGGTGGTGGTCGTGAAACGCCGTGGGGATTTCGTTGCACACGATGTCACGCAACACGCCGCCAAAGGTGGCGGTGATGACGCCCATCAACACAGCAATGAGCGCAGGCATTTGCATGCCGAGCGCGATTTGTGTGCCACTGGCAGCAAACAGCCCCAAGCCCAACGCATCGGGCCACTGAATGGATTTTTCAGTGGGCTTGAAATGTTTGGCACGCATCAACAACATCGCGGCCAAACACAACGCCAACACGGTCCACAAATACCAAGACTGCTCAATCCAAAACAAGGGGCGGCGGTCCAGCAACACATCGCGCAAGGTGCCGCCACCAAAGGCCGCCACACTGGCCACAGCGCACACGCCCACGGCATCGAGCTTTTTGCGGGCAGCTTCCATCACACCAGAGAGGGCAAAGGCCACCGTGCCTGCAACCTCAATGCTTGTTTGTACCCCTGAGAGGGTTTGCGTCGTCAAGACGTCCATCGCCCAAACCTTTTGTTAATTAGCCAAAGGTGCAAGTGTCGCACCTTCGATGCGGTGACGCGCCATGGCTTGGGCCACCACACCTGTGGCTTTCATGTCTTCCACGAATTGGTGCAAATAGGTGGCCGCTGCTTCGCCACGGCTCTTGGGCAGGCCCATGGCTTGCGAAATCACCATGAAGTGGCCGGGCAACATGCGCAAGCCGGGAATGCGTGGCAACTCGGCTTCGAGCTGGGGCTTCACCCCCGCGGCCACATCGTGGCCGTGATCTAAAAAGTAGCTCACCACTTCGGGCGAGGTGGGGCTGCGTACCAACTGAGCATGTTTGATTTCGCGGCTCAGGTACAGGTCGTAAGCACTGCCCTTGCCCACCACCACGGTGTGTTGAGCCTGATCCACCTCATCATTGCTGTGCAAAGGTGAATCTTGCTTGACCATGTACGCGCCTTCAATCAGCACATAGGGCGCTGTAAAGGCAATGGCAGCACCGCGCAGCGGGTCGATGGCGAAAAAGCCCACATCGGCCGCTTCGCCAGACACGGCTTCCACCGATTTGCTGGCAGCTTCAAACACCACCAGCTTCAAGGGCACGCTCAAGCGCTGCGCCAGTTGGGTGGCCAGGTCAATCGACACGCCCTCGGGCTCACCCGTGTCAGGGTGGCGGCGGGCAAGAATAGGGTTGCCCACGTTGATGGCGACGCGAAGTTCACCGGTGGGTGCGAAGGTTTGAGAAAGGTGGGTCATGCCCCAATTGACCCACAAAAAGGTGACACGTAACTTGCTGCGAAAATAGCGGGATGACGTACAGCGTGAAAGAAATGTTCTACACCTTGCAAGGTGAAGGCGCCAATGCCGGGCAACCCGCCGTGTTTTGCCGTTTCGCCGGTTGCAACCTATGGAGCGGCCGCGAAGAAGACCGCAGCACGGCCATTTGCCAGTTCTGTGACACCGACTTTGTGGGCACCGATGGCACACACGGCGGCAAGTTTGACAGCGCCCAAGCCTTGGCTTCTGCCATTGCCAGCTTTTGGCCAGCCAGCGACACCCAGCACCGCTTTGTGGTGCTGACCGGTGGTGAGCCCTTGCTGCAAGTGGACGAGGCCTTGGTCGACGCCCTGCACGCGCATGGCTTCACCATTGCGGTGGAAACCAACGGCACGGTACAACCACCCAAAGGCATTGACTGGCTGTGCATGAGTCCCAAGGCAGGCAGCCAGCGTGTGGTGGAAGCCGGTCAAGAACTCAAGCTGGTGTTTCCGCAAGTGGGAGCAGAACCCGCGCTGTATGAATCTTTGAACTTCGAACATTTTTATTTGCAACCCATGGATGGGCCCAACGCAGCAGCCAACACTGCGGCTGCCGTGGCCTATTGCCAAGCGCACCCGCGCTGGCGTTTGAGCGTGCAAACTCATAAGTTGATTGGCATCCGATGACATACGAACTCAGCCAGCGCTTCTACTTTGAAGCCGCACACACCCTGCGCCGCAAAATTGATGCAGAAGGCAGCCTACGCATCCACGGCCACACGTATCACGCCGAAGTGACCATTGCAGGCAAGCCAGACCCCGAGTCCGGCATGATGATGGACCTCGCTTTCCTTCGCAAAGAGGTCGAGAAAGTGCGCGAGAAACTAGACCACCATTTCCTCGATGAAGTGGCAGGCCTAGGCCCCGCCACGCTTGAAAACCTGTGCGCCTTCATCTATAACGACCTCAAAGCGACGCTGCCCAACATCCACCGCATCAAGATTGAGCGCCCAGCCAGTGGCGACACCTGCTGCTTGCTGCCGAACGAAGAATAAACATGTCCATCCAAGCCGTTGTGTTCGATGCCTATGGCACGCTGTTCGATGTTTATTCCATCGGCGCATTGGCGGAGCAGTTGTATCCGGGCCAAGGCGCAGCCATCTCGGTGCTGTGGCGTGACAAGCAGATCGACTACACGCGGCTCATCACCCTATCTGACCCGCACCGTGCAGAAGGCAGCCGCTATTACCAATCGTTTTGGGACATCACGCGCAGCGCCCTGCTCTACACGCTGGAACGTTTCAAGCTAGACGCCAAGCCCGAACATGTTGAGGCCTTGATGGGCCAATACGCCAAGCTCACCCCCTTCGCTGAAAACTTAGGCGTGCTGCAAAGCCTGAAAGAGCGTGGCATCACCACCGCCATTTTGTCGAACGGCAGCATGGACATGCTCAGCACGGCCGTATCGAGCGCAGGCATGACGGATTTGATTGACCACGTCATCTCAGTTGACCCAATTCGCCTCTTCAAAACATCGCCTGAATCGTATGGCTTGGTGCAACAAACCATCCCTGCCGAGAAGCAAGATATTTTGTTTGTCTCCAGCAACGGCTGGGACGCATTGGGTGCCACTTGGTTTGGTTTCACAACGCTGTGGGTGAATCGCCAACAGTTGCCCTTTGAGGCCATCGGGCCACACCCCACTTACACCGGCCACGACCTGAAGCGCGTGTTGGACGTGTTCAACCACTGATGGACAGCCTGCGCATCGACAAGTGGCTGTGGGCCGCACGCTTCTACAAAACACGCAGCCTCGCGTGTGATGAAGTGACCAAACACCGCGTGCAAATCAACGGGCAAGATGTCAAGCCTGCACGCGAAGTGAAGGTGGGCGACACCCTCACCGTGCGCCAAGGCAACATCACTAAAACTGTTCAAGTCAAAGGCATCAGCGCCGCACGTGGCCCCGCGCCCGTGGCGCAACAGCTTTACGAAGAAACGCAAGAGAGCATCGCTTTGCGCGCCAAACTGGCCGAACAAAACCGCTTGGCCGCAGAGCCCGCACACAGCATTGAACACGGCCGGCCTACCAAGCGCGACCGTCGCCAAATTGAACACGCATGGGACGAGCGCTGGAGCGCGAGTACCGACAACTAAACACCCAATACAAAACACAAAGGAATACACACATGGGCGCTCAATGGAAAGCCAAAGGCAAAGACTTAGCCGCCAACGCCAAAGGTCGCATGTTTGGCAAACTCGCCAAGGACATCATGGTGGCTGCACGCAACGGCGCAGACCCAGCTGCTAACTCGCGTTTGCGCATGGTGATGGAGCAAGCCCGCAAGGTGTCCATGCCCAAAGACACGCTGGACCGGGCCATCAAAAAAGGGGCGGGCCTCACAGGTGAGTCGGTGCAATTTGAACGTGTGATTTATGAAGGCTACGCGCCTCACCAAGTGGCAGTTATGGTCGAGTGCTTGACTGACAACGTCAAGCGCACCGCCCCTGAAATGCGATTGCTGTTTCGTAAAGGCCAACTGGGCACATCGGGCTCGGTGTCGTGGGACTTTGACCACATTGGTTTGATTGAAGCCGAACCCACCGCCCCTGACGCAGACGCCGAGATGGCCGCCATCGAAGCAGGCGCTCAAGACGTGGAAGCCGGTGATGAAGGCTCAACGGTCTTCATCACCGAGCCCACTGAGTTGGACTTGGTCAGCCGCGCCCTGCCCGCGCATGGCTTCAATGTGCTGTCAGCCAAGCTGGGCTACAAGCCTAAGAACCCTGTGGACCCAGCCAACCTGAGCCCAGAAGCTTTGGAAGAAGTCGAAGCCTTCCTCTCTGCGATTGACGACAACGACGATGTGCAAAACGTCTACGTGGGGCTGGCAGGTTAATTTCGCGCATGACAGTAGCAACACAAGATGGCCTTGGCACCTTAGGCATTGATTTCGGCACCTCCAACTCTGCCATCGCTTGGGCATCGGCCCAAGGCACAGCCCAACTCATCCCGCTAGAAGGCGACGCACTGGCCATGCCCACAGCTGTGTTTTACAACGCAGAAGAAGGCAGCACGCACTTTGGTCGCGAGGCCGTCACGCATTACCTAGAGGGCACAGAGGGCCGCTTGATGCGCTCGCTCAAAAGCTTGCTTGGCAGCCCGTTGCTGATGGAGACCACGGTCATCAACAACCAGTTGGTGAACTTCTCAGACATCATCACCACCTACCTAGCCGAGTTACGCAAGCGTGCCGCACAACACCTTGGCACTGCACCCACGCGTGTGGTCTTGGGTCGCCCCGTGCACTTTGTAGATGACGATGCCGAGCGTGATGCACAAGCCGAAGCCTCGTTGCGCCAAGCGGCTGAAGCCGTGGGCTTCAAAGACATTGCGTTTCAACTCGAACCCATCGCTGCCGCACTGGACTATGAGCAACGCCTCACGCGCGAAACCACCGTGCTGGTGGCCGACATTGGCGGTGGCACCTCTGACTTCACCGTGGTGCGCTTGGGGCCATCGCTGATGCACAAGCCCAACCGTGCCGACGATGTGCTGGCCACCACCGGCGTGCACATTGGCGGCACCGACTTTGACCAAAAGCTGAGCCTCGGACAAGTCATGCCCTTGCTGGGCTATGGCCACTTAGGCCCCGACAAACGCGAGGTACCCAACCGCGTGTTCTTTGACTTGGCCACTTGGCACTTGATCAACTGGCAATACCAGCCCAAAGCTGTAGCGCAAGCCAAAGCTCTGCAAGTCAATTACAGCGATGTGCGTTTGCATGACCGATTGATGCGCGTGCTGACCGAGCGCTACGGCCACCACATGGCCCACGATGTGGAGCAAGCCAAGATTCGTTGTTCACAAACCAACAGCGACACAGCAATAGACCTGTCTTATCTCGAAGCCAACTTGGTCGCATCACTCAGCACCGCCGAACTACACGCGCACTTGGCACAGCTGCTGGCCAGCACTGTGGCGTGTGCACGCGATTGCGTGCAACGTGCAGGCCTCACACACGGCAAGCCCGATGCCATTTACCTCACGGGTGGTTCATCGGCGCTACGCACGTTTCAGCAAGCGCTGCAAACTGAGTTTGCGGGTGTGCCCTTGGTCGAAGGCGATTTGTTTGGCGGCGTGGCCTCGGGCTTGGTTTACAGCCGCCACTGACTCACACAACACACAAATAAAAAATGGGGCCGCGAACGGCCCCATTTTGTTGCGCGAAAAACGCTTTACTTGCCTGCAGCGTGCTTGGCAATCAAAGACTTTGCACCATCGAGCATTTGCTTGCCGTTGTGGCCTTTGGCGTTCATGTCTGACACCCAGGCATCAAACAAAGGTTGTGACAACTTTTTCCAGTTCTCCAACTCAGCCTTTGGAATCACGTTGGTCGTGTTCTTGGTGGTCAGCTTCTTGCCTTCCGCATCAGCCTCGAAGAACGCCTTGCCGGCCATGCCCGACAACGCTTGACCACTGTTGCGGTCAATCACTTTCTTCAGCTCAGGCGACAACGAGTCGTACTTGGCTTGGTTCATCGCGAAGATGAACACAGAGGTGTAGAAGGCTGGCTCAGCTGGGTCAGTCTCAGAGTGGAACTTCACCAACTCTTGAATCTTCACCGCGGGCACCACTTCGTAAGGCACCACAGCACCATCGATCACGCCTTTGGACAACGCGTCACCCACTTGAGGCACTGGCATGCTCACAGGGGTTGCGCCCAACATGGCGATGAACTTGTTGGTGGCACGTGTCGGAGCGCGCAGCTTCACACCCTTCAAATCAGCGGCAGTGCGGATGGGCTTGTTGACCATGTGAAACACGCCGTCACCGTGGACGTGGTAGGCCAGCGCTTTGACGTCTTTGAACTCAGCTTTGGCATATTGGTCCACGTAGTCCCACACCGCTTTGCTGGTGGCTTCTGGGCTTTGCATCATGAAGGGCATTTCAAACACTTCCACCGAGGGGAAGCGGCCTGCTGTGTAGCCAGGCAGTGTCCACACCACGTCAGCCACACCGTCACGTGCTTGTTCAAACAACTGAGGGGGCGAGCCACCCAATTGCATGGATGGGTAAATCTGGCACTTCATCTTGTTGTTGGACTCTTTGGCGATGCGGTCACACCAAGGTTGAATGAACAAGGTTTGTGCGTAGGACGAAGCGGGCAAGAAGTGGTGCACTTTGAGCGTCACTTCTTGGGCCGATGCTGCTTGGCCTAAGGCTGCTGCGGTGAACGCGGCAGCGGCTGCAACTTTGAGAAAACGAGTCTTCATTTTTGTCTCCAGGTTATAAAAATTTAAGTCAACAAATGCACCAACCACAACGAGATGGCTGGGAACGCAATCAACAACGCCAAACGAATGCCGTCTGTGATGAGGAACGGCACGACACCCTTGTAGGTCTCGACCATGGGCACATCTTTGGCCAAGCCATTCATGATGTACACGTTCAAACCGACAGGCGGGAAGATCATGCCAATCTCACACACGGTAAGGATCAGGATACCAAACCACAAGGCCTTGTCGGAAGGATTCAAACCAAAGAAGTCCATGCCCAAAATCACGGGGAACAAGGTGGGCACGGTCAGCAAAATCATGGACATCTCATCCATCACACAACCGAGGATGATGTAGAAAATCATGATGCCTGCCATCACCACCAACGGTGAAATCTGCAAATGACCCACCATGTCGGCCAACTGCGCTGGCAGTTGCGACAAAGCCAAGGAGGCGTTGATCATGTCAGCACCAATGAAGATCAAGAAGATCATGCCGCTGGTTTGCGCCGTGGTGCGAATAGACGCCACCAGTTTGTCAAACGTCATCTCGCGACGCAGCAAGGTGATGGCAAAGGTCAACACGTTACCAATGGCCGCACCTTCGGTCGCGGTGAACACACCGCCGTAGATGCCACCAAACACCACCAAAAAGATGGCAGCAATGGGCCACACGTTCAGCGCTGTTGTCATCAGCTCGCTGGCTGTGGCTGCTTTGGCTTGAGGCGCTTGGTCAGGGTGGATGCGAACGATCACCGCGATGGCGATCAGGTAACCCACAGCCGCGATCAACGCGGGGATGTAGGCAGCCAAGAACATCTTGGTGATGTTCTGTTCAGTCAAGATGGCGTAGACCATCAACGTGACAGACGGTGGCAACAACACCCCCATCGTGCCGCCCGTGGCCAACGCCGCAGTGGCGAGTCGGCCCGAGTAGTTGATGCGGCGCATTTCTGGATAAGCCACTTGCGCGATCGTGGCAGTGGTGGCCACGGTCGAACCCGAGATGGAGCCGAAGGCCGCACACGCCAACACACCCGCCATGGCCATGCCGCCTTTGAAGCGACCGAGCAACGCATTCGCGAAGTCAAACAAGGCTTTGGACAAGCCGCCGTGTACGGCAAACGCACCCATCAACATGAACAAAGGAATGACCGACAAGTCGTAAATCGACACACGGCTGTACACCGCGCCCTTGAGGTGCGACATCAAAGGCAACCAGCCGGACAAGGCCATGTAGCCCAACGCGCCTGGCACAAACATAGAAATCGCGATAGGCACGCGAACCGCCATCAGCACCAACATGGCGCCAAACATGGACAAGCCAATACTCATCGTGCTCATACGTTTTCCTTCTCAATCAAACCGAAGTGTTCCAAGGTTTGAACCAATCCAATGACGGTACACAACACCAAGCCTGGCACCATCAACATGTAGGGAATCCACAGTGGCAAGGCCATCAACATGGAGGTTTCTTGGTTGGCCTTGATGTCAATGCCGCCCACAGCCACACGCCAAGCGATCAAGCCCATCACCAGCGTGTACAGCAAAGTACCGAACCCATCCAATTTGGTTTGAGTCTCTTGCGAGGCATGGGTCGTGAAGAAGTCAACAATGATGTTGGCGTTGCGAAACTGTGTGTAGGGCAAGAAAGAAGCCACCACCACCGCGCAACCCAATTGCACCAGCTCCACATCGCCCAAGATGGGATGCGAAAAGAAGGCACGTCCCACAACGCTCACCACCGTGACAGAAGCGATGGCGACCAACACCAAGCCACCAATGGTGGCACTGGCATCGCACAAAAGCTCTAGAACACGGTCAACGCCAGAGCTTGGCGCTTTGCTTTCACTCATAAGTTCTCCTCAATTATTTTTTTATATTTCAGTCCCCTATTTTGGCTAGGGTCTGCCAATTGGTCCATGAATTTACGTTCTATCAGCTATTTCATTTTTGAATACCCCATTGCTGGCTATGCAAAATTGGAAAGCTTCTATTTACCCGCGGTAACTTGGATCAATCCGATCGACGATGCGCTGCAATGCATCAAATGCATCTTGCCCACCGCCAAATTTGGGATCGAAGTTCAAAGAATCGCGCACACAGTTTTCAAGCACGGGCACAGGAATGGGCAAGGTCTCGCCCATGGATTGAGACGCCAGCTGCACCTCGCATGCACGGTTGACCAGCCACATCAATGAAAAAGCATTGGCCAAATTAAACCCAATCGTCACGGGCCCGTGGCTGCGCAAGAGCAACACCGGCATGCCTTGTGAACTGTCCAGAATGCGCATGCCCTCGTCCAGATGGACGGTGATGCCTTCAAAGTCGTGGTACGCGATTTTTCCGTACAGCTGCGCCGCGTAAAAGTTGGTGAAAGACAAACCCTCTTTCAAACAACACACCGCTTGCGTGGCGGTGGTGTGCACATGCATGACGCAATGCGCATTGGGCACACGCGCATGAATCGCACCGTGGAACGTGAAGCCCGCAGGATTGATCGACCAATCAGAATGACCCATGATGTTGCCGTGCACATCCACCTTCACCAAGTTGGAGGCACACACCTCTGAGTAGTGCAAGCCAAAGGGATTGATGAGGAAGTGTCCGTCTTCACCGGGCACGCGCAGTGAAATATGGTTGTAGATCAACTCGGTCCAACCCAAGTGATCGGCAATGCGATAAGCCGCTGCGAGTTCAACGCGTGCGGCCCATTCGGACTCGCTGAAGCGCTCGGGGCGGGGATAGGTTTTGTCAAAGTTGCTCATTTTTGTCTCCTTGCCTCTTCTTATGACGAGAGGTCAACGCGCGCCAACGCCACCCAAACAGATGTATTTGGTGTCCATGTATTCCTCAATGCCCTGGTGTGAACCCTCACGCCCCATGCCTGACTGTTTGACACCGCCAAAGGGGGCCACTGCTGTCGAAATAATGCCTGTATTCACACCCACCATGCCCGCTTGAATAGCCTCTGCCACGCGCCACACGCGGGCCATGTCATTGGCATAAAAGTAAGCGGCCAAACCAAACTCAGTGTCATTGGCCAAGGCAATTGCCTCGGCTTCGGTGTTGAACTTGAACAGCGGTGCCACAGGGCCAAAGACCTCTTCGCTGGCAATGCGCATGGCGGTCGTCACATCCCCCAAGATGGTGGGTTCGTAAAACGTGCCACCCAAGGCGTGGCGTTTGCCACCGGTCAGCACGCGTGCGCCGTGCTGGACGGCGTCGGCCACCAAGTCTTCTACTTTGGCCAAGGCGTCTTCGTCAATCAAGGGGCCTTGTGCGGCACCCTCATCTAAACCGTGGCTCACTTTCAGTGCTTGCACAGCCGTGGCGAGCTTGGCAGCAAAGGCGTCATACACCCCCGCTTGCACCAACAAGCGGTTGGCGCACACGCAGGTTTGACCGGTGTTGCGGTATTTCGACGCGAGCGCACCTTGCACGGCTTCGTCCAAGTCGGCATCGTCAAACACAATGAAAGGCGCGTTGCCGCCTAACTCCAACGACATCTTCTTGAGCGTCGGCGCACACTGCGCGGCCAAGATTCGACCCACTTCGGTGGAGCCTGTGAAGGTCAGTTTGCGCACCACAGGACTGGCTGTGAGCACGCCACCAATTTCACGCGCATCACCTGTGATGACGCTGAACACACCAGCAGGAATGCCTGCACGTTGCCCTAACTCAGCCATGGCCAACGCCGACAACGGCGTTTGCTCGGCGGGCTTCACGATGATGGCGCAGCCTGCGGCCAAAGCGGGCGCCACTTTGCGCGTGATCATCGCTGCGGGAAAGTTCCACGGCGTGATGGCGGCGCACACGCCCACGGGCTCGCGCATGACCAAAATGCGTTTGTCTTGCCATGGTGACGGCACCATCTCGCCATACACACGACGCGCCTCTTCGGAAAACCACTCAATGTAAGACGCGGCATAGGCAATCTCGCCTTTGGCTTCAGACAAAGGCTTGCCTTGCTCGCTGGTCATGATGAGCGCCAAATCATCTTGGTGCGCCAACATCAATTCGTACCAACGTCGCAAGATGCGCGCGCGGTCTTCGGCGGTGCGCAGTTTCCATTCGGCTTGTGCTTTGGCCGCACCATCAATCGCCAGTTGTGCCAGCGCTTTGCCTGCATTGGGCACGGAAGCAATGTGCGAACCATCCGCGGGGTTCAAGACAGCAATCGTGCTGGCATTGCTGGCATCTACCCATGAGCCGTTGATGTAACACTGCGACTTGAGCAGATCAGTGTCTTTGAGTTGGAGCGTGTGCATGTGGGGGAATTTCGTTTCAATAAACTTTGGGGGAGTTGTCGGTCACGGCGTTGCGTGGCCCTTTGAATGCAGCCGCTAACTCTGTGGCCGTTCGCACCAGCAACGTGGTGTCCACACCCACGGCCACAAACTGCGCACCTGCTTCGAGATACATGTGGGCCATTTTTTGATCGGCCATCAAGATGCCAGCGGCTTTGCCTGCGGCACGCACAGTGGCAATGCCTTGCACAATGGTTTTCACCACCTCAGGATGTGCAGGTTGGCCGCGGTAGCCCATCGACGCCGACAAATCTGCGGGGCCGAAAAACACACCATCGACGCCATCAACCGACGCAATGGCTTTGAGGTTTTGCACAGCCAAACTGGTTTCGGCTTGCACCAGCAAACACATTTCGTCGTCGGCTTGTTTGAGGTAATCGGTCACTTGGTTCCAACGCGAAGCACGTGCCAACGCAGCCCCCACACCACGAATGCCATGGGGTGGGTAGCGCATGGCCTTGACCATCAACGCGGCTTGCTCGGGCGTGTCAATCATGGGCACCAACAAAGTTTGTGCGCCCACATCCAAGTACTGCTTGATGAGTGCCACATCGCCTTGCACGGGGCGCACGACAGGGTGCACGGGGTAAGGCGCCACGGCGCGCAGTTGTTCGAGCACGGTGCGCACATCGTTGGGTGCGTGTTCGCCATCGAGCAGCAACCAATCAAAGCCGCAACCGGCCAAGGCTTCGGCCACATTGGCGTCAGCGAGGCCAACCCACAAACCAATTTGACTTTGGCCTGCTTTGAGCGCGTCGCGGAATGTGTTTTTGGTGATTTGCATGGTGCGTCGCCTTACACAAAACGGAATTGCAGTTGACCCAGATCACCGTAGTCAGCATCAAACACGTCACCGGCTTTGGCGGGCACGGGCTTGGTGAAGGAACCCGCCAACACGATTTCGCCCGCCTTCAAATACTCATCCCAAGGGGCCAGCTTGTTGACCAACCAAGCAATGCCCACGGCGGGGTGGCCTTGCACGCCTGCCGCCAAACCGGTTTCTTCCACCACGGTGTTCAAACGCAAAATTGCACCGCACCAAGGCAAGTTGGTGGTGTGTGGATCCACGCGCTTGGCACCCAACACGATGCCAGCGTTGGCGGCGTTGTCGCTGATGGTGTCAAACACTTTGCGCATCACTTTGGTGTGACGGTCAAACTGTTCAATGCGTGAGTCGATGATTTCAATCGCAGGCGTCACGTACTCGGTGGCGTCCAACACTTGCTCAACAGTGACATTAGGTCCGCGCAAATCTTTCTTCAAGATGAACGCCAACTCCACCTCGACACGGGGTGCGATGAAGTTATGCATGGGGATGTCCAACACCTGACCTAGGGTGCACTCGTAACGCATGTAGTCGAGCAAGGTGCCGTAGTCGGGCTCGTCAATTTGGCTGGCTTGTTGCATGGCGCGACTGGTCAAACCAATTTTGTGACCAATGACTTGGTGGCCTTCGGCGTATTGCAGTTGCATCCACGCACGGTTGATGCGGTAGCCGTCTTCGATGGTCATGCCGGGAAAACGTTTGGAGAAGTGCTCAATTTGCACGCGTGATTTTTCAGACTGATGCAGCTCTTGCGCCAGTGCTTGAATTTGGGCTTCGGTGAAAACAGACATCGTTCAGTTCTTTTGAAACAAAGGGTGAATATTGCTGTGCTTGGCGTCAAACACTTCGGAGCCCACATCGATTTGCAAGGTGATGCCGATGTGGCGTTGTGCCATGACGGGGGCAAAAAATGCCTTGGCCACTTCGACCAAGGTTTGTCCAGCGCGCTGCTGTGTGGCTTCGCTTCGGCCTTTGCCCATGCGCACGTTGAGGTACACAAAGGCATAGTCGCCAGAGTCGCCGTGTGGGTTGCCTTCAAACTGCGCCGCCGCTTGCCCTGCTGCGCCACCATCGGCCACGGCATAGTGCGGCGCTGGATAGGCCAACACGCGTGTGCCCCCTGTGGGGAACACTTGTTTGTCGGTTTCGTCTTTGACGGTCAACATGGCGTCAGCCATTTGACGGCACAAAGTCGTCATGTTCACTTCCGCATCGAGCTGGCCGGTGTAAAGAATCACAAGGTGTGGCATGGCGTTCTCGCAAACATCACAAACGTGAACTGATGGCGGTGTAGCCATCCGCGCTGCTGGCCACGGCTTTGGGCACCTGAGCGCCGTCTTGCGGTGTCACATCAAAAATGGCATTGAGCTGGCCTGTGCCACTCGCGCCGAAGTACGGCGTCACGATGTCCGCCTCACCGTCATAGGCCGTCCAACCAAGTGCACCCATCAACATGGCGGTGTCGTGCATGAAGCCTTCGCCGTGGCCTTTGCTGGCGTACTCGGGCAGCATTTCGCAAAAGGCTTTCCATTCGCGGTTATGCCACATTTGCAGCACTTGCTTGTCGAGCTGCTCCAGGAACGGGCTCCAAATCTTGTGCGCAAACTCTGGCGCCAAACCGTTTTGTGCAAAACGATGGCTGAGTGAACCACTGGCCAAAAAAGCCACCTTGCCGTCGTAATGTTTTTCCACGGCTTCGCGCATGGCCCAGCCCAGACGAGCGCTGTCGTTCAGGTAATGCACCATGCACAGCGCAGAGACCGACACCACTTTGAAGTGCTGGTCTTCGTTCATGTAGCGCAGTGGCACCAGCGTGCCGTACTCGGGGTCGAGTGTGGTGTTGTCGTGCGCCAGTGTCTCCACGCCCTGCTCGTTGGCAACCTTGGCGAGCAGGTGGCCCAGCTCGGGGTTGCCTGGTGCCTCAAACGCCATGTGATTAATAAAGTGGGGCAATTCGTTGCTGGTGTAGTTGCCCTTGAAATGCGGCGCGCAGTTGATGTGGTAATTCGCATTGACCAGCCAATGCGTGTCAAACACCACCAAGGTGTCCACACCCATGTCGCGACAGCGACGGCTGATTTCTTTGTGGCCATCAATGGCACTTTGACGTGTGCCAAAGCGCGGACCTGGCTGCTCGCTCAGGTACATGCTGGGCACGTGTGTGATTTTGGCGGCTAATGCGAGTTGGCCCATGATCAAACTCCCCAGTGTGGAATGTGGTGGCTGCCCATCGACACGGCCACGTTTTTGGGTTCGCAAAATACTTCGTAACTCCAAGTGCCACCTTCGCGACCTGTGCCGCTGGCCTTGGTGCCACCAAAAGGTTGGCGCAAATCACGCACGTTTTGGCTGTTCACAAAGCACATGCCTGCTTCGATGGCGGCGGCCACGCGGTGGGCTTTGCCAATGTTCTCGGTCCACACATAGCTGGACAAACCGTATTCAATGTCGTTGGCTTGGCGGATGGCATCGGCTTCGTCGGTGAACGGAATCAAACACGCCACGGGGCCAAAGATTTCTTCTTGCGCAATGCGCATGCGGTTGTCCACGTCGGCAAACACGGTGGGACGAACGAAATTGCCTTTTTGCAAATGTGCGGGCAACTCGGGTGCATCCAAACCACCACACAAGATGGATGCGCCTTCTTTTGTGCCCAACTCGATGTAGCTGCGCACCTTGGCCAAATGGCCTTGGCTGATCATGGGGCCAATGATGGTTTTGTCGTCCAAGGGGTCACCCACCACGATGCGTTTGGCACGCTCGGCAAACTTGGCGGCGAAGTCGGCATAAATGCTCTTTTGCACCAAGATGCGGCTGCCCGCTGTGCAGCGCTCGCCGTTGTTGCTGAAGATCATGAAGATGGCGGCATCCAATGCGCGATCGAGATCGGCATCTTCAAAAATCACAAACGGTGATTTGCCGCCGAGTTCCATGCTGAATTTTTTGAGACCCGCAGCTTGCACAATGCGATTGCCCGTCACGGTAGAACCAGTGAAAGAAATGGCACGCACATCGCGATGCGCACACAGCGGCTCGCCAGCTTCTTTGCCGTAGCCATGAACCACATTCAACACACCCGCAGGCACGCCGGCCTCAAGGGCCAACTCACCCAATCGGGCAGCGGTCAAAGGCGACAACTCGCTCATCTTCAACACAGCCGTGTTGCCAAATGCCAAACAAGGCGCCACTTTCCACGTGGATGTCATGAATGGCACGTTCCAAGGGGAAATCAAGGCGCACACGCCCACGGGGTGGAACAAGGTGTAGTTCAGATGCGTTGGCGTTGGGTAGGTGTGGCCATCCACACGCGTGCACATTTCAGCGAAGTAGTAAAAGTTATCGGCAGCGCGTGGCACCAACTGTTTGCCTGTTTGGCTGATGGTTTGGCCTGTGTCTTTGGTTTCGGCTTGTGCGATCTCGGGCACGTGCTTGGCAATCAAGTCACCCAGATTGCGCATGATTTTTGCGCGCTCAGTCGTGGGGCGTGCAGCCCACGCTGGAAATGCATCTTTGGCTGCTTGCACGGCAGCATTGACTTCCACGGAGGTGCCGCTGGCGACTTCAGCCAAGACTTCTTGTGTTGCTGGATTCACCGTCTCAAAGTACTGGTTGGCGCTGACGGCTTTGCCGTTGATCAAGTGTTCGATACGCATATGCTTCTCCTACATCCAAAAAATTAACGACCAAACGTGGCATCTGCCACGATGGTGTTGACCAGCCGACCGATGCCATCGATTTCGGTGACCACTTCATCGCCGACGTTGACGTTGACCACGCCATCGGGCGTTCCCGTCAAGATCACGTCTCCTGGGTTGAGCGTCATGAAGCCGCTCAAATATTCAATCAAGGTTGGAATATCCGAAATCAAATCAGCGGTGTTGCCTTGCTGTGTGACCACGCCGTTGACCAGCGTGCGCAGCGACAACGCGTGTGGATCAGCCACATCTGCGGCATCCACAAACCAAGGCCCCAACACCGTGCCACCATCGCGGTTTTTCACGCGCAAGTTGGGGCGGTAGTAGTTCTCTAAGTAGTCGCGGATCGCGTAGTCGTTGGCCACTGTGTAGCCTGCGACGTATTGCATCGCGTCTGCACGTTTGACGTTCTTGGCCGTTTTACCAATGACGACGGCCAGCTCGCACTCGTAGTGCATGAAGGCAACGCCTTCAGGGCGACGGGTTTGCGCACGATGACCAATCAAAGAGCTGCGACCTTTGAGAAACGCCAGCGGCTCATCTTTGGCGGTGACCGTCAACTCTTTGGAGAGTTCTTTCACATGGTCTGCATAGTTCAAGCCCAAAGCGATGATGGTGCCCACCTCAAAAGGCGGCAACCAAACCACCGCGTCTTCAGCGACCACGCGGCCATCGGCCAACTTCAAACCTGCAGGGTGCTCGTAGGCTTCATGAATGGCGCCACCATAAGCTACTTTTGCGCGCTTCATACCAACTCCTCCGCGACCAATGTATTTTCAATTTGACCCACGCCAGCGATGCTGACGGTCACGCGTTGCCCCGCATGTGCGAGGGGTGCATTGGCAGAGATGCCAATGCTGAGAATGTCACCCGGATGCAAGGTCATGAACTCTGTGATGTCCGCGAGTAACTGAGCCACCGAACGGATGCGACCACTCGTGTCTGTGTGTTGCACCACCACGCCATCAATCGCCACGGTCATGGTGAGCGCGTCAGGGTTAGCCACCGCCTCACGCGGCACATAGGCACCCATGGGGCAAAAACCATCACGGCACTTGAAACGCATGGAGGGGCGATAAAACGAGTCATGCGGCACGCTGATGTCGTTCAACACCACATAGCCAGCCACGTGGTTCAACGCATCCGCAACGCTGACCTTAGAAGCCACGCGGCCAATGACGAGCCCCAACGTTGCGCCCATTTGTAGCTCAGGCGCATCCGATGGCACCACCACCGCATCGCCACTTTGGGCCCACGTATTGCGCGGCTTGATATACAGAATCGGTGCTTTGGGTGGCGCCTTGTAGGGCGCCACATTCACCTGATCACCCAAAGCCGCTAAGGCTTCGCGATGGTTCAACAATGTGCCGTACACAGTGCCCCCGTGAGGCATTTGAAAAATATTCGACATGGTCAATTCTTTGAGGTGATGCGTTTTGCTAACATGTACGTAATTTAAACACTCACTTGTTAGTAAGTCAATCCGTCTTGGATGATTTTTTCATCAGTGTTATCCCTAGATTGCCTTCCGCCCAATCCTCAGGCTCGTCTTGAATTCGGTACAGTTCGCTCGGTCAACCTGATTTAAACCTATGAAAAGCCCGCTTCGGCATAAGAATTTGCCCCACCTCCTCCTGCAATCAAGGGAAGCCTTGATGAGCCGTTTTCGACCTGTGCTGAATCAGCACGGCGTGACCGAGCAGCAGTGGCGAATTCTGCGTGTGCTGCTGGACGAAGATGGCTTGGAGCCGCGTCAGTTGTGCGAGCGTTGCTTGATTTCCAGCCCCAGCATTGCCGGGGTGCTGATGCGCATGGAAGAAGCTGGGTTGATCAAACGTGAACGCATGGAACACGATCAGCGACGCGTCAAAGTGACCGTCACTGCAGCCACGAAAAAACTGGGCAAAAGCATCGCCCCCATCATCGAGCGCGAATACCTAGAGCTTGAAAAGAAAGTGGGCGTCAAGCAATTGCAGCAGGTGTATGACACGCTCGACACCTTGCTGCAAAACCTCGACAGCCACGAAGAAATCGGCGACTGACGGTTAGCCCATCACCGCGCAAATGCGATTCGCTGCCGCCGTGAGCGCCTTGGCCACCTTGGCCACGTTCACCTTGTGCGGTATGTAAAGCACCGCAATCGCAGCGGGCTGACCACTAGAGAGATGCAGGGGCACCGCAATGGACGCAATGCCGTGGATCACCTCGTTTTCACTCACCTCAAAGGATTGCGGTGGGAATTTTTTGGGCTTTAACAGCGACTGAATCACCTTGCCCGGCGCCCCCTGACCCACGGCATGTCGGCTACCTGGCTTCTTGCCCAAGGTTGTCTCTAAGTTTTTAGGTTCTGCACTGCTCAACGTCACGGCGAATTCACCGTCATAGGCCACCAAAAAAGCAGTCATCTCCAACGCCTCGGCAATGGCTGCGAGTTCAGGGGCTGCTGCCGAACGCAAGTCTTTGGCAACGCCACGCGCAAGGATGGCCAGCTTAGAACCGACGATGAGTCCACCCGACACATCGCGTTCGACAAAGCCACTCTGTTCCAACGTCTTGACAAGGCGGTAGCCCATGGAGCGGTGGATGTTCAACTGCTGCGACAGCGCCGCAACGCTGATGGGCTCAGGCACGCTGCCAATGATTTCTAGCGCGGTCAGGCCTCGCGCCAAGGTCTGAGAGCCGCCATCTGCTTTGGGCTCACGGGAATTCACGGTTTGTAGTTTTGTCATCAGGTCACCCATTGAATGCTTGCGTTGAATGTCATGCCTCGGTTAGACTATCTCTATATTTGACATTATGTTTCAATTATAGAGACAAAGGAGACCACTCATGCAATTCCACCATCGCGGTTACGTTTCAGAAAACCCCCGCATCAAACCGGCCGCCGGCCACGGCATCAACCGCCCAACAGAGATTCCTGATGAGATGGATGTGCTCATCGTTGGCACAGGCCCCGCCGCCGTGACCGTTGCGGCACAGCTCGCCCATTTCCCCAGCATCAACGTGCGCGCCATCGAGCGACGCGAAGGCCGTTTGACACAAGGACAAGCGGACGGCATTCAGGCCCGATCAGTCGAAACCTTCCAAGCATTTGGCTTTGCCAATTCCATCGTGGATGAGGCCTACCGCAACGTCGAGATGTGTTTTTGGAAGCCCGATGAGAAGAACCCCGAAAACATTGTGCGGGTTTCGCGCGTGCCCGATGACGCCCATGGCGTGAGTGAGTTTCCACATATCTATGTGAACCAATCACGTGTCTTAGATTACTTCTTGGGTTATGCAGAACAAGCCCCGGGCAAGGTTCTGCCCGATTACGGCGTTGAATTTGTCGACTTAGAAATTGACGAGAGCCATGACTACCCAATGGCGGCTCGCATCAAATACATTGCAGGCCCACGTCAAGGCGAAGTACGCACCGTGCGTGCCAAATATTTGGTGGGCGGCGATGGTGCACGCAGCAACGTGCGCACCGCACTCGGCCACAAACTAGAAGGCGATGCCTCACTGCATGCCTGGGGCGTGATCGACGTGTTGTGCAACACGGATTTCCCAGACTTTCAGGTCAAGTGTTCTATTCAGTCACACAGCGCAGGCAACATCCTGTTGATCCCTCGTGAAGGTGGCTACCTCTCACGCTTGTACGTTGATCTCGGCAATCTTGATGAGAACGACGCGGGTGAAATTCGCAAAACCAGTCTCGACGAAATCATCCGTCGCGCCAATGCCATCTTGCATCCCTACACCTTGGATGTGAAGAGCATTGCTTGGTGGTCGGTCTACGAAGTGGCACATCGCGTGACCACAGGCTTTGACAACGTCCCTGCAGATCGCATCGGCCAGCAGCATCCCCGTGCGTTCATCATGGGCGATGCGTGTCACACACACTCGGCCAAAGCTGGCCAAGGCATGAACGTGTCAATTCAAGACGGTTGGAACCTGTCATGGAAACTCGCGGCGGTGCTTGAAGGCCGTGCACCTGCATCACTGCTCGACACGTATTCGTCCGAGCGTCGCGTGATCGCACAAGACCTCATCAACTTCGACAAAGAGTGGTCCACACTCATGGCCCGCCCTGTCGAAGAATGGGATGACCCGCAAGACTTGGCGCGTTGGTACGAGAAAACGATTGAGTTCCCCATGGGATTCATGACGCAGTACCCCAAGAACCAGATCGTTGCAGGCCTTGAGCACCAACATTTGGCAACAGGTTTTCCGATTGGCAAACGTTTCAAATCCACCGAGGTGATGCGACGCGCTGACAACCGTTGGCGCCACCTGGGCCACTTGCATGAGGCCGATGGCCGCTGGCGTGTGTATGTGTTTGCAGATGGCGCAGCACCGGCAAACTCAGGCACGCCCACAGCCGACTTCGCACAATGGTGGCTGAGCGACGCAGAGTCACCTCGCGTCAAGTACACACCGCACAACAGCGACACAGATGCTATTTTCGACACCAAGGTGATCTACCAACAAGACTACACCCAGGTGGAGCCAGGCGATGTGCCTGCGGTGTTCAAGCCCATCAAAACACCGTTTGGTCTTGTCGATGTGAACCAGATCTTTGCATCAGGCCATGGGCGCGACATCTTCCGTGATCGCGAAATCCATCAGGACGGCGCCATCGTCATCGTGCGCCCAGATCAGTATGTGGCAGGCATCTTCCCGCTCAGTGCACGCGATGAACTGAAGACGTTTTTCGCGCAACACATGTTGCCAGCGACGTAAGGTCACACAACAGTTCTTGAACTGAAAAAAAGCCTGATGGGTCAACCATCAGGCTTTTTCATTGGGGCTCTGCCGAGCTTATTCGCCGAAATTCAGTGGCAAACCCACATAGTTTTCAGCCACTGTGCGCGAGCCTGACTCGCTGTGGATGAGGTAATCCAACTCAGCCTCTTGGAACTTCTGACCAATCTCGCCTTGATCTGGGAAACGGTGCATCAAGCTGGTGAACCACCAAGAGAAGCGCTCTGCACGCCAGATGCGCGCCAAACAACGGGTGGAGTAATGGTCGATGCCTGCGTGTGATTTTTCGATGCACGCCTCAATCAGTGCATCTGACAAATACTTCACATCAGTAGCGGCTAAGTTCAAACCTTTTGCACCTGTCGGTGGCACGATGTGGGCGGCGTCCCCTGCCAAGAACAACGTACCAAAGCGCATGGGCTCAGTCACAAAGCTGCGCAAAGGGGCAATGCTTTTTTCAATGCTTGGGCCTGTCACCAAGTTATCGCACGCTTCGGGGTCCAAGCGGTTACGCAACTCACCCCAGAACGCGTCGTCACTCCACTGCTCCACTTTGTCGGTCAGCGGCACTTGCAAGTAGTAACGGCTGCGTGTGAGGCTGCGCTGCGAGCACAAAGCAAAACCACGCGGACTATTGGCGTAAATCAATTCTTCATGCACAGGCGGCGTGTCGGACAACACACCCAACCAGCCGAAGGGATACACCTTTTCAAACTCTTGAATCGACTTGCGCGGCACGCTGGCACGGCACACACCGTGGAAGCCATCGCAACCCGCAATGAAGTCACACGAGATGGTGTGGCTTTTGCCGTCCTTGCTGTAGCTGACGCTGGGGTGATCGCTGTCAAAGTCGTGGATCTGCACATCGTCGGCTGCGTAGATCGAGGTCAAGCCAGCCGCTTGGCGTGCATCCATCAAATCACGGGTGACTTCGGTTTGGCCATAGACCATCACTTTTTGACCGCCTGTGAGGCCAGCCAAATCGATGCGGTGACGCTCGCCTTTGAACAGCAAATCAAAGCCGGTATGCACCAAGCCTTCTTTGTTCATGCGTTGGTCAACGCCCGCCTGAGCCAACACGTCCAAGGTCACTTGCTCCAGCACGCCCGCACGGATGCGGCCCAGCACGTAGTCTGGGCTTTGACGTTCCAAAATGATGGCATCCACGCCCGCCTTGTGCAGCAGTTGCCCCAACAACAAACCCGAAGGGCCCGCACCCACAATCACCACTTGTGTACGCATGTCTCAAATCCTTGTGTGTTTAGAAGTGCCGTGAGATTAAAGGCGTATTTGATTTAACGCAAAGTCCAACAGGCAATCATGCGCGGTGATTAGAATGATTGCACGATCATCGCGCAACCTACCCACAACGAAGCACCATGAACAAAGCTGACTGGATTGAAGGCATGGCCCGTGGCATGGCCGTGTTAGAAAGTTTTGACACCGAGCGCCAACGCCTCAACGCGACGCTCACAGCACAACGCACCGGCCTGACCCGTGCGACCGCACGCAGGCATCTGCTCACACTCACCCACTTGGGATATTTGGAAACCGATGGTCAGTATTACTGGTTGTCCGCCAAAGTGCTGGGGTTTGCGGGGAGTTATTTGTCAGGTGCTCGATTGCCGCGCGCGGTTCAGCCCACCTTGCATCAGCTGAGCTTGGCCACGCAACTGTCGTGCTCTGTCGCGGTGCTGCAAAACGATGCGGTGATCATCGTGGCAAGAGGTATTTGGCAAGGACCAGACTTGCCCATCAAGGCCAGTCATCACGTGCTGGCCTACGGCCTGCATGTGGGCACACGCTTGCCCGCGCATGCCACATCAACGGGGCAAGTGCTGCTGGCCAACTTGACACCGCCAGAGATGAAAGCATGGCTAGAGGCCAATCCATTGAGCCGCTTAACGGCGCACACGGCCACACAGGTGAAAGACTTGAAACAAAAACTCAAGCGCATCGCCAAGCAAGATTACTGCTTGGCGACACAAGAGCATGAATTAGGGGTTGACGCTTTGGCTGTACCGCTGCGCAATCAGCGTGGCGACACGGTGGCTGCGCTGAACTTGGTGCGTTCAGGCGCAGCCCCCAACGCACCAGATTTAGCAACGCGCTGGCTGCCTTTGCTGCAACAAACCGCGCAAGCCCTCAGGCCGTTGATTTGAGCGGTTCCGGTTTAATCCAACGACAAACCAGAGCGTGCCGCCACAGCACGCCAACGCACCACCTCTGATTCAGTGTGCTTACTCAAAGCCTCACCCGTGTATTGCTCAGGCGGCAATATTTGAATGGCTTGCTCAGCCATCTTGCCTGTGTAGGCTTTGTCTTTCATCACTTTCAAGTAAGCGTTTTGCACTTTCTCGACAGCGGCTTTGGGCGTGCCTTTGGGGGCGTAGATGCTCACCCCTCCGAACGATTTTCGATTCGCACCACGTTGATGCGTCACTGACAAAACAAGTCAGATAAAAAACTGAAATGCCAAGATTTCGGACCAGTGGCCCGAAATCTTGACGAATGGCACGATGCCCTTATTTTCCAGCAGCGCGGATTCGATCCATCTCGGCACGCACTTGCTTGACCAGCGGTTCACCAATATCTTTGGCTAATTTTTCCGACACGGGTTTCAACTTCTCGATCATGTTCTTGCGTTCAGCCTCGGAGATCTCTGACACCTGCATGCCTGCAGACTTCAGTGACGCGAGGGCCTTGCTGTCCATATCTCGAGAAACTGTGCGCTGATATGCACGCGCCTCAATCGCCGCATCGGTCAGAATTTTTCGCTCATCTGGGGTGAGTTGGTCCCACATCTTTCGACTGCTCAACACAATCAGCGGGTTGTACTGATGACGTGACAACGTGAGGTATTTCTGCACTTCAAAGAACTTATTGGCTTCAATGACGGAAGTCGGATTTTCTTGACCATCCACCGCCCGAGATTCGAGCGCCGCATACAGTTCGGTGAACGACATCGGCGTGGCATTGGCACCCAAACCATTGATGGTGTTGATGATCATCGGCGACTGCGCCACTCGGATCTTGAGACCTTGGAAATCTTCAGCACGCGTCACAGGACGGCGGTTGTTGGTCAGGTTACGAAAACCATGGTCCCAATACGCCAAGCCCACCACACCTGCCGGTGTTTTATCGAGCATGGATTTGCCCATGGCACCATCCAAAAATTCATCGGCTTCTTGGAACGAGTTGAACAAGAACGGTAAATCGAAGACCGCATATTCCTTGCTGAGTCCAATCATCAGACCGGGAGGCATGGTCGTCATTTCAATCGTGCCACCTTGCAAGGCAGACAAGGTTTGAATGTCGCCCCCTAGCGAGCCGCCTGGATAGACACGAACGGTGATTTTCTTATTGCTCTTTTGAGCGACCAAGTCGGCAAATTTCTGAGCACCTGCATCCATGTGGCTATTTTTAGGCTGCACATGCGAGAACTTGATCACACGTTCTCGCACATCTTGCGCATGCGCTGTCGTACCAAAAACAAAGCTTGCCACGCACAAGGGCAGCAAGCAGGTGTGCACGGCGCCTTGGATTTTTTTCATTAACTTCATGGTTGTCTCCTTCGTTGTAGAAATGTGATTGAGTTCAGGTTGGGGTCACGCTTTCATTTCCTTGCGGAACAGTGCCTCTTGTTCGCGTCGAATGGCCACGGCTTGTTTGGTCGCGTCAAACTCCACGTCATTCCAAGTCACGACTTCGCCAGCCGCAATGTCGCGCTTGAGAGTCATGTTGTGCGCCAAGCCAATCGGCAAGGCATTCAGTCGCAAAGAGTCCTCGGTTTGCATCAACTTGCCGTAGACCGTGAAGCCGCCTTCACCATCCAGCTTTTCGCCCTTTTTAAGCGCTCGCTTGGCTGTCGCGCCCACATCGCCGCGCCACTCACCGGTGGCGCCTGTTGCCTCTTGACGCACAGCGATGCTCGCCACTGAGATGCCCAGCTCTAAACCGATCAGGTGATAGGGCTTGTACATGGCGGCGTACTTCCCCGTCGAATCGGTTTTGAGGCCGTATTGCTGGAAGCAATCCATCACATATTTGCTCGGTGCTTCAAAGACCGCGTACACGCCCCAACGCAAATCACGGAAAACGGGGCGACCATCTCGCTCAATCGAGGACACCACCTCCACCATGCCCTTTTGCGCCAAGATGCCACCGTCAGAACGCGGACGCAGGATGTGCGGCAAATCATCAACACCACAAGGCGGAAAGTACAAACCATCTTTGGGGGGCGTCAGCTCGCAGCCATTGGCAACCGCTGCCATTTCAAGCGCGGACTTGGTGCCGTCCAAGAAACTGTTGAACATCTGCGCATTGAAGTCCCCGCCCGCCACCTGATCTGCATTGAAGCCGTAGTGGCCCCAGACGGTATCGGGGGTGCTCTGGTGGTAGATGGGCAGGTATTTGGTGCCCTTGCCAGCGCACACCACCTCCATGCCAATGGTGCGTGCCCAGTCCACCATTTCTGCAATCAAGGCAGGCTGATCGCCAGAGGCCATCGAATAAATGATGCCCGCCTCTTTGGCGCGACGCGCCAACAACGGCCCAGCCAACACATCGGCTTCCACGTTCACCATGATGATGTGCTTGCGATGCTCACAGCACAACAAAGCGTGCGCAATGCCAGCGGCAGGACTACCCGTGGCGTCAATGACGATGTCCACATAGTCGCTGGCAATGACCGAAGTCGCATCGTCTGTGATGAATGTGCTGCCGTCTTTGGCAGCTTGCGCCAGCGAGGTGGCCGCGAAGCGAGGAGACTCCCAGCCCACACGCGCCAGCGAAGCACGCGCCCGGTCGGGCGACAGGTCAGCGACAGCGACCAAATGGATACCAGGGGTGCGCGGTGCCTGTGACAGGTACATCGAGCCGAACTTGCCAGCACCAATGACCGCCACGCGCACGGGGCGGCTCTCAGCCGCGCGTTTCTTGAGTTTTTGAATCAACGACATGCCTATCTCCTTTGGTTTTTCTACGCTTTGAACAACTGAGCGCGAAGATACATCACATTTTTTTGCACGAGAATATGTATTCTCTCAACCTGTCTGTGCACAAATTCACATGAGTAACTTTGACTGGAACAACTTGCAATCCTTTCTCGCCATGGCGCGTGCGGGTCGACTCACCGTTGCCGCACGCCGCATGGGGGTTGACCACTCGACACTGAGTCGTCGCATCAGCGCACTCGAAGACGCGATGCACGTCAAGCTGTTTGAGCGACGGCCGGAGGGATTTGCCCTGACACCAGAGGGCGAAGCATTGCTGGGTGATGCGGAAGAAATCGAGTCTCTGACGGTTCGCATGGGTGCACGACTACACGCGGACACATCGAAATTAACAGGCAACGTGAGGATGGGGACGCCCGAGGGATTTGGTACCTATTTCCTCGCCCCGCAGCTTGCACATCTGAGCCACAAACATCCAGACCTGAACATTGAACTGGTGGCCAACCCGCGGTCATTTAGCCTGTCCAAGCGCGAAGCCGATATTGCCATCAGCATGGCTAGACCCAACCAAGGTCGCGTCTATGCACGCAAACTCATTGACTTTGGATTGGGCGTTTACGCCAGCCGCAACTACTTGGCGTCGCACGCACCGATTACCACGCGACAAGATTTGCTCGCACACGGTTGGATCGGGTATGTCGAGGATCTGATGTGGACTTCGGAGCTGGATTACTTACCCATGGTGGACCGCAACATCCAACCAAAGCTACACATCTCCAACGTCATCAGCCAATTGACGGCCATTGAGGGCGGTGCTGGACTGGGTGTTTTGCCTCACTTCATGGCGCGACAGTCACCTGTACTGACGCGTGTTTTGCCGACGGAAATTCATCTGACGCGTGCGTACTGGCTCATCACACACCCTGACACGCACAACCTAGCGCGCATCAGAGCATGCTGTGATTTTTTAACTGAACAAGCGTTCGCACGCGGTTCGGATTATTGGATGAGCGAATTTTCGTAAGGTGTCAAAGAAAAAGGCCGCCAGATATTGCTATCTAGCGGCCTTTGTCGTTGCAAATGGTGGTGGATGGTTGACGACTTTGCAACTTTCTATTCACACTCAAACATGCTGGGTGGTACTAGAGCGTGAATGAGCGGTTTGGATTTGAACCCGCGTCCACATTTTTTTGCACCAACCCAGTGCCATACGACTTCTAGGCTCCCCTGCGGCGCGAAACTCACTGAGACAACAAGTTGATATAGGCCGAGTAGCTGAAACTCCGGTTCTTTTTATTCCCCGTTGTCTCACCAATGAGTCCCAACTCTTCCAGAGTTTTGACCGCCGCGTTGGCTGTCGGAAAAGTTGTTTCCAGTACCTTGCGAACCCTCTCGACCGTAAATCTTGGCATCATCGGCAACAACTCAAACAGCCTATACGCTGCCGCATTGACTTTGGGCGAATCAAGCAACTTGCGACGGTCAGCCGTTACCAAACTGGCAATCTGAACAATGCTTTTCTCCGCATCGGTTGCAGCAACGCACACACCTTCAAGGAAAAACGCAATCCACGACTCCCAGTCCCCGTCGTTGCGAACACCGGACAGCAGTCGGTAGTACTCCATCTGATGCTGTTTTAAGTAGCCACTCACGTACATCAGCGGTTCAGGCAATACGCCCATGTCCTCGAACAACGCAGAAATCAACAGCCGTCCAATTCGTCCGTTTCCATCCAGAAATGGGTGAATCGTTTCGAACTGTGCGTGCACCAATGCAATCACGACCAATACAGGCAATGTCCCCTCTTCGCCCTGCACGGCAGGGCCGCCGACCGAGTGATCATGGATAAATTTTTCCAAGTCACTGAGTAGCCCTGGAACTCTCGAAGCAGGAGGTGGAACAAAAACAGCGTTGCCGGGACGCGTCCCACCAATCCAATTTTGCGAGCGTCGCAGGTCCCCTGGCTGTTTGCCGGTCCCACGAACACCATTCAGCAAGAGCTTGTGAGCCTCGCACATCAACCGAACACTGATTGGCAGCCCTTTGGGATCCCTTAAATTCTCACGTACCAGTTTGTAGGCCGCGATGTAGTTCGTCACCTCCTCGACGTCATCGGTGTTACTGACATCAAGCCCAGCCTCCTCATCAAACAAATCCGTGATGGTCGCCTGAGTACCCTCAATCTGAGAAGTTAAAAGTGCCTCTTTGCGTATAGCGCTGTAAAGCAGCCAATCCACAGATGGCACAAGTCCTGACACCCCCGAAAGACGAGCCAGCGCCATCTCCGCTTTTCGGTTGAGCTCCACATAGCTCTGAGGATCAATGCTCGGCGCCGAAGGTGGAAGTGCAAACGGAACAAACGCATTCACCTCCTCCCCAAGGGTGGTGGATTTTTCGTAAGTACCTGCTGCACGGATCATATTCAAGGAGGCTTTAATTTGATTTTTCATTTTAAAGGACTCTTTAATTCAAATGCAAGCTATCAAAGAACCCATTAATTCCAAGGCATACAGCATGCGCTCTTCAAAATTGGGCGGGTAAGGCAACCATTCGTGCGCTTGTGAATCCGCCAAAACGAAAACCGCCACCACCGCCCGATCCTGATTTACTCACGGAACAAATGCTGGCAGCACGATGGCATTGCTCATCCTCTCGGTTGCAGTACTGGCGCTCACATGGAATTGGCATCCCGTACGCAAAGATGGGCGGCAGAGTTTTGTACAGATTGGAAGACGTCATCGAGTTTGAAAAGAACTCGCTGATTCGACCTCGTAGATAGCAACAACTAGCTCGAAATAGGTCAAAAACGTCCACAAGGTACTGCACTACGTTCGAGCCATTTGTTGCTCATTAGAGAAGTTAGCCTTAAGGTCCGTCCATAAGGCTAACTTGTTGATTTCAAATGATTTTCTTGAAAACGTAGAAAATTCAGAACAAATAGCCAGGCACAGTTGACTAAAAATGAACTTGAAGGCGTTAGAAGCCCGAATTAAGTTTGAAAAAACAACTAGCTAAAAATTACGACTTTTAAAAATGAAAATCCCCCA
Organism: uncultured Limnohabitans sp.; assembly: GCA_963512655.1. Lineage (GTDB taxonomy): Bacteria > Pseudomonadota > Gammaproteobacteria > Burkholderiales > Burkholderiaceae_C > Limnohabitans. Next base: position 449 of record CAUPNL010000016.1, on the reverse strand, counting down.
ATAATGTTAATTATTGGGGGACATAGGGACTTATTGTCGCCCTTGATTACCCATTGTCCCTTTGGTAGGGCCAATTTTGTGTGGTGGTGGAGAACCGAAAAACTCACATTTATCTATTTACGTCGTTGCGCGTGTCCGCGGTGAAGAGCGGAATTAATCGAGAAAAGACATATGCACCAACCACGTGCACCCATGATGGAAGTCAATTACTAATAAAAGTTCATAGCGGCCAAGCCACTCGACTTCTCTAAAAAAGTACGCGTAAATACAACTCCATTTGTTACAAGGAGTACGCAACGTGAGCTCAACCTGTTGAATTGCATCCAAATCTGACCCGGGATTTGCATCGAATATTGACCCACCCGATTTGAGCTTTTTAGAGCTCCTGTTTTGATTTTCTCTGTTTTCCCTCCTTGTTGCTTTGAGTCGAACTGTTCCTGAACCGGTAG
>CAUPNL010000015.1:0-52973 GCA_963512655.1 uncultured Limnohabitans sp. | reverse complement strand
TGGGCAGGTTGCCCGGCATCTTCTTGTTGATGAAGTGAATCACCTGTTCTTTGATGGGCGCTGCGCCCACGGTGGCAGGTGGCGCCTTGGTTTGCTTGCGCGCCACCACTTTGAGCAGGTCGTGCGCAAAGCGTTGCAGCTTCATGCCCACACCCACCATCGCGGTACGCGCGAACTTGATGGTTTCGGGGTTGGTGGCGTTGAGCATGAACATCGCCGCAGCATTGCCGGGACGGAAGGTTTTTTGGCCCATCTTGCGCAACAGGTTGCGCATGTTCATGGTCACGTCGCCAAAGTCAATCTTGACTGGGCAAGGTGTCAAACACTTATGGCACACCGTGCAATGATCGGCCACGTCTTCAAACTCTTGCCAGTGTTTGATGGACACACCACGGCGGGTTTGCTCTTCGTACAAGAAGGCTTCGACCAGCAGCGACGTAGCCAAAATTTTGTTACGTGGGCTGTACAGCAAGTTGGCACGTGGCACGTGTGTCGAGCACACGGGCTTGCACTTGCCGCAACGCAAACAGTCTTTCACCGAATCGGCAATCGCGCCAATGTCGGACTGCTGCATGATCAGCGATTCGTGGCCCATCAAGCCAAAGCTTGGTGTGTAGGCTTGGCTCAAATCGGCGTGGCGCAACGATGTATCAACATCTTGGTTACGCAGCAATTTGCCTTTGTTGAAGCGGCCCTCTGGGTCGACTTTAGCTTTGTAGTCAGCAAACGGTTTCAGCTCGTCGTCGGTCAAAAACTCCAGCTTGGTGATGCCAATGCCGTGCTCGCCAGAAATCACACCGTCCAACGAGCGCGCCAACACCATGATGCGGGCCACCGCCTCGTGGGCGGTTTGCAGCATGGCGTAGTTGTCGCTGTTGACGGGAATGTTGGTGTGCACGTTGCCGTCACCGGCGTGCATGTGCAGGGCCACCCACACGCGGCCTTTGAGCACGCGTTTGTGAATGGCGTTGCACTCTTCCAAGATGGGCGCGAGTTGCGCACCTGTGAAGATGTTTTGCAACTGCGCACGGATTTGTGTTTTCCAGCTGGCACGCAAGGTGTGGTCTTGCAACTGTGGGAACAGTGCATCGCACTCGTTGAGCCACTGCTGCCACAGGCCACGCACTTCACCCACAAGCGAGCGGGCTTGTTGCACGCGGTCTTCCAGCAATTCGGGCGTTGAAATATCGGCTGCATCGTCAGACTTACCCAAAGGCAAATTACCTTTGGCGAAGAAGTCTTCCAACGCGTCGCACAGTTCAAGCTTGTTGCGCAAGCTCAGCTCGATGTTGATGCGCTCGATGCCATCGGTGTACTCGGCCATGCGTGGCAAAGGAATCACCACGTCTTCGTTGACCTTGAACGCGTTGGTGTGACGGCTGATCGCAGCCGTGCGCTTGCGGTCTAGCCAAAACTTTTTACGTGCTTCTGCACTCACGGCCACAAAGCACTCGCCGCTGCGGGTGTTGGCCATGCGTGAGACTTCAGAGGTGACGCGTGCCACTTCGTCAGCATCGTCACCCGCGATGTCGCCAATCAGCAGCATCTTCGGCAGGCCGCCGCGTTTGCTCTTGGTGGCATAACCCACTGCACGCAAGTAGCGGTCGTCCAAATGCTCAAGGCCGGCCAGCAACACGCCGCTGCGCTTTTGCTCAGCAAACATGTAGTCTTTGATTTCTACGATGCTTGGCACAGCGTCTTTGGCGTTGCCGAAGAACTCCATACACACGGTGCGTGTGTGCGCAGGCATACGGTGCAAGATCCAACGTGCGCTGGTGATCAAACCATCGCAGCCTTCTTTTTGCACGCCGGGCAAACCGCTGAGGAACTTGTCGGTCACGTCTTTGCCCAAGCCTTCTTTGCGGAAAGACTTGCCGGGAATGTCGAGGCGCTCTTGGCGGATGAATGTTTTGCCGTCGGCTTGGTAGTACTTCAAATCGAAGCTGGCCATCTCGGCATCGTGAATCTTGCCGAGGTTGTGGTCCACGCGAATGACGTCGAGCCACTCAGCATCGGGGGTGACCATGCGCCAGCTGGCCAAGTTATCAAGGGCGGTGCCCCACAACACGGCCTTTTTGCCGCCTGCGTTCATGGCGATGTTGCCGCCAATGCATGAAGCTTCGGCAGACGTTGGGTCCACCGCAAACACAAAACCACCGCGCTCAGCCGCATCGGCCACACGCTGGGTGACCACGCCGGCTTCGGTGTAGATCGTGGGCACTTTGTGTGCGATGCCTGGCAAGTCGACCATTTCGACTTCGGTCATGGCTTCGAGCTTTTCGGTGTTGATGACCGCGCTCTTCCAAGTGAGCGGAATCGCACCACCCGTGTAGCCTGTGCCGCCGCCACGAGGAACGATGGTGAGGCCAAGATCGATACAACCTTTAACCAAGCCCGCCATTTCCTCTTCGGTGTCTGGGGTCAACACGACGAAGGGATATTCCACACGCCAGTCGGTGGCGTCAGTCACGTGGCTCACGCGTGAGAGGCCATCGAACTTGATGTTGTCGTTGGCCGTGTGCTTCTTGAGCAGGCGCGCTGCTTTTTTGCGCAGGGCGGCAATCGCTTCGAATTGGGTGTTGAAGGTTTCAATCGCGCGGCTGGCGGCTTGCAGCAGTTGGCCCACCAACTGGTCGCGCTCAGCATCTGCATCGGGTGTACGGCGTTGCTCCACTTCGCCCAAGCGGTGGTAAAGCGCTTCAACCAACTGGTGGCGGCGTTTGGGGTTGTCGAGCAAGTCGTCTTGCAAATAGGGGTTGCGTTGCACCACCCAGATATCGCCCAACACTTCATACAACATGCGAGCCGAGCGGCCCGTGCGGCGCTCTTGGCGCAAACGCAGCAGTAATTCCCAAGCATCGGCGCCGAGCAAACGGAGCACGATTTCTCGGTCGGAGAACGAGGTGTAGTTGTAGGGAATTTCGCGCAGTCGCGGGCTTTCTTCAGCCGTGGCGAGCAAGTGGTTCAGCGAGGTGGGAGCATTCATGGTGTGATGTGCGCGCTAAGGCGCATTGGGGGCGCGAATTAAGGCCCGATTTTACTGCAGGGGGCTTGGGGGCTTGGGTTTTGGGAACTGAGAGCACTTACTGGCTTTGGGGGTGTCCTGTAGCGGTTTTTAGGGGTATTACTGGTGACGTGGGTTTTGATGTCACTTCTGGACGGTGAGTAGGCGCACTTCGCGCACAAAATCGCCAGCGCAAAGCCCAAGGCGAACAGCCGGTGTGTACGGTGAGCGACATTCTGAGCGCAGCGAAGAGGAGCCAACGTACATACCGGCTGTTCGCTTTGGGCGCTTCACATCAACGCTGCCAACCTTTGCACATCAACCACTGGGCCGAACCGCACGCGATGACCAAAGCCGAATAAGTGGCCATTTTTCCGTCCACACCCCACAAAACTAGACCACCAGCCAAGACGGCTGTGCCCAAAACACCACTTACCACGGTTTGTAGCAACAAGCTCCAACTGGCCAAGGGCAGCCACCAACGGGCGGTGAAGCGGGCTACCAGCACGCAAAACAGGGCCACGCCCCATGCCGGCGCGATGAAGTTAAAAGTGTGAAGGATTTGTTCTAAAGGACCCATGTGAGTAAATTTTATAATGTGCGCTATGGCAGTCTGGGCTTTAGGCCTCAATCACACGACAGCCCCGCTTGATTTGCGGGGCCGTTTTACTTTTACGGTCGAACAAATGGGTTCGACCATCGCCACCCTGCGCCACACTTTTTCACCCGACAGCGAGGTGGCCATTCTCTCCACCTGCAACCGCACCGAGATTTATTGCGCGGGCGGCGAGACCCAAATGCAGCAGACCATGGCTTGGTTGGCCCAGTCTGGCGGAGTGTCAGCCGAGGATTTGAAAGACCACACCTACGCGCTGCTAGAAGCTGATGCGGCCCGTCACGCATTCCGCGTGGCCAGCGGCCTCGACTCCATGGTGTTGGGCGAGCCGCAAATCTTGGGCCAAATGAAAGACGCGGTGCGTGCGGCCTCTGAAGCCGGCGCATTGGGCACTACGCTCAACCAGCTTTTTCAACGCTCCTTTGCTGTGGCCAAAGAAGTGCGCAGCTCTACCGAGATTGGCGCGCATTCCATCAGCATGGCTGCTGCGGCAGTGCGTTTGGCCAGCCAGCTGTTTGAAGACCTGAGCGAAACCCGCGTGCTGTTCGTGGGTGCGGGCGAAATGATTGAGCTCTGCGCCACGCACTTTGCGGCCAAGAACCCCAAGGCGATTGCCATTGCCAACCGCACGCTGGAACGCGGCGAAAAGCTGGCCACCCAATTCAGCGGCGAAGTCATGCGCTTGGCCGACTTGCCGCAGCGACTGCATGAGTTTGATGTGGTCATCAGCTGCACCGCCAGCACCCTGCCCTTGATTGGTTTGGGCGCAGTCGAGCGCGCACTCAAGCAACGCAAACACCGCCCCATGTTCATGGTCGACTTGGCTGTACCACGCGACATCGAGCCAGAGGTGAAGTCGCTCGAAGACGTGTATCTGTACACCGTGGACGATTTATCCGACGTGGTGCAAACCGGCCAAGCCAACCGCCAAGCAGCGGTGGCGCAAGCCGAAGCCATCATCGACGCAGGCGTGCAAAGCTTCGAGCACTGGATCGACCAGCGCAGCAACGTGCCGCTGATTCAGCAACTCAACGCGCAATCCGAAGATTGGCGCAGTGCCGAATTGGCCCGCGCCCGTAAAGCGATTGCCAAAGGCGACGATGTGGATGCCGTACTGGAAAGCCTGTCACGCGGCCTGACCCAAAAAATGCTGCACGGCGCAATGGCCGAGTTGCATGCCGGTGATGCTGAATCGCGCGAACGTGCACGCCACGCGATTGAGCATTTCTTTTTGCGCGGCAACCGTTAGGCGCTGAATCCATGAAAGACTTTCTGCGCGCTCAGCTTGAGCGCCACGCCCAACGCTTGAACGAACTCGACTTCTTGCTGTCTCGCGAAGACATCATGAAGGACATGACGCAGTTCTTAGCCTTGTCACGCGAACACACCGACGTGACCGCTACTGCCGGCCGCTACACACGCTACCAACAACGCGAAGCCGATTTACAAGCTGCACAGCAGATGCTGCAAGACGGTGGTGACGACGTCGACATGCGCGCCATGGCCGAAGAAGAAATTGCCAGCGCTGAAGCCGAACTGTTGCAACTCGAAGCTGAGCTGCAACGCATGTTGCTGCCCAAAGACCCAGACGATGCGCGCCCTGCGTTTATCGAAATTCGCGCGGGCACGGGCGGTGACGAATCTGCCTTGTTTGCCGCAGACTTGTTGCGCATGTACATGCGCTATGCCGAGCGCCAAGGGTGGCGCACCGAGATCGTGAGCGAATCACAAAGCGAGCTGGGCGGCTACAAAGAAGTGGTGGTCCGCATGGACGGTGGCTCTAGTGGCGACGGCGTGTATGGCTGGCTCAAGTTCGAGTCGGGCGGCCACCGCGTGCAGCGCGTGCCAGCCACCGAAACCCAAGGCCGCATCCACACCAGTGCCTGCACGGTGGCGGTGTTGCCCGAGCCTGATGAAGCTGAGGCCATCAAAATCAATCCGTCGGATTTGCGCATCGACACCTACCGCGCCAGCGGTGCAGGTGGCCAGCACATCAACAAAACAGATTCAGCCGTTCGCATCACCCACTTACCCACGGGCATCGTGGCCGAATGCCAAGACGGCCGCAGTCAGCACAGCAACAAAGCACAAGCGCTGAAAGTGTTGACCGCACGCATACAAGAAAAAGACCGCTCCGAGCGTGCTGCCAAAGATGCGGCCATGCGCAAAGGCCTGATTGGCAGTGGCGACCGCAGCGACCGCATTCGCACTTACAACTTCCCGCAAGGGCGTTGGAGTGACCACCGCATCAACCTCACGCTGTACAAACTCAACTTCATCATGGAAGGCGATTTGGGTGAGGCGATGCAAGCCTTGAAGCATGCGCATGAAGCCGAGCAGCTGGCGGCGCTGGAAGGCAACACATGAGCTTGTTGACCGTGGCGCAAGCCGCTGCATGGGCGCAAACCTTGGGCCTGCCTCGCCTAGACGCACAAGTGCTGCTGTTGCACGCCTTGGGTCGCGCACCGCACGACCGCGCTTGGTTGTTGGCGCATGGCGATGACCCGCTAGATGCCACTGTGCAAACCACCTTTGAAGCCCATGTACAACGCCGCCTCAACACCGAACCCGTGGCCTACATCACAGGTCAAAAAGAGTTTTTCGGCTTGACGCTGCAGGTGGACCACCGCGTACTCGACCCACGCGCCGACACCGAAACTTTGGTGGAGTGGGCCATGTCTTGCCTCGCCGATACAGCGTCACCTGAAGTGGTGGACCTTGGAACGGGCAGCGGCGCAATTGCCTTGGCCATCAAGCACACACGCCCTGATGCGCACGTGAGCGCGGTGGATGCCAGCGCCGATGCCCTAGCCGTGGCAAGCGCAAATGCCGAACGTTTGGCATTGCCAGTGGACTTCCACCACGGTTCGTGGCTTGCCCCCTTGAACGGTCGCACCTATGACGCGATCGTGTCCAACCCGCCCTACGTGGCCAGCGATGACAGACATTTGGCGGCCTTGAAACACGAGCCTTTATCAGCACTGGCTTCTGGCGCAGATGGCCTAGATGACATTCGCGTGATCGTTCGCGAAGCGACGCAGCACCTCAAGCCCAACGGCTGGCTGCTGATTGAACACGGCTACGACCAAGCACACGCCGTGCAAAGCCTGCTGGGCAACCAAGGGTTTGTGAATGTACAAAGCCGTCCTGACATTGCGGGAATCCTGCGATGCTCGGGTGGACAATGGCCAACAGTGAAATAATTAACCTTTATTTGGAGAGAACCCATGAGCGACGCACAACAACGCATTGATGAACTCGTAAAAGGCAACGAGGTGTTGCTGTTTATGAAGGGCAGCGCCAGCTTCCCCATGTGTGGCTTTTCGGGCCGTGCAATTCAAGTGCTCAAAGCTTGCGGCGTAGAACCCAAAGCCATCAAAACTGTGAACGTGCTGGACGACGCAGAAATTCGCCAAGGCATCAAGGAATACAGCAACTGGCCCACCATCCCTCAGCTCTACATCAAGGGCGAGTTCATCGGTGGCTCAGACATCATGATGGAAATGTATGAGTCGGGCGAGTTGCAAAAAGTCATCAACGGCTGATTGACCTTGAGTCTGATACGAGTCTGATACGGACCGATAGAACAAAGCCCGCTTAAAGCGGGCTTTTTTATTGCACGGACACTGAGTCTGACAACGGCACGGATGAGGGTGCATCGTGATAAGGCGGTGCTGGCACTGGCACCAGCAACTGGTCAGTTTTGCACTGGGCATTGCCATAACGCTGCACACACAAATTGACTGAACACGACGCAACGGCCATCTTGCGCACTGCCTCGTTTTGGTCAATCACCACTATTTCTTGGTATGGGATGTATTCAGGGCGGGTGATGTCGTTGCAAATGGTGTGCACTTGGTTGCCATCTCTACGACTGAAGCAGTTGCGCATGCCGGTGGACACATGAATCACGCGCTGACGCGTTTGCACCACTTGCACTTTGCTCTCGGGGTAGTCGGCCCAAGCTTGTGGCGCACACTCACCTTCCACTGCCCGATAAGCCTTGGTGGCGCAGCCTGTCAGCAGCGCCGTTGCCAACACGAGAAGCCACAGTTTCATTGCCACCCCTTTTGTGCCGCTAGCACAGCATTTGGATATGGCGCTTGCCCACGGCTGCCGTTGTAACGGCCTAGCGCCAAAAATAAGTCTCCATTCTCAACGTTCAAGTAATGCCGCAAGATGACGCAGCCAAAGCGCAAATTGGTCTGCGCTTGAAACAGCACACCAGCATCCCCGTCAGCCAGCACACGCGTCCAAAACGGCATGACCTGCATAAAACCTCTCGCCCCTGCGCTGCTGATGGCAAATTTACGAAATCCGCTTTCCACTTGAATGAGGCCGAGCACTAGCGATGGATCTAAGCCTGCACGTTGGCTTTCGTACCAAACCGTTTGCAAAAACTCCCGGCGCAAATGAGAGTTGGCCAATTCATGCGCTAGGAAGTCAGGGGCAACATTTGAGCTATTTGGGGCAGCTGCAATGGCAACGTTTGCCACGCTCGCAGCTGTGGGGCTGCTCTTACGACGTTGCAAATGCTTGTCGAGTCGCGCTTCATTTTGTGTCAGCCACTGCCCAAACGCATTGACTGCCTTCACATCAGCATGAACCAAAGTGGGTGGGCCAGACTGATGCACCGCCGCACTCAGCGCGGTACGCACAGAGTCGATCAAGGGCTCTTCACGTTGCGTACCCGCTTGTACAGCGCTGATGAACGTCAAAAACAAAAGCGGCCCCAAACGGAGCCGCCATGTTGCCATTGGCGCGCGCAGCACACGACTGAAAAGACGCAGGCTGCGGGCCATGAGAATCACAAACCGAGCTTGGCTTTCACATGCGCCAACACATCGGCCACCGCCACTTTGGTGGACTCGGTGTCGCGGCGGTTTTGGTACTCGACCACGCCGTCTTTCAGGCCCTTGTCACCAATGGTCACACGGTGTGGCACGCCGATCAGTTCCCAATCAGCAAACATCGCACCGGGGCGCTCGCCACGGTCGTCCAAGATGACGTCCACGCCCAAGGCCAACAGATCTTCGTAGAGCTTGAAGGCAGCGGCTTTCACGTCTTCGCTGCGGTCCATGTTGACGGGGCAAATCACAGCGGTGAATGGCGCAATCGCGTCGGGCCAAATGATGCCGCGCTCGTCGTGGTTTTGCTCGATGGCGGCAGCAGGCAAGCGCGTCACGCCAATGCCGTAGCAGCCCATTTCCATAAATTGCGGTTTACCGTTCACGTCTAGGAACGTGGCGTTCATGGCTTGGCTGTATTTGGTGCCGAGGTAGAACACATGGCCCACCTCAATGCCGCGCTCAATCGCGAGCACACCTTGGCCATCGGGAGAAGCGTCACCCGCCACCACGTTGCGAATGTCGGCCACCAAATCGGGCTCGGCCACATCGCGGCCAAAGTTGACGCCGGTCATGTGGAAGTCGACTTCGTTAGCGCCGCAAATCCAATCGGCCATCACAGCCACATCGCGGTCAGCCACGATTTTCAAAGGCTGCTTCAAGTTGACAGGTCCGAGGTAGCCGGGCTTGCAACCAAAGTGGTCTTCAATTTCAGCGGTGGTGGCAAAGCGGAAACCGCCTTCAAAGCCAGGCAGCTTGCCCACTTTGACTTCGTTCATGTCGTGGTCGCCGCGCAAAAGCAAGAGCCATACTTGCGATTTGACAACTTCGCCTTTGTCGTTGAGGGTGTCGGTGGCCAACACCAATGATTTGACGGTGGTGTTGAGCGGCACGCTCAACAAAGCAGCCACGTCTTCGCAGGTGCTCTTGCCGGGTGTGGCTGTTTTGGTCAGGGCCTGAGTGGCTGCACCGCGCGTTTGCGCAGGTGCCAAAGCCTCGGCCTTTTCCATGTTGGCGGCGTAGTTGCTGGTGGGGCAATAGACGATGGCGTCTTCGCCGGTGGCCGCAATCACTTGGAACTCTTCGCTCAAGTCGCCACCAATCGCGCCGCTGTCTGCGGCCACGGCGCGGTAGGTCAAGCCGAAGCGATCAAAAATATTGCGGTACGCACCCGCCATGACTTGGTAGCTTTGCTTGGCGCTGTCTTGGTCGCGGTCAAAGCTGTACGCGTCTTTCATGATGAATTCGCGGCCGCGCATCAAACCAAAACGGGGGCGACGCTCGTCGCGGAATTTGGTTTGGATTTGGTAGAAGTTTTTAGGCAGTTGTTTATAGCTGCGGATCTCTTGACGGGCGATGTCGGTCACCACTTCTTCGCTGGTGGGTTGCACCACAAAGTCGCGGCCGTGGCGGTCTTTGATACGCAAAAGTTCTGGGCCCATCTTGTCGAAGCGGCCGGTTTCTTGCCACAGCTCAGCGGGTTGCACCACGGGCATGGTCAGCTCGATCGCGCCGGCTTTGTTCATTTCTTCGCGAACGATGGCTTCAACCTTACGGATCACGCGCAAGCCCATGGGCATGTAGTTGTAAATACCAGCACCGAGCTTTTTGATCAAGCCCGCTCGCATCATCAATTTGTGGCTGACCACTTCGGCGTCAGCTGGGGCGTCTTTGAGGGTGGAAATGAGAAACTGGGAGGCTTTCATGCGTGCAATCGAATCGTCAATTTAGTAGGGAAATTAGGGCATATTCTGAGTGAACTGCTGCAGCTCTGTGCATAATCGACTCAGTTTAAAAATTTGAGGTTCGATTATGCTTGACCGAGAAGGGTTCAGACCCAACGTCGGCATCATCTTGCTCAACCAGAAAAATCAGGTTTTTTGGGGTAAGCGCATCCGCACCCACAGCTGGCAGTTCCCGCAAGGCGGCATCGACCGTGGCGAAACGCCAGAGCAGGCCATGATTCGTGAATTGCACGAAGAAGTGGGGCTCAAGCCAGAGCATGTGCGCATCGTTGCCCGTACCCGTGATTGGTTGCGCTATGAGGTGCCAGACCGGTTCATCCGCCGTGACGCGCGCGGTTTTTACAAAGGCCAAAAGCAAATTTGGTTTTTGTTGCAAATGGTCGCGCCCGACCACCATCTGAATTTGCGTGCCACCGACCATCCCGAGTTTGATGCTTGGCGCTGGAACGACTATTGGGTTCCGCTAGACGTGGTGGTCGAGTTCAAACGCGGCGTGTATGAAATGGCACTGACCGAGTTGTCACGCTTTTTGCCGCGCCAAGATAACCGCAGCCGTTATTTGCGTGCAGGTCAACATCAGCAACAAGAGCACGTTACCAGCTACAAGCGATTTGGTCCGGCGATTAACATGGAACTGCCGCCAGGCGCGACCTTTGATCCAGACCCACAGGCCGATTTGCGATATCGCGAAGGCTCATGAAAAAGCCCACTTCGGTGGGCTTTTTCTTATTTGAATAGCACCAAGTTGTCGCGGTGCACCATCTCTGGCTCGGCGGCGTAACCAAGCAATTCAGACATTTGGCTGGATGGCTTGCGGCACAGCAAACGTGCTTCAGCGGCTGCATAGTTGGCCAAGCCGCGTGCAACTTCTTGGCCTTGACCATCCAAAATCGCAATCACTTCGCCGCGTGAAAAATCGCCATCCACACCCGTCATACCAATGGGCAAGAGGCTGGAACCATCGCCCTTGAGCTTACTCACCGCGCCATCGTCGATGGTGACGGAGCCGCGCAGTTGCAGATGGTCGGCCATCCACTGCTTGCGGGCTTGCTGCTTTTGAGTTTGCGCCACCAGCAAAGTACCAATGGCTTCGCCCTGCGTCAAACGTACCAAAGCATCAGGCTCGCGGCCCCATGCGATGACGGTGGATGCACCCGAACCTGCGGCGCGTTTGGCTGCCAAGATTTTGGTGATCATGCCGCCCTTGCCAATGCTGGAGCCTGCGCCGCCCGCCATGTCTTCGAGCTTGGCGTCACCTGCGCGTGCTTCGTGCACAAAAGTGGCAGCCGGGTCGCGGCGCGGGTCGGCGGTGTACAAACCTTTTTGGTCGGTCAAGATGATGAGGGCATCGGCTTCGACCAAGTTGGCCACCAACGCACCCAAGGTGTCGTTGTCACCAAACTTGATTTCGTCGTTGACCACGGTGTCGTTCTCGTTGATCACAGGCAACACGCCATGCGTGAGCAGTGTCAACAAGGTTGAACGGGCATTGAGGTAACGCTCGCGGTCAGCAAGATCAGCATGCGTGAGCAAGACCTGGGCTGAGCCCAAACCGTTTTCGCGCAACTTGGTTTCGTACATATGGGCCAAGCCCATTTGCCCCACCGCAGCAGCAGCTTGCAGTTCGTTCAATTCTTGCGGGCGGGTAGTCCAGCCCAAGCGCTTCATACCTTCGGCAATTGCGCCGCTGGACACCATGATGACTTCGCGGCCATCACGCACCAAGGCGCTGAGCTGGCGACACCATTCACCAATGGCTTGCTCGTCTAAGCCACGGCCTTCGTTGGTGACCAAGCTAGAGCCGACCTTGACCACGATGCGGCGAGCATCGCGCAACACGGTAGAGGTGGAAAGCGTCATGGCTGCTTATTCAGGCGTGGGATCAGCAAAACGCGGATCGACGTACTCAGGCGGTTGCTCAGAGACCTGCTGCGCTTTGATGTGTTTGTAAATGTCTTTGATCAGGTGCTCGCAGCCCTCACGCGTGAGCGCAGAGATTTGGAACACCGGACCTTTGTATTTCATGCGCTTGACGAAGTCAGCCACCAAGGCTTCGCGCTCATCGGGTGCGACCATGTCGAGCTTGTTGAGCACAATCCAACGCGGCTTGTCGTACAAGGCTTTGTCGTATTTTTTGAGTTCGTTGACGATGGCCTTGGCTTGCGCCACAGGATCCACGCCTTCATCAAACGGGGCAATGTCCACAAGATGCAGCAACAAACGGGTGCGCTGCAAATGGCGCAAGAACTGATGGCCCAAGCCCGCGCCGTCAGACGCGCCTTCAATCAAACCTGGCACATCGGCCACCACAAAACTTTGCTCTGCGGCCACACGCACCACACCTAAGTTGGGGTGCAAGGTGGTGAAGGGATAGTCGGCAATCTTGGGGCGCGCATTGGAAATGGCGGAAATCAGTGTGGATTTGCCGGCGTTAGGCATGCCCAACAAACCGACGTCAGCCAAGACCTTTAACTCAAGTTTGAGTTCGCGCTTCTCACCAGGCCAGCCGGGTGTTTTTTGACGCGGTGCGCGGTTGATCGCGCTCTTGAAACGCATATTGCCAAAGCCACCGTCACCGCCCTTGGCGATGGTGATGACCTCGCCCGGGGTGAGCAACTCAAACAACACGTCGCCGGTTTCGACATCGGTGATGATGGTGCCCACGGGCATTTTCAAAATAATGTCGTCGCCTGCATGGCCGAACATGTCGGAGCCCATGCCGTGTTGGCCGCGTTTGGCCTCGTGGCGGCGTGAATAACGGAAGTCGACCAAGGTGTTGAGGTTGGGGTCAGCCACGGCGAACACATGGCCGCCGCGCCCGCCGTCGCCACCGTTGGGGCCGCCGAACTCTTTGTACTTCTCATGACGGAAGGAGACGCAGCCGTTCCCCCCATCACCAGCGGCGATGTCGATATAGGCTTCGTCTACGAATTTCATGGGTCTAGTGTAAAAAGTAAAGCCCCGACAAGTCGGGGCTTTGTCACAAATCAGTTTGAAAAAATCAAACGGGTGTGATGTTGACCATGTGCTTGTTCAAAGCGCCTTTAACGCCGAACGAGACGTGGCCGTCAACCAATGCGAACAAAGTGTGGTCTTTGCCCACGCCGACGTTGACGCCGGGGTGGAATTTGGTACCACGTTGACGCACGATGATGGAGCCAGCGGAGATCAACTCACCGCCGAAAGCTTTCACACCGAGCATTTTGGGCTTGGAATCACGCCCGTTGCGCGTAGAGCCGCCGCCTTTTTTCTGTGCCATGTCAAATGCTCCTTAGCCGTTGATGGAAGCAATCTGCAATTCAGTGAATTGCTGACGATGCCCTTGGCGTTTTTGATAGTGCTTACGACGACGCATTTTGAAAATGCGAACTTTGTCGTGTTTGCCATGAGACAAAACTGTCACTGTGACAGTTGCACCGGACACCAAGGGTGTGCCGACCTTGAGTTCAGCGCCGTTACCGACTGCCAAAACTTGATCGATCACAATCTCTTGGCCTACGTCCGCAGCAATCTGTTCTACTTTAATTTTTTCACCAGCAGCAACACGATACTGTTTGCCACCGGTTTTTATGACCGCGTACATGTGAGACCTCTAGATAAGAATCTATGTGGATATCTACGGACGAATTTCCGCAGAGCCCAAAATTATAGCAGTGAAAGGGCTTGCTTGGCCAATCCCTATAATCTAGCAGCGTTTCGGCGCATTTCGTCCCTTTTTTGCTAGTCACGCTTTGTCTACTACACCCACCAATCCCTTAGCCCTGATTACTGCCGACATGGCAGAAGTTGACCGCGTCATCGCGCAACGCTTGGAGTCGGGCGTATTGTTGGTTGGCACCGTGTCGCAATACATCATCTCAGCGGGTGGCAAGCGCGTTCGCCCCGCCCTGCTCTTGCTGATGGCGGGCGCTTTGGGCTACACCGACGCCCAGCGCCACAACTTAGCTGCCGTAGTGGAGTTCATCCACACCGCCACCTTGCTGCACGACGATGTGGTGGACGAATCCACCCTACGCCGTGGCCGCCCCACCGCCAACGAATCATTTGGTAATCCCGCCAGCGTGTTGGTAGGTGACTTTTTGTATTCCCGAGCCTTCCAAATGATGGTGGACTCAGGCGAAATGCGCGTCATGGAAGTACTAGCCGAAGCCACCAATGTGATTGCCGAAGGCGAAGTACTGCAATTGATGAACATGCATGACGCATCGCTAGACGAAGCGGGCTATTTGCGTGTGATTCGCTCCAAAACCGCGAAGCTCTTTGAAGCCAGCACCCGCTTGGCGGCCATCTTGGCGAAATGCACACCCGAAGTTGAAGCCGCTTGCGCCGACTACGGCCAAGCTTTGGGCACCGCTTTCCAAGTCATTGACGATGTGCTCGACTATGACGGCGACGCCAAAGAACTAGGCAAGAACCTAGGCGATGATTTGCGCGAAGGTAAAAACACCTTACCGCTCATCATCGCTATGCAACGCGGCACGCCCGTACAACGCCAAACCATCCAAAGTGCCATCGAAAACGGTGAAATGGATGCCTTGGCAGAAATTGTTGAAATCGTACGCAGCACCGGGGCACTCGATGCAACCCGCGCAGCTGCAAGCGCCGAAGCTGAGCGCGCCATTGCAGCTCTGAATATCTTGCCCGCTAGCCCATATCGCGATGCGATGCATGCCTTGGCGGCGCAGCTACTTGACCGACGCAATTAACTTTTAAAGCTGACAGAATGCACGATTTAGACAAACCCTATACCGACAGCATTCAGCAGTGGGATCTTGCTTGCGATTGCTTCAGAGCAGAATTTAAATTTGACCCCAATGAGATTGTCACGATTGACACAATCCGTGAAATGTTTTCTGAAAGCGTTGACGGATATGAGCTGTCGCAAAACGCATCTATTTCTTTGATGTTTGCGTTATATTTCTTGGGCTATTTAACGCTACTAGAAATCATGAGAGCCAAAGACGATACTTTTGAAATTGGCGATATGCGCGACTTTTATTTGATACTGGATCGCGCAGACCAATGGGCACATCAATCTGCAGATACAGCTAACCTGATAGAAGCTGCCGCACCAATCATTCAAGCCACGCAACAAATCATGCAAAAACTGAATTTGGTTCGTTAAAACGATTCAGTATTACTGAATTATTCTTCCACCAGTTTGCACGGCATTTTGATACCTTTTTCTGCGCGTTTTTCCTCACAGTAGCGCATGGCACGCCGCTCGCCCTCGGCAGCCATCTTGATATGGATCGAACAGCGAAAAGCCATTTTTTCGCCATCCGAATGGCTGTCAAAAGCCGCAGCACAATGGCTCATTTCGTTCATTTCTGGCTTGAGCTCTTTCCACACGGAGCGCAATGGATCGGGTAACTCACTCACGTGGACAGTTGGATAGTTACCGATCGGTTTTGCCAATGCAAAACAACCGATCAGCACCAAACCGAAAGCCAAATATTTAAAACGATTCATGGTTCATTCTCGGGAATATACAAATTAAACAGCGGCTGGCTGCGCAATCAATGCTGAATCTAATGTGCCAGATGCTTTCAATGCCTGAACCCAAGTCGGTGAAACTCCGCGGCCCGTCCAAGTTTGCTCCGGATTGGCTGGATTGCGGTATTTAGGGGCCACTTTCTTACCAGCCAATGCGCCTTTTTTAGCAGTTTTTGGCACCTTGATAGCCTTCGTTGATTTGCCAGCGCTCATCGCTTTGGCAATGTCTGCGGCTGTCAACCCAGCTTCTTTAGCCAATGCAATGATTTGACTCAATACCTTGTCATGCGATTTTGATTTCAATGCCTGCTCTTTTTTGTCTAACATTTCGCGTTGTTTGCGGATTGCTGCGAGTTGATTTGCGACGGTCGTACGTGCCATGTGAGGTATTCCTAGTTAATATTTTTAAGACTCCTCCATTTTATACACACCTTGAAAAATTAAAAAGCCCGCAATTTGCGGGCTTTTATTTAATTGATTTGAATTTAATATTAATTCAAAGCATCCTTCAAACCTTTACCAGGCTTGAAACGTGGCACCTTAGCGGCCTTGATTTTCAATGGAGCACCGGTACGTGGGTTACGGCCTGTACGCGCAGCACGCTTGCTCACACTGAAAGTGCCAAAACCAACCAAAGTCACCGTATCCCCCTTTTTGAGGGTCTTTTTGACAGCCTCAATTATGGATGCAAGTGCGCGTGTGGCAGCTGCTTTAGAAATGTCAGATTTCGTTGCGATGTGTTCGATCAGTTCGGTCTTGTTCACGTGAGTGTTCCTATTGTTGATTTAGATACCAGCAATGCTGATTTCACCAGTTTACTTAAATTCAACCGCTTCGAAAATACGCCAATTGGCGTATCAAAATACTTGAGCCACAGAGACAGACCCAGGTCTATTTTTGTAATGTGAACTCGAACATAAAACTAAATAAGCCGAGAAAAATACCTCACACCAAATGAGGCTACACATGGCGACACCTCCTGAAACGGCAGTCAAAACGCTCGATGACCTATTGCAACTGGCACTGGAACAAGGGGCTTCGGACATTCACTTTGAAAGCAGCGAAGAAACTTTTCGAGTTCGGTTTCGCGTCGATGGTTTGTTGCGCTTAGCTGCCACACCGGCACTACAGCTTCGAGATCCAGTGGTATCAAGACTCAAGGTGATGGCTCGAATGGATATTGCCGAAAAACGTGTGCCACAAGACGGACGTATTCAATACCCTTATCAAGATCACTTGATTGATTTACGAGTCAGCTCTTTGCCCACCCTGTATGGCGAAAAAATAGTGGTGCGAATTTTGAATTTCAGTCGTGAAAGACCGGGTTTGGCAACCTTGGGGTATGAACCAGATGACAGAGCAAAGCTAGTGCAAGCCATTGGGCAACCTCATGGTTTGATTTTGATGACCGGCCCAACCGGTTCAGGCAAAACTCTCTCTTTATATAGTTGCCTTGAATTGCTAAACCGCACCGAAGTAAATATTTCAACGGTCGAAGATCCTTCTGAAATTCACCTTCCCGGTGCCAATCAAGTCAATATCAATGACCGCGCAGGTTTGACATTTGCCACCACGCTACGTGCGCTGTTGCGACAAGACCCAGACGTCATCATGGTGGGGGAAATTCGCGATTTAGAAACAGCAGAAATTGCAATTCAAGCGGCTCAAACAGGTCACTTGGTGTTATCTACGCTACACACCAACGATGCGCCAGGCACCCTGGCACGCTTGCGTCACATGGGGGTGGCCGCATTCAATGTGGCCGCCAGTGTGACCCTGATCACAGCGCAGCGTTTGGTTCGGCGTTTGTGCGAACACTGCAAGCGTCCAATGGAGGGCGCACAAATTGATTTCTTTTTTAACAGTCTCAGTGGGCAAGACCGTCAAGCGATTGCCTCGCACATGAACGCCCAGGCCACACCCTACAAAGTCATAGGTTGCAACGCTTGCGACAAGGGTTACAAGGGACGCACTGGCCTGTACCAAGTCATGCCCATCAGCGATGCCATGCGTGCACTCATCATGCGTGACTGTGACAGTCAAGCACTCGCCACGCAGGCAGCACTGGAAGGCGTACGCACACTACGCCAAGCTGGGTGGCTCAAGGTATTGCAAGGCATCACATCAGCCGAAGAAGTCATGGCAATGACCCACCATGGCTGACCACCACTATGCATGGCGCGGCATTGACCGCCAAGGCAAGGTTACCACCGGCAAAACACATGCATCGGGCAAAGATGCGGTGGCTCTGCTACTGCGCGAACAGCGCATTCGCGCGACACACATACAACGCCAGTTCACGCTACCGACGTGGTTGCAACACCAAACCAAGCCGCGTGCATCGGCACGCGACATCACCCAATTCACACGCCAATTGGCAACGCTGCTGCACGCAGGTGTGCCATTGCTACAAGCCTTCGGCATTCTGGATCGCGGGGAAAACAAGGTGGTGTTAAAGACAATCATTCGTAAACTGCAAGCGAACATCGAAGGGGGCATGGCACTCAACCAAGCCTTGAGGCAGCATGCTGGATTTGATGCGCTGTACTGCAACCTCGTCGCCGTGGGGGAGTTGGCAGGCATGCTCGACACCATGCTGGAGCGCTTGGCCCATCACCTTGAAAAATCAGAGACCTTGCGCACCACCATTCGCTCAGCATTGGTCTATCCGATTGCGGTACTGGGCATTGCCGGCATCGTGCTGGTTTTAATTTTGGTCTTTGTGGTGCCTGCTTTTCAAAACATCTTTGCTTCTTTCGGCGCCGAACTGCCGTGGCTCACGCGTTGGGTAATTGCGCTGAGTGAAGGGATTCAGCGCTACGGACTGTGGCTCATACTGATCTTGCTCATCGGCACATGGCGGCTGAGACAGCTGATAAAACAACGCATTAACTGGCAGCGTTATTTACACAGTTTGCTGCTGCGCATCCCGATTGCAGGCCCACTCACCCGCCACGCGTGCACAGCACGATGGACCCGCACCTTGGCCACCTTGTTTGCGGCTGGCGTACCACTCACTGAAGCACTGGAAGCAGTTCAAGGCGTGACGGGTCATCTGTTGTTTCAAGACGCCACGCAAGCGATTCAAGCGCAGCTCATTCAAGGCCGTGCTTTGTCGCAAGCGCTTGAAAGCACCCACGGTTTGTTTCCGACCATGGTGGTGCAAATGTGCGCGATTGGCGAAGAGTCTGGGGCACTTGATCACATGCTTGAAAAGACCGCAGAGCACTACGAACGTGAAGTCGAGAGCACCGTCTCGCGACTGTCTACACTCTTAGAACCTTTCATCATGGTGGTGCTGGGTGTATTGATTGGCGGCTTGGTCATGGCTTTGTATCTTCCGATTTTTCAACTGGGGCAAGTGGTATGACGTGGGACCTGACTCTCGCCTTTGGGCTGGGCTTGGTTGTGGGTAGCTTTGTCAATGTGTTGATCCATCGATTGCCACGCATGATCATGGGCGACGCCCATGTCAGCGACGCACAGCCCTACAACCTGTGCTGGCCCGCCTCGCATTGCCCGCAATGCCAATCACCACTCAAGGTATGGCACAACATCCCAGTGCTTAGCTACGTGTGGCTCAAAGGCCGCTGCAGTTTTTGTGGACACAACATCAGCGCGCAATACCCAGTCATCGAACTCACCACCGCTTTGATTTGGCTCAGCAGTATTTGGCACTGGGGGTTCAACGCGACAGGCTTTTGCTGGGCTGGTTTTATCACCATGCTGTTGGCACTGTCTGTGATTGACTGGCAAACCACCTTGTTGCCAGATGACCTCACACAAGCCTTGGTGTGGGGGGGGCTGATGGCCTGCGCGTTGGGTTGGTTGCCATTGCGGCTCTCTGAGGCCGTCTGGGGCGCGGTGATTGGGTATACCTCGCTGTGGTCCATCGCAACGGTGTTTGAACGCCTCACAGGCAAGCAAGGCATGGGGGCTGGCGACTTCAAACTCCTCGCAGGCCTAGGCGCTTGGTTGGGTCCTCTGGCGTTGCTGCCCGTGGTCATGCTGGCCAGCCTCAGCGGTGCCAGTGTAGGCTTGATTTTGAAATTTACCCTTCGGCTGCGCAGCGATGGGTATGTGCCCTTCGGACCTTTCTTAGCGATGGCTGGCTTGGTGGTTGCCGTCATCGGAATTGATGTGATTGCACGCTGGATGGGTTGGTGATTTTTTGCATAGACTCAGCACCATGACATCTAGGTCCACCCCACTTCGCATCGGCTTAACTGGCGGCATTGGCAGCGGCAAAAGCACGGTCGGCCAAATGCTGCAAGCGCGTGGCGCGGCTGTGATTGACGCCGATGCCATTGCACGCCACGTGACCGCCGCCCACGGTGCGGCCATGTCTGCCATTGCACACACTTTTGGCCCTGATTTCATCACCGCTGACGGCGCACTGGACCGCGAACGCATGCGTGCCCATGTGTTCAGCAAGCCCCAAGCCAAGCAAGCACTGGAAGCCATCATCCATCCCTTGGTTGCGCAAGAAACCCAACGGCAAGCGCAAGAAGCCCTGGCCAAAGGCCACAACACCCTGGTGTTTGACGTACCTCTGTTGGTTGAATCAGGCGCACGTTGGCGCATGCAGGTGGACCGGGTTTTGGTCGTGGACTGCACAGAAGCAACCCAAATCCAACGGGTCATGACTCGAAACGGTTTGAGTCGCGAAACCGTTCACAGCATCATTGCGGCGCAAGCCTCGCGCGCTCAGAAATTAGCAGCAGCCGATTGGGTGATTGACAACGACACCATAAGCCTTGAAACGCTGCGCATCTACGTGGGAAACCTACCGATTCCTACGACTTAGATCAAAAGAAAACACCCTGTGAACGGGTATGATCCTCACACTTACAACAGTCCAACACTGAGCTTTTTTCGCGTGATTCTGTACGAACATCCCTTCAACGAACGTGTGCGCACTTACCTGCGCTTGGAACACCTGTTTCAGCGTTTTGAAGAACTCACCCAGCGCGATCATCCGGTGGACAACCACTTTGCGCTCACCACGTTGTTTGAGTTGGTCGAAGCCGGTGGACGCACAGACCTCAAGTCCGATGTGCTCAAAGACTTAGAGCGTCACAAACAACAGTTCAACTCATTGCGTGGCAACCCTTCGGTGTCTGAAACGGCGCTGCAACAGTTGCTCGACAACATCGACCATTGCTACGGCGGTCTCAACGGCGCTGTGGGCAAGATTGGTCAAAACATCACCGAAAACGAATGGCTCTCTGCCTTGCGTAACCGCGTGGCCATTCCTGGCGGCACCTGCTGTTTTGATTTGCCTGCGTACCACGCATGGCAACAACAAAGTCCGGATGTGCGTCGCGCGGATATCTTGCGTTGGTTTGAAGTGTTTCAGCCCATGAAAGATTCGGTGAACCTCTTGCTCTCGCTGATGCGCGACACCGGTACCACTCAAAAAATGATGGCCATGGGTGGTCAATTCCAACAGTCGTTGGCACAGGGCAAGTTCCAACTCATGCGCGTGGCGATTGAACCCGCACTGGGTTACGTCCCAGAAATCAGCGGCAACCGCTTGATGATTTGGGTGCGCATGATGCGTCAAGACGGCGATGGCCGTTTGCAGCACAGCACCGACGACGTGCCTTTTGAAATGGCTCTTTGCGTTTAAGCCATGGGTGACACTGAGGTTCGCATCGTTGTGTGCCCGCAGTGTGGCGGTCCTAGCCGCTACGAATCGGCCAATGTGTATCGCCCTTTTTGCGGTGAGCGCTGCCGCAACATTGACCTAGGCGCTTGGGCCAACGAAGAACACCGCTTGCCCGACCAAACACCGCAAGACGACGCGGACTTCGAAAACACACCTTTGCAATAAAAAAGCGCCTACTCAAAGGCGCTTTTTGACTGGCTACCAATTCATGCTCAGGCTTAGTTGTTGTGTGTGTCACCCACAAACCCACGCTCTCGTGCAAACCACTGCAACACAGGCAGTGTCCCAGGCAACACAGGCTTGACCTCAACCGGCAGCTGCTGCCAAGCAAACGACTGTGATTCCAGCATTTGCAACTCACCCGTCCATTGCGTGACTTTGCAAAAATTCAGCTGCACCAAGGCATGGGGGTAGTCGATGCGCTCGGTCTTCCACAAGATGCAGTCTTGAATGGTGAGACCAATTTCCTCTTGCAGCTCGCGGCGCAACGCTTGCTCAACGGTTTCATCCACTTCCAACTTGCCGCCCGGAAATTCCCAGTAACCTGCATACGCTTTGCCGTCAGGGCGACTGGTGAGCAAAAAAGCATGGTCTGCACGCACCAACACACCCACCGCCACTTGCACCAAACTGCGGTCGGCTGAACGCGGTTGGTCTGCATCAACCACGCGCACAAGTGTTTCGGTCATCGTGTTGATGCGCGTGATTTACGCAGCGTGCTTGCCTGCGTAGTCGCGTGCAAACTGATACGCCACACGGCCGCTGCGTGAAGCACGCTCCAAAGCCCACACCAAAGCCTCAGGCTTGGCCGCCTCAATCTCGGCAGGTTTGACACCAAATGAGGCCAACCATTGCGCTGCAATAGTCAGGTACTCGTCTTGGCTGAAGGGATAAAAACTCACCCACAAACCAAAACGCTCGGACAAAGAAATCTTTTCCTCCACGCCTTCGCCCGGATGCACTTCACCATCTTCGGTGTGCGTGTACGTGAGATTTTCCTTCATGTACTCGGGCAACAAATGGCGACGGTTGCTGGTGGCGTAAATCAACACATTGGGCGTGGCTGCTGCAATCGATCCATCCAAGATCGACTTGAGGGCTTTGTAGCCGGGCTCGCCATCTTCAAAGCTCAAGTCATCGCAAAAGATCATGAACTTTTCAGGACGCTCAGACACCAGCTCAATGATGTCGGGCAAGTCGGTCAGGTCATCTTTGTCGACCTCAATCAAACGCAAACCTTGTGAGCCGTATTCATTCAAACACGCCTTGATGAGCGATGACTTACCTGTGCCACGGGCACCGGTGAGCAGCACGTTGTTGGCAGGCAAACCTTTGACAAACTGCTCGGTGTTGCGCTGGATTTTTTCTTTTTGGCCGTCGATCTCTTGCAAGTCAGCCAAACCGAGTTTGGCCACATGGCGCACTGGCTCTAAGCCACCGCGACCGTTGTTGCGCTTGCGATAACGAAAAGCCACGCTGGCTGACCAGTTAGGCTCAGTCATGGGTTGCGGCAGCACTTGCTCAATGCGTGCCATCAACAACTCAGCGCGTTGCACCAAGCGTTCAAGGGGGTGGAGTGCGTCTGTCATCAGCTGCGGTAGTCGGCGTTGATGCTGACGTAGTCGTGGCTCAAATCACACGTCCACACGGTGTCGCTGGCAGTGCCACGACCCAAGACCACGCGCACGGTGATTTCGGATTGCTTCATCACACGTTGCCCCTCTTCTTCACGGTAGTCAGGGTGACGGCCACCTTGAATGGCCACATGCACATCGTCCAAATACAAATCGATGCCAGTTTGGTCGAGGTCGGTGATGCCTGCATAGCCCACTGCCGCCAAGATGCGGCCCAAGTTGGGATCGCTGGCAAAGAATGCGGTTTTCACCAAAGGTGAGTGAGCAATGGCGTAGGCCACTTGGCGACATTCGGCGCTGGTATTGCCACCTTCCACGCGAATCGTGATGAACTTGGTGGCGCCTTCACCATCGCGCACGATGGCTTGCGCCAGTTGACGCGCCACTTGCAACATGGCTTGCAGCAGGGCCTGACCTTCTGCGCTTTGCAAACTGGTGATGGGCGGGTGGTTGGCTTTGTTGGTGGCGATGACCACAAACGAGTCGTTGGTCGAGGTGTCGCCATCTACCGTGATGCGGTTGAATGAACCTTCGGCCAAAGCCAACGACAACTCTTTCATCAGCACCGGTGCCACACATGCATCAGTGGCCACATAGCCCAACATGGTGGCCATGTTGGGGCGAATCATGCCAGCGCCTTTACTGATGCCCGTGACGCTCACTGTTGCGCCGTCAATTTGCACTTGCGTGCTGGCCGCCTTGGGCACGGTGTCGGTGGTCATGATGCCTTCGGCGGCATCGGCCCACTGCTGTGCAGAACCAGTTTTGCCTGCCGCTGCAATAGCCGCTGGCATCCCCGCAATGATGCGGTCGTGCGGCAACGGCTCCATGATCACGCCTGTGGAAAACGGCAACACTTGGTTTGGCGAAATATGCAAAGCTTCCGCCAAAGCCACGCAAGTTTCGCGTGCGCGTTTGAGGCCTTCTTCGCCCGTGCCCGCGTTGGCATTGCCCGTGTTCACCACCATGGCGCGGATGCCTTGGCCTGAATCCAAATGCTCGCGACACACTTGTACAGGTGCTGCGCAAAAACGGTTTTGCGTGAACACGCCGCTGACCGATGTGCCTTCGTCAATCAAGACAACAGTCAAATCTTTGCGGCCAGCTTTGCGAACACCTGCTTGCGTGACGCCAATACGCACGCCTGCAATGGCGTGCAAATCTGCGGAATTAGGAGGATTGAGATGAACGGACATGTGTTTAAGCCAACTTACCGTGACATTGCTTGTATTTCTTACCGCTGCCACATGGGCAGGGATCGTTGCGGCCGACAGGCGGCATTTGCGCCGCAAAGGTGGCTTCATCGGCGGTGGTCACCGCTTGGCCTGATTCATCGGGCGCGGTGTATGTGACGTTGTGCAAATTCTCTGCACGGTCTTCCAATTCAGTCGCAGCTTGTTCGATTTGCTCATTCGATTCAATCTTGACCGTCATCAAGACTCGGGTGACTTCGAACTTCACCAAGTCGAGCAACTGGCCAAACAACTCAAACGCTTCGCGCTTGTACTCTTGCTTAGGCTGCTTTTGCGCGTAACCGCGCAAGTGGATGCCTTGGCGCAAATAATCCAACGCCGCCAAATGCTCACGCCAATGGCTGTCGATGTTTTGCAACAAGACCACGCGCATGAACGGGGTGAATTGCTCCACGCCCACGCGGTCTAACTTGGCCTGAAAAGCAGCATGCGCCGCTTCAACCACTTGCTCAAGAATTTCTTCATCCGTGATGGCAGAGGCTTTTTGCACTGTGTCTTGCAATGGCAATTCAATGAGCCACTCGTTCAACAGAGCACGCTCCAAGCCAGCAATATCCCACTGCTCTTCTACAGATTCTTCTGGCACGTATTGACGCACCAAGTCTGTGAAGCTGCCTTCGCGCAAGTTGGCGATTTGAGCCGTCAAATCGGTGGCATCCAAGATGTCGTTGCGCTGCTGGTAAATCACGCGACGTTGATCGTTGGACACATCGTCGTACTCCAGCAATTGCTTACGGATGTCAAAGTTGCGCGCTTCGACTTTGCGCTGCGCACTCTCGATGCTGCGTGTGACGATGCCCGCCTCAATGGCTTCGCCCTCAGGCATCTTCAAGCGATCCATGATGGCTTTGACACGCTCACCCGCAAAGATGCGCATGAGCGAGTCATCCAAGCTCAAGTAAAAACGCGAAGAGCCTGGGTCACCTTGACGGCCCGAACGACCGCGCAATTGATTGTCAATACGGCGAGACTCGTGACGCTCGGTCGCGATGATGCGCAAACCACCGAGTGACTTCACGTAGTCGTGGTCCTTAGTCCACTGCACGCGCAAGGCATCGATTTGCTTTTGCTTCTCAGCAGCATCCAATGACTCATTGGCTTCTACTTCCGCAATATCTTTCTCTACGTTACCGCCCAACACAATGTCGGTGCCACGACCCGCCATGTTCGTGGCAATCGTGATCATCTTTGCCCGACCTGCTTGCGCAATGATGGTGGCTTCGCTGGCGTGCTGTTTGGCGTTGAGCACTTGGTGCGGCAACTTGGCCTTGTCCAACATCTCTGCAATCAGTTCTGAGTTTTCAATCGAGGTGGTGCCCACCAACACGGGCTGACCGCGCTCGTAGCATTCGCGAATATCGTCAATCGCAGCGACATATTTTTCTGCGGTCGTTTTGTAGACACGGTCCAACTGATCTTCGCGTTTGCTGATGCGGTTGGGTGGAATCACCACGGTTTCCAAACCGTAAATCTCTTGGAACTCGTAGGCTTCGGTATCGGCCGTACCGGTCATGCCACCGAGCTTGTTGTACAAGCGGAAATAGTTTTGGAACGTGATGGAAGCGAGTGTTTGGTTCTCAGCTTGAATCTCCACACCTTCTTTGGCTTCCACCGCTTGGTGCAAGCCATCGCTCCAGCGACGACCTGACATCAAACGACCAGTGAACTCGTCCACGATGGTGATCTCACCGTTTTGCACCACATAGTGCTGGTCGCGGTGATACAGGTGGTTGGCACGCAAAGCGGCGTACACGTGGTGCATCAGGCTGATGTTGGCGGGGTCATACAGCGATGCACCTTCTGGCAACAAGCCGTTGGCGCTCAGCAAACGTTCTGCGTTTTCATGGCCTTGCTCGGTCATGAACACTTGGTGTGATTTTTCATCCACCGTGAAGTCACCTGCTTCGATGATGCCTTCGCCTGTGCGTGGATCTTCTTCACCAATTTGGCGCTTCAACGATGGCACGATGCGGTTGATAGCCAAGTACTGTGCGGTGTGGTCTTCGGCTTGGCCACTGATGATGAGTGGTGTGCGTGCCTCGTCGATCAAGATGGAGTCCACCTCGTCCACGATGGCGTAGTTGAGCTTGCGTTGCACACGGTCTGCCGCTTCGTAGACCATGTTGTCACGCAGGTAGTCAAAGCCGTATTCGTTGTTTGTGCCGTAGGTGATGTCGGCACGGTAGGCGGCTTGTTTTTCAGCGCGGGGCATATTGGGCAAGTTGATGCCCACAGACAAACCGAGCCAGTTGTACAAGCGGGCCATCCACTGCGCATCGCGGCTGGCCAAGTAATCGTTCACCGTCACCACATGCACACCGTTACCAGTGAGGGCATTCAGGTACACCGGCAATGTAGCAGTGAGGGTTTTACCTTCACCGGTGCGCATTTCAGAAATCTTGCCATGGTGCAAAGAAATACCGCCCAGCATCTGTACGTCGAAGTGGCGCATTTTCATGACGCGCTTCGATGCTTCACGCACTACAGCGTAAGCTTCGGGTAACAGGGCATCTAAGGTTTCACCATTAGCCACGCGTGATTTGAATTCTTCGGTTTTGGCACACAAAGCTTCGTCGCTGAACTTCTCCAACGAAGGTTCCAACGCATTAATTTGCGCGACGGTTTTGCGGTATTGCTTGAGTAGACGCTCATTGCGGCTACCGAAAATATGAGTCAGGAAAGATAGAGCCATGCGAGCACTGCGGGTATCTTGTTTTTACTTGAAAACAAGGGTCGCAAAATCCTTTTTGAAAGGCGTAATAGAAGCCGAGAATTTTAACCGTCTGCAGCCCCATAATTGCTACATGGCTACTCGCTCCACGCCCCATCCCGACACACTCGCGGCTTACCGTGCGCTGGGTTACAGCACGCCCCCCAAAGCCAAGGTGTTTTCACGTGGCAAATCTCAAACGTTAGAGCAAGTGGTGAACTCTGCGCCGTCTTTGGCCCATTTTTCAGCTGTTGCACGAGACACCCAAAACAGACTCAAAGCCATTGCCCCACTGCTGCCCGCCTCGCTACGGCCATTGGTGCAATCGGGCGGCGTGGATGACGATGCGTGGTGCTTGCTGGTGCCCAATAGCGCCGCAGCCGCTAAACTACGCCAAACATTGCCTGCTTTGTGCGCCCATTTGCGGACCAAGGGCTGGAATGTGAACAGCATTCGCGTCAAAGTCAAATCACCTAGTTAAATCGCAAAGTGATATGGCAAAGAAAAACCCGCTACGCCTAGGGCGTAACGGGTTTTATTTTGGTGCCGCTTGTCGGAATCGAACTGACGACCTACCGCTTACAAGGCGGGTGCTCTACCAACTGAGCTAAAGCGGCGCAGGCAGAATTCTAACCTAACTTTGACGCGTTATTTCACGCGCGTGAGTGCTGGACGACCCGAAGGTGTTGTCGGCGTAGGCGACTCATCATCTGAACCACTTTCTGTGTGCAATGTTTCAACAGCACTCAACACTGGACGAGCAGGCGCTGATTTCTTTTGTACAGGCACGACTTCAGCAGAGGCTGCACTCATGGGGAAAGACATGCCTTGCCCGTTCTCGCGCGCATAAATCGCCATCACACGGTTGATCGGGATGATGATTTCACGCGGCACGCCACCAAAGCGGGCCTTGAATTCGATGAACTCATTGCCCAGTGTCATGCCCGCCGTGGCGTCATAGCCCACGTTCAACACAATCTCGCCGTTCTTCACGTACTCCATGGGCACCTGCACTGTCTCGTCAACGAAGACAGCCACATAAGGTGTGAAACCACTGTCCGTGCACCACTCGTGCATAGCACGCAGCAGATACGGACGGGTGGAAGTTGCGTCTGGAGCGTTCAACATACGAATTACTTGCGCATGACCTTTTCAGAAGGCGTCAATGCCTCGATGTAGGCTGGGCGGGAGAAGATGCGCTCGGCGTACTTGAGCAACGGTGCAGCGTTCTTCGACAAGTCAATGCCGTAGTGATCCAAGCGCCACAACAAAGGTGCGATGGCCACGTCGAGCATGGAGAAGTTTTCACCCAACATGTACTTGTTCTTCAAGAAGACGGGGGCCAACTGTGTCAAACGGTCACGGATGTGAGCACGTGATTTCTCCAGCGCTTTGTCATTGGCTTTGGCTGCGCGAGACTCCAAGGTGGTCACGTGCGTGAACAACTCTTTTTCGAAGTTCAACAAGAACAAACGCACGCGAGCGCGTTCGACAGGGTCGCCGGGCATCAGCTGTGGATGTGGGAAACGTTCGTCGATGTATTCGTTGATGATGTTTGATTCATACAAAATCAAATCGCGCTCAACCAAGATTGGCACTTGACCGTATGGGTTCATCACATTGATGTCTTCGGGCTTGTTGTAAAGATCAACATCGCGAATTTCAAAGTCCATGCCTTTTTCGAACAAGACAAAACGGCAGCGATGTGAGTAGGGACACGTAGTTCCCGAATAAAGCACCATCATGATGGGCGGCTCCTAAAAATCAAAAAGAGTGGCAGGCTAACCTGTCACTCCGTGAGGTGACAACAGGCACAAGGCCTATTGCCGAATTTGCGCAAATTACTTGATGTCTTTCCAGAAGGAAGCATTCAAGCGCCATGCGATGAACATGAAACCAACCAAGAACAACAACACCCAAACGCCAATGCGAACGCGTGTGTTTTGAGCTGGCTCGGCCATCCATTGCAAGTAACCCACGAGGTCACCCATGGCTTGGTCGTATTCCAACGCAGTCATCTTGCCTGGGGTCACTTGTTCCCAACCCTTGAAGGTTTGGACTTGGTGGCCATGCTCTTCATGCGTGTCATAAATGGGACGACGCACGCCTTGCAATTCCCACAACACATGAGGCATGCCCACGTTAGGGAACACCAAGTTGTTCCAACCTGTGGCTTTGGTTTCGTCACGGTAGAACGTGCGCATGTAGGTGTAGAGGTAATCCGCACCTGTACCGCCATGGCCAGCACGTGAACGTGCAATCACGGTCAAGTCTGGTGGCAACGCGCCAAACCACTCTTTGGCCTGCTTAGGATCAATGTTTGACTTCATGGTGTCGCCGACTTTTTCAGTCGTGAACAACAAGTTGTCTTTGATCTGCTGCTCTGTCAAACCGATGTCTTTCAATCGGTTGTAGCGCATGAAGGCTGCCGAGTGGCAATTCAAGCAGTGGTTTACAAAAATCTTGGCGCCGTTTTGCAAAGCAGCTAGATCGTTGGTTTTGTTAGGCGCTTTGTCCCATGCGATGGTGTCGCCGCCAGACGCTTGCGCGCCAGCCGCCACACCGAGGGCCAATGCCAAGCTGAGAATGATTTTTTTCATGGTTATGTACTCCGTGAATCTCAGTGAGGCGTGAAAGTCACGCGGTCAGGCACTGGCTTGGTGGCACCCATTTGACTCCACATCGGCATCAACAAAAAGAAGCCGAAATAGAACAAGGTACCAGCTTGCGACACGCGCTCGCCAATGGCGGATGGCGGTTGCACACCCAAATAAGCCAACACGATGAAGTTCACAACGAACACACCGTACATGTACTTGTGCCAATCAGGACGGTAGCGGATCGACTTCACGGCACAGTTATCCAACCATGGCAAGAAGAACAAGATCACGACAGCACCGCCCATCACAACCACGCCCCAGAATTTGGCGTCGATGGAGAGCATGAGCAAGGACACGAACACAGCCGCGCCCACCACACCCGCTTTGATCACTTTAGGCAAGTTGGTTTTGGCGGCACCGAAGTAAGCACCGGCCAACACGCAAGCGATCAAGACGTACATCATTTCGCTGGTGATCGCACGCAACATCGAATAGAAGGGCGTGAAGTACCACACTGGCGCAATGTGCAACGGTGTCTTCAAAGGATCTGCAGGAATGAAGTTGTTGTATTCGAGGAAGTAACCACCGAATTCAGGTGCGAAGAAGATCACAGCGCTGAACACCAACAAGAAGCCGCTCACGCCCAAGATGTCATGCACGGTGTAGTAAGGGTGGAAAGGCACGCCATCGAGTGGATGACCGTTGGCATCTTTCGGTGCGTTCGGGCCTTTGATTTCTACACCGTCAGGGTTGTTAGAGCCCACTTCGTGCAACGCGATGATGTGGGCGACCACCAAGCCCAACAGGACGAGTGGCACAGCGATCACGTGGAAGCTGAAGAAACGGTTCAAGGTGGCATCGCCCACCACGTAGTCACCACGAATCAGCAAAGCCAAGTCGGGGCCCACGAAAGGCACAGCAGCAAACAAGTTCACGATCACTTGTGCGCCCCAATAGGACATTTGGCCCCATGGCAACAAGTAACCCATGAAAGCCTCAGCCATCAAGCACAAGAAAATGGCGCAGCCGAACACCCAAACCAACTCACGCGGCTTGCGGTATGAACCGTAGATCAAGCCGCGGTACATGTGCATGTAAACCACAATGAAGAAAGCAGAAGCGCCGGTCGAGTGCATGTAGCGAATCAACCAGCCCCATGGCACATCACGCATGATGTATTCGACAGAGCCAAATGCCAAAGCGGCGTCTGGCTTGTAGTGCATGACCAAGAAGATACCCGTCACGATTTGGATCACCAACACCAACAGTGCCAATGAGCCGAAAAAGTAGAAAAAGTTGAAGTTCTTGGGAGCGTAGTACTCAGAGAGATGCTCTTTGTACATTTTTGAAGCTGGGAAGCGGTTATCGACCCAGTTCAATAATTTAGCGCCAGCGCTGGCGTCTGCAGAGATTTCTTTAAATTCAGCCATGGTGTGTCCTATCAGGCTTTCTTGTCTTCACCGATCAACAACTTTGTGTCGGAGAGGTACATGTGTGGCGGGACTTCGAGATTGTCTGGTGCAGGCTTGTTTTTGAACACGCGACCAGCAATATCAAACGTTGAACCGTGGCAAGGGCACAAGAAGCCACCATTCCAATCATCGGGCAACGAAGGTTGTGCGCCGGGTTGGAACTTATCCGAAGGCGAGCAACCCAAATGGGTGCAAATGCCAACAGCGACAAAAACTTCTGGCTTAATCGAGCGAGCTTGGTTACGTGCGTATACGGGCGTGAACTCACTGGGCTTGCGTTCCGATTTGGGATCAGCCAATTGAGACTCTGTCTTGTTCAAAGACTCGAGCTGTTCAGGCGTACGTTTAACGATCCAAACGGGCTTACCGCGCCATTCAACCGTCATTTTCTCGCCTGGCTTGAGTGCAGAGATGTCGACTTCGACAGCGGCGCCTGCAGCTTTTGCTTTTTCAGAGGGCTGGAACGTGCTGACGAACGGCGTAGCAACTGCTAAGCCTCCGACTGCACCTGCGCAAGTCGAGGCAATCAGCCACGTGCGTTTATTGGTGTCTACTGGGTTGTCACTCATGGAATTCCTCAAACAATCATCACTGGTTGGGCTAACCATTCATTGTAGCTGACCGCCAAGACTGCCTATTTTTACGAATTGCTTTCACTGAAAGGCAAGGGTAAGCCAGTCATAATTCGAATACTTTTATATACAAAGGAGCGATATGTTGAAAGAGTTCAAAGCGTTTGCCGTCAAAGGCAATGTCATCGATTTAGCAGTGGGCGTGATCATCGGCGCCGCTTTCGGAAAAATAGTCGATTCAGCTGTCAATGACCTGATCATGCCCATCGTGGCGGCATTCATTGGCCATCTCGATTTTTCTAATTTCTTCCTCGTCTTGGGTGCCGCACCTGATGGCACGGCCATGACGCTGGATGCCATGAAGAAAGCTGGCGTGCCTGTGTTTGCCTACGGCAACTTCATCACTGTGGCTGTGAACTTCGTGATTTTGGCGTTCATCATTTTCTTGATGATCAAACAGATCAACAAGCTTAAAGACAGCACAGAGCCTGAAGCAGCCGCCCCCAAAGAAGAAGTGCTGTTGCTGCGCGATATCCGCGACAGCCTGAAAAAGTAAGCTGCTTTAATGGTGGCACATGGCCCACGCTATCGCCACGGCTGACAACAAGCTAGACGCATCGGCCTTGGCTGTACCCGCCACATCAAAGGCCGTGCCGTGGTCGGGGCTGGTACGCACAAGGGGCAAACCCAGCGTCACGTTGACACCCTGCTCTACGCCGAGGTACTTGACGGGAATCAAGCCTTGGTCGTGGTACATCGCGATCACCACATCAAACTCACCCGCTTTGCCGTTCTTGGCGCGTGCGCGCATGAACACGGTGTCTGGCGCAAACGGCCCACTCACCTGCATGCCTTCGGTGCGTGCTTGCTGCAAGGCGGGAATGATGATGTCTAGCTCTTCGCGCCCCATCAAGCCGCCCTCGCCTGCGTGAGGATTCAAGCCTGCCACTGCCATGTGTGGCGCTCGGCCTGTGGCCGCCAACTCGGCAGCATGGGTGATGCGCAGGGTTTGCAAAATGTTGTCCACCGTCACCGCCTCGATGGCTTTGCGCAACGACACATGGATACTGACCAACACGGTCTTGAGTTCAGGGTTGGCCAACATCATGCGCACAGGCATGTCGTCCACCGCCACGCCTGCATGGGCTGCAGCACACGCTTGCAGCATTTCGGTGTGACCTGGGAACGGCACACCCGCCGCAAACAAAGCCTCTTTGTGCAAAGGCGCTGTCACGACTGCTGACACTTCGCCGCGCAAGGCAGCATTCGCGGCCCACACCACACAGTCGGCCGCCAGCTTGCCAGCCGTAGCGCTGATTTGCCCCCAGACGGGAAGCTGGTCAGTGGTCAAAGGCTGTGTCACTTGCAGCACGGGAATGGTGTGTGGCGCGTTGACTTGTGCTGCTTCGTGTAAATCACGCACCAGCTGAATCTGCATGTGTGGCGCGTGATATTCACACTGGGCCACCAGCAATGCCGCGCGTTGCATCACCGCCAAATCGCCCACCACCACGCAGCCTTGCAGCTGCTCGGGTGCATCACGAAATGCTTTGACGATGATCTCCGGGCCAATGCCCGCGGCATCGCCCAGCGTGATGACCATTGGCTTCATGGTCATGCGGGGTTATCAATCTCAATGAACTGGTGCGTGATGCCCAGTTGTGCCGCCACATGAGCTGCAGCGGCAGGCGCACCATAACGCTCGGTGGCGTGATGGCCGCAGGCCAAAAAGGCCACGCCGGTTTCGCGGGCCAAGTGCGTTTGCGGCTCTGAAATTTCGCCGGTGATGAACGCATCCACACCTGCTGCAATGGCTGCTTCAAAGTAGCTTTGCGCACCACCCGTGCACCACGATACTTTGCGAATTTCACGCGCAGGCGTTTGCACCACCACAGGCTCACGTTGCAAAACTGTAGACACCACGGCCGCCAAAGCATTTGCATCCGCAAACGCTTGACCATCAGCACGCGCGCCCCACAGCCCTAAATCTTGCTCACCAAACGTACCTTGCACTTGCAAGCCCAAACGCTTGCCCAGTTGCGCGTTGTTGCCCAACTCGGGGTGAGCGTCCAGCGGCAAGTGGTAGGCCAGCAAATTGATGTTGTGCGCCAGCAGCAATTGCAGGCGTTGCTTCATCCAGCCCGTCACCGTGCCGTCTTGGCCACGCCAAAACAAACCGTGGTGCACAAAGATGGCGTCGGCCTTGGCATCAATGGCAGCTTCTATCAAAGCGCGGCTGGCGGTCACGCCCGACACGATATGACGAATGGTTTCTGCACCTTCCACCTGCAAGCCATTGGGGCCGTAGTCTTTAAAACGGGCGGGCTGCAGCAGCTCGGTGCAGGCGCTCAGCAAGGCTTGGCGGGTGACGGTGTGGCTCATCGTGGCGGCCTTACTTTTGAAGTTTGGGTTTAGGGCGCTGAGCGGGCGTCACGTCTAGCGTGAGGGTTTGGCTGCGGCGCATCACCTCTAGCTTTGCAGCTTTACCTGGTGTGAGTGAAGCGATCTGCGTCAACAACTCGCCCACGTTTTTCACAGGCTGGCCAGCCACTTTCAGCAGCAAGTCGCCAGGGCGCAAACCCGCATTCGCCGCTGGCCCGTTTTGCAACACACCCGTGACGATGACGCCTTCAGACTGCTTGGGCAAACCAAATGTCTCGGCCAATTCAGCCGTGAGTTCCATCGGCTCAATGCCCACCCAACCGCGCACCACTTGACCATCGCGCACGATGCCTTCCAGCACTTGGCGTGCCGTCGACACAGGAATGGCAAAGCCAATGCCCATATTGCCGCCCGAACGTGAATAGATCGCTGTGTTGATGCCAATGAGGTTACCGTTCACATCGACCAAAGCACCGCCCGAATTGCCGGGGTTGATGGCCGCATCGGTTTGGATGAAATTCTCAAAGGTGTTGATGCCCAGTTGATTGCGACCCAAGGCCGACACGATGCCACTCGTCACCGTTTGCCCCACACCAAATGGGTTGCCAATGGCCAACACGCGGTCGCCCACTTGAGCGGTGTCTGAGTTACCCAGCGCGATGACAGGCAAGCGATCAAGGGTGATGCGCAAAATGGCGAGGTCTGTATCGGGGTCAGCGCCAATCACTTGTGCAATGGCGCGGCGGCTGTCGCTGAGCGTGACTTGAATTTCTGCCGCGCCTTCAATCACATGGTTGTTGGTGAGGATGTAGCCCTCGGGGCTGACGATGACGCCACTGCCCAAACCTTGCTGCGGTGCTTCGTCTTCACGGTCGCCGTAAAAGAAGCGAAACCATGGGTCGTTTTGTAAATCTTGTTTGAAGGCTTGCGCTTGCGTGGTGGCAATACTCACCACTGCGGGCGAGGCCAGTTTGGCGGCTGGGCTATAGCTGCCGGGCATGGGCGCGCCGGATGTGTTGGGCGCTGCCTCAATCAACGTCACGCCGTTGGTGGCGACTGATGCACGCTGATGGATCCACTCCGGCTTTAAGGTCATCACCACAAACCAAATGGCCACCAACACGGTGACCACTTGAGAGAACAACAACCATTGACGTTTCATGGTGTGTTTGCGCTACTTATTGCGCGTCAGGCGCTTGGGTGTGTTTGATGAAGAGTTGCGCAGCCCAAATACCAATCTCGTACAAGATGCACATGGGAATAGCCAGCGCCAGCTGCGACACCACATCGGGCGGCGTCACGATGGCCGCAATGATGAAGGCCAACACAATGAAGTACGAGCGGAAGTCTTTGAGCTTCTCGATGGTCACCACATTCATGCGGGCCAACACAATCACCACGATGGGCACTTCAAACGCCAAACCAAAAGCGATGAACATGCTGATGACAAAGCTCAAATAGGCTTCGATATCAGGTGCAGCCGTGATGCTTTTGGGCGCAAAGCTTTGGATGAACTTGAACACTTGGCCAAACACGAAGAAATAGCAAAACGCCACGCCAATCATGAACAGCACGGTGCTAGACACCACCAAAGGCATGACCAGTTTCTTCTCGTGCGAGTACAGGCCTGGCGCCACAAACGCCCACATTTGATAAAGCACCACAGGCAGCGCCATCAAGAACGCTGTCATCAGCAAAATCTTGAGCGGTACCAAAAATGGGGAGATCACAGACGTGGCGATCAGCGTTGCGCCTGCAGGCAACTGCGCCACCAAGGGCGCGGCCAACAAGTCATACAACTCGGCGGGGCCGGGGTAAATGGCCAACGCAGCGCCAGCCACCATCACCGCAATGGTGGCTTTGACCAGACGGTCACGCAGCTCGATCAAATGCTGCACAAACGGCTGCTCGGTGCCAGCCAATTCGTCTTTTGAGGGGGTATCAGACATGTTCAGAACGCTTCACAGGGCGAAAACGCGCCACACGGGCAGCGCCAGATTGCGCCTTGGTGCGCACACCTTGACGGGCTTTGTACCAATGCGGCGTTGAGCCGCGCTTGAGACGCCATTTTTTGCCTGGATTTTCATAAGTCGGTGGCGGTGGGGCCAGCGGCTCGTAGTGGTCAGACGACAAACCTGCCGTGGTCTCGGCCCAGTCTTTTTCAAAGTCGCTGCTGGCGGTGTGCACCGAGTGCTCCACATCGCGGGCGGCAGACTCCATCGTCTCTTTCATCTTCTTGAGCTCGTCGAGCTCCATCGTGCGATTGACCTCGGCTTTGACATCCGAGACATAGCGTTTGGCTTTGCCAATCATCGTGCCAATCGTGCGGGCAACGCCCGGCAACTTTTCTGGCCCGATGACCACCAAGGCCACCGCACTCACTACCGCAATTTTGGAGAAATCAAGATCAAACAAGGCGAGCGATCAACAGCAATTAAGACTTGTTCTTGACTTCAACGTCAATGGTGGTTTTGTCAGCAGACACAGCGGCAGCGGGTGCAGCTGCTTTGTCGTCGGCAGGTGCGCTGCCGTCTTTCATGCCGTCTTTGAAGCCCTTCACAGCGCCGCCCAAATCGCCGCCGAGGTTACGCAGCTTCTTGGTACCAAACACCATGATGACGATCAACAAGACGATCAGCCAATGCCAAATTGAAAACGAACCCATGTATGACTCCTAAGTAATGATGTGAATTCTAATCAGCCACGCAGCCAAGGGCGTGGACCACCCATGACATGCCAGTGCATGTGGTGGACTTCTTGGCCACCCTCAGCCCCAGTATTGGTCACGATGCGAAAGCCCCCTTCTGGGTAAGGTCTTGCGCCCTCTTGAAAAGCCAGCTTAGGGGCCAGCAACATCATGCGACCCAACAAGCCCTCGTGCTCAGGCGTGGCGTGCGCCACCGAGAGAATGTGCTGCTTGGGGATGATCAAAAAGTGAACTGGGGCCCAAGGGTTGATGTCGTGGAACGCGAAAATTTCGTCATCCTCGAACACCTTGCGTGAGGGAATCTTGCCCGCGATGATTTTGCAAAAAATGCAGTTGTCGTCTGTCATGCTGCCCTCACTCGCCTGCGGCTTCGCGCGCTTGCGCTTTGCGCAAAGCTTTTTCTTCTAGGCCGCTCAGGCCTTCGCGGCGCGCCAGCTCGTCAATCACGTCAGAAGGCTTCAAGCCATAGTGCGCCAAAGCAATCATGCTGTGAAACCACAGGTCGGCCACTTCGTACACCAGCTTAGAGGCGTCACCACCGTGGTCCACGTCTTTGGCGGCCATCACGGTTTCGGTGGCTTCTTCGCCAATCTTCTTCAAAAAGGCGTCTGGGCCTTTGTGCAGCAAGCGCGAGACGTAGCTCTTCTCGGGGTCGCCACCATTGGCGGGCTTGCGGCTTTCAATCACGTCGGCCAGACGTTGCAATGTATCGTTGGAACTCATGGTGTTCACTTATAAATAGATTCGGGGTCTTTCAGCACAGGCTCGCAAGCGTGCCATGCTTCACCTTCAAGGCGTTGGTAAAAGCAACTATGGCGGCCAGTATGGCAGGCAATACCGGGCTCGTGCCCTTCTTGCGTCACCTTGAGCAACACCACATCGTTGTCGCAGTCGATGCGAATGTCGTGCACCGTTTGCACATGGCCCGACTCCTCGCCCTTGAACCACAGCTTGTTGCGTGAGCGGCTGAAATACACCGCACGCTTGAGCTCAGCCGTTTTTTGCAGCGCCTCGCGGTTCATCCACGCAAACATCAGCACGTCGCCGCTGTCTTTTTCTTGGGCGATCACGGGCACCAGCCCCTTGTCGTCCCATTTGATGTTGTCTAGCCAATTCATAGGGGGGTGATCTTACTCAGTAGTGAAACCTCAATTGGGCAATTTCCAACTGATCGCCCGTGACGCGGTACACCATGCGGTGTTCGTCATTGATTCGGCGGGACCAAAAGCCTGCGAACGCATGCTTTAAAGGCTCTGGCTTGCCTATGCCCGTAAAAGGGTCACGCGCCGTAGCCTCGATCAGCTTGTTGATGCGGTCCACCATCTTGCGGTCTTGCTTTTGCCAGTAGAGGTAATCCTCCCAGGCCAACTCAGCAAAAACCAGCTTCACTTGATCAACTCGCGCTCAGCAGCCTGCCCCGCATTGAGCTGGGCGATAGACGCCAGCAAGCGGCGAGCGTTGGCGGGTGTGCGCAGCAAATAGGCGGTTTCTTCCAAAGCTTTGTAATCATCGAGCGAGAGCATCACCACCGATTGATCACCATTGCGCGTGATGATCAGAGGTTCGTGGTCTTCGCAAACACGGTTCATCACGCCAGCCAAATTGGCGCGAGCTGTGCTGTAAGTCATAGCGTCCATAACGACCCTTATTTGTACAGATATTGGTACAACTGTAACAGGTCATAAATAGGCTCGCTAAGAAAGCCACATCAAACATCAACCGAATTCATCTTGATGACAACAGAAGGTTTGGCGCGAAAAAGGGGTTCAATCGATCAGCCTCAACCATATGGGGAGCCACATCATGGGCGTCCATTGCTGCATGCGAGGCCCAATGCTCAACCAGCACAAACTTGTTTTCATCGCTGGCATCGGCAAACAAGTCGTATTGCAAGCAGCCTGCTTCTGCCAGTACCAGCGGCTTAAGTTTTTGATAGGCTTGTAATTGCTGTTGTCGCTTACCGGGTTGAACCTCGATCAGGACTAGAAGATGGACGGCTGACATAGTGAGTTTCCTTTCTCCAAGAGGAATAAAGAATAACCCAATAGTTTTAATAGATACGTTTTCTAACTCACTATTTCAAGCGTACATCAAAGACGAACTGGAATCCCACGCTCCCGCATCCGCTCTTTCGCCTGCTGCACGGTGTACTCGCCGTAGTGGAAGATGCTCGCAGCCAGCACGGCGTCAGCGCCGCCTTGTTGCACGCCATCGGCCAAGTGGTCGAGATTGCCCACGCCTCCCGAGGCAATCACGGGCACGGGCACGATGTCAGACACGGCGCGGGTAAGTGATAAGTCAAAGCCGCTCTTTGTGCCGTCGCGGTCCATGCTGGTGAGCAAGATTTCGCCTGCGCCGTAGTCGGCCATTTGCTTGGCCCATGCCACGGCGTCAAGGCCTACGTTTTTACGGCCACCGTGGCTGAACACATCCCAGCCGGGGCCAACGGGCAAGCCGTTTGCGCCTGCACGTTGTTCGTCTTCTGCGGTGCGGCGTTTGGCGTCGATGGCCACCACGATGCATTGCGCGCCGTATTTGGCCGAGGCGTCGCGAATGACTTGTGGGTTGGCAATGGCCGCAGAGTTAAAGCTCACTTTGTCAGCGCCTGCGTTGAGCATGCGGCGCACGTCGTCGACGGTGCGCACACCACCGCCCACGGTGAGGGGGATGAACACTTGGCTGGCCACGGCTTCTATGATGTGAAGAATCACATCTCGCGCGTCGCTGGTGGCGGTGATATCCAAGAAGGTGAGCTCGTCTGCCCCTTGGTCGTTGTAGCGTGCTGCGATTTCCACAGGGTCGCCTGCATCGCGCAGCTCGACAAAGTTGACGCCTTTGACGACGCGACCGCCGGTCACATCGAGGCAAGGAATGATGCGCTTAGCAAGCATAGAGATCCAAAAGAGTTCTTCAAGAAACGGTCAAACGCTGCCAGCCAACCCATTGGCCACCAGCGGGAATCGAGATGGGGTCAAACACCTGCGCGGCTTCCACGCACAGCATGCGCGCAAAACCTTGGGCGGGCATGTCGGCCAGTGCGGCGCATTTGCTCTCACCCGGGTTCCACACCACAGAGTTGGCCCATGAGGGGCTTTGTTCAATTTGCAGGGTGCTTGTGCCGTCTTGCAGGTGCAGTGGGTTTGCAGCAGAGTCATACACACGGTCAAACTCGCCATCAAAGTACAGCGCCTCGTCGGCCAAGCCATGCACATCGGCCACGGCGTCCCACTCGGGGCGGCCGCCTAGGCCACGCAGCTCGGTCAGGTCAATGTCGTCCACCGCTAGGTAGGTGTGCAATGCGCCGCTGAAGTGCAATTCATTTTGCGCTTCTGTGTTGTTGACGGTCAGCGTGATGGTCAGCTGGCCTGGGGCCATCGCCACGCGCAGCACGGCCACAAAGGCTTGTTGCCAAATGGCGAGTGTGTCGGGGTTGGTGCTGAGGGTGAAGTCGATGTGGGCAGCATCACCGCTGGCCACTGCCTCACCCACTGTCCAGTTCATGTTGCGTGCAAAGCCGTGCTTGGGCAATGTGCCGCGTTGGTTGAACTGGGGGAAGCACACCGGCACGCCGCCACGGATGGCGGATTTGCCATCCCACAGGTTATCGGGGCTTAAAAACAAACGCTCGCGGCCTTGGCTGAGCCACGACAACACATGCGCGCCTTGCAGGGCCACCAGCACGGTGTCGCCACAAGGCAAGGTCAAGCGCTGGCAGGCCTGACCTTGGTATTGCTCATCAGCCATTGAGTTCGTCAGCGCGGGCTTGGGCTTTTTCAAAGTCCAAATCGCCGCTGTAAATGGCGCGACCGCAGATCACGCCTTCCACGCCCTCGCCTTCAACGGCGCACAACTGTTCGATGTCGGCCATGTTGGACAAACCGCCAGAGGCGATGATTGGGATAGACACGGCTTGCGCCAGTTTGACGGTGGCGTCGATGTTGATGCCGGTCAGCATGCCATCGCGGCCGATGTCGGTGTAGATGATGGACTCGACGCCGTAGTCTTCAAACTTCTTGCCAAGGTCAGCCACGTCGTGGCCTGTGAGCTTGCTCCAACCGTCGGTAGCCACTTTGCCGTCTTTGGCATCGAGGCCGACGATGATGTGGCCGCCAAAGGCGCTGCACGCATCGCGCAAGAAGCCGGGGTTCTTCACGGCGGCTGTGCCGATGATGACGTAGCGCAAGCCAGCGTCGATGTATTTTTCAATGGTGTCGAGGTCGCGAATGCCGCCACCCAATTGCACGGGGATGTCGTGGCCCACGGCTTTCAAAATGGCTTTGATGGCCGCTTTGTTTTGGGGGGTGCCGGCGAAGGCGCCGTTCAAGTCCACCAAGTGCAGGCGACGTGCGCCTTTGGCCACCCAGTTGAGCGCCATTTGCGCTGGGTCTTCACCGAAGGTGGTGGATTGCTCCATGTCACCTTGTTTGAGGCGCACGCAATGTCCGTCTTTGAGGTCGATGGCGGGAATTAAATACATGATGGCGTTAAAAGTTCAAGGGTTCCAGTGCAGAAAGTTGCGGTACAGGGCCAAGCCATGCGCCGCGCTCTTCTCGGGGTGAAATTGTGTCGCAAAAATGTTGTCGCGGGCCACGGCGCATGTAAAAAGGCCACCGTAGTCTGTTTGGGCCGCGCTGTGCTCTGGGTTCGCTGGGCGGGCGTAGAAACTGTGCACGAAATAGAAGTAGCTGCCCCCATTCTCTGACGGCACATCGGTCCACATGAAGTGCGGGCGTGTGGGCTGCACTTGGTTCCAGCCCATTTGCGGCACTTTGAAACGGCTACCGTCGGGTTGTGTGCGGCCCGCCAAATCAAACTTCACCACCTCACCTGGGATCAGACCTAAGCCGGGCGTGTCGCCCTCGGCGCTATGGTCCAGCATCATTTGCATGCCCACGCAGACGCCAAACAAAGGTTTTTTGTGGGCAGCGTCCATGACCGCATCGAACATACCCGACTCGCGCAACTCGCGCATGCAATCAGGCATGGCACCTTGGCCGGGCAAGACCACGCGGTGCGCATCGCGCACCACCTGTGGATCAGACGTGACCACCACTTCCGCATGGTCCACCAGCGAAGCCGCATGCATCACCGCCTGCGCCACAGAGCGCAGGTTGCCCATGCCGTAATCAACGACTGCGACTTTGTTGGTCACAGGCTTCCCTTGGTCGATGGAATCATGCCGGCCGAGCGTGGATCGAGTTCGAGAGCGGCACGCAGAGCGCGAGCAAACGCTTTGAACACCGTCTCAGCTTGGTGATGCGCGTTCTCGCCGCGCAGGTTGTCGATATGCAAGGTCACAAAGGCGTGGTTCACAAAGCCTTGGAAGAATTCAAACGCCAATTGGCTGTCGAACTCGCCAATCATGCCGCTCTTGAACGGCACGTGCATGACCAAACCTGGGCGACCAGAGAAATCCACCACCACGCGGCTGAGTGCTTCGTCGAGCGGCACATAGGCGTGACCGTAACGGCGAATGCCTTTTTTGTCGCCCACGGCTTTGGCAAACGCTTGGCCCAAAGTGATGCCCACGTCTTCCACGGTGTGGTGGCCGTCGATGTGCAGGTCGCCCTTGGCTTGAATGTCGAGGTCAATCAAACCGTGACGCGCGATTTGGTCGAGCATGTGGTCAAAGAAACCAATGCCAGTAGAGAGCTTGGATTGACCCGTGCCGTCGAGGTTGATCTTGACGGTGATTTGGGTCTCGGCCGTGTTGCGGCTGACTTCGGCGATACGAGCTGCTGATTGAGCGGTCATGCGGTGACTTTCGATGAAGAGAGAGCGGCTTGCAAGGCAGCCAAGAGTTGTTTGTTTTCCTCGGGCGTGCCGATGGTCAAGCGCAAGCAGTTGGCAAGCAATGGGTGCATTTTAGAAACGTTCTTGACCAGCACTTTGTGGGCCTTGAGCACCTCAAAAGCGCGGTTGGCGGCATCAGCTTCACCATTGAAACGCAGCACCATCATGTTGGCTTCGCTGGCGTAGGGCGTGACGCCGGTCATTTGCTGCAAAGCTTTGAACAAAGCTTCACGCTCGGTGCGAATGACAGCGGCTTGCTGAGCGAACACATCGGTGTGCTCCAGCGCAAACAAAGCGCATTCGGCATTGAGCACGCTCACGTTGTACGGTGGGCGCAGTTTGTCGACCTCGTTGATCAGCGCCTGCGGGGCAATCATGTAGCCCAAGCGAATGCCTGCCAAACCAAACTTAGACAGCGTGCGCATCAGCAGCACATGGGCATTGGCAGCGGGGTGTTGGCGAATTTCATCGAGCCAGCTTTTGCTGGAGAACGGCTGATAGGCCTCGTCCATCACCACCAAACCGCCATAAGCGCTGACCTGTGTGATGAGGCGGCGAATGGTGTCGGCATCCCACAAATTAGCGGTGGGGTTGTTGGGGTAGGCGATGTAAACAATGGCGGGCTCGTGCTGCGCGATGGCAGCAGACATGGCGGCTTCGTCCAACTCAAAGTCGGGCTTCAAGGGCACGCCGATGTATTGCAAACCTTGCAACTGCGCGCTCATGCCGTACATCACAAAGCCGGGCTCTGGGGCCACCACTTTTGCATTCGGCACAGCGCAGGCCATCGACAACAAAGAAATGAGTTCGTCAGAGCCGTTGCCCAACATGAGCCCTAAGCCTGCAGGCAAATCGACATACGTCGCCAACGCATTCTTCAAGTCGTCGATGCGTGCGCCAGGATAACGGTTGACTTCCACCGCACCCAAACGCGCGCCCAGCTGGGCTTGCAATTCGGGCGAGAGGGTGAATGGGTTTTCCATCGCGTCGAGCTTGACCATGCCCACCGAGTGCTGCACGGCATAGGCGTGCATGGCTTGGACGTCGGGGCGAATGAAACGCAGGGCCTTGTTCGTTTGATTCGTCATATCTGATCAGTCTTTCTTCAAACGGAACTCAGCCGCCATGGCGTGGGCTTGCAAGCCTTCGCCATAGGCCAACACGGCGGCAATCTTGCCCAGCGTTTGTGCGCCCTGCTCGCTCACCTCGATCAAGCTGCTGCGCTTTTGAAAGTCGTAAACGCCCAAGGGCGAGCTAAAACGCGCCGTGCCGCTGGTGGGCAACACATGGTTGGGACCTGCACAGTAGTCGCCCAAGCTTTCGCTGGTAAAGGCGCCCAAGAAGATCGCGCCTGCGTGCTTGAGCAGCGGCTCCCACTTGTGTGGCTCGTTGCTCGACACCTCTAAATGTTCGGGCGCAATGCGGTTGCTGATGGCGCAGGCTTCTTCCATGCTGCGGGTGTGGATGAGCACACCACGGCCATTGAGAGATTTTTCGATGATGTCTTTGCGCGGCA
This sequence comes from uncultured Limnohabitans sp., assembly GCA_963512655.1. Classification (GTDB taxonomy): domain Bacteria; phylum Pseudomonadota; class Gammaproteobacteria; order Burkholderiales; family Burkholderiaceae_C; genus Limnohabitans. The sequence goes on along the minus strand of CAUPNL010000015.1, from coordinate 8,955 downwards.
TTTGCGGCAGCAAGCGTTCGATCTCGGCTTGCACGCGGTCGATGTACGCGGCATCGGGGCAGAGCAACACGCTTTGCGCCAATTCGTCATGCTCGGCTTGGCTGAACAAATCCATGGCTACCCAATCGGCCGGTGTAGAACCATCGGCCAACACCAAAATTTCGCTAGGCCCTGCAATCATGTCAATGCCCACTGTGCCAAACACGCGGCGCTTAGCAGCGGCCACATAGGCGTTGCCAGGGCCGGTGATTTTGTCGACCGCTGGCACAGTGGCTGTGCCGTAGGCCAATGCAGCCACAGCTTGTGCGCCACCGATGGTGAAGGCGCGGCTCACGCCGGCCACATAGGCAGCGGCCAAGACGAGTGGGTTCTTCTCGCCCTTAGGCGTGGGCACAACCATGATGATGTCTTGCACACCCGCGACGTGCGCAGGAATGGCATTCATCAACACGCTGGATGGATAAGCGGCTTTGCCACCGGGCACATAGATGCCCACGCGGTCAAGCGGCGTGACTTTTTGACCCAGCAACGTGCCATCGGCATCGCGGTAAGTCCAGCTTTCGCCGCTGGCTTTCTTTTGCGCCTCGTGATAGCTGCGCACGCGTGCGGCGGCGGCTTGCAAGGCGTCGCGTTGCTCGGCAGGCAAGCCATCAAAGGCGGCTTTGAGTTCGGTTTGCGTCAACTCCAACGCTGCCATGCTGTCGACCTTCAGGCCGTCAAAACGCTCTGTGTACTCCAGCACGGCGGCATCGCCACGCTTTTGCACGTCGGCCAAGATGTCGGCCACGCGTTGCTCGATGGCCGCGTCGGTGTCGGCAGACCAATGCAGACGCGCTTTGAACTCAGCTTCAAAGGTGGGGCTGGTGGTCGAGAGACGAAGCGGTTTGGCCATCTTGTGTACGTTTGTAGTGAAAGGTTTATTTGGCAAGTGCGGCAGAGAAGGCATCAATGATGCGGCGAATGTCGGCCTGTTTCATCTTGAGTGCAGCTTGGTTGACCACCAAGCGCGAGCTGATATCCATGATGCGCTCAACTTCCACCAAGTGGTTGGCTTTGAGCGTGTTGCCGGTGGACACCAAGTCGACGATGGCATCGGCCAAGCCGGTGAGCGGGGCCAATTCCATGGAGCCATAGAGCTTGACCAAATCGACGTGCACGCCTTTGGTGGCGAAGAAGTCACGCGCGATGGTGGTGTACTTGGTCGCGACTTTCAAGCGCGCGCCTTGTTTGACCATTGCGGCGTAGTCGAAGTCGGAACGCACGGCCACGCTCATGCGGCATTTGGCGATTTGCAAATCGAGGGGCTGGTACAGCCCCGCAGTGGCCACGCCACCAGCCACACCACCGCCGTGTTCGATGAGGGTGTCGAGCCCAGTCACGCCCAAATCAGCACCTCCGTATTGCACATACGTGGGCACGTCAGACGCACGCACCAACACCACGCGCACGTTGGCGTGGTTGGTGGGCAAGATGAGCTTGCGAGATTTTTCTGGATCTTCGAGCACCTCAATGCCTGCGGCTTTGAGCAGCGGCATGGTTTCATCAAAGATGCGGCCCTTGGAGAGCGCCAGCGTCAACATGTTGTTCATTTCACTCTTTCGATATCTGCGCCAATGGCGCGCAGCTTGGCTTCCATCTTGTCGTAGCCACGGTCCAAGTGGTAGATGCGGTCCACCAAGGTTTCGCCATCGGCCACCAAGCCGGCAATCACCAGCGAGGCAGAAGCGCGCAAGTCGGTGGCCATGACGGTTGCACCGGAGAGCTTTTGGACGCCTTCAAGCACAGCCACTTTGCCGTCGATTTGGATGTGTGCGCCCAAGCGCACCAACTCGTTGACGTGCATGAAACGGTTTTCAAAAATCGTTTCCGTCACCTTTGATGCGCCCTTGGCAATGGCGTTCAACACCATGAACTGCGCTTGCATGTCGGTGGGGAAGCCTGGGTATTCGGTGGTGCGGAAGTTTTGCGCCTTGAGGTGTTCATACGCGGGCGCAGCGCCTTGGATGCGAATGCCTTCTGCATTGGCAGTGACTGTTGCACCTGCATCGCGCAGCTTGTCGATGACCGCGTCCAAATGGTCGGCACGGGCGTGACGCAAGAGCACGTCGCCGCCGGTCGCTGCCACGGCGCACAAGAACGTGCCCGCCTCAATACGGTCAGCCACCACTTTGTGGGTGCAACCGTGCAAACGCTCCACACCTTGGATGTGAATGCGGCTTGTGCCGTGACCTTCAATCTTCGCACCCATGGCAATGAGCATTTCGGCCAAGTCTGGAATCTCTGGCTCTTGCGCGGCGTTTTCCAACAAGGTTTCGCCGTCGGCCAACGCTGCAGCCATGAGGAAGTTTTCTGTGCCAGTGACTGTCACCATGTCGGTGGCGATGCGTGCGCCTTTGAGGCGTGTGCGACCGCCGCCCAATTTGGCAACCATGTAGCCGTGTTCCACCTCAATCTCTGCACCCATGGCTTGCAAGCCTTTCAGATGCTGATCCACAGGGCGTGAACCAATGGCGCAACCGCCGGGCAACGACACCTTGGCGTGGCCAAAGCGGGCCAACAAGGGGCCAAGTGCCAGCACCGAAGCGCGCATGGTTTTGACCAGCTCGTAAGGGGCTTCTGGGTTATTCAAACCGCCGGCGTCTAGGCTGACCGTGCCGTCGTCTGCACGCTCGGCCGTCACACCCATGTTGCGGATGAGCTTGAGCATGGTGGCCACGTCTTGCAACTGCGGCACGTTTTGCAACGTGACCGGCTGATCGGTCAACAAGGCTGCGCACAGCTCGGGCAGGGCCGCATTTTTAGCGCCAGAAATCAACACTTCGCCATTGAGGGTGCGGCCGCCGCGAACGAGTAATTTATCCATAGTGTTTCTTAAGCTTTAGGAGCGGCTTGCCATTCGGCAGGCGTGTAGGTTTTCATGGACAAAGCGTGCACTTCGTCGGTTTTGATTTTTTCGCCCAAAGTGGCGTACACCTTTTGGTGGCGCTGAATAAGGCGCTTGCCTTCAAACTCGGCGGACACCAAAGTGGCATACCAATGACGGCCATCACCCTCGACGTGCAAATGCTCGCAAGGCAGGCCTGCGGCGATGATGGCTTGTAACTCTTGTGCTGTCATGGAATACCTTTTAGCCTCGGATTTTGTAACCTGTGCGCAGCAAATGCAGTGCGATGGTAGAAACCACCAACAAGCACACACCTACAACGCCCAAGCTCAACCAAGGCGACACATCGCTTTGGCCAAAGAAGCCAAAACGGAAACCGTCGATCATGTAGAAGAACGGGTTGAGGTGGCTCACGTTTTGCCAAAAGCTTGGCAGTGAGTGGATGGAATAAAACACGCCGCTCAAAAACGTCATCGGCATGATGATGAAGTTTTGGAAAGCGGCCATTTGGTCAAACTTATCGGCCCACAAGCCCGCGATCAAACCGAGCGAGCCAAGCATGAGCGCACCGAGCACGGCAAAAGTGATGACCCACAAAGGCTGCGTAGGCATGAGCGAGAAATTGAGCACCGACGACTGCCACACAAACAGCACACCCGCCAGCAAAACACCCGCACCCACCAACAATCCGCGCACCATGGCAGACAGTGCATAGGCAAAGAACCAGCTCCAGTGCGAGAGTGGCGTGAGCAACAAGAACACCAAGTTGCCCATGATCTTGCTTTGCACCATGGACGAGGAGCTGTTGGCAAACGCGTTTTGCAACACGCTCATCATCACGAGGCCGGGAATCAAGAACGCGGTGTAGCTGACACCGGCGTACACCTGCACATGCGCTTCAAGCACATGGCCAAAAATCATCAGGTACATCACCGCAGTGAGCACGGGCGCAGCGACGGTTTGGAAGCTGACCTTCCAAAAGCGCAACACCTCTTTGTAGAACAGCATGGTCCAGCCGGTCATCATGCTTTCACCTCTTCGTTTTGGTGCATCACGTCGAGGAACACATCTTCCAAGTCGGCTTTGCGAATTTCAACGTCTTGCGCCTGCAAGCCCGCCTCACGCACGGCGGCGAGGTAGCGTTCAATCTCCAACGCGTCGTTGGCGGGGAACTGAACGATGCGGCCCGTCACGCGCGCCTTGGCGGCTAGTTCGGGTGGCAGCTCGGCATCGAGCTTGAAGCGCAGCACATTGCTAGACGCAGCTTTGAGTAACTCGGTGGTGCTATCCAGCGCCACCACTTTGCCGTTTTTCAACATGGCAATGCGGCCGCACAAAGCTTCGGCTTCTTCGAGGTAATGCGTGGTCAGCAACACGGTGCTGCCCTCGCGGTTGAGCTTGGCAATGAACTGCCACAAGGTTTGGCGCAGCTCCACGTCCACACCCGCGGTTGGCTCATCAAGCACGATGACAGGCGGCTTGTGCACCAAGGCTTGCGCCACCAACATGCGGCGCTTCATGCCGCCTGAGAGTTGGCGCATGTTGTGATGGGCTTTGTCGCTGAGGCCAAGGCTGTGCAAGAGCTCATCAATCCAGTCATCGTTGTGTTTGACGCCAAAGTAGCCCGACTGAAACTTCAAGGCTTCGCGCACATTGAAGAACGGGTCGAACACCAGCTCTTGCGGTACCACGCCCAACATGCGGCGAGCCTGGGCGGATTGGGTAGCCACATTGACGCCGTGCACCAACACCGAACCAGACGAGGCTTGTGCCAAACCGGCCAAGATGCTGATGAGGGTGGTCTTGCCCGCGCCGTTGGGGCCTAAGAGCCCGAAGAACTCGCCTTTTTGGACATCAAAACGCACGCCATCGAGCGCCTGAAACGGACCTCGGGCGGTTTGGAAAGTTTTGGAGACGGATTGGAAAGAAATAGCGGGCATAAAGTAGCCTTTGATTTTAAGGCCTTAAGCATGCCTAGACTAATGCCCTGACTTGGGGTGCCTATAAAGGCGCTGAGAAGCTGTTTCAGTGGAGCAATGCGCTCAGGCCGTAGACCTTGGCCAAGGCTTGGGCACGTTCTGGCAAACCGGTAACACGCAGTTGTGCGCCTTTGGCCAGTACCGCACGACGGCAGGCCAAGATGACCGCCAAAGCTGAGGAATCAAACTGAACCAAAGCAGAGGCATCCAACACAGCCTCGCCCCCGTCGGACACGCAAGTACTGAGCAATGAAGCAAGTTCATCAGCAACAGCCTGCGCCTGCGCCTGCATCAGCACAGCAGGCAAAGCAACAGAGGTGTGAGCAGCGGCTGTCATGGCTTACTTAGATGCGCGAGCGTTGCTTTTGTTGCGCTCGGACAGGCTGGCGATCAGACCGTCTACACCCTTGGCATTGATTTCTTGTGCAAACTGGGTTTTGTAGTTTTCGACCAACCAAATACCCAACACGTTCATGTTGTAAACCTTCCATGACCCGTCCGCTGTTTTCTCAACACGGTAGTCAAGTTGAATCGGGTCGCCTTTGCCGCGCACTTCGGTACGCACCAAGACCTCTTTGTCATCAGGCGCTGCACGCAAAGGCTTCACCACAATTGCCTGATCGCTGACTTGACCCAAGGCGCCTGAGTAGGTGCGCACCAACAAAATCTTGAACTCTTCTTGCAAACGCTTTTGTTGCTCAGGCGTCGCCTGCCGCCAACCCGGGCCGACCGCAGAAGCCGTCATGCGCAAAAAATTGACATTGGGCATGACACGTCGATCCACCAAGACAATGATCTTGTTGACATCACCATTACCGATGGATTTATCTGCTTTGATGGCATCCAGAATATCGGATGACACGCGCTTAATGAACACATCAGCTGGCTCATCTGAAGCCTGAACAGCTCCAGCCAAACCCAAAGTACAAGCAGCGCCAATGACCCAGGCTGACAACGTACGGCGAGACAGAAAACGATTCATGTTTTGGGTTTCCAAACTATTTGATATTTCTTTAACGCAAGAGAGCGTTATTTGGCTGACGGCTTGACAGACTCAGCACTGGGATCAACTAAGTCGTCATCCTCAGGTGGGTTGCCATCAAACACTTGGTTGCGGCGGAATTGCAGGTAAGAATCGCGCGTGAAGCTGTATTTGTCAATCGCAGCATCTGACAAGAAATTGGTTGCCTGCAGCAAGTTGGCACGCTTATCCACCACGCGCAATACCGAAGCTGCCGTGCGCTCCGACGAGATGTTGTGATTGCTGACCGGATCCAAAGAGAACTCAAGTGGCAAGACTGAAGAATCCCTTACCGTAGATGGACCCAACAACGGCAACACCACATAAGGGCCATTCGGAACACCCCAGTAACCCAGTGTCTGACCAAAGTCTTCCGGATGGCGATCCAAACCTATGGGAGTGGCCACATCGAAAATACCGTAAATACCAAAGATGGAGTTCACTGTGACACGCATGAACGACTCTGCGGTGTCATGCCCCTTGAGCTGTAAACCATTGTTGACGGTCGACATCACATCTGACAAGTTACGAAAGAAGTTGTTGACGCCGGTTTGCAGTAGCTGAGGGGTGTAATCGCGATAACCGATGGCTGCGGGCTTCAATACGTTGTCATCCAAGGTGTCATTGAACTTCGAAATACTTCGGTTCATCGGCTCCAATGGGTCTTTGGGGTTGGCATTTGGGCCCGTGGCACACCCTGCACTCAGCACTGCGGCGAGCGCACAGAGGACGCTGAAACTCAGGCGCTTGAGGTTTGACAAGCTCATCATTTGGCACCCTTCTCAGGCGCAGGATCTGCCGCCTTGTTGTACATGAATTGGCTGATCAGGTTCTCAAGTACCACCGCCGATTGCGTGGCCTGAATGCGATCGCCATTGGCCAAGTTATCCGCCTCTGCACCCGCTTCGATGCCAATGTATTGCTCACCCAACAAACCGCTGGTGAGAATTTTCAAAGAGCTGTCTTTGGGGAATTGGTAACGGCTCTCAATGTTCATGGTCACCGTGGCTTGGAAAGTTTTGTCGTCAAACGTGACGTTTTCCACACGGCCCACCACCACGCCTGCACTCTTAACGGCTGCTTGGCGCTTCAAGCCGCCAATGTTGTCAAAGCGGCCGCTGACCGTGTAGTTGGATTGAAAATTCAAAGTCAGCAAATTGGCCGACTTCAAAGCCAAAAACAAAATAGCTGCTGCGCCCAAGAGCACGAACAGACCCACCCACACATCATTTTTGGAGCGTTGCATAGCTTCCTCGATTCATCAAATACTGAACATCATGGCGGTGAGGATGAAGTCCAACCCCAACACTGCCAACGAAGCGACCACGACAGTTTTAGTCGTGGCGCGCGAAACACCTTCGGGCGTGGGCTGGGCTTCATAGCCTTGCAGCAGCGCGACAAACGTGACGGTCACACCGAACACGATGCTTTTGACCACGCCATTGCCCACGTCTTTCCACACATCAACGCCGCCTTGCATCTGGCTCCAGAACGAGCCGGCGTCCACGCCAATCATCAGCACGCCGACCATCCAGCCGCCCAAAATACCCACAGCGCTGAACACAGCCGAGAGCAAAGGCAAGGCGATGATCCCGCCCCAAAAGCGTGGGCCCAAGATGCGGCGCACGGGGTCGACCGCCATCATGTCCATGGCGCTGAGTTGCTCGCCCGCTTTCATCAAACCAATTTCAGCAGTGAGCGATGTACCGGCGCGGCCAGCAAACAACAAGGCGCTCACCACGGGGCCGAGTTCACGCACCAAGCTCAAAGCCACCAACAGGCCCAAAGCTTCTGACGAGCCATAACGCTGCAAGGTGTAGTAGCCCTGCAAGCTGAGCACAAAGCCCACAAACAAGCCCGACACCGCAATGATGGCGAGCGAGTAGTTACCCAAGAAGTGCACTTGGTCGCGCACCAAGCCAAAGCGGCGCATGTTGCTGCCAAACTCTGAAATCAGGCGCACAAACAAACGGGCACCCAAGCCCAGACCAGCCAAGTAACTGCGAACCGCAAAACCTAGGTTTTCCACAAACTTCATTGCTCACCCTCCACACCAAAGTCTTGCGCCACGGATGGGCCTGGGTAGTGGAAACGCACAGGGCCGTCAGGCGCTGCAGTGACAAACTGTTTCACCAAAGGATCGTTGCTGTGACGCACTTCGTCGGGTGTGCCTTGCGCGGCAATCTTGCCGTTGGCCAACACGATCACTTGGTCTGCGATGTGAAAGGTTTCATCCAAATCGTGCGACACGATGACGCTGGTCAGGCCCAAGGTATCGTTGAGCTGGCGAATCAAACGCGCAGCAGTACCGAGAGAAATCGGGTCCAAGCCAGCGAAGGGTTCGTCGTACATGATGAGTTCTGGATCGAGTGCCATGGCACGCGCCAAGGCCACACGGCGGGCCATACCACCTGAGACTTCGCTGGGCATCAAATCACGTGCGCCGCGCAAGCCTACGGCTTCGAGCTTCATCAGTACGATATCGCGAATCATGGGCTCGCTCAAGTCGGTGTGTTCGCGCAGCGGGAAAGCCACGTTGTCAAACACACTCAAGTCGGTGAACAAAGCACCAAACTGAAACAGCATGCCCATGCGACGACGCACGGCGTACAAATCGGTGGGGTTGAGTGAGGCCACTTCTTGACCATCAAACGTGAGGCTGCCCGACTGCGCGCGGTATTGGCCGCCAATCAAACGCAGTACCGTGGTTTTGCCACCACCCGACGCACCCATGAGTGCCGTGACTTTGCCGCGTGGCACGGTCAGCGTGATGCCATCCAAGATGAGGCGCTCGCCATAGCCAAAGCGAACATCGCGCAGCTCCACCAACGCATCAGGGTTTGTATTTAAGGGGGAAGTGGTATTCATAGAAGAAAAAGCTGGCCTGTTCATGAAACAGACCAGCCCTTGGCATTCTAAATGCAAGCCATTACAGGCTTGTAAAGATGAGAAGTTAGCGAGGCAGATCGCTTGCGCCCATCAAGAACTCGTCCACCGAACGCGCAGCCTGACGGCCTTCGCGGATCGCCCACACGACCAAAGATTGGCCACGGCGGATATCGCCCGCAGCA
>CAUPNL010000014.1:0-55985 GCA_963512655.1 uncultured Limnohabitans sp. | reverse complement strand
CGCCACGCAAAGTCACCATGCAACCGATTGGCTGGCCTTCGCGAATTTTGAAACCCGCGATAGCTTTCTTAGCCTTGGTCACCACTGGCTTTTGGCCGGCGATTTTGGTCAGATCGCTCACTGCGTTGTCCATGACTTTTTTATCAGCCACAGCTTCGCTCACACCCATGTTCAACGTGATTTTGGTCAAGCGTGGAACTTGCATGGGCGATGTGTAACCGAACTTAGCAGTCAATTCGGCCGCAACTTTTTCGCGGTAGTGTTGTTGGAGTCGTGCCATATTTATGCCGCCTTGATTTCTTCGCCGCTGGACTTGTAGACGCGCACTTTGCTGCCGTCTGCCAGGACTTTGACGCCCACACGATCAGCCTTACCAGTAGCAGCATTAAAAATGGCCACGTTGGACTGATGGATAGGCATTGTTTTATCAACGATGCCGCCTTGCGTGCCAGCCATTGGGTTTGGCTTGGTGTGTTTTTTCACCAAGTTAATGCCATCGACCACCAAGTGGCTGTCATCTTTACGCAGCGACACAACGCCACGCTTACCTTTGTCGCGCCCAGTAAGGACGATGACTTGGTCGCCTTTGCGAATCTTGTTCATTGTTTAGTCCTTACAGAACTTCAGGAGCCAATGACACGATCTTCATGAACTTCTCAGTGCGCAACTCGCGCGTCACTGGGCCGAAGATACGGGTGCCGATAGGCTCCAACTTTGCATTGAGCAACACAGCTGCGTTGCCATCGAATTTGACGAGCGAACCGTCGCCACGGCGGATGCCTTTGGCAGTACGGACCACAACAGCGCTATACACCTCGCCTTTTTTGACGCGGCCACGCGGAGCGGCTTCTTTAATGCTCACCTTGATGATGTCGCCCACGCTTGCATAGCGACGCTTAGAACCGCCGAGCACCTTAATGCACAAAACGGACTTCGCACCGGTGTTGTCAGCGACATCTAACCGTGTTTCAGTTTGGATCATTTCAATATTCCCAACTTGCATCAGTTTTTGCACAACTCACCTTTGCAGGCCAGCCACACATACAACCGATCAGTCTTGGGCCCGTCATCCACATCGCGAACCACTCGCAACGCTTCAACTTGGGGCAGATAAACCCCGCTTTTTTAGCGGAGCCGCAAATTATGCCATAACTTTTTAGGCCGCGTCAAACTATTTTTACGATTCTTTTAGGTTTGCCCGACAATTCTTCCATGTCTACACCTTCTACCCCCTCTCAAACCCTTGCATTCATTGGCGGCGGCAACATGGCCAGCGCCATCATTGGAGGCCTCATCAAGCAAGGCACGCCTGCCAATCGCATCTTGGTGGTCGAGCCTTTTGCAGAAGCGCGCCAGCACCTGCAGGTCCAATTTGGTGTGCGCGTCTTAGCGGCAGCCGATGACACATTGGCCGAAGCAGGCTTGGTGATTTGGGCCGTGAAGCCGCAAACTTTCAGAGAAGCCGCCCAACAAACACGTGATTTCTGCGCCCACTCGCTGCACCTGAGTGTGGCTGCTGGCATTCGCAGCGACAGCATAGCCAATTGGCTAGGTACTGAACGCGTGGTACGCGCCATGCCCAACACGCCCGCTTTGGTTGGCCTCGGTCAGACGGGTCTTTTTGCTCGCGCCGCCGTAACAGACACAGACAAAGCATGGATCGAACAAGTCATTGCAACCACCGGCGCTCTGCTATGGGTCAAGGACGAACCCTTGCTAGATGCGGTCACCGCCATCTCGGGCTCTGGCCCTGCTTATGTGTTCTTCTTCATCGAAGCCATGGTGGAAGCCGGAGTAAAAATGGGCTTGACCGCTGAACAAGCCACGCAGCTGGCCATCGGTACGTTTGAAGGCGCATCACAACTGGCAAAAACCGCCAGCGAACCCCCTTCCGTGCTGCGCGAGCGCGTCACATCCAAGGGCGGCACCACTTATGCAGCCCTCACCTCCATGCAAAACGCACATGTGAGCGAACTATTCCAAACAGCCCTCAAAGCCGCAGAACTACGCGCCCACGAGCTCGGCGACGAGTTTGGGGCTTAAATCCCTATAAGTAATGAGACAATACGCCGTTGATTTTTAAACTTTTGTATCCATGAAAAAACTCCTTCTTTCTCTCTTGTCTGTCGCCGCCTTGGGCTTGCCATTGGTTTCTGAAGCGCAAGCGCCAGCCATGCCAACTGCGCCAGTGGCACAACCTGACCAAGCTTCGCCTAGCAACACCAATGCCGCACCAGCAGCTCCTGCTAAAGCGGATAAAAAAGCCAAAAAGGCCAAGAAAAAGAAATTGAAAAAGAAGAAGTCTAAAAAAGCCAAAGCTCACTAAGCCAACCGCTTAATGCTTGCAAACAAAAAGCGCTTGAGGCATTTGCCGCAAGCGCTTTTCTCATGATGGATAGGTGCGAGATTTAACGCAATGCGTAACCCACGGCCAAACCCACGAACACAGTGGCCCCAAGCCAATGGTTCAAGCGGAATGCGCGAAAGCATCCCTCGCGCGAGCGGTCCAAGATCAGCAAGAAGTGCCACAGGGCTTGCAGGCCCGCCAAGATCAAAGCAAACGTCCAAGCACCGCCCAACTTCTCTGACTCAAGCAAGCCATACCAGCCACACAGATACACCGCATAAAACGCCATGATGGCCGATATGTCGTGACGGCCCAAGGTGATGGCCGAGGTCTTCATGCCAATGCGAATGTCGTCGTCACGATCGACCATCGCATACTCGGTGTCATAGGCCAATACCCAAAACAAATTGAACAGCATCAAACCCCAAGCTTGCATGGGCACAGCGTCGATCAATGTTTGCAAGCTGATGTCTGGCCACGCCAAGTTGGCACTGCCCACCGCCACAAACGCCAAAGGAATGCCAAAGCTAAACGCCATGCCCAATACCGCTTGCGGCATCGACACGTAACGTTTGGCGTAGGGATAAATCAGCGTCACTGCCAATCCTGCAAACGACCACACGATGGTGGCAGGGTTGGTGGTCAGCACCAAGCCAAACGCCGCCAGCGCCAGCACAGCGCCCACCAGCAAGGCCTCGCGCACAGACACAGCGCCGCGTGTCACAGGACGCTCGGCGGTGCGTTTGACATGACGGTCAAAATCACGGTCGGCCACATCGTTGATGCAGCAGCCCGCACTACGCATCAGGATCGTGCCCAACACAAACACCGCCACCAAATGCCAACCGGGCCAGCCATCGGCCGCCACCCACAAGGCAGAGAGAGAAGGCCACAGCAGAAGTAACCAGCCCGCTGGGCGACTCCAACGAATCAAATCTAAATAAAGGCTCAAGCGTTCACGCATGCACACACCCATCACGACAAGCGGTTCACGCCTGGCAGCTCGCAGGCATAGATGGCATTGCGCAACGCCGCAATCGCTTCATAACGCGTGAAGCTGCGACGCCATGCCAACACTACGCGACGCGTGGGTGGCAAGCCGCCCTTATCGTCGGTGATGGGCAAGTAGCGTACATACGTCTCTTCGCTTTTTTTACGCTTGGCTTGTGTGTTCAGTGCCTCTTTCGGCACGCTCAAACGCGGCACCAGTGTCACGCCCATACCAGCGGCCACCATGTGCTTGATGGTCTCCAACGACGAGCCTTCGAAACTCTTTTGAATACCCTCAGCATTGCTAGAGAAACGCGCAAATTCTGGGCACACCTCCAGCACATGGTCGCGAAAGCAATGACCATTGCCCAACAACAACATGGTTTCGCTCTTCAACTCATCCGCACTGACTTGCTTCAAGGTCGCCAGCGGATGATTGCTGGGAACGGCGGCCATGAAGGGCTCGTCGTACAAGGGCGCGGTAGCCAGGCCCGTGTCTGGGAACGGCTCTGCCAAGATGGCGCAATCAATCTCGCCGGTTCGCAACATCTCCATCAACTTGACAGTGAAATTTTCTTGCAGCATCAGCGGCATTTGCGGTGTTTTAGAAATGGCTTGTCGCACCAAGCTTGGCAGCAAGTACGGACCAATCGTGTAAATCACACCCAGCTTCAACGGGCCGGCCAATGGGTCTTTGCCGCGCTTGGCAATTTCTTTGATGTTGGCGGCCTGCTCCAACACACTTTGCGCTTGGCGGATGATTTCTTCGCCCAGGGGCGTGACCGTCACTTCGTTGGCGCTGCGTTCAAACAGCTTCACATCCAACTCTTCTTCGAGTTTTTTGATCGCCACCGACAGCGTGGGTTGCGACACAAAGCAGGCCTCGGCTGCTCGACCAAAGTGCTTTTCGCGGGCAACGGCCACGATGTATTTGAGTTCGGTCAGGGTCATGTGCGTTTCTAAAGTTAAGCCTTCAAGAAATCCGATTTTCCACCCAACCAGCGACTCACGTGTCGCTCGGCCAACTCGGGGTACATATCCAGCATCAGCGGGGCCAACTCTCTGGCCCATTGCAACAGCTCGCCATCTTCGGCCAAGTCGGCAAAGCGCAGCAGCGCAGCCCCCGATTGGCGTGCGCCCAAAAATTCACCGGGGCCACGAATTTCTAAATCGCGTCGTGCAATTTCAAACCCATCCGAGGTTTCCACCATTGCACGCAGCCGCTCGCGCGCCGTCTCGCTCACGCGCCCACTCTCGCCCGTGGCATACATCAGCACGCAGGCAGAAGCAGCCGCGCCGCGCCCTACACGCCCACGCAACTGGTGCAACTGACTAAGGCCAAAGCGCTCGGCATGCTCAATCACCATCAGCGAGGCATTGGGCACATCCACACCCACCTCAATCACGGTGGTGCTGACCAACACGGCCATGGCGCCGCTTTCAAACTGCGCCATCACTGCCTTTTTGTCGGCAGGTGGCATGCGCGAATGCAGCAGCCCCACCAACACCGGCTTTGTGCCAGGGTAGTTGAGCGCATCCATCAACAAGGCATGCGTTTCGGTGGCATTGGTCAAATCGAGCGCTTCGCTTTCTTCAATCAACGGGCACACCCAATACACCTGACGGCCTTCGTCAAGCTGGTGGCGAATGCGTTCAATCAACTCATCACGTCGCGACTCTGACACCAGTTTGGTCACCACCGGCGTACGACCCGGCGGCAACTCGTCCAGCGTGGACACATCAAGGTCAGCGTAATAGCTCATGGCCAAAGTGCGGGGAATGGGCGTGGCGCTCATCATCAGCATGTGTGGCTCTTGCTGTGGCATGCCGTCGTGCGTGAGCATCTTCTCGCGCAGCGCCAAACGCTGCGCCACGCCAAAGCGGTGCTGCTCGTCGATGATGGCCAGTGCCAAGTTTTTAAAGACGACCTGCTCTTGAATCACCGCATGCGTACCCACCACCAAAGCAGCTTCGCCACTGGCGATGAGCCCCAACATTTCGGTGCGTTCTTTCTTCTTTTGGCTCCCCGTGAGCCATGCTACGCGCTTGCCCAACGGCGTGAGCAAAGGCTCTAGCCAACCAATCAGTTTGCGAAAGTGTTGCTCGGCCAAAATTTCAGTTGGAGCCATCAGCGCACATTGCCAACCGCCATCCATCGCCACCGCTGCAGCCAATGCCGCCACCACGGTTTTGCCCGAACCCACATCGCCTTGCAGCAAACGGTGCATGGGCACTTGGCGCATCAAGTCTTGCGCAATTTCTTCACCCACGCGGCGTTGCGCGCCGGTCAAACCAAATGGCAACACACCCAACAACTGCTCGTGCAAACCGCCTTTTTTCAGCACTAAGGCCGGCGCACGCAGTTCGTCACGCGCACGCTTGGACTGCAACTGCGACAACTGTTGCGCCAGCAGTTCTTCGGCTTTCAACCGTTGCCAAGCGGGGTGCGTGCGGTCTTCCAGCTGCGCCAACGACACATCGGGCGTGGGGTGGTGCAAAAAGTGCAAGGCCTGCTCAAGGCTCCACGCCTTCGCGCCAGCACTCATGGCCGAGCGCGGCATGTGCTCGGGCGGAATCGTCTCGACAAACGCACCGTGTCGCGCCGCATGCACCAGCCCGCTGTGTACTGCCTTACGCAAATACACCTGCGGCAAACCTGCCGAGGTGGGGTACACCGGCGTGAGCGCATTGGGCAGCTCGCCACCCGCCATACTGAAGCCGGGGTGCATCATGGTGCGCCCCATGAAGCCGCCCTTCACCTCGCCACGCAAACGCAAGCGGTTGCCCACCGCCAGTGCTTTTTGTTGAGAAGGGTAAAAACTGAAAAAGCGCAGCGTGCAGGTGTCCGAGCCATCATCCACCACCACCAGCAATTGGCGGCGCGGTTTGTAGGCGATGTCACACGACACCACCGTAGCTTCGATTTGCGCCATGTCGCCCTCGCGCGTGTCAGCCAGACGCACGATGCGCGTTTCGTCTTCGTAGCGCAGCGGCAGGTGCAGGGCCAAATCAATGTCGCGGTCCAGCCCAAGCTTGCGCAACGCTTTTTGCGGTGCGGAGAGCGGTTTGGTGGTGGCTTTTTCTGCGGGCGGCATGGGCATTGATTGTGCCCGCCGCCAAGCGGTTTTTAAAACTGGTAGCCGAGACGAAACCCTAAACCATTGGCACTCTTGATTTGGTCACCACCTGCAGAAGTGCCCTCGAGCACAAATCGGCTACGCGTAACTTGAAACACCGTGAACACCCCTCGTATCCAATCTCTACGCCACGCAGCAGACATAGCGCTTTGTTGATACTGATAAAAATGCGGGTCGTAGGTATACCCTGAAAAGGGGAAGTTGGTTTGTGTTTTCTGCGCGTCAAAGTCATAGCGATTGAGCGCCAACGCGAATGTATCTTGAGGGTTCATCTGATAAGAAAGCTCTAAGACATTGGATGTTCTATTGATATTTTTCACGCTCAAAAAATGTGGCTGCAATGCTCCTGGATACGAAAAATTATTACTATTCGTGACATGGTGCAAGGTCTGCATGCGCATGTTTAATTTTGGCGTGATGTAAAAACTCAAGCCGGCAAAAGCCAGTTGATACGTTTGCTCAATATGAAACGGGGCCGTATTCCAGCCTCCATACACTTGTGCCCCTTGCTGCGCCCGTAGCAAACCCAACCGAAACTCAGTGGCCGTATCTAAGTTCAATACATTGATGGACATGCCCTGCTTTTGATTTTTGTTGACGCGGTACAACGGATAAGTGACGTTTGAAATCTCTCGGGTGTTGTAATTCATCAGCAAAGGGTTGTAGGCCCCTGCAATACCCTGCACACGATAGCCCCCCACAGCCAAATTGACATACGCCTGAGCACCTGGCGCGCCACCACTTGGGCCGCTGGTTGACACCACCGTGCAAAACGGATCGTTCTCTCGCACCCAAGGCGAGTCAATGTCATACGTGCGGCACCAACTGGTTTTGTAATCAAGCACCCCCGCCTTCACACCAAAACTTGGCGAAAACGCCCAATCAGCACTTAACTCATCCACATGTGAACCCATCTCTTGATTGGTTCGGGCCTTAAGCGAAACTGTCGCCTGCGCAGAAAGCATGAGTCGGCCGTCAAATGTGCCCCAAGGCGAAACGGGCCTGTACTGCCACTGCGTGTTGGTCGCCAACATCAATAATTTTTCTGGCTTGTCTGGCGAAAACCGCCATGCATCTACTCCTACCTGCGCGTTATAGCGACCTAAAGGGTAGTCAACCAGGTTAGTTTGCGTTTGCCCCTGAGCCTGCACCGCGACACACCAACACACCCAACTGAGCAGCGTCCGCAATCGCAAAACATTCATAGAAAACCCTTTTTCAACTGCGCGCGGAGCGAAGAACTCGTAAAAACACCAATCACAAAGTTAATATTTAATAACCAAGTTTGAGACAATTGTCTTTCAATTTCCAATACTTAGAAATACATAAATTCAATGAAACTTGAAGTTCTAACACTCTTGGTTGCTCTGCTGCTCAGCGGATGCGGTGCTAGCGATGACGATTGGGCAAGCAAAGACCCAAGTGCAAAAGCTGCCTCTACCCAGAGTTTTGATATCACCCAAGCGTGGACCAATTTCAATCTCGAGCCTCAAACGGCACCAATGACCATTTCTGGCTCGTGCACTGGCACATTGATCCTCACGAATACATCGGCCATGACGGTATCGGGCGCGTACCGATATAACCAAAATATTGTCAATCGTCTCTACAACACCTGCATTGCGCCGTTCGTTACCACTGTGAGCAACTACAGCACCGTCGCTTACTTCAACTACAGCACAGCTGTTCCGTTGTTAAAAAATGTCCGGTACACCTACGGGACAACGACCAATGTTTGGCGCGCCCCTGCCGACTTCCCTAGCGCGGCAAAAGTAGGTGACTCGGGCCTAATTGGGGTCATTGATAACTACACCACCGCATCACCAGTGACCAAAGCAGGCCTTGAGGAATGGACCTATGTGATTGAAATGGACACGGCGTCTTCGGTTGTGTTTAACCTCATCGTCAAGGCATACAGCACAACAACCTCGACAACAGCCACTGACTATTTATCAGCGCCATTGATTCAAACAGAGCAATACCGATACCGTGTAGGACCCAACAACACCATGAAGATGCAGTCCTACGACATTGAGAAATCCACGGGATTCAAAACTCACGCGCAATAGCACTATGGCTTTGCGCCATCAGCCTGGGCCTGCTCCCGCACGCGCTCAAACAACTGAAACACCGTCAGCCCCAACCCCACAGCAATCACCTCCATCGCGTTGAGCGTGGGGTTGGCTTGGCCGTTCTCAATGCGGCTGAGGTAGGTTTGATAGAAGCCGCACTTTTCGCTGAACTCGACCTGAGTCATGCCATGTGCTTGCCGCAAGAAGCGGACACATTGGCCGAAGGATTGTTGGAGCGAAGGTTTCACGCATAGGAATGTCCCAATTTATGCCTAATTCACATACACACTAATTCACATATAAAATCATTTGAACAAATTTCATCAAATTCGAAGGTTTTATGCGGCCACTTAAATTTTTTTCTTTCATTCCAACACTAGCGCTAATCGCATGTAGTGGTGGAGGGGGCGGAGGTGCTGGAAATCAAATCACGCCGTCAACAGGCGTTTTCTTAGACAGCCCAGTGTCGGGCATCAACTACAGAACAGCGTCAAGTTCTGGAAAAACGAACGATAGTGGCGAGTTTTCATACATTCCAGGTGAAATCGTTACGTTTTCTGTTGGCAACATTGACCTGCCAGCAGCCAGCGCAAATGCAACGATTACGCCTTTAGATTTGGCAAATACAACAGATGTAAATCATCAAGTCGTCTCAAATATCTTGGTACTCTTACAGAGCTTAGATGCTGATGGAAATCCAGCGAATGGCATTCAAATTTCAGCCGCGGCGCACACAGCAGCAACAAACAGCGTTGACTTCAACGTGGCGCCAACAGCATTCAGAGCTACAACGACTTTAACAACACTCTTGGCCAATTCAGGCTCAAGCAATACAACACCTGTTAGCTTGGCCTCTGCGACAAGTCATTTCCAAAACACTTTAGGCATTGCAAACGTAGCACCCACGGCCAATGCTGGGCCAACTCAAAACGTTTTAACGTCTAACAAAGTCATGCTGAACGGCAGCGGCAGCACCGATGCAAACAACGATACATTGACATACGCGTGGACACTTACAACAAAACCCAGCAAGAGTAGCGCCTCATTAACTGATGCAACTTCGAGCTCCCCATATTTCACGCCTGATGTCGCAGGCGTCTACGTGGCAAGCTTAGTTGTGAGCGACGGCAAGTTGAACAGCACGGAGTCAACCGTCACGATTACAGCAGCCAACGCTAACGTAGCACCAGTAGCGAATGCTGGCACCAACCAAAACGTTACAACGACATCACTTGTCGCGCTAACAGGCGCCCTAAGTAGTGATGCAAATGGAGACCCCCTAACCTACTCATGGGCGATAACTTCAAAACCGGCAACCAGCGCTGCAACCCTGACTGGTGCCACAACGGTTAATCCAACATTCACAGCGGATAAAGCAGGCAATTACGCAGTTAGCCTTATCGTGAACGACGGAACAGTTGATAGCCCTGCGGCAACAGTAACAATCACAGCAGCGACAACCAACATCGCACCCGTAGCCAATGCTGGATCAGCGCAGAACGTTGTAACTGGATCGGTCGTGACTTTGAACGGAGCAAACAGCTCTGACGCGAACGGGGACCCGCTGACCTACGCTTGGTCTTTTACCTCAAAACCAGCGGGTAGTTCAGCCTCTTTATCAAGTGCGTCGTCGGTCAATCCGACCTTGATCGCAGACAAAGCAGGCAACTACGTTGCGAACTTGACCGTCAATGATGGTTCATTGAGCAGCAGTTCAAGCACCGTCACGATTACTGCAGCCACGTCTAATTTGGCGCCCATTGCAAATGCTGGATCATCACAAAACGTCGTTGTGGGCGCAACAACAACCTTGAACGGATCAGGTAGTAATGATGCAAACGGTGACTCAATTACATATTCATGGTCATTCGTGTCAAAACCATCCAGCAGCATTGCATCATTAACAAATGCCACGACCGTCAATCCGACGTTTGCACCAGATGTCGCTGGCAGCTATGTTCTGAGATTGCTTGTGAATGACGGTTCTTTAAGCAGTGCTGCGTCTACCGTTACGGTAACGGCCTCTACAACAAACATCGCCCCAGTCGCTAATGCAGGCGTAGCTCAAAGTGTAGTAACGGGATCGACTGTCACGCTAAACGGCTCGGCGAGTAATGACGCGAATGGTGATGCATTGACCTACGCTTGGTCGTTCGTTTCGAAACCTGCAGGAAGCAACGCCTCACTATCAAGCGCAACGACGGCAAACCCGACATTCACGGCAGCAACCGCTGGTAGCTATGTGCTAAGCCTTGTCGTCAACGATGGCGCCTTGAGTAGCACCACAAGCACAGTCACTGTTACCGCATCAAATGCGAATCTAGCCCCTGTGGCTAGTGCCGGTGGCGGTCTGAACGTATATGTTGGAACAACTGTGACGCTCAATGGAACAGGAAGCTACGACCCAAACGGCGACTCACTCCTTTATGCATGGGCATTCATTTCAAAACCAGCAGGAAGCTCAGCATCATTAACGGGTGCAACAAATGCAAGACCATCCTTCCTTGCAGACGTGGCAGGTAGCTACGTTATCGCTCTTGCAGTTGGAGATGGAAGCCTTGCAAGTCAAATAAGTACGACAACGATTACTGCTAGCCCAGTACCTGCGGCGACGGGCGTCAACTTGCTTTTATATGGCGGAGTAAACAACAGCGTTTACCTTGGTTGCCTTACATGCAATCAATTCCACGCTGAGTCGGTATGCAACAGTTTTGGCACATACGGCAATCCATACAGCAGTTCAAGCATTTGGAACCAATTTGGAACATACGGTAACCAGTTCAACAGTTACAGTCCATGGAATTCATTTTCAAATTCAGGTCCAATAATCATTGGGACCAACAACCTAAACTATGGATATTTCACAACCAACGCGTTTAAAACGAATAGAACAACAACACAGTCGCTCCTGAATGTCTTGAACTTTTACAGCTCATCAAATAACTTAACGTCGACAAGGTCATACGCTTGCGGTAACTAAGCAAAATGACAGCCAAAAACAGCCGTGCGAAAATCACGGCTGTTTTTACTTGGAACGGGCCCGTCCGGCCCTCAAGCACATGTCACACACTTACACGCTCAGCGATTTCGATTTCGAACTGCCTGAGTCCCTGATTGCCCAGCACCCCGCTTCTGAACGCAGCGCCTCGCGCTTGCTCGATGGCCGCAGCGCTGAGTTTGCCAATCGCACCTTCAAAGATCTTCCCTCGTTACTCAAAGCTGGCGACTTGCTGGTGTTCAACGACACGCAGGTGGTGAAAGCCCGTTTGTTTGGCGAAAAGGCCACAGGCGGCAAGCTTGAACTTTTGGTCGAGCGCGTGCTGACCAACCACGAAGTCGTGGCCCACATGAAGGTCAGCAAAAAGCCGCAGGTTGGTGCCGTGATGTACATGGCGGGTGGTTTGCGCAACGGCGGCTTCACAGCCACGCTGCTGGGCCGCTGGCCCAATGAAGACGGGCAACTGTTTCGCTTCAAGTTCAGCGACGAGCCTCACACACTGATGCAAGCGCACGGCCACATGCCGCTGCCGCCCTACATTGAGCGCCACCAAAACACCGCCGACGCGCAACACGAAACCGAAGCAGACAAAGCCGAGGACGAGCGCCGTTACCAAACCGTGTTTGCCAAGCACCCGGGTGCGGCCGCTGCACCCACCGCCGCGCTGCACTTTGACGAAGGCGTGCTGCAAGGGCTAGAGGCCCAAGGCGTGTCACGTGCCAGCGTCACGCTGCATGTGGGGGCGGGCACGTTTCAGCCAGTCAAAACCGAGAACTTGGCCGAGCACCGCATGCACAGCGAGTGGTACAACATCCCGCCAGAAACCATCCAAGCCATTGCCGATTGCCGCGCACGCGGTGGACGCGTGGTGGCGGTGGGCACGACCAGCGTGCGCACGCTAGAGAGTTGGGCGCAAAGTGGGCTGACGAGTGGCGACACACAAATCTTCATCACGCCCGGCTTTACGTTCCAGGTGGTGGATGTGTTGATCACCAACTTCCATTTACCCAAGAGCACATTGCTCATGTTGGTCAGCGCGTTTGCTGGCTTCGAGCACATGCACGCGCTGTACCGCCACGCCATTGCCAACCAATACCGATTCTTCAGCTATGGCGACGCCATGCTGCTACAAAGAAAGACCGACCATGTTGAAGTTTGACGTTCACAAAAAAGATTCATCCAGCCACGCCCGCCGCGGCACGCTCACGCTCAACCACGGCGTGGTGCAAACCCCTATCTTCATGCCCGTGGGCACCTACGGCACGGTCAAAGGCGTGATGCCTCGCAGCCTCGAAGAAATGGGCGCGCAAATCATTTTGGGCAACACCTTCCACCTGTGGATGCGCCCCGGCCTCGATGTGATGCAAAGCTTTGGCGGCTTGCACGACTTTGAGCGTTGGAACAAACCCATCCTCACAGACAGCGGTGGTTTTCAAGTGTGGTCGCTCGGTGCAATGCGCAAGATCACCGAAGAAGGTGTGACGTTTGCCTCGCCCGTGAACGGCGACAAACTGTTCATGTCGCCCGAGGTGAGCATGCAAATTCAAACCACGCTCAACAGTGACATCGTCATGCAACTCGACGAGTGCACACCCTACGAAACCAAAGGCCACCTCACCACAGAGGCCGAGGCTCGCAAGTCAATGGAGATGAGCCGCCGCTGGGCCGTGCGCAGCAAAGACGAATTTGCACGCTTAGAAAACCCCAACGCTTTGTTTGGCATCGTGCAAGGCGGCATGTTTACCAACTTGCGCCAAGAGTCACTCGACGCGCTGGTGGACATGAACTTCCCCGGCTACGCCATTGGCGGCGTGAGCGTGGGCGAGCCCAAAGACCAAATGCTAGAAATCATGGCGCACACGCCCCATCGCCTGCCCGAAAACAAACCACGCTACTTGATGGGCGTGGGCACACCCGAAGACTTGGTGCAAGGCGTGGCTGACGGCGTGGACATGTTTGACTGCGTCATGCCCACACGCAACGCGCGCAACGGAACCATCTTCACCCGCTATGGCGACTTGAAACTGCGCAATGCTCGCCACAAGGCAGACCACGGGCCACTCGACAGCACCTGCACCTGCTACACCTGCGCGGGCCACACACGCCCCGACGGCACAAGCAGCGGCGGCTTTAGCCGTGCGTACTTGCATCACCTAGACCGCTGCGGCGAAATGCTCGGCCCCATGTTGACCACAGTACACAACCTGCACTACTACCTCAACCTCATGCGCGAAGTGCGTGAGTCTTTAGAGGCTGGCCAGTTCGGTGCATTCCGCGCCAAGTTCAAAGAAGACCGCGCGCGCGGCGTTTGAACCACGCCACGAGGCTGCCGCGCCATCAAGCCTCGGTGGTGAACACCGTCAACACGCCGGTGTAACCATGCAGTTCTTGGTGGGCAATTTCGCCACCGGCAAAGAAACCCACAAGCGGCACATCGCCCAACGCGCGGCGCACGATGTGCATCTCAGCACTCTCGCCACCAAAGTGTGGACCGCCGCGCCCTGCGCAGCTCACATAAACAGCACCCGCCATGCGGCGTGCGGGATGCGGGTTGATGTTGGTGTCGGCACTGAGTGCGCCAGCCAAATCAGCCGTCATTTCTTCGGGCTCTAGGGCCTCGCGAATTTCGGCGCAAATGCGCGTGAGGTCTGCGCGTGCCGCAGCGGCATTGCGTTCGCAAAACGTGAGGCGCATGCCCAGCTCCACCGGTTGCGCCACAGCCACCGCTTCGCGTGCGGGATCGATGCCGACGATGTGGCGCACCAGCACCGCGTCGTCAAACTCACCCGTGCGTTTGATGGTAGCGTCATGTTCAGCCGACAAGCCCACCAGCGTAGCCCGCACTTTGGCAATGGCAGGCTGTTTGTCGGCAAGGCTGATTTTCAAATCGCGCTCCAACACATGCAGTGCGGGCTCGTTGTCTAGGGTGAGCACCACATGGTTGTCGGCACTGGTGATGGTGTGCGTTTGGGCCACAGGCAAACAGCCTTGCGTGACACGCGACACCATGGCCACCTCGGCATCAAACGCCACGCCGCTCAAACCGCCATGAAACACGCCCGAGGCTTTGCCTTGACCGGCCATGTTGCCGTCACCATTCAACGCGAACTGCACCACGTCCGTTCGGCTGGCCGACAAGCCGCCAAACACATAGCCGCTGGCCGTGCGCTGCGCCAGCTCGGCGATCAACTCGGGCACATCGGGCGTGTGTGCATCGGCATGCAACAAGGCCGTGTGCGGCACAAAGCTGCTGCCATGCTTGGCACCCATGCCGGCTTGCGCCAACGGGGCCACGCCGCTGAACACGCGGTAGTGCTCAGGCGAGATGTCGCACAACATCACACTCAGCGCTGGCTCATCAAAATATTCCACGTTGTTGGCCGCAATACCCTCCCCCACGGTGCCCGCCCAATCGGTCACCTCCGGCAGCTCAGCACTGAGGTGCGACAAGATGTCTTGTGCGTGCGTGGCGTAGTGGTCGGTGATGTAAATCAAACCAAGGTGCGGCGCACTGGCGTACTCGGGCAAGGCCATGTGCGCGCGCAACTGCGCCAGCACCAAGCCTGCGGCCATTTCCCACTGCGGGTGGGTGGCGTGACCGTAGGGGAAGAGTTTCATCGTTTGGATTTGGTGGCGGTTTTACGCGCGGGTGCTTTGCGGGCAGCAGGTTTGCGCGCAGCTGTTTTGGCGGCCGCTTTTTTAGCAGCAGGCTTGGCAGCGCCAGTGGTGGCGTGTGCTTGTGCACGATGCGCCATATCATTCATGGCATGCGTGGCAATGTGCTGAAACTGGTCCGTCAAAGCACCCCACCAATGAGAAGGGTCCACACCAGCAGCCGCAGCTTTTTTGCTGCGTGACTTGCTGGCTTTAGGCGCGGCCTTGGGTGCCTCTTGCGCGGGCGCTGCTTGCTCAGGGGCGGCTTGTGTGAATGAATATTTGGGTTGTCCAGGCTCTGCAGCTTCTTGCGGCTTGACCTTGAGCGACTCAGCCAAGTCATTGAAGCTCATGTTCATGCCCTTCAAGGTGTTGAGCGTCATGCGCTGCACTTCGAGGGCCTGGATGGTGGCACCCACTGCCTTGCTGTTTTGTTCCAGCCAAAACTGAACCGTCTTGAGTTCTTGAATGCGCTTCTCCAGCTCTTCAGGGTCAAGCGTTGGCGCCACCCAACCGGGCGCAGCCGACGCGGCAGAAGCACCGCCTCCAGGCGTGAGGTTCTTTAGAAAGTCAAAGCCCGGAACGAACTTGGTGAAATCAAAACCGGCTGGGTTGGTCATGTCTATCTCCTGTGTGTATAGGTCGCATTAAACCAAAACCCAGCCCACGCTTGGCTGACAGCTCAGTGCTTGTGGTCAGCGTGGTTGTGTTCCATCTGTTTTTGATGTTGCATCATGGGTGCTTGCATGCCCACTTGCACTTTCAGCTCCACGTTGGACTTCACGCCTTTGGCATCTTGAAACGTCAGCGTCACAGGCACGCTGGTGTCTTTGGCCAAGGGCGCTTTCAAGTCCATCAACATCACGTGATAGCCGCCAGGCTTGAGCTCGACCGCTTTGCCAGCGGGCAAGTCTAGGCCGTTGGGCAAGGCGTTCATACGCATCACGTCTTTGTCCATCTTCATTTCGTGAATCTCAGCCACGCCTGCGACGGGGCTGCTCACGCCCACCAATTTGGCGTTGTCTTTGGCGGTGATTTTCATGAATGCGCCGGTGGCCTTTTGGCCTTGCACGGTGGCGCGTGCCCATGCGTCGGTGATGGTCACGTTTTGGGCATACGCGTTGACCGCGCACACAGTGGCGAATGCGGCGGCGATGAGGTGTTTCGTAAATTTCATAAAAGCTCCTTTGAATTAATGGTGGTGTTCGTGTTTGGGTGCGGCTTGCACGTCTAGCAATGCGGCGGGTGATTTCAGGCCACTTGTGGGCGAGCCGCTCGCAGGGATATCTGACCAATCATTTTGACCGTTCTCGCAGGTCTGCAACACCTTGACCCACATTGAACCGGCGCTATCTGGCAAACGCCCTATGAAAGCGAATTCGTCAAATTGGTCATCGGGTAACACAGCCTCTTTGTTGGCAGCAGTCCAACGCAACTCCACCACATCGTCGGTCACGGTTTTTCCGTGGCTGTTGTAGGGGGTGGCGAGCTTGGCTTTTCGTGTGGCAACAGTCCAACCAAACTTCGGCTGAGGCTTGGCACCCTGAAAGCCTGCAGGCACTTGCACAGTCAGGCCGGTGGTGGCTGAACCGTGACAGCCGTGGCCCACGCGCAGCGTAGCTTTGTAGTAACTACCAGCAACAGCCTTGGGTTCAGTCAACACAATGTGCGCGTGTGCCAAGGGAAGAAAAGCAGCGCTCAGCAAGAAGAGTTGGATTTGTTTTTTCATAGGGAAATGTTTCGTCAAGCGTTTCAGGGTTGAAGTTAGTCGATCTTTGCTTCGATGCCGAAGTAAAAGGCACGGCCATAGCCTGGGTAATACATCGCCGCTGTACTTGCACCAGCTAGGTTGGCAGAGATGCTGCTATCAGCCGCGTATTTTTTATTGGTTAAGTTACGAGCATCTGCAAACCATGACCATTTTTTATCAATTGCTTGGCCTACCTTGAAACCAACCAAGGTGTAACCATCGCGGTACACGCTGTTGGTGTTGTCCATGGGTGCTTTGCGAGGGACCCACTCCATTTTTGGTCCTGCATAGAAGCTTGGTTTGCCGTTGACTTCTGAGCCGAAGCGGTAGAGGCTTTCAGCACGAACAATGATGGGTGGAAAGCCTGGCAGTTGGTTGTTGCCATAAGCGGAGTTGTCCACAAATTTGAAATCGCTGTAGAGCAAGGCCATGCGACTGTCGATTTGACGGGCATACAAATGACTCAAACCCAACTCAACGCCTTGATGCATCGATTTAGGCACATTGGTTGTTGGTGCTGGTGAGCAGCCAGGGACGACACAAGCGCTCAAGAACTCATCTCTCAAGTTAGCGCGATAGTAGGTTGCATCCCAGCCATATTGGCTGCCGCCATCTACTGCCTCGCCGCGTGTGCCCACTTCAAACGTTGTCCCACGTTGGGCTTTGTTAGCCAATGTCGTAGACCCTGCCAAACCATGAATGGGCGCTTCAAAGTTACGACTCACACTTGCAAACACTTGATTCTTAGGAGTTAAGTCATACGTCACGCCGACTCGAGGGCTCCATTGACTAAAGTCGTGGTCGTAGTTATTGGATGCTAAAACCACATCAGAAACTTTGCGATTTGCTTTGTCGTATTGCAATGCACCCACCAAAGTTGTCTTGTCAGTGATGCGGTATTTATCTTCTACAAAGAATGTATGGTTTGTCGATTTCTGTGTGTAGTCAGAGGTCGGATTACCTGTCACCAAACCACTTGTATTTGGCACATGCGACGTTCCTTTGGTTGTGCCTGTGCTTGGTAGATAGGCAACCGTGAACTGGTTTGCACCAGTCGTGTTCGTCAACTTGAGGTGGCCGCCCTGCGTGTCCACCTTTTGCTGAATGACACTGAATGAAATCGGATGCCACAGGTTGTAGTTCATGGCATAGACGGCAAACTCATACACATTGCTGCCGTCACGCACCGTTGTTTTGTTAGCCACACGCTGTGAGTCAACGTCGCGGCGCTGGTTGTTGTCATTGACGAAGGCTGCGCCCGAGTTTCGGATGTTGGGTGTCGATTCCAACTGTGCTTTTGTCAAATAGCCAGGCAATTGCGTGCGGCTGCGAACTGCGGCCACATAAAAACGTGACTCCACATCACGATTGACTTTCACACCAAAGTTGGCCAATAGCTTTTGGTTTTCCATTTCTGCATGTTGGCGAAAACCGTCTTGTTTGGTTTGCGATCCAGCCACGTAGTAGTCCCACACATTGCCACCCGCCTCGGTGGGCTTGGCAACGCCAGCAGTGCTACCAAAAACTTTGTTGTACCCAAAGCTACCCGCTTCAGCCTTGCCCACAAATGACGGGCTTGTATAACCCGTAGGCGCCACAAAGTTGATCGTGCCACCCAGCGTGGTTGCGCCGTAAGTGGTGGCATTCGGGCCGCGCAACACTTCGACATAGCGCGAGGCATTGGGGTCAAGTGTTTGCATGTCAAACATGCCATCGGCGTAATTAATTGGTACACCGTCTTGCATCACCTTCGTGCCAAAGCCGTGATAAGTGCGGCTTAAGCCTGAACCACGAATGGCCAAGCGTGCTTCTTCTGACCCAAAACGATCTTGAATAAACACACCAGGGGCCATGCCAAGGCTGTCGCTCCAAGTCGACTGACGGCCCTCGCGGACTTGGTTCAAGTCAACGATGGATGCACCGCCTGGAATGGTTTTGATGTTCTCTTTGGCACTCTCCATGGAATTCTGAGTCAAAGAGTTTGGCTTGGCAGTGATCACCACTGTTTCAAAACCTTTACCGTCTAAAGACTGCGCCCACGCAGCGCCTGTGGAAGCCACCGCCATAGAGATGGCAAACACTTGGCCGCAGTACATATAAGAATTTTTTTGCATCTAACTTTTCCTAAAACCTCAATGACCAGGGGATCGCCAACACGCGACGCATAGCCAACTAACTAGACGACGGCACTTGGCCGCGCGCCCGCTTTAAAGATCAGAGGAAAAGTGCAGGCGGCCCACGCGAAGGCAGCGGGGGCGCAGCGAGAGCCGCCATGTGCGCTGCAGCGATGGGCTGCATGACATGGGCCAGCGGGGAAGGTTGCGTCAACGCGGTGTTCAACGCAGGAGGCGGTGCGCTGATGGAGGCACACAAAGGGCAGTCCAGCGTGTGGCTGGATGCGGCAGCTTCATCGTCACCTTGCACCACCAGCTTCATGCTGCCCGTGCTGGTACAGACCAAGTCCATGCCCTGCGGGTTGACGATGGGCGATGCAATGGCCACGCCAACAGACAACGCAAACCACACCAGCACAAGGCGGGTGAGTTGGATGGCGTGACGCAAGCGTTGCATGTTTGAAATTATGTCTGACGCATTGGACATATTCGCAACGTCTGCCCTGCCTAGGTGAAAACGAGGATTCATTGACATCCATCAAGGAATGAAGCGCATGATGGGCGCAACATCAAACCATAAATAGAGGAGCTTCCATGGACGCACAACACGCCACAGCCTTCAAGCAAAAGCTTGAAACCCAACGCGCCGACTTGCTTGCACAAATTGCACAGCAACGCGGTGGCAAAGCCAGCCGCGCAGAAGTGGCGGCCGAGCACTTCGCGCACAACGAAGACTCAGACGCACAGGTCAACACCGCACGCGATTTGGAGTTCGCCATCAACGAACACGAAACCGCCGAGCTGGCTGCGATTGACGACGCCTTGGCTCGCTTAAGTGCTGGCACGTATGGCCATTGCGTCGATTGCGATGCCACGATTTCCGAAGCACGCCTGAACGCAGCACCCGAAGCAGCGCGCTGCATTGGCTGCCAAGAAAAAGCTGAACACAACCACCACTAAGAAAGAAAACACATGACTACTTTTCACGCCGTTGTTTGGATGGACCACCAAGAAGCCCACGTGCTGATGTTTGACCGTGAGCACGTGGAGAGCCAACGCGTCAAGTCACGCACCCACCACAAACACCAAGGCAAACCCACCGACACCGCACACCTGTATGCCGACATTGCCAAAGCCCTAGAAGGCACACACGAAGTGTTGGTCACCGGACCAGGTAAAGCTCGCGACGAGTTCCGTGAATGGTGCAAACAACACCACTCCCATGTGAACGTGGTGGACAGCATCGCCAGCGACCACCCCACCGATGCACAAGTGGTGGCCATGGCGCGTCAATACTTCAAGAAGTTTGACAACTTAGCCGCTGACCCGGCGCACCTGAAGTAAACCTTCAGCCACGTGCGTGGCCGACAACAAAATGCCCGCTACAGCAGCGGGCTTTTTGTTTTGGCGAAACGGTTGATTAAGCGTCTAACGAGGCCAGTTCTTGCTCTATGGCGCCAAACACGCTTTGCCCATCTTTGCCTTTGGCTTCGATGCGCACGGTGTCGGCAAACTTCATGTACTCGGTGGTGGCCTTGCCATCGAGCGCGGTTTCCATGGCGCGTTTTTCGGCGATGCAGCTATAGCCTTTGGGCCACTCGGTTTTGCCGTTTTTCTCAAAGCCCGCATGGCTGACTGTGCCGCTGTTCACCACAGTGCCTGCACGCAGTGCGCGGGTTTTGCTGGCGTGGGCCACGAGTTGGCCGAAGTGATGCGTCATGTCGGTGCCTGCGTCGCACATGCCGACCTTGCGGCCGTTCCATGCCACTTGCACGGTCAGGTGCACGCTGCCGTTGTCCCACGCGTCGCCCAGCTCATCCAGCGTCACGGCCACAGGGCTGAATGACACAGCGGGGTGGCTTTGCACGTTGTGTGTGACGTTGCGCAGGGTGATGGCGTTGGACAGCATAACCAAGCGGATGCTTTCAAGCGCATCGTCAGCTGATGCACCCATTGGCACGTCGCCTGTGATGACGGCGATTTCGGCAGAGAAATCTGCACCTAAGTTTTCATTGGCACACACCACATGGTCGTGTGCGCCCATCAATGCATCGCTGGCGGCTTGGTCCATCACCAAATCGCCCTCACCATCGCCCAGCAAGGCGGCGTGGTTGGCGTAGGCTGTGCCCGTCAGGCGCTGGTAGGCGCGGGGCAGCGGGGCCATGCACAAGGCGGGGTCAAACGGGAAGGCGTGACGCGCTTTGCCGTTGTTGAGGGTTTCATACAAGTCTTGCAGTTGGGGGGCAATGAAGCCCCAGTCGTCCAGTGCTTGCTGCATGCGGGTGGCGATGCCCGTCGCATAATGCGCGGTGCTCAAGTCGCGCGACACAACCACCAGTTGTCCATCGCGTGTACCGTCTTTGTATGTGGCTAATTTCATGCCACGATTCTATGAAAGAACACGCGCCCGCCATGCAGGTAGCCGCCCACGTCAACAACGCGCCTGTTAGCCATCCGCATTTGCAGCGCAAACACGCGGTGCTGCTGGTGTCTGGCGTGTTGTTGATGCACCTCTGGCTGCTGGCAGGTGGCCCTATGTGGTTCACGCCAGAGCCGGGCCAGCCTTTGCATCCCCAAGCCATGGTGACGCGCCAAATCGAGGTCGCTGCACCACGCGCACCGCAAGTGCCAAAGCCTGTGCAGCCGGCCCGCACCCAACCCAAGCCAGCTGACGCTGCGAATACAAGCGCCAACGCAAGCGCTGTCAACGCATCGGCATCCAAAACAAAACCATTGAACTTCGACGATTTCGGTGTCGACCTGGCTGCGCCTGTCGCCCTGCCGCCTCGTCAGGCCTCTGGCCTTGACTTGCCGCCTCACAACCGCACCGGCAGCGATGGACTCACCCAAGCCACCGCGTTCAAAGCCCCCGAATCGGCTCTGCTGAAATACAAAGTGCAAGGCCAAGCCAAAGGTTTGAATTACTGGGCCTCGGCCGAACTCGCGTGGCAACAAGACGGCCAAAACTACGATTCGCGTTTGACCGTCAGCGCATTTTTGCTTGGCTCGCGCACCCAAGTCAGCAAGGGCACGTTAGGACCCGAAGGCCTCATGCCCACACGCTTTGGCGACAAGGGTCGCAGCGAACTGGCTGCGCACTTTCAGCGCGACAAAGGCATCATCAGCTTCAGCGCCAATTCGCCCGATGCGCCGCTGCTCAAAGGCGCGCAAGACCGCTTGAGCGTGGTGATTCAAATCAGCACCCTATTGGCAGGCGACCCCACGCGTTTCCCGCTGGGCACGATGCTGTCGTTCCAAACTGTGTCGCAGCGCGAGGCGGAGGTCTGGCACTTCTTGGTGGAAAAAGAAGAGTTGCTGCAATTGCCCTTTGGCGAGATCGGTGCCATCAAGCTCAACCGCAAGCCCCGCCGTGAGTTTGACCAGCACATTGAGCTGTGGTTTGCGCCCACCTTGGGCTATTTGCCTGTGCGTTTGCGCATCACCAACGCCAACGGCGACTTTGTGGACCAACTTTTAAACACCGCCGAAAAACCCAGCCCTTGAATTTGGGCTTTTGAATCCGATATGCTTAGATGCAATTCGTTTTTCGCCGAAAGATTCCCATGGACATGCTCTACAACTCTGACACGTACTCCGTGATGCACCTGCACGTGCAAGACGACGCGTTGGTGCCTGTCCGCCCCGACGTGCCTGCCTTGGCCCGCCACGGCTTTGAGATCGTAGACAAACGTTCTGGCAAAGAGATTTACCTCGAAGGCTCGTGGGCCGAGCAGTTTCAGGTGCATTTGCGTGCGTGGCAAGAAAACGCCCCCACCCAAGAAGAGGTGGAAGACACCTTGGCCGGCTACGCCGTGCTGGCCCAAAACCCGGTTGTGGTGCACTGAGCCCGCACACGCACGACACCTAGGGCGCTTCGGCGCCCTTTTTCATGCCCAGTCCTACCTACAATTGCGCACATGACTGCATACATCCTTAATTTGTCTTGCCCTGACCGCCAGGGCATCGTGCACGCCGTGTCTGGCTTTTTGCTGGAGCGCAAAGGCAACATCGAAGAGGCCGCGCAATACAACGACCACGCCACAGGCTTGTTCTTCATGCGCGTGCAATTTGCGTGCGATGCGGTGGGCCAAGACGACTTGCGTGCACAGCTCGCCACCTTCGCCGACACCTTCGGCATGAAGTGGACGCTGCACGACACCACCCAACCCATGCGCACGGTGTTGATGGTCAGCAAAGAAGGCCATTGCTTGAACGACTTGTTGTTCCGCGTCAAAAGCGGCCTGCTGCCTTTGGACATTCGCGCCATCATCAGCAACCACCGCGAGTTTTACCAACTGGCGGCGAGCTACAACGTGCCGTTCCACCACATTCCCGTCACTGCTGCGACCAAAGCACAAGCCGAAGCCAAAGCCTACGAAGTGATTGAAGCAGAAGGCGCCGAGCTGGTGGTGCTGGCCCGCTACATGCAAATTTTGAGCGACGACTTGTGCAAGAAATTGTCTGGTCGCGCCATCAACATTCACCACAGCTTCTTGCCCAGCTTCAAGGGTGCAAAGCCTTATTACCAAGCGCATGACCGTGGCGTCAAGCTCATTGGCGCTACCGCCCACTACGTGACCGCTGACTTGGACGAAGGCCCCATCATTGAGCAAGACGTGGCCCGCGTGGACCACAGCAAAACCGTGGAAGACTTCACCGCCCAAGGCCGTGACACCGAGAGCCAAGTGCTGGCCCGCGCTGTGAAATGGCACAGCGAACACCGCATGCTGTTGAACGGCCACAAAACCGTCATCTTCAAATAAAGCGCCCACTTCTTCATGAGCGCCAGCCGCATCCCGCCCATTCAGTGCTTGCTCACGTTTGAGGCGTTGGCGCGGTTGCGCTCGGTCACGCAAGCTGCTGAAGAGCAATGCGTGACACCCAGCGCGGTGAGCCACCGCGTGAAGCAGCTTGAGCAGTTGCTGGGCGTCAAGCTCTTCGGCCGCGCCGACTTTTCGCTCACCACCGAAGGCAGCGAGTACCTCGCCCATGTGCGCGAGGGCTTGGCGATTTTGGAACGCTTCCCCGGCAAGGATGGCAGCGCCACACCTGGCAAACGCAAACTGCGCTTGGCCGTGACGCCCACTTTTGCCCGCTCCATCTTGATGCCGCGCCTGCGCCAGTTTGCCGATGCGTACCCCGAAATCGACATCACCCTGCAAGTGAGCATTCCATTGCTCGATGTGGTGGCCGAAGACGCCGACCTGACCATTCGCTTTGGCACAGGCCGGTATGCCGACGTTGAGCACATCTGCCTGATGAAAGACGATGTGACGCCCTTGGCCTCGCCCGCTTACATCCGCGAACATGGCCCGTTTGAGAACGCAGAGGACTTGGCCGATGCCACCTTGTTGCGCAGCCCACTTGAGCCTTGGCGCACTTGGTTTGCCGCGCACGACCAAGACTGGCCTGAGCCGATTGATGGCAGCAGCTTCAACGACATTGGCCTGATGTGCGACGCCGCGGCGCAGGGCCTGGGCGTGGGCTTAGTCCGCTTGAAACTGGGCGCACCGTGGCTAGAAAACGGCACGCTCGTGCGCATCTTCCCGCGCCAAGTGCCCAGCCCGCATGGGCATTACCTGTGTTGGCGCACGGGAGCAATGGACCGCTGGGAGTGTGCGGCGTTTGCTGATTGGCTGAAGAAGGCTGTTCCTTAAGCTTGTTTGCTTTTTCTCTCGCTGTGAACGGGAGGGGCCGGTACCGCCACACGGCTTACATCGCTGCGCGACGAATGGCGCCGTATGGCTGTACCGGCCCCTCCCATTCACGACATCCAAAGAAACGTGACGAAATAGCCTTTCTTGCAAACAGCCTCTTAGGCAAACGTTGCTAAGTCAGCTTTAAACCTTTTATATCTGCCTTGCGCATCCAAGCACCCGTCAAGTGGGCAGTGGGGTACGCCATGCGGCGCCATTCGTCGCGCAGCGATGTAAGCCGCAGGGCGTGCCCCATTGCCCACTTGAAGCGACCGAAGCAAAACAACAAAACCTTTTCAAACCAAGCTGTAACTTTCTTCACACGCCCAACGCCAGTTTTGCCGTAAAGTGCAACGCATGAACGCTCCACTCACCTCCGACCAGCAAAACTCCCTTGCCCGCGCCGAGCGCCAAGCTCAAGTGGTGCAAGCCCTGCTGCAAGTGCTGCCACAGCACGCCCTGCTCTACACCACCGAGGACACCGTGCCTTACGAGTGTGACGGCCTCACCGCCTACCGCGCCCGCCCCATGTGCGTGGCCTTGCCCGAAACGGTGTATCAAGTGCAAGCCGTACTCAAGGCCTGTTACGCACTGGACGTGCCCGTGGTCGCACGCGGTGCAGGCACCGGCTTGTCGGGTGGCGCGATGCCACACACCATGGGTGTGACGCTGTCGCTGGCCAAGTTCAACCAAATTCTCAACATCGACCCCATCGCCCGAACTGCTGTAGTGCAGTGCGGTGTGCGTAACCTCGCTATTAGCGAAGCGGTGTCGCAATACGGGCTGTACTACGCGCCCGACCCATCCAGCCAAATTGCCTGCACCATCGGCGGCAACGTGGCCGAGAACTCGGGTGGCGTGCATTGCTTGAAATACGGCCTCACCGTGCACAACGTGCTGAAGGTGAAGGGCTTCACCATCGAAGGCGAGCCGATTGAGTTTGGCAGCGATGCACTCGACACACCGGGCCTCGACTTGTTGCCCGTGGTCGTGGGCAGCGAAGGCATGTTGGCGGTGACCACAGAGGTGACCGTCAAGCTCGTGCCCAAGCCACAACTGGCGCGCTGCATCATGGCCAGCTTTGACGATGTGCGCAAAGCGGGCGATGCCGTGGCTGCGGTGATTGCCGCAGGCATCATCCCCGCCGGCTTAGAGATGATGGACGGCCCCATGACCGCCGCCGTGGAAGACTTTGTCCACGCCGACTACGACCTGAGCGCCGCCGCGATTTTGCTGTGCGAGAGCGACGGCACGCCTGAAGAGGTGGAAGAAGAAATTGGCCGCATGAGCGAAGTGCTGCGCGGCTGCGGTGCAACCGCTATCACCGTGAGCCGCGACGAAGCGCAACGCATGAAGTTTTGGAGCGGCCGCAAAAACGCGTTCCCCGCTTCGGGCCGCATCAGCCCCGACTACATGTGCATGGACAGCACCATCCCGCGCAAGCGTTTGGCCGACATCCTGCAAGCCATTCAAGAGATGGAAAAGAAATACCAGCTGCGCTGCTTGAACGTGTTCCATGCGGGTGATGGCAACTTGCACCCGCTGATTCTGTTTGATGCAAACGACCCCGACCAAATGCACCGCTGCGAACAGTTTGGTGCAGACATTTTGGAAACCAGTGTGGCCATGGGCGGCACGGTGACGGGCGAGCACGGCGTGGGTATCGAGAAGGTGAACAGCATGTGCGTGCAGTTCAGCGCCGAAGAAAACGAACAGATGTTTGGCGTCAAGCGCGCCTTTGACAGCAAGGGTTTACTCAACCCCGGCAAGGTCATCCCAACCCTGCACCGCTGCGCCGAATACGGCAAGATGTTGGTGCGTGCGGGGCAGATTAAGCATCCGGATTTGCCGCGCTTCTGAACTTGGCCAACTTGGCATGCAAGTTGTTTTTCACTGCAGGCCATTCATTCGCGATGATGGAGTAAACCACCGTGTCGCGGATAGAGCCGTCTTTCAAAATTTGATGGCTTCTTAAGATGCCGTCTTGCTTAGCGCCAAGACGCTCAATCGCTCGGCGCGATGCTTCGTTAAAAAAGTGCGTGCGGAACTCCACCGCATTGGCCTGTTGCGCTTCAAACCAATATTGCATCAGCAGGTACTTAGCTTCTGTGTTGATCGCTGTACCTTGAGCGGATTTGGCATACCAGGTATAGCCAATCAGCCCGCGCTTGTGGGCTGGCTCTACGTTGTAAAAGCGGGTTGTGCCGACAACTTTTTGCGTTTTGAGGTCTCTGACTACAAAAGCCATATTGCCATTGGTCGAGGCCTTTATAGCCGCATCGACATAGCTCGTCATCTCTTTGGGCGATGGCACACTGGCATACCAAAGCTGCCAAAGCTCGCCGTCAGTCACGGCGTCTTTGAGCCCATCGACATGTGAATGCGTCAAAGGCTCAAGGACGACAAAACGGCCTCTCAACGAAACACTGAGCGTCTCAGTCATCTGTGATTTGAAATTTGCGAGCTTTAAGCCGCCAGCAAAGTGCAGCGTTGAATCTTCGCTAATGCTTCGCCCATCGACTCGCGCGCAATTGCCATGTCGTAGTTGGTTTGACCACGTAGCCACCACCCATCGCTCAAGCCGAAGTAGCGGCACAAACGCAAGTCTGTATCGGCGGTGATCGACCGCTTGCCCGCCACAATTTCACCAATGCGCTGTGCAGGCACACCAATTTCCTTGGCGAGTCGATATTTGCTCAAACCCAAGGGTTTTAGGAATTCTTCTTCCAGCATTTCGCCGGGGGTGACGGGTGCAATTTTTCTCATGTCATTTCACCTCAGTGGTAGTCCACGATTTCCACATCAAATGCGCCTTCCGCGCCCCATTTAAAACAGACGCGCCATTGGTCGCTGATACGAATGCTGTACTGACCTTTTCGATTGCCCTTGAGGGCTTCGAGTCTGTTTCCAGGCGGCGCTCGTAAATCATCCAACACGATTGACCAATCCAGCTGCTCAAGCTTACGCAAAGCGGGGCGTTCGATGTTGACCCAACGCGCCACGCGTTTGCCATCAAACAGCTTTTGTGTATCTAAGCATTTGAAAGACTTGATCGCCATGCGCAAATAGTAACGCCACGCATGACTAATGTCAAATAGCTAATCACGCAGCGTAAATTCGCCCACCAAATACAGCCGTCCCCACCCGCACCATCGTGCTACCCGCCTGCACTGCGGCTTCTAAGTCGCCCGTCATGCCCATCGACAGGGTGTCGAAGTGTGGCAGGTTCAATGCGGCTTTCACCTCGTCAAACAAAGCGCGTGCTTTGGCATGCACGGCTACTTGCGCGTCAAAACCTTCCACAGGGTCGGGGATGGTCATGAGGCCGCGCAATACCAAGCGGGGCAACTTGGCTACTTCGGCGGCCAGCGCCAGCACGTCAGCGGGGGCGATGCCTGATTTGGTTTGGCCGCCGTCGATGTTGACTTGCAGGCACACGTTCAGCGGCGCTAAGTGTGCGGAGCGTTGGTCGCTCAGGCGCTGCGCGATTTTGAGGCGGTCTACCGTGTGCGCCCAGTCAAAGTGCTCGGCCACGAGTTTGGTTTTGTTGCTTTGCATAGGGCCAATGCAGTGCCAGACCAATGCGGGCTGGCTGTCTTGCAGCGCGATGATTTTGTCCACGCCTTCTTGGATGTAGTTTTCGCCAAAGTCTCGTTGGCCGCAGGCGGCGACTTGGCGCACATCTTCGGCGCTGAAAGTTTTGGACACGGCTAACAACTGCACGCTGTCAGCAGCCCGGCCACTGGCTGCGCAGGCTGCTGTGATTCGCGCTTGAACGGCGTGAAGGTTGTCGCGTAAAACGTGGTCTGAATTGCTCATCTTGGGGCTACTTTAACAAGACACGCACGGGTTACCTGCGTGACATGTATGGGCGTTGAACTGCCCCTATGATCCAGCGCAGTTCAACCCAACACGGAAACAACCATGTCTAGCATCAACGCCAAAACCTACGAGCCCGCCGCTTCTGCCCACGTTGCCTTCATCGGCATGGGCGTGATGGGCTACCCCATGGCTGGCCACTTGGCCACAGCAGGTCACGCGGTCACGGTGTACAACCGCTCGCCCGCCAAGGCCGAGGCTTGGGTGAAAGAGTTTGCAGCTTCCAAAGCCCCTAAGAGCGCACTGACTCCACGCGAAGCCGCCAAAGGCGCAAGCATTGTGTTTTGCTGCGTGGGCAATGACGACGATTTGCGCTCGGTGGTCTTTGGCGCTGACGGCATGTTGGCCGGCATGGAGCCAGGTACCGTGTTGGTGGACCACACCACAGCCTCTGCGGACGTGGCACGCGAGATTTACACCGCGGCCAAGAACCTAGGCATTCACTTCATCGACGCACCTGTGTCCGGCGGCCAAGGCGGTGCGCAAAACGGTTTGCTGACCGTCATGTGTGGTGGCGATGCGCCTGTGTTTGAAAAGGTCAAGCCTGTGGCCATGGCCTTCTCTCGCGCGTTCACTTTGATGGGCGAGCCAGGCGCTGGCCAGCTGACCAAGATGGTGAACCAAATCTGTATCGCAGGCTTGGTGCAAGGCTTGAGCGAAGCGATTGCCTTTGGCCAAAAAGCCGGCCTCGACATGAACCTCGTGCTCGACGTCATTGGCAAGGGCGCAGCGCAAAGCTGGCAGCTCGACAACCGTGGCAAGACCATGGTGGCCGACAAGTTCGATTTCGGCTTTGCTGTGGATTGGATGCGCAAAGATTTGGGTCTGGTGTTTGACGAAGCCAAGCGCAACGGCGCTGTGCTACCCGTGACGCAGATGGTCGACAAGTTCTACGGCGACGTGCAAGACATGGGTGGCAAGCGCTGGGATACGTCTAGCCTGATTAAGCGTTTGCGCTAAATCCACGCGCCCACAAAAAAGCCCCGCATGGTGAACTGCACCCCAAAAGTTGGACACATGTCCAACGAAGTAAGGTGCAGCTTATTTGATTGGCGTCACGACAGGTTGTTGTGCAGCGTTTTGTCTAGGTGCGTTGAGATTCACGGACTCAGAATCGCTGCGCTTGGGCTGCATAGCACGCAGCTCGTCTTCTGATAAGTAATCAAACACCCGCACAACGCGTTTAACGCCGCTCACACCCCGCACCACGTCGGTAGCACGCTTGGCTTCGCGCTGTGTCACGCGCCCCATGAGGTAAATCGTGCCACGCTCACCCACGACCTTAAACACGTTGGCGAACACATCTTCGGTGTCAACCATCGACGCTTTGACCTTGGCTACCAACAACACGTCACTTGCGCGGTCGCTGGTGCTTGACGCTGGCCCAATGGCTAACTCATTGACCACAGCTCGTACGTTTTCAACGCGTCCAATAAGAGATTCAACTTGGCGACGAACTGTGTCGTTGGACACTTCACCTGAAAGCAACACTTGACGGTTGTAACTGGTGATGTTGATGTGCTCTTTGCTGCCAAAGTTTTCACGAATCGCTGTAGAGCTGCGTTGCTCGATGGTCTCGTCTTCTACTTGAATACCGGTGGTACGACGGTCGCTTGCCACCATGGCACCACCAATGACGCCACCAAACATCAAAGGTGCAGCACAAGAAGCGAGCCCCAGACACATCACCAATGTAGACAGCAACGAAGCTGTGGATTTGTTCAAAATTTTCATTCTTTACCTTCTGTGTCACCAAGCAATTGCGCGTCCACACCATCGCAAATGCAATGGATGGCCAGCAAGTGCACTTCTTGAATACGGGCGGTGCGGTCATGGGGCACACAAATGTGCACATCGGTTTCGCGCAAGGCTTGGCTCATCTTGCCGCCGCCTTTGCCGGTGAGTGCCACCACGGTCATATCGCGCTCATGCGCAGCTTGAATGGCTGCCAACACGTTGGGCGAGCTGCCGCTGGTGGTGATGGCCAACAACACGTCGCCCGACTGACCGAGGGCGCGCACTTGTTTAGAAAAGATTTGTTCGTAGCTGTAATCGTTGGCAATCGCCGTGATGATGGAGCTGTCGGTGGTCAGCGCAATCGCGCCCAGTTCTGGGCGCTCGCGCTCAAAACGGCCCACAAACTCGGCCGCAAAATGCTGCGCATCGGCGGCTGAGCCGCCGTTGCCACACGCCAGCACTTTGCCACCGCTGGTGACACTGGCCAGCACGGCTGACACAGCGGCTGCGATGGGTTTAGACAAGACTTGCGCGGCCTGATATTTCAGGTCGGCAGAGTCGATGAAGTGTTGTTCGATACGTTGCTCAAGCATGGGGGCAATGATACCTTTAAGCGTCAAAAGCAGCTTTGAACCACTGCAAGTCGTCGCCCTCGACGGCGATCACATCAAACCGACATGGGGGTGTCTGGCGCAGTTTCAACAGATAGTGACGCGCAGCAAACACAATGCGCCGCTGTTTGACAAAAGTAATGCTGGCCAAAGCCCCGCCATGTTGGGCGTTGCCGCGTTTTCGTACCTCGACAAAGACCAAGGTGCCATCGCTCTCCCACATGACCAAATCTATTTCGCCACCACCCCGCCCGGGCGTTCGATAATTGCGTTGCATCAGTTGCAGCCCTTGGGTTTGTAAATGCTGCAACGCGCGGTCTTCGGCTGCATCTCCTTTTTGCTTGGTGGTTGGTTGCAGGGGCTTTTGTTCTTGCGCTTGGCCATTGGGTTTGTTCACAGCACCTCCTTGATGAACGTCAACTTCGATTCCGCCTTGACGGCCGCACACGCTGCCGCAGCCGCCCAAAACCACCCCACAGGCACGCTGTATGTGGTGGCCACGCCCATTGGTAATTTGGCCGACATCAGCTTGCGTGCGTTGCATGTGCTGAGTCTTTGCGACACGTTGGCTTGTGAGGACACGCGCCACTCACAAACTTTGCTGCGCGCCTACGGTATCGACAAATCTGCCTCGCACTGGCTGGCGGTACACCAACACAACGAGGCCGAAGCGGCAGAAGAGGTGATTCGGCGTTTGCAGGCTGGGCAGCGCGTGGCCTACGTGAGCGATGCGGGCACCCCAGCCGTGAGCGACCCCGGTGCGCGCTTGGCTTGGCAGGTACAAAGCGCGGGCTTGCGTGTGATGCCATTGCCCGGCGCCAGCAGCGTGACCGCGCTGTTGAGCGCGTGCGGCACGCCTGCACATGACTCGTCTGGTTTTGTGTTTGTGGGCTTCTTGCCATCCAAAGCCACCGAGCGCGGGCATGCCGTTGAGGTGCTGGCCCAAGAGCCTCGCACGCAAGTGCTGCTAGAAGCGCCGCATCGCATCGAAGCATTGGCAGCTGCACTGGCGGTTTTGGGCGATCGCCCAGTGACTGTGGGCCGAGAGCTGACCAAACAGTTTGAAGAAATTGCCACTGTGGCAGCGCAAGATTTGGCGGCATGGCTGCAAGGCAACCCACAACGCACGCGTGGCGAATTTGCTTTGGTAGTGCATGCCCAAGCGCCAGAACGCGCAGCGGGCTCGGACAACGACCGGCTCCTGAAAATCTTGATGGAAGTGCTCCCCCTGAAAACAGCCGTGAAAGTAGCGGCAGAAATCAGCGGTGAAGCCAAAAACGCTTTGTATGACCGAGCGTTGGCGTTAAAACAGGCTTCGTCTGAGTAAAAGCTGGTGCGGCTGGCGGGGATCGAACCCACGACCCTTGGCTTCGGAGGCCAATACTCTATCCACTGAGCTACAGCCGCGCTTTTGTGACTTGGCATTGTAGGCGCCCCGCTATAATTTCCGTCAGTTCTAGAGCCCCTCTTACAGGATTTAAAAATGAGCAACCAACACCACGAAGAAGACCACACAGGTCCTATCAAAACTCCGAAGCAGCTTTTGTTGGCTGTCTTGTATTCTTTTGTGCTGCCTGTGTTCATCATCATTGGCTTGGTGGCCTATGTGACTTCTGGCAACAAGCCACAAGCTGGCTCTTCCAACGAGCCAGAGGCAGTTGCAGCTCGTATCCAAAAAGTTGGCGCAGTGGAGATCAAAGACGCCAACCGTGCAGCGCGCAGTGGCGAAGACGTCTTCAAAGCCCAGTGCTCGGCTTGCCACACCTCAGGCGCAGCCGGTGCGCCCAAGTTTGGCGATGCTGGCGCATGGGGTGCTCGTATCGGCAAAGGCTATGACACCTTGTTGACTTCTGCGCTCAAGGGCAAGGGCGCTATGGGCCCTCAAGGCGGCGGTGATTTTGAAGATTTCGAAATCGGTCGTGGCGTTGTTTACATGGCCAATGCAGCTGGTGCGAAATTCACAGAACCTAAGAAGCCCGAAGGCAAATAAGCTTTCGCTTCTTGTAAAAAACCGGCTCTTGAGCCGGTTTTTTTACGTCTTCACTTGGCTTACCACACTTTGCTGTGGACTGCGTACATAGCCAAAGCGTTTGGGCAGTTCAAGAGCCGGCACTGTCTGAGGCACCCATAAGCCAGCCTCGACTAAGTCGGCAGCTTGCACCACGTCCTGGGTGTGCAGCAAGCCAAAGCCTTGCTCGGTGTCAAGGTACACACGTCCATGTTCGTCCATGATGCAGCGCTGCATCCGCACAGGCATGCCCGTGTGCGCATGAATCGTGCCGTCTGGCTGTAGACGCCAGA
The DNA here is from genome assembly GCA_963512655.1 of uncultured Limnohabitans sp. GTDB lineage: Bacteria > Pseudomonadota > Gammaproteobacteria > Burkholderiales > Burkholderiaceae_C > Limnohabitans. The sequence continues at coordinate 22,699 of CAUPNL010000014.1, read as the reverse complement.
CCCAAGGCGTGGCCTCTAGTTCTACATACACGCGCTGTGGGCCGTTTTGAAAATACCAATGCCCTTGCTTATCGCAGGCGTAGTTTCGGCCGATGAATGCGATGAGCTTTTCATGCTGCAAGCGCGAACCTTTGCTTTGGGTAAAGGTGCCTAAAGCTTGCGTTTGGTCATCGCGCATGTACCAGTCGCCGCGTGCATCTAGCCCCAACCAACCGTAGCAGTCGGGAACATTGGGCCATTTGGCCATGGCTTGTTGAACGAGGTCATCCATGCTGTGTCATCCATTCCGTCACGGCCCAAGGCATTTCTTTCAAATCACCGGGGAATTTACCTGAAGCAAAGCCGACATGCCCCCCAGCCTCTGGCTGCCAAAGGGTGACTTGATCGCTGACCTGGCCCTGGGCGGGCAAGCAGCTGGCTGGAATGAAGGGGTCGTTGCGAGCATTCAGCACCAACGCTGGAACTCGAACCCGTGACAACCCAGGTTTGGCACTGGCACGGCCCCAATAGTCATCAGTACCCCTGAACCCGTGCAGCGGCGCCGTGAACACATCGTCAAATGCGTAAAGGGTGTTTGCCGCCATCAACTCTTGCGGATCAAATAGCCCGGGAAATTGTTCTAGCTTTTGCATGGCACGCGGCTTCATGGTGGCTAGAAACATGCGCGCGTAAACGGCTTTGTTAAAGCCGGTATCAATGGCATGGCCGCTTGCACCTAAATCGATGGGTGAGCACACGGATGCAATGCCATTCACAACCTGCGTTGCCGTGTGGCCCATTTCCCCCGCCCAGCGCATGAGCGCATTGCCGCCTAGAGAAATACCAACCGCAAAAATCGGACCTCGGTGGTGTTGGTGAAAGCGCTGAAGCATCCAGCCTATTTCTTCAAAATCACCGGAGTGGTAGGCACGCGGCGTCCAATTGATTTCACCACTGCATCCCCTGAAGTGCGGAACGGCCATGTGCCATCCTCGCGCCTGCGCTTCTTGCGCGAAGGCCTGGGCATAGTGGCTGCTCGATGAACCTTCTAGACCGTGAAAAAGCACCAGCAGTGGGGCATCTTCTGCCAGCACAGCGTCATCGCTGCGCCAGTCCACATCAACAAAGTCGCCGTCTGGCGTGTCCCATCGTTCACGCGCCCAGCACGGTTTTGCGCCTGTGTAACGACGCGCAAACTTGGCGGAATAAATCGTTTGTAGGTTTCCGCCAGGCAGCCACCAAGGCGCGTGGTAATCCCAAATCAATGCAAGACCTGTGGTGCTTCGTGTGCTTCTGCGTGTGTGGGCGCAGTGCCTGGGCTGGCGTGATGCGCCACCATTCGCCATCCCTGTGCAGTGCGCTGATACACGTTGGTCGCGACCACAACGGCCTCTTGTGTGCCATCTGTGGTGAGCAAGGCCACGCGCTCAATCACGTTGTGCATGGCACTGGTGAGCGACTCAACTTTGCAAATATGCTCAGGTCGTGCAGCAATGGTGCCGTTGGCAAACATAGCTTCAAACGCGGCACGGATGCTAGCGCTGCCAATCAAGCGCGGCCCGCCTGGGTGGACGCATACGATATCGTCTTCGTCAGCCCAACAGCCCATGAGCTTTTCTATGTCACCTGTTTGCAAGGCTTCATAAAACTGGTTTTCGATGGCGTCTGCTGTGCCACCCACAGTGGCAGCTCGGAGTTTGGCTTTAGGCATGGTTCAAATTGTCCATGTTTTTAGAACAGGCAATAAAAAAGCCCCGACCGTGAGGCAGGGGCTTTTGGACGCTGACGCGCACAGCAATTACTTGTGAGCGCGGTAGCGGCGCAAGGCCGACAATTCAGCAGCCAAGATGGTCAGCTCTGAGCGAGCACGGGCCATATCAACGTCTGATTTTGCGTTCTTAACGGCTTCTTCAGCTGCGAGTTTGGCTGCGTTTGCTTTTTCTTCGTCCATGTCCTTGCCGCGCACAGCGGTGTCAGACATAACGGTGACGCAGTCAGGTTGCACTTCAAGAATGCCACCTGCTACGAAAACAAACTCTTCACCACCATCAGCTGTGTGAATGCGCACCGAACCGGGACGGATGCGTGAAATCAGCGGCGTGTGGCGCGGATAAATACCGAGCTCGCCCGCCTCGCCTGGCAAAGCCACAAAAGTGGCTTCGCCGGAGAAGATCAACTCTTCTGCGCTGACGACATCTACGTGGATGGTACTCATAGGATCTCTCAGATCTTTTTAGCTTTTTCGAACGCTTCGTCGATGGTACCGACCATGTAGAAGGCTTGCTCTGGCAAGTGGTCGCACTCGCCGTTCACAATCATCTTGAAACCACGGATGGTTTCGGCCAAGGTCACGTATTTACCGGGCGAACCAGTGAACACTTCAGCAACGTGGAAAGGCTGAGACAGGAAACGTTGGATCTTACGAGCGCGGGCCACAGCCAGCTTGTCGTCCGGAGCCAATTCGTCCATACCCAAAATCGCGATGATGTCACGCAACTCTTTGTAACGTTGCAAAGTGCCCTGCACAGCGCGAGCTGTAGAGTAGTGCTCTTCGCCCACAACCAATGGGTCCAATTGACGGCTGGTGGAGTCCAATGGATCCACAGCTGGGTAGATACCGAGCGAAGCGATGTCACGAGACAACACAACGGTGGAGTCCAAGTGAGCAAACGTTGTTGCTGGAGATGGGTCGGTCAAGTCATCGGCAGGCACGTAAACGGCTTGGATGGAAGTGATAGAACCCACTTTGGTAGAGGTAATACGCTCTTGCAAACGGCCCATTTCTTCGGCCAATGTAGGTTGGTAACCCACAGCTGAAGGCATACGACCCAACAAGGCGGACACTTCGGTACCGGCCAATGTGTAGCGATAGATGTTGTCCACGAAGAACAACACGTCTTTGCCTTCGTCACGGAATGATTCCGCGATGGTCAAACCTGTCAACGCAACGCGCAAACGGTTGCCTGGAGGCTCGTTCATCTGACCGTAAACCATGGCAACTTTGGACTCGTTCAAGTCTTTCAAGTTCACCACGCCTGAGTCGGCCATCTCGTGATAAAAGTCGTTACCTTCACGGGTACGCTCACCCACACCAGCGAACACGGACAAGCCGCTGTGCGCTTTAGCGATGTTGTTGATGAGTTCCATCATGTTCACGGTTTTACCCACACCCGCGCCACCGAACAAGCCGACCTTACCGCCCTTGGCGAAAGGACAGACCAAGTCGATCACCTTGATGCCGGTCTCGAGCAATTCTTGCGAAGGACTGAGTTCGTCATAGGCAGGAGCCTTGCGGTGAATAGTGGCGGTTTGAGTTTGGTCAACTGGGCCACGTTCGTCGATGGGGTTACCCAACACGTCCATGATGCGGCCGAGTGTGGCTTTACCAACTGGCACGGTGATACCGGCACCAGTGTTAGTCACCATCAAACCACGGCGCAGACCGTCTGAAGTTCCCAACGCGATGGTACGGACGATGCCGTCACCGAGCTGTTGCTGAACTTCCAGAGTCAGTGCTGTGCCTTCGAGCTTGAGCGCGTCGTAGACCTTGGGCATTTGGTCGCGTGGGAACTCGACGTCCACCACCGCGCCAATACATTGAACAATCTTGCCTTGGGCTTGAGCCATTTTTTGCTCCAAAAATTAAAATCAGACAGCAGCCGCACCTGCAACGATTTCCGAAAGTTCTTTCGTAATCGCGGCTTGACGCGTCTTGTTGTAAACCAGTTTGAGTTCGTTGATCACGTTCCCAGCGTTGTCGGTCGCAGACTTCATCGCAACCATACGGGCCGATTGCTCGGACGCCATACTTTCAGCCACGGCTTGATACACCATAGCTTCTACGTAGCGGAGCAACAATTCGTCGATGACGGTTTGTGCGTCCGGTTCGTAGATGTAGTCCCAAGTGCTGTGCACTTCGTGCGTTTTCAGCACTTCGGCCGACAAGGGCAGAAGTTGCTCAACCACAGACTCTTGCTTCATGGTGTTGATGAAACGTGTGTAGCACAGCTGGACCGAATTGATCTCGCCGTTGACATACGCATCCAACAACACCTTGACGGGGCCAATGAGCTTGTCGAGGTGAGGGGTGTCACCCAGCTGCGTCGCGTGCGACACAACTTTGACACCCGAACGACCCAAAAAGCCCAGACCCTTGTTACCGATAGCCACAGCTTGTGCTTTGTGACCTTCGGTTTGCAAATCTTTCAGCTTGTTCGACAACATACGCAACACGTTGGTGTTGAGACCGCCGCACAAGCCTTTGTCTGTGGTCACCACGATAAAGCCCACATCCTTGGCGTGGTTCACTTCCATGAAGGGGTGAACGTACTCAGGATTGGCCTTGCCGAGGTTAGCCGCGACGTGACGAATCTTCTCGCTGTAAGGGCGAGCCGCACGCATGCGCTCTTGCGCCTTACGCATCTTAGACGCGGCGACCATTTCCATAGCTTTGGTGATCTTCTTGGTGTTTTCCACCGATTTGATCTTGCCGCGAATTTCCTTACCTGCTGCCATTTGAGGCTCCTTGTGTCAGGTAGGAATTAAGCGAAGGTTTTCTTGAACGCGTTCAAAGCTTCGGTCATTTCGGCTTCAGCCTCTTTGTCCATGGCTTTGTCGGCTTCAAGCTTGGCCAACAACTTAGCGTGCTTGTCTTTGAGGTAAGCATGCATTTCGTATTCAAAGTGCAGAACTTGCTTGACTTCGATGTCGTCCATGTAGCCTTTGTTCACAGCAAACAGGGTTGCACCCATGATGCTGATGGACTGTGGGCTGTACTGAGCTTGCTTGAGCAATTCAGTCACGCGAGCACCGCGGTCGAGCTGTTTACGTGTGGCTTCGTCGAGGTCAGAAGCGAACTGAGCAAACGCTGCCAATTCACGGTACTGAGCCAAGTCGGTACGGATACCACCGGACAAGTTCTTGATCAATTTCGTTTGAGCTGCACCACCCACGCGAGACACTGAAATACCAGCGTTAATCGCAGGACGGATACCAGCGTTGAACAACGAAGTTTCCAAGAAGATTTGACCGTCAGTGATCGAAATCACGTTGGTAGGCACGAATGCAGACACGTCACCAGCTTGGGTTTCAATGATTGGCAATGCAGTCAATGAACCAGTTTTGCCTTTGACGGCACCTTTGGTGAAAGCTTCGACGTAGTCGGCGTTCACGCGGGCAGCGCGCTCGAGCAAACGGCTGTGGAGATAGAACACGTCGCCAGGGTAAGCTTCGCGGCCGGGTGGGCGACGCAACAGCAATGACACTTGGCGGTAAGCCACAGCTTGCTTAGACAAATCGTCATACACGATCAAAGCGTCTTCGCCACGGTCGCGGAAGTATTCGCCCATCGTGCAACCTGAGTAGGCTGACACGTATTGCATCGCTGCAGATTCAGAGGCAGAAGCGGCCACAACGATGGTGTACTCCATCGCGCCAGCTTGCTCCAAAGCGCGAACCACGTTTTTGATCGACGAGGCTTTTTGGCCAATCGCGACGTAAACGCAGGTCATGTTTTGACCTTTTTGGTTGATGATGGCGTCGATCGCGACAGCCGTCTTACCAGTTTGACGGTCACCAATGATCAACTCACGTTGACCACGGCCCACTGGCACCATGGAGTCCACAGACTTCAAACCAGTTTGCATGGGTTGGCTCACAGATTCGCGAGCGATAACGCCAGGTGCAACCTTTTCGATCACGTCGGTCATCTTGGCGTTGATTGGGCCTTTGCCGTCGATAGGCTGACCCAAAGCGTTCACCACGCGACCAATGAGTTCAGGGCCGACTGGCACTTCCAAAATGCGACCTGTACATTTGACAACGTCGCCTTCAGAGATGTGCTCGTACTCACCCAAGATCACGGCGCCGACCGAGTCACGCTCGAGGTTCAGGGCCAGACCGAATGTGTTGTTGGGGAATTCCAACATTTCGCCTTGCATCGCGTCTGAAAGACCGTGCACGCGAACGATACCGTCAGTCACCGACAAAACGGTGCCTTGATTACGAACGTTGGCATCATTGCCCAGACCTTCGATACGGCTCTTAATCAGTTCAGAGATTTCTGCTGGATTGAGTTGCATGACTCTTTCCTTCTTTCTTGTTAGGGCTGACAGGCATTAAGCCGTCAGCGCAACTTTCATTTGATCTAAACGGGCTTTGACAGAAGTGTCCAACACTTCGTCGCCCACCACCACGCGAATACCGCCAATCAGCTCAGGCTGCAAAGCCACAGAGACGTTGAGTTTGCGGCCAAAACGCTTTTCAAGAGCAGCCGTCACATCAGCCAAAGCTGCTGCGTCGATGTCAAAAGCGCTGTACACAACAGCGTCTGCCGTACCGCTTTGCGCGTTGACATGTGCGCGGAATTGCGATGCCACTTCGGGCAAAGCGCTCAAGCGACCGTTGTCAATCACGGCGCGCAAAAAATTTTGCGCAGCAGTTGGCAATTTGGATTTGGCAACACCAACGATCAAATCAAACACTTGGTTTGAAGTGACTTTGGGGCCTTCTGCAAATTGCAGCAATTGGGCGTTCCCAGCGATCGCTGCAAGCTCATCGAGCCATACAGCAGTAACGCTCAGGTCTGCGGCCGAAGCCTTGAACAAAGCTTCTGCGTAAGGGCGGGCAATGGTGGCGAGTTCGGCCATGTTGTCCTCTTACAGCTCAGTCTTTAGACGACCCAACAAGTCGGCGTGAACGCTGGCGTTGACTTCCTTGCGGAGAATCTGCTCGGCGCCTTTGACAGCCAATGCAGCCACTTGCTCGCGCAGGTGTTCACGGGCTTTCACGACTTCTTGCGCAGCTTCGGCATGAGCAGCAGCCACAATCTTTTTCGCTTCGTCCGTGGCGTGAGCCTTGGCTTCGTCGATCAAGTGCTGGGCGCGACGCTCGGCATCAGCCATCAAAGCGGTGGATTCGTTGCGGGTTTCAGCCAGCTTCAATTCCACTTCTTTGTGCGCGTTGGACAGTTCAATCTTGGCATGTTCGGCAGCAGCCAAACCATGGGCAATTTTTTCTGAACGTTCGTCGAGGGCGATTGCGATGGGTGGCCACACGAATTTCATCGTGAACCACACCAAGACCGCAAAAACGATCATCTGGACGAACAGGGTTGCATTGATACTCACGGCAACACCTTTCTTTTGGTAGTTGCTAGATTACTTCAGGACGAAGGGGTTCGCGAAAGCGAACATCATGGCGATACCAACGCCGATCAAGAAAGCAGCGTCGATCAGACCAGCCAACAAGAACATTTTGGTCTGCAATTCGTTCATCAATTCAGGCTGACGAGCAGCTGCTTCGAGGTATTTGCTACCCATGATGCCGATACCGATACAAGCACCGATAGCGCCCAAACCAATGATGAGGCCAGCTGCGAGTGCTACATAACCGAGGACGTGTTCCATTTTGTTGCTCCTAAAGAATGGATGAGAGAAAAGTTAAGAAAAAACCGAAAACGAGTGCGCTTTAGTGGGCATCATGCGCTTGACCCACATATACCAGCGTCAACATCATGAAGATGAAGGCTTGCAATGTGATAATCATGATGTGAAAGATGGCCCAGATTGAACCAGCAATGATGTGACCGATGGGCAGCAAGATACCTGGCAATGTGGCAGCAGCGGCGCCACCCATCAAGGCAATCAACATGAACACCAATTCGCCAGCGTACATGTTGCCGAACAGTCGCATGCCATGCGACACGGTCTTGGCCGCAAACTCAATCATTTGCATGATGAAGTTGACGGGCCACAAAAGAGGATGAGCACCGAAGGGAGCGCAGAACAACTCATGCACCCAGCCGCCGACACCTTTGATCTTGATGTTGTAGAACACACAGACCAACAAAACAGAGGTCGACAAGCCCAGCGTGGTAGACAGATCAGCCGAAGGCACGACACGCATGTAGGCATGGTGCGCATCGCCACCGTTCGCGCCGTAGATGATTTCCCAAATCTTGGGGAACAAATCAACAGGGAACAAGTCCATGGCGTTCATCAAGAAAATCCAGACGAACACAGTCAAAGCCAAAGGAGCCACCAACTTACGGCTCTCAGCGCTGTGAATGATGCCCTTGGCTTGGCTATCCACCATCTCAACCAAGATTTCCACAGCAGCCTGGAAGCGACCTGGAGCGTGAGCCGTAGCACCACGAGCAGCACGCCACAAGAAAAAGCTAGCAACTACACCCAACAACACAGACCAAAAAATTGAGTCAATGTTGTAAACGGAGAAGTCAATGACACCAGCCATCGGCTTGTTTTGCAGATGCGTCAGGTGGTGAACGATGTATTCACCAGCGGTCGGACCATGTTCAACAGACATTCGTTCGCTCTTCTTTAAGTTGGATCGACTGGATAAAACACCTTGCGAAAGCCAAGCGCCACCCAATACACCTTCATTGTCACGATCAGACCCGCCAACATGGCAGGCCAGCTCAAATCACTCACCAAACGCGGCGCCGCAAAAAGCATTGCCACCGTCAGGCCTATCTTGACCATCTCCCATTGGAAGAAGCCACACACCGCAGCACCCAAATTCACAGAAGCGACCCTACTGGTCAAGCCTCGTGCAAATAACGCCGCGGGAACAATCACCGCCAAGGCACCATAAACCGCTGAATAAACCGCCGCCATCCGCCTCGACACAAACCATACAAGTACCGCCACCAGAAGCCCCAGCACAGCCTGGACTCCCACCACCCGCCATACCGACAGAAGGGGCTGTTGTTTGCGCAACTCGGCAACCTGTTCGGCTGTCAACGGCTCAAACGTGTCTTGTACGTTTTCTTGATCTTCGGCTTGTATTCTGGTCATGTTTGTTTACGCCCAGGTTACATCCGCTTGCCCATATAGAACCATCAATTGTACGTGATAACACATACGCTTTCGGGCCTATCGCACCAAGAAGAGGATAATTTCGGTCATGACAAGTCCCAGCACACCCCAAGAAAACCCTCGCACAGACTCGCTGATTGAGTATCCAAGCCTATTTCCCATCAAAGTGATGGGCACCAAAGTTGACGGCTTCGTTCATGCTGTGACTTACATTGCAGAGCAATTCGATCCCTCCTTTGATGCCAGCACCATTGAACTGCGCGAAAGCAAGGGTGGTAATTATTTAGGTGTCACTATCACTGTGACGGCGACGAGCCGTGAACAACTCGACGAGCTCTACCGCACCCTCACCTCTCACCCGCTGGTGAAAGTGGTGCTGTGATCCAGCAACTCGGCTTGGTGCCGTACCTGCCCACCTATCAGGCGATGCAGGACTTCACGGCAGCACGCACACCCGAGACACCCGACGAACTGTGGGTTTGCGAGCACCCCCCCGTGTTCACACAAGGCCTGGCCGGACATGAAGACCATTTGCTCGCACCGGGCGACATCCCTGTGGTGCCCACCAACCGCGGTGGTCAAGTGACATTTCACGGCCCGGGCCAAGTGGTGGCTTATCCGTTGATTGACCTCAAGCGCACGGGCTACTACGTCAAAGAATATGTGTACCGCATCGAAGAGGCCGTCATTCGTACGCTGGCTCACTTCGGCGTGACGGGCCACCGCGTGTCTGGCGCACCTGGCATTTATGTGCGCTTAGACGATCCATACAGCCACACGGTATTGGCACAGCGTCCGCAGAAAGACGCAAGCAAAGACCCAGACTTTGCAGGTCTTGGAAAAATTGCAGCACTGGGCATCAAGGTGAGCCGACATTGCACGTACCACGGCGTGGCACTGAATGTCGCCATGGACCTAAGCCCCTACCAACGCATCAACCCCTGCGGCTACCAAGGTTTGCAGACCGTCGACCTTTCTACAATCGGCGTATCGGTCAGTTGGCAAGACGCCGCTGATGTTTTGAGTCAAAAGCTCGTTACCTATTTAACGCCCTGAACCCAGGGCCTCCAACACAGGCTTGATTGCTATGTCCACCCCTGACAACCAAGTTGTGCGCGAAGCACAAACCGTCGAAAACTACAACGCATCAGCCAAGCAAAAAGCGGCCGCCAAACTCTCACGCATTCCCGTGAAAGTGGAACAAAGCGAAGTACTGAAAAAGCCCGATTGGATTCGCGTCAAAGCAGGCTCGCCCTCCACACGTTTTTATGAAATCAAAGACGTACTGCGCGCCAACAAATTGGTGACCGTGTGCGAAGAAGCCAGCTGCCCCAACATCGGCGAATGCTTTGGCAAAGGCACAGCAACGTTCATGATCATGGGCGACAAGTGCACTCGTCGCTGCCCCTTCTGCGATGTGGGCCACGGCCGCCCTGACCCGCTCGACGTGAACGAGCCAGAGAATTTGGCCAAAACCATTGCCGACTTGAAACTGAAATACGTCGTCATCACCAGCGTCGACCGCGATGACTTGCGCGACGGCGGCAGCCAACACTTTGTAGACTGCATTCGCCGCACACGCGAGCTGTCACCGCAAACACAAATTGAAATTTTAGTGCCCGACTTCCGTGGCCGTGATGACCGTGCTTTGGAAATTCTCAAAGCGGCACCGCCAGACGTGATGAACCACAACATGGAAACCGTGCCACGCCTCTACAAAGAAGCGCGCCCTGGTAGCGACTACGCCTTCAGCTTGAACTTGCTCAAGAAGTTCAAAGCCTTGTTTCCCAACGTGCCCACCAAGAGTGGCTTGATGGTAGGCCTCGGCGAAACAGACGAAGAAATTTTGCAAGTGATGCAAGACATGCGCGACCACAACATCGACATGCTCACCATCGGCCAATACTTGGCGCCTAGCACCAGCCACATTCCTGTGCGCCGCTATGTGCACCCAGACACGTTCAAGATGTTTGAAGAGAAGGCTTACGAGATGGGCTTCAGTCACGCCGCCATCGGCGCGATGGTGCGTAGCAGTTATCACGCCGACCAGCAGGCACACGCAGCATCCGAAGCTGCGAAGGCTTAAAGCCCCATCAACTCGGCCGGCTCATCGCTGGCCAACACCTCTTGCGCCCACGCCTCTAAGCGTGAGGCATCCGCGCGAATCACTTCTTGCTTGACGGCCAAGATTTGCGTCGGATGCATGGAGAAGCTGCGCAAACCCAAACCCAACAGCAAGCGCGTCATGGCGGGATCACCCGCCATTTCGCCGCACACGCTCACGCCCTTGCCTTGCGTGCGCGCCTCGGTAATGGTGTCAGCCAACAAGCGCAGCACCGCGGGGTGCAGTGGGTCATACAAATGCGCTACCAACTCATCTGCGCGGTCAATGGCCAAGGTGTATTGAATCAAGTCGTTGGTGCCAATCGACAAGAAGTCGAAATGACGCAAGAACATCTTCACGCTCAGCGCCGCCGCAGGCACTTCAATCATGGCGCCCACCTTCACAGGGCCAAACACCTCACCCCGTGCGTCGAGTTGCTTGCGCGCTTTGTCGAGCAGCGCCAATGTTTGTTTGATCTCTCGCGCATGCGCCAACATGGGAATGAGTAAGTGCACTTGACCGTGCGCCGCTGCACGCAAGATGGCACGCAGTTGCGTCAGAAACATGGCCGGGTCAGCCAAGCTCCAACGAATCGCACGCAATCCCAAAGCAGGGTTCAAATGCGTTTCGTCTTTGATGGTGCGATCCAAAGGCTTGTCCGCGCCAATGTCCACCGTGCGAATGGTGACGGGCAAACCCTTCATGCCATCCACCGCGCGCTTGTACGCTTGGTACTGCTCTTCTTCATCGGGCAGGGCACCTGCGCGGCCCATGAACAAAAACTCGCTGCGGAACAAGCCCACGCCGACAGCCCCAACATCCAAAGCGGCGGGCGAATCTTCTGGCATTTCAATGTTGGCCAACAAGTCCACGCGCTGGCCATCGAGTGTGACAGCGGGCGTGTGACGCAAACGCAAAAGACGTTCACGCTCTAGGTCGGCTTGACGCTGCTTGAATCCGTACTCGGCCAAGATGATGGGTGAAGGATTGACGATGACCACGCCAGCATCGCCATCGATGATGATCCAGTCATCTTGACGCACCAACTGACTGGCCGTGCGCGCACCCACCACCGCAGGAATATCCAAGCTGCGAGCCACGATGGCCGTGTGTGATGTCTTGCCCCCCACATCAGTGACAAAGCCCGTGAACACGCTCTGCTTGAACTGCAGCATGTCCGCAGGCGACAAATCGTGCGCCACCAACACAAGAGGCACATCCATCTCATCATCGAGTTGCAGGTCTTGTTGGCGAGGCTGGTTGCTGCGCTTGGTGGATGGGTGCGGCATGACATGTGTCACGCCTTTCATGTGGCGCAGCATGCGCTCGACCACTTGCTCTAAATCACCTTTGCGCTCGCGCAAATAGGCATCATCCATTTCGTCGAACTGACGGGCCACCACATCCAGCTGCGAGGTCAACGCCCACTCGGCGTTGTACAAACGCTCTTTGATCCACCCCGTCACACCATCGGCCAGCATGGTGTCTTGCAACAACATCAAGTGCACTTCCAAGATGGCGGACAACTCTGGTGGCGAATCTTTTGGCAGGTTGTCATGCAAGCTTTGCAGCTCGGCAGACACCGCCTCACGTGCTTGCGTCAAACGCTGGAGCTCCGAGCTCACTTGCTCTTGCTCAATGAAGTAATGCGCGACATCCACACGACTAGACGCCACCAACACAGCACGCCCAATGGCAATGCCGCGTGCAACTGCAAGACCGTGGATTGAAAACGTCATCGTGCGTTACTCGCCTTCACCAAATTTATCGGCAATCAAGGCCAACAAGCCATCCATGGCTTCTTGCTCTTGTGTGCCATCGGTTTCAAGTTCAACTTCGCTGCCAATGCCTGCCGCCAACATCATGACACCCATGATGCTTTTGGCATTCACACGGCGATCGCCTTTGCTAATCCACACCTCACATGAGAAGCTGCCGGCGAGCTTGGTGAGCTTGGCAGACGCACGTGCGTGCAGGCCTAATTTATTGCTGATGGTCGTTGTGGTTTTGATCATGGATTCGACGATTTTGATTTTGAGGAGCAGTGATGGCAACTTGCATCACGCCTTGCGTGCCGCCTGTCAGGGCGCGCGCCACAAGCGCATCAAGCGATTCATGGCGATAACACACAGATCTAAAGAGCATGGGCAAATTCACACCCGCAATGAGTTTGGCGTTACTGCCTGCCACCAGTTTTTGCGCCACATTGGCAGGCGTGGCGCCAAAGATATCGGTCAACACCAACAAGCCACTGTCCAACGCAGAACCTGCTGCGTCTAAAGCCTGAGCCAAGGTGTCTTCAGGTTGCGCATCAGGCATGACGTCGAGGGCCATGACATCCGCCGAACACTCGGAATAGACATGCATGGCACAGTTACGCAAGGCGCTGGCCAGCGGCGCATGGGCAATGATGAGGATGCTGTTATTCATAGAAAGGAAAAGTGCGTTGCGCAGATTATCAGCTGTCAGATTTGTGTTTTAAAAAATAGCCATAAGACGCAAGACAGCAGACAAAAAAGACTGCCATGGCCAACTGAAAGGATTGCGGCTCTTGCCAGCCAGCGGCCTTGAAACCGTCAATCATCAGCCCCATGCCCCACTGCACCACAAATACACCTAAGAACAGCACCAAGTTGTAGGCTGACAGCGCACGCCCAGCCAACGCGGAAGGAAATGCCATACCGACTGCAGGTTGCGCCAAAGACACAAATGAGCTGCTGATGCAAAACAGCGCCCAATGCAGGGCCCCAGCATCCGAACCTGCCAACACGATGTAGATCTGCACGCAAAAATTCAGCGGCACACCGTAGGTCATCAATTTGTTGGCATTCAACCCGCGTGCGTACAACATGGGCGTGACCAAACCCCAGAGCCAAAATGTGACCAACATACACACGTTGATCCCGAACAAGCCCGTCGCCGCCTCAAGCGACGAATAACCCGCCACTTTGATCATCCAAGGCCCGGCCCAGAGGGTTTGCATGGCAATCAGGCCGCCGTAGTTGAAGAAACCCATTGGCGTGAGGCTTCGAAAGTAGGGGTGTGCCCACACTTGCGCGTAGCTGGCCAAAATACCCACAGGTTTAGCTTGTGTCGGCAGTGAATCGGGCTGCTCTGCCACACGCCATTTGGGTACTTGCCACATCATCAGCCCCATGGAAAGAACGATCAACAAGGCCAGTCCAACAAACATCCAGCGCCAACCGATGACCGGCAGCAACCACTGCACGGGTAAGGTAGAAGCCAACATGCCAAAGGCTCCGGTCATCAACATCCATGAATTGGCACGCTGCTGCTTCTCCATCACCAACCAGCGGCGATAACCCGTGAGAGGCGCCATCAAACAAGCACTCACGCCCACACCAATGAGCACGCGTGCCAACAATAGCCCGCCAAAGTCAGTTGCCCACGAGAACGCCAAACACCCCAAGACCGCCACACCCAAAAAACTCAGCACGACTTTTTTGGGGCCATGTTGGTCTAGCCAGTGGCCCATCGGCAATTGCGTGAGTGCGAAACCAAAAAAATAGCCTCCAGCTAAAAGCCCAAGGTCACGCGCTTGCAAACCAAACTCAAGGGTCAAGGTCGGGGACAGCGTCGCCGTGATCGCCCGCAACAAAGCAGACAGAAAGTAGGCCGATGCAAAAGCAACAAACACCCACACCGCCGCTCGGCGCGGCAACACATCGTGGTTCATGGCAACTTGATTCCTGAAAAATATGTTTCTGCAGCCTCTGGCAAACCTTTGTCTTTGGTTTTGCCATACACCGCAGCTTGGTAAATTTTGTTGTCATAGGCAAACCACACCCACTGCACTTGGTGCGCATCCGTCAGAACGTGCGTGCGTGCAGACAATCCATGATCACTCACCCCTTTGATCGCCCAGTTTTGTGATGTGGCGTCGCCAGGCTTGGCATTGGCTGCTGCCAAGCCCGCCAAACGCCAGGCTCGTATGGACTCTTCTGCACTCAAACCTTGCTGCGCGTCCATATGCCCAAAGGTAAATTGCATTTGGCTTGCTTCACATCCATACAAGGACAAGCTAGTTTCTACATCGTGATTGACAACTCGCAGAGCAACAGTTCGCGTGGCTTGGTCGGGCTTGCAAGGCATCAACACCATGACGTCGGATGTGTCCACACTGACTTGTCGCCAATTCAAGGCAGGCGAACAAGCGACTAGCGTCAGCGCCAGAACGAACCAAAGGATTGAACGCATCACATACCGTTTCATACTCGCATTATCCAATCAAGCAAACGGGGCATGACGTCTAGTCCATGCCCCGCTCAAATCAGCATAGATCTCTGGGACCTATTGACTATTGATCGCTTGGTTTATTTCGCTCTGAAGTCATCGTGACAGGCTTTGCATGTGCCGGCTGTTGCAGAGAAGGCTGTTTTAAATGCATCTTCTTTGCCAGTCTTGGCAGCGGCGGCTAATTTGGCAGATTCAACTTGAAACTTTTCTGCGGCTTCTTTGAACTTGGCCGTTTGCTTCCAGATTTCAGGCTTTGCTTTGGTTTCGCCTACGTCGGTGCCATCACCGAAAGCAGCCCAAGGCAACTTCGACATGCTGGCAACGATCTCTGCGTTTTCTGCGGCAGATTTGGCATCGAACGGCACCTTACCTTGCGCCATGGCACCCAAGCGACTGAAATGGGCGGCTGTCACCGTCAGTGCGGCCTTGCGGTATTTCACAGCATCTTCTGGTTTTGCAAACTGTGCGGCGGCAGAGAAACTGATGCATGTGGCGCTGATGGCCAATACGGTCAGAATTGTTTTTTTCATGGCAGTGTCCTTTAAGGTTGAGAATACGCTTTTCGCGGCTTGCAGTTTACGAACATTCAGCCAGCTTGTCTTTTGCCTCTTCGATTGGTCTATGTATGCCCAACACCGCCGCCCTTTACCGCGTTCGCGTTTGGGATTTACCCACACGGGTTTTTCATATTTTGTTAGCCGTATGTGTCTTGGGCTTGGTGGTCAGCGGTGAGGTAGGCGGTGACGCGATGCAGCTGCACTTCAAACTTGGCTATGCCGTGCTAACGCTGGTCTTATTTCGCTTTGTATGGGGGTTTGTAGGCGGCCATTGGTCTAGGTTTTTAAATTTTTTGCCCAGCTTGCCAAAGCTCTTGGCTTATGTGAAAGCTTTGCGCTTAAAACAAGTTCCACACAGCACTGGTCACAACCCACTTGGCGCGCTGTCGGTGGTAGCCATGCTGGTTGCTTTACTCATCCAAGTGCTGAGCGGCTTCATGAGTGACGATGAAATTTCTAACTCAGGGCCATGGACAGCCTTTGTGTCATCGGACTGGGTCTCTTTTGCGACCGAATACCACAGTGATATCGGCAAGGTTCTCGTCATCCTTTTGGTGATCTTGCACGTAGGGACCGTGCTTTTTTACAAAAAACTTAAAAGGGAAGACTTGATCACGCCGATGCTGACCGGCGACAAAGTGTTAGCGACTGAAATTCATCCTTCGCGCGACACATGGACCTCGCGCCTTTTTGCTCTCAGCATTTTTGTGGGATGCCTGTATGTGGTCTATCGGTTGGTGAGCTTTGGTTAATTTATTGTGCAGCCCACAAAAAAGCCGCGCTGCTGCGCGGCTTTTTGATTACTCAAACGATTACGCCTTGGCTTGAGCCAACAAGGTAGCGGCATCACTCACTTCAAATTTACCTGGGCCTTCAACGTTCAAGCTCACCACTTTGCCGTCTTTCACGAGCATGGAATAACGATTGCTGCGTAAGCCCATACCTCGCGCCGTTAGGTCGAGTGTCAAACCGGTGGCTTGCGCGAAATCGGCGCTGCCGTCACCCAACATGCGGACTTTGCCGTCGGTGTGTTGGTCACGCGCCCAAGCGCCCATCACAAAAGCATCGTTCACACTGAGACACCAAATTTCGTCGACACCAGCAGCTTTGAACTGCTCATAGTGCTCAACATAGCCAGGTACATGCTTAGCAGAGCAAGTGGGTGTAAATGCGCCAGGCAAAGCAAATAATGCAATGGTCTTGCCTGCAGTAGCCTTAGCCACATTAACGGCGTTCGGGCCAATGCTGCAGCCTTCACCTTCAACCTCTGAATATTCCATCAGGGTGGTGTGTGGCAGGTCGTCTCCAACTTTAATCATGGTATCTCCAATATATTGACGTACAAAAACAAAAACGACCCACATTGTGGGTCGTTTTCTTTAGCCTTGCAGAGCCGAAGCCCTTTGGTATTTAAACCGCAGCAGCTTTCTCAACCAAACGGGTCGCCACCCAGTTTTTGGTTTTCGAAATTGGCTTGCTTTCAGTGATCTCGATCATGTCGCCCAAGTGGTATTCACCTGTTTCGTCATGCGCGTGATACTTGCTCGATTTAGCAACAATTTTGCCGTAGAGTGCGTGCTTCACACGACGCTCCACGAGCACTGTCACTGTTTTAGCGCGCTTGTCGCTAACCACCTTGCCAATCAAGGTGCGTTTGAGGGATTTCTTAGCGTCCGTCATGTTCACTCCTTACTTGGCGGCTTGCTTTTCAGCAAGAATGGTTTTTGCACGTGCAATGCTGCGACGTGTAGAACGCAGTTGTGACGTGTTGTTGAGTTGTTGCGTACCTTTTTGCATGCGCAAGCCAAAGTGAGCTTTTTGCAACTCTTTGACTTCAGCTTCGAGGCCGGCAACGTCTTTTTGGCGCAGTTCAGCAGCTTTCATTTCTTATTTCTCCTGAATTACTGGCCGATCATGCGAGCCACAAAAGTGGTACGCAAGGGCAACTTTGCAGCGGCCAGACGGAATGCTTCACGGGCCAACTCTTCAGGAACGCCTACGATTTCGTAGAGGACCTTGCCGGGTTGGATCTCTGCCACGTAGTACTCGGGGTTACCTTTACCGTTACCCATACGCACTTCAGCAGGCTTTTGGGAGATCGGCTTGTCAGGGAACACACGAATCCAGATACGGCCGCCACGTTTGACGTGACGGGAAATCGCACGACGTGCGGCTTCGATCTGGCGGGCCGTCAGACGGCCGCGATCGGTGGATTTCAGACCGAAGTCACCGAATGCAACGGTGTTACCACGTGTTGCGATGCCGGTGTTGCGGCCTTTTTGCTCTTTGCGGTATTTACGGCGTGCTGGTTGCAGCATGCTTATTCTCCTGTTCCGTCCGCAGCCGTGCCAGTGGATGCGGGCGCGGCAACCTTGCGGACGCGCTTGACGGCAGTTGTAGGGGCATCAGCGGCTTCAGCGGGTTTATCGCTGCCATCCGTTGGTGCGGCATTGGTACCTGCAGGGCGACGAGCGCCGCTGCGTGCGGGACGATCACCGGTAGGGCGAGCATCACGACGGGGACCGCGAGGACGACGCTCTTCTTCGCGTGGCTCAACGGCGGCCGGCAGGTCGTTACGACCCAAGGTATCGCCTTTGTAAACCCACACTTTGACACCGATGATGCCGTAAGTGGTTTTAGCTTCAGAAGTTGCGTAATCGATGTCTGCACGCAGAGTGTGAAGTGGCACGCGACCTTCACGGTACCACTCGGTACGTGCGATTTCGATGCCGTTCAAACGACCTGCCGACATGATCTTGATGCCTTGAGCACCCAGACGCATGGCGTTTTGCATGGCGCGCTTCATAGCGCGACGGAACATGATGCGTTTTTCGAGCTGTTGAGTGATGCTGTCAGCGATCAATTGAGCATCGATTTCAGGCTTGCGCACTTCTTCGATATTGACTGCGACTGGCACGCCCAAACGAGCTGCGAGTTCTTTCTTCAAGTTCTCGATGTCTTCGCCTTTTTTGCCGATCACCACGCCTGGACGAGCCGAGAAAATGGTGATGCGTGCGCTTTTAGCGGGACGCTCGATCAGAACGCGAGAAACAGAAGCGTTTTTCAGCTTGGCCTTGAGGTATTCGCGAACTTTGATGTCTTCAGCCAGCATGCCAGCGAAGTCTTTGTTGCTTGCGTACCAACGGCTAGCCCAGTTGCGGCTCACTGCAAGGCGAAAGCCTGTGGGGTGGATTTTTTGGCCCATATCTTCCTATACCTTTCAGTTACCGACTGTCACGTAAACGTGACAGGTAGGCTTGCTGATACTGTTACCGCGGCCTTTGGCGCGGGCAGTGAAACGCTTAAGCGTGGCGCCTTTTTCAACGTAGATGGTTTTCACCTTCAACTCGTCGATGTCTGCACCGTCGTTGTGTTCAGCGTTAGCAATCGCAGATTCCAAAACTTTCTTGACGATACCCGCAGCTTTTTTCTGCGTGAATGTCAGGATGTTCAGAGCCTGGTCAACTTTTTTGCCGCGGATCATGTCCGCGACCAAACGGCCTTTGTCGACCGACAAACGGACGCCCCTAAGGACTGCACGTGTTTCCATGGTCTTTCCTTATTTCTTCTGGACTTTTTTGTCCGCGGGGTGACCTTTGAAGGTACGAGTCAGAGCGAATTCGCCCAACTTGTGACCCACCATTTGGTCAGTGACGTACACGGGCACGTGTTGTTTGCCGTTGTGCACAGCGATGGTCAAGCCGATGAAATCGGGCAAGATCATGGAACGACGTGACCAAGTTTTCACTGGCTTTTTATCTTTAGTTGCGATGGCCTTGTCGACCTTGGCAACCAAATGATGGTCAACAAACGGACCCTTTTTGAGAGAGCGAGTCATTTGTTACCCCTTACTTTTTACGACGCGACACAATCATGACTTGTGTGCGTTTGTTGTTACGGGTACGGTAGCCTTTTGTCAGGTTACCCCATGGGTCAACTGCATGACGGCCTTCACCGGTGCGACCCTCGCCACCACCATGTGGGTGATCCACTGGGTTCATAGCGACGCCACGCACGGTTGGGCGAATACCCATCCAGCGCTTGACACCAGCTTTACCCAATTGACGGAGGCTGTGTTCTTCGTTTGCAACTTCACCAATGGTGGCGCTGCATTCGATATGGATCTTGCGAACTTCACCAGAGCGCATACGCACTTGAGCGTAAGTGCCTTCACGAGCCAACAAAGTGGCTGATGTGCCAGCTGAACGCGCGATTTGTGCACCAGCACCTGGCTTCAACTCGATACAGTGAATGGTTGAACCCACTGGAATGTTGCGAATTGGCAAGGTGTTACCTGCACGGATCGGGGCTTCCGAACCGCTGAGCAACGATGCGCCAACTTCCAAGCCACGTGGTGCAATGATGTAGCGACGCTCGCCGTCTGCGTAACACACCAAAGCGATGTGTGCCGTACGGTGTGGATCGTATTCAATGCGTTCCACTTTTGCTGGGATAGCGTCTTTGTTACGCTTGAAATCCACAACGCGGTAGTGATGCTTGTGACCACCACCCTTATGACGGGTAGTGATGTGACCGTTGTTGTTACGGCCCGATTTTTGGTGCTGGGGTTCCAGCAACGGGGCGTAAGGTTCACCTTTGTGGAGGTGATCACGGGTAACTTTAACGACGCCACGTTGACCGGGCGACGTTGGTTTCATCTTGATGACTGCCATGATTAAGCGGCCTCCCCAGAGATGTTCAGTTCTTGACCTGGCTTCAGAGTCACATAAGCCTTGCGAACGTTGTCGCGACGACCCATAGACTTGCCAAAGCGCTTGGCCTTACCTTTTGTGTTAACCACGTTCACGCTTTGAACTTCAACCTTGAACATCAATTCCACAGCGGCTTTGATCTCAGGCTTTTCAGCGTTTTGCAGCACTTTGAAGGTGACGACGTTATGCTTTTCTGCAACCATGGTGGCCTTTTCGGACACGACGGGAGAGACCAACAATTGCATCAAACGACCTTCGTCGAATTTGGTTTGTTTGTGTCCGTGGCTCATGCGAACATCTCCTTGAGTTGGTCCATGGCACCCTTGGTCACGAGGACTTTACGGTAGTGCACCAATGACAATGGATCTGCGTAGCGAGGCTCAACCACCAACACGTTTGGCAAGTTGCGTGAAGCCAAGTACAAGTTGTCATCAACTTCCTCAGAGATCACTAACACTGATTCAAGGTTCATCGCCTTGAATTTAGCTGCCAACAATTTGGTTTTTGGAGCATCAACCTTCAAAGACTCAACCACAGCCAAACGACCTTCGCGGGCCAACTGGGACAAGATCGAAGCCATACCAGCGCGGTACATCTTCTTGTTGATCTTCTGTGTGAAGTTCTCGTTAGGCATGTTCGGAAAAATGCGACCGCCGCCACGCCACAGAGGCGAAGACGTCATACCAGCGCGAGCGCGGCCGGTGCCTTTTTGCTTGAACGGCTTCTTGGTCGAGTGCTTAACTTGCTCACGGTCTTTTTGGGCACGAGTGCCTTGACGCGCGTTAGCTTGGTAAGCCACCACGATCTGGTGAACCAAATCTTCGTTGTATTCACGACCGAACACGGTTTCTGGTGCGTCGTACTTAGACGCAGCTTGACCTTGGTCATTCAGGAGTTCGACTTGCATCAGTTCGCTCCTTTAGCTTTGACGGCGGGATGCACAGTCACGAAGCCACCGGCTGAACCAGGCACTGCGCCACGGATCAACAACAGTTGGCGAGCTTCGTCGATGCGAATCACGTCGAGGTTTTGAGTTGTCACGATGTCAGCGCCCAAATGGCCAGACATGCGCTTACCGGGGAACACGCGACCTGGGTCTTGTGCCATACCGATAGAGCCAGGCACGTTGTGCGAACGGCTGTTACCGTGCGACGCGCGCTGTGACTTGAAGTGGTGACGCTTGATGGTGCCAGCAAAGCCTTTACCGATGGTTGTGCCTTGCACGTCCACCTTTTGGCCCACTGCAAACACATCAGTCACAGGCACAGTAGCGCCAGCGGCGTACTTAGCTGCGACATCAGCAGTCACGTGGAATTCTTTGATGATTTCACCGGCTTCGACGCCTGCTTTCGCAAGGTGTCCAGCCATTGGCTTGGTCACGCGCGATGCTTTGCGCGAACCGAATGTGACCTGCAAGGCCACATAGCCGTCGTTTTCCTGGGTTTTCACTTGGGTCACGCGGTTGTTGGACACATCCAACACCGTGACAGGGATCGAATCCCCATCATCAGTGAACAGACGCATCATGCCCACCTTGCGGCCCAGCAATCCCAAACGGATGCTTTGACTCATTGTTTTCTCCAAAACTCTCACCGCAACCACTTCAATTGGCAGTTACGTTTTTGCGTGAAAGACGGTTGATAAATCCTCATGCAAATTGCACGAAGCCCGCGAGTATATCGCGAAAACCGCGCCAAGAGCAACTACTCGTTGGCGCGGGGGCTGGGATGGGCTTTTGACCCATCCCAAAGTCACATTACTGCAACTTAATTTCGACGTCCACGCCCGCTGGCAGGTCGAGTTTCATCAAGGCGTCAACTGTTTTATCAGTTGGGTCCACGATGTCCATCAAACGCTGGTGGGTACGGATTTCGAGCTGGTCACGGCTGGTCTTGTTGACGTGCGGTGAACGCAAGATGTCAAAACGCTTCATGCGTGTTGGCAAAGGCACTGGGCCTTTAACAATCGCGCCGGTACGCTTGGCAGTGTCAACGATCTCAGCAGCAGACTGGTCGATCAATTTGTAGTCAAACGCCTTCAGGCGGATGCGAATCTTTTGCTTGGCGGACATTTAAATTCCTAGCTTAGGCAATGATCTTAGCAACCACACCAGCGCCAACAGTCTTACCGCCTTCGCGGATGGCGAAGCGCAAGCCTTCTTCCATCGCAATGGGGTGGATCAACTTCACAGTGATCGACACGTTGTCACCTGGCATCACCATCTCTTTGCCTTCTGGCAACTCGATAGCACCT
>CAUPNL010000013.1:0-60955 GCA_963512655.1 uncultured Limnohabitans sp. | reverse complement strand
CGCAAACTCGGCCACAACGAGCAAGACACACCAGCGCTGACTCAGCCGCTGATGTACAAAAAAATTGCCGCTCACCCTGGCACCCGCAAGCTGTTCGCCGACAAGTTGGCCACACAAGGCTTGGGCGAGACTTTGGGGGACGACATGGTCAAGGCTTACCGCGCCGCTTTGGACGCTGGCAAACACACGGATGATCCTGTGTTGACCAACTTCAAAACCAAGTTCACCGTGGACTGGTCACCCTTCATGGGCAAGAAGTGGACCGACGCTGGTGACACCGCGATCCCAATGTCTGAGTGGAAGCGCTTGGCCGAGAAGATCACCACCATCCCCGCATCCGTCACGCCTCACCAGTTGGTGAAAAAGGTGTACGACGACCGTGCCGCCATGGGCCGTGGCGACACGCCTGTGGATTGGGGCATGGGCGAACACATGGCTTTCGCATCCTTGGTGGCCAGCGGCTACCCCGTGCGTTTGTCGGGCGAAGATTGCGGCCGTGGCACGTTCACGCACCGTCACGCTGTGATTCACGATCAAAAGCGTGAAAAGTGGGACACCGGCACTTACGTGGCCCTGCAAAACGTCACCGAAAACCAAGCCCCGTTCGTCGTGATCGACTCGATCTTGTCGGAAGAAGCGGTCTTGGGCTTCGAATACGGCTACGCCTCGAACGACCCCAACACCATGGTGATCTGGGAAGCCCAGTTCGGCGACTTCGCCAACGGTGCCCAAGTGGTGATCGACCAGTTCATTGCCTCTGGCGAAGTGAAGTGGGGCCGTGTGAACGGCTTGACTTTGATGTTGCCACACGGCTACGAAGGCCAGGGTCCAGAGCACAGCTCGGCGCGCTTGGAGCGCTTCATGCAATTGGCTGCGGACACCAACATGCAGATCGTGCAGCCCACCACGGCCAGCCAGATCTTCCACGTGTTGCGTCGTCAAATGGTGCGCGACTTGCGCAAGCCATTGATCATCTTCACACCGAAGTCGCTGTTGCGTAACAAAGACGCGACATCACCCGTGTCTGAATTCACCAAGGGTTCGTTCCAAACCATCATTCCTGAAAACAAAGCGCTCAAGGCCGACAAGGTCAAACGCGTGTTGGTGTGCTCAGGCAAGGTTTACTACGACCTGGTCAAGAAGCGTGAAGAGTTGGGTGCTGACGACGTTGCTATCTTGCGCGCCGAACAGCTCTATCCATTCCCACACAAAGCTTTCGCGGCTGAACTCAAGAAGTACCCCAACGCCACTGAATTGGTGTGGACGCAAGACGAGCCACAAAACCAAGGCGCATGGTTCTTCGTGCAGCACTACATCCACGAAAACATGTTGCCCGGCCAAAAGCTCGGCTACTCTGGCCGCGCCGCCTCTGCGTCGCCTGCCGTGGGTTATTCACACTTGCACCAAGAGCAGCAAAAGTCGCTGGTCGAAGGCGCATTCGGCAAGCTCAAGGGCTTTGTTCTGACCAAATAAATCGTTGAATCGAACACTCAAATAAAGAGAGATAAATATGGCAATCATCGAAGTAAAAGTTCCTCAGCTGTCCGAATCCGTGGCCGAAGCCACCATGCTGCAATGGAAAAAGAAAGTGGGCGAGTCAGTTGCTGCTGACGAAATCTTGATCGACATCGAGACCGACAAAGTTGTGCTCGAAGTGCCCGCACCAGCTGCTGGCGTGTTGTGCGAAATCGTGGTCGCTGATGGCGGCACAGTGGCTGCTGAGCAGTTGATCGCACGTATCGACACCGATGGCAAAGTGGGCGCAGTTGCTGCTCCCGCAGCCGCAGCACCTGCTGCCGCACCGGCCGCAGCCCCTGCAGCCCCTGCAGCCGCCGCAGCTGCTTCCAGCAGCAAAGCCGGCGTGGCCATGCCCGCTGCAGCCAAACTGATGGCTGACAACAGCTTGGCTGCTGGCTCTGTGGCAGGCACAGGCAAAGACGGTCGCGTCACCAAAGGTGATGTGTTGTCTGCTGTGGCCGGTGGCGTGCAGTCCACTGCCGCTGTGATTCCTACTGGCGCACCTGCCAAGTCATTGCCTCAAGTGGCCGCACCTGTCGTGGCTTTAGGCGAGCGTCCAGAGCAACGCGTGCCAATGACACGTCTGCGTGCTCGCGTGGCGGAGCGTTTGTTGCAATCGCAATCGACCAACGCCATCCTGACCACGTTTAACGAAATCAACATGGCTCCCGTCATGGACATGCGCAAGCGCATGCAGGATCGTTTCGAAAAGGAACACGGCGTGAAGCTGGGCTTCATGAGCTTCTTCGTCAAAGCTGCAGTGCACGCCTTGAAGAAGTTCCCCGTGTTGAACGCTTCGGTCGACGGCAATGACATCGTCTACCACGGCTACTTCGACATCGGTATCGCTGTGGGCTCGCCACGCGGTCTGGTGGTGCCAATTTTGCGCAACGCCGATCAAATGAGCTTTGCCGACATCGAGAAGAAGATTGCTGAATTCGGTGTGAAAGCGCGTGATGGCAAGTTGGGCTTGGAAGAAATGACCGGCGGTACTTTCTCTATCTCCAACGGCGGTACTTTCGGCTCCATGATGTCGACCCCGATCATCAACCCACCACAGTCTGCGATTTTGGGCGTGCACGCGACCAAAGACCGCGCTATGGTGGAAAACGGCCAAGTGGTGGTTCGCCCCATGAACTACTTCGCGATGTCGTATGACCACCGCATCATTGACGGCCGCGAAGCTGTCTTGGGTCTGGTGGCGATGAAAGAAGCGCTGGAAGATCCAGCTCGCTTGCTGTTCGACATTTAATTCACCCATTTTCAATGCCCCCTCTTTTGGGGGCGTTGTTCATTCAAGAGATATTCCCATGAGTAAACAATTCGACGTCGTCGTCATTGGTGGTGGTCCCGGTGGCTACATCGCAGCGATTCGTGCTGCACAACTCGGTTTCCGAGTCGCTTGTATCGACGAATGGAAAAACGCAGCCGGTGGCCCAGCGCCCGGCGGCACATGTACCAACGTGGGTTGCATTCCGTCTAAGGCTTTGCTGCAGTCCAGCGAACACTTTGACCATGCCAACCACCACTTCGCAGAGCACGGCATCACCGCTACAGGCGTGAAGATGGATGTGGCCAAGATGATTGCCCGCAAGGACAACGTTGTGAAGCAAAACAACGACGGCATCTTGTACTTGTTCAAGAAAAACAAGGTCACCTTCTTCCACGGTCGCGGCAGCTTTGCTGGCAAAGCTGAAGGCGGTTACACCATCAACGTGGCCGGCAAAACTGAAGAAGCCATCACGGCCAAGCAAGTCATCATCGCTACAGGTTCTAACGCTCGTGCCTTGCCCGGCACACCATTTGACGAAGTCAACGTGTTGTCCAACGACGGCGCTTTGCGCGTCGGCGCGGTGCCTAAGAAGTTGGCCTTGATTGGTTCAGGCGTGATTGGTTTGGAGATGGGTTCTGTGTGGCGTCGTCTCGGCGCTGAAGTGACCATCCTCGAAGGCCTGCCCACATTCCTCGGCGCTGTGGACGAGCAAATTGCCAAAGAAGCCAAGAAAGCATTCGACAAGCAAGGCTTGAAGATCGAACTCGGCGTGAAAGTTGGCGAGATCGTCAACGGCAAGAAGGGCGTCACCGTTAACTACACCAACGCCAAAGGCGAAGCTATTGTGTTGGATGCTGACAAGCTCATCGTATCCATCGGACGCGTGCCTAACACCATCGGCTTGAACGCCGAAGCCATTGGCTTGCAACTCGACGAGCGCGGTGCGATTGTTGTGGACGGCGATTGCAAAACCAACGTGCCCGGCGTGTGGGCGGTGGGCGACGTGGTGCGTGGCCCGATGCTCGCGCACAAAGCCGAAGAAGAAGGCGTTGCTGTGGCAGAGCGCATGGCAGGCCAACACGGTCACGTCAACTTCAACACCATCCCTTGGGTCATCTACACCAGCCCCGAAATCGCTTGGGTGGGCCGCACTGAGCAACAGCTCAAGGCCGACGGTGTGGCGTACAAGGCCGGCACGTTCCCGTTCCTCGCGAACGGCCGTGCACGCGCTTTGGGCGACACCACCGGTATGGTCAAGTTCTTGGCCGATGCCACGACCGACGAAATCTTGGGCGTGCACATGGTGGGCCCACAGGTGTCAGAGTTGATCTCTGAAGCTGTGGTGGCGATGGAGTTCAAGGCTTCTGCCGAAGACATCGCACGCATTTGCCATGCACATCCTTCGTTGTCTGAGGCAACGAAAGAGGCTGCTTTGGCGGTGGATAAACGCACGTTGAATTTCTAAGCAAATTCATCCGTCTTGCGTCTAAAAAGCCCGCTGGCAACAGCGGGCTTTTTTCATGGGCAAGGCACAATAGAGCCCTATGTCAGCCAAACAACCCGTCCACGAAAACTACCTCAAAGAACTCGAAATTCGAGGCTTCAAAAGCGACCCTGCGCAGTTGCGAGCGATTGATGCCCTAGAGCGTTGCGCCAGCGAGTGGGCCGCTTACAAAGAGAAGCGATCCAACGCGTTGAAGAAGATGGTCAACCGTCCCGCTATTCCGCGTGGCGTGTACATGTTTGGTGGGGTGGGGCGCGGCAAAAGCTTTTTGATGGATTGCTTTTTTGAGGCTGTGCCAATCAAGCGCAAAACCCGTTTGCATTTTCATGAGTTCATGCGTGAGGTGCACCGTGAGCTGCGTGAGCTGCAAGGCACGGTTAATCCGCTGGACGTGTTGGGTAAGCAAATGTCCAAGCGTTACAAGCTGATTTGCTTTGACGAATTTCATGTAGCCGACATCACCGATGCGATGATCTTGCATCGCTTGCTCGACGCCTTGTTCGACAACGGCGTTGGCTTTGTGACAACGTCCAACTTTAAGCCCGACGATCTCTATCCGGGCGGCATGCACCGCGATCGCATCATGCCGGCGATTGCATTGCTCAACAAAGAGCTGGAAATCATCAACGTCGACAACGGTACTGACTACCGTCGTCGCACGCTTGAGCAAGTCGAGTTGTATCTGCGCCCCTTGGGTGAGAAGGCCGATGCGGCGATGACTGATGCCTTCAACCGCTTGGCCGAATGTCAAGACGAAGACCCGGTGTTGCACATTGAGGCGCGCCAAATCAAAGCACGTCGTCGTGCCGGTGGTGTGGTGTGGTTTGACTTCAAAGACTTGTGCGGTGGCCCTCGCTCACAAAACGATTACTTAGAAATTGCCAGCCAATTTCACACTGTGTTGCTCAGCGATGTGCCGCACATGCCGGTGAACAAAGCGGCTGAAGCACGCCGCTTCACTTGGCTGATCGACGTGTTGTATGACCGTCGCGTGAAGTTGATGTTGTCAGCCGCTGTGCCGCCTGAAGAGTTGTACACCGAAGGCCCGATGTCGCACGAATTTCCGCGCACGGTGTCGCGCTTGAACGAGATGCAATCGGCCGAATTTTTAGCGTTAGAGCGCCGTACCGTGGATACGGGACTGACATGAAAAAGCTATTTGTCTCTTGGGTGGTGTGCCAGTGCTTTGTAGTTTGGGCTGCTGAACCTGATGTGGCCCCTTTGTCGCAAGCATCTGCAAAGGCGGCAAGTGATGTGCTGCAAGAGTTCCCATCGGCCTCAGAGCGCAGTGAGGAACGTGCAAGATTGGCGCGTGAGCGCCAGTCTTTAGAAGATCAGTACAAATTTGACATGGCACAGTGCTACCAAAATTTTGATGTGAACACGTGTCGATTGAATGCGCGCGAGCGTCGCATTGCTGGTCATGCTTTGCTACGTCAAGATGAGTTGCGTTTCAATGCGCAAGAACGCAAGATTCACGCTTTGGAAGTGAAGCGAAATTTGGCAAAGCGAAATGTTGAAGCAGAACAAAAAAACATGCCCATTGAGCGCGCAGACCCTCGCAACCCCAAGAAAAATGATTCTGAATCGCAACTGACTAAGCGCGCTGAATACGAGCAAAAGCAGCGCGAGGCTGCACAACATCGCTCAGATGTCGAAAAGAAGCTGCGTGAACGCAACAAAGAACCTGCTGCTCCGCTGCCTGTGCCTGGCCGATGACACATCCCTTGCGTGATTTGGTGCAAGAGGCGTTTGCACCGCTGGGCGTGTTGGCTAGAGCCACCGATCACTTCAACCCACGCCAGGGTCAAACCGACATGGCTTTGGCGGTGGCAGATGTGGTGGCGCACGGTGGCAGTTTGGTGGTGGAGGCGGGCACGGGTGTGGGCAAGACGTTTGCTTACCTTGTGCCAGCGTTGTTGAGTGGTGAGCGTGTGTTGTTGTCCACCGCCACCAAGGCTTTGCAAGACCAACTTTTTGCGCGCGATTTACCGCGCTTGGTCCAAGCACTCAATTTGCCCATTCGCTTGGCCTTGCTCAAAGGGCGCTCTAGCTACCTTTGCACGCATCGCATGGAAATGGCGCGTCGCGACACACAAATCCCCGACCGTCACACCGTGCATTTGTTGTCGCGTGTGGAGACATGGTCACTCAGCACGCGCACGGGGGACTTGGCCGAGTTACCCGGTTTGGATGAACGTTCACCTTTGATTCCGCTCATCACGTCCAACCGTGAAAACTGCTTGGGCTCGCAATGCCCCAAGTTCAAAACGTGTCATGTCAATGCCGCACGGCGTGAGGCCCTAGGTGCAGACGTGGTGGTCATCAACCACCATTTGTTTTTCGCCGACATGGCCGTGCGCGAAACCGGCATGGCCGAGTTGCTGCCCAGCGTGCGCGTGGTGATTTTTGATGAGGCGCATCAGCTCAACGAAGTGGGTGTGAATTTTTTAGGTCACCAATTGGGGACGGCACAGTTGCTCGATGTGACGCGTGACATGTTGGCCACCGGGTTGCAATTGGCGCGTGGCTTAGCCGATTGGCAAGGTGTGTGCTCAGGGCTGGAGCGCGCTGCTCGCGAGCTGCGCTTGATGGGCGGCAAACGCATGGGTGCGGTCAAGCTGCGTTGGACCGAGGAGGCGCCGGAGGGCATTCACGCGGGCGCATGGGAGCAATCGCTGCAAGATGTGGGCGCTGCTTGCGTACAAGCTTTGCAGGCACTCGATACGGTGAGTGAAATTGCCCCCGACTTCATGCGCCTGCATGACCGTGTGGCTGAAGTGGCTAAACGTGTCGATGCCTTCTTGAATCCGTGTGCACCCGATGCCGTGCGTTGGGTGGACGTGAGCGCATCGCAAATGCGTTTGATGGAAGCACCTTTGGACATTGCTGAAACTGTGCGTGAACGTTTGATGAAGCAGTCAGCCGCCATGGCAGAGGATGGCGCAGACCAAGAGCCGCCCCCTTGGCACGATGAACCTATGTTCGACGAAGCTGTTGTCTCACACGAAGCAGAAGACGCATCCAACGTACATGACCACGATGCCGAAGCTCCCCCATTCGACAGCGCGTTTCCCATGCGCCCCGCAGAAGACACACGCCCACGCAGCTGGGTGTTCACCTCGGCCACTTTGGGGGACGACCCACGCCTGCGTTGGTTCACCGAGCCTTGTGGTTTGGAGTCCGCCACAGTGTTGCGCGTGAGCAGTCCTTTTGATTACCCAGCGCAAGCTTCGCTTTATGTGCCGCGCGACATCGTGCGTCCCAACGACCCAGCACACAGTGCTCAGGTGGCTACCATCGCCAGCGACGCTGTGCGTCGCTTGGGTGGCCGCACTTTGGTGCTCACCACCACCTTGCGCGCCTTGCGTGCGATTGGCGATGTGATGAAGCAGCAACTCGAAGGCTCAGGCATCGAGGTGTTGGTGCAAGGCGAATGGCCCAAGCGTCACTTGATGGAGCGTTTTCGCGACGGTGCGAAAGTGGGTGAGGGCGGTTGCGTGTTGGTGGCTTCGGCCACCTTCTGGGAAGGCTTTGATGTGCCGGGTGATGCGCTGCAGCTGGTCATCATCGACAAGCTGCCGTTTCCGCCGCCGAACGATCCATTGGTCGAGGCGCGCAGCAAGCGCTTAGAGTCCCAAGGCCGTAGCCCGTTCAACGACTACTTTGTGCCCGAAGCGGTAGTGGCTTTGAAGCAGGGTGCTGGGCGGTTGATTCGTACTGAATCTGACCAAGGAGTTTTGGTGCTGTGCGACAACCGTTTGGTCACCACAGGCTATGGACGTCGTTTGATGGCGGCTTTGCCACCCATGCGTCAGTTGCAAACGACTGAGGCTTTGGCTCAGTCGTTGGATGCGCTCAACCTAGACTTTATTGCCAGAACTTCCACCACGACTTTTTAGTCGCTGCGCGCTCTGGGTAAAGCAACGCGCTGCTGGGGTAGCTTTTTTCGAGCACGCGTTGGGTGTCATCACGCAGCTGAGTCAAGCCCAACTTGTCATAAGACTGAACCATGATGAGCAAGGCTTCTTCGACAGCAGGGACATCTCGGTACTCTTGCACGGTGGTTTGTGCTCGGCTGATGGCGGCCACATAGGCTCCGCGTTGGTAATAAAAGCGAGCCACGTGAACATCCGAGCGTGCCAGCGAGTTTTTGATAAATGCCATTCTCAAACGTGCATCTTCAGAATATTTTGAATTTGGAAAACGTGTGACCAACTCACGAAAAGCTTCGAAAGATTCTTTGGCTTGTTTGGGGTCACGTTCTGCCAAATCTTGTTGAGCAAAGTTGGAGAAAATACCCAAGTTGTCGTTGAAATTCACCAAGCCCTTGAGGTAGATCGCATAGTCGAGGGCGGGGCTGGCCGGGTGGAGTTTGATGAAGCGTTCGAGAGTCGCTACGGCTTGGATGGGCTCGTTGGTTTTGTATTGCGCCCAAGCCTTATCGAGTTGCGCTTGTTGTGCCAGAGCTGTGCCTGCGGCACGGCCTTCGAGTTTTTCATACATCCCGATGGCTTTGTCGTAACCGCCTGCGGCCATTTCGTCTTTGGCTTCGCTGTAGAGCTTGTCGTTGCTCCAGTCCTTGGTGGGGTCGTAGTTGCTGTCGGCGCATCCTGTGAAAAGAATAGCAGTCGATAGGCCAATAGCCATCCACACAGTCGATAATTTGAGTCGTAACACCACAGGTCAACCTCTTGAAGCAAAGTAAATCCATTCTATCGGCTCAGCCACCATCTCTCGCGCCCATTCAGGAGGATGTTTTGCTGGACGAGCACGTCGACCCGATTGACGGTCCCGAGGTGGAAACCCGCGAACTCTCTATCCCCAATGATTTGCATGGCGAGCGCCTAGACCGTGCTTTGGCTGTACTTTTGCCCGAGTTCTCGCGCAGCTTCTCTCAACAGCTGCTCAGCGAAGGTTGTGTGAGCTGCGTGTTGCCCACCTCCCGCGTGATGACCAAGGCCTCGGCCAAGGTGCGTATGGGCGAGCGTTATCGACTCATCTTGAGGCCCACGCCGCAGAGCCAGGCTTTCAAACCAGAAGACATCCCGTTGGACGTCATTTACGAAGACGAAGATCTGCGTGTGCTGTTCAAGCCAGCAGGTTTGGTGGTGCATCCTGCGCCCGGCAACTGGAGCGGCACGCTGCTCAATGGTTTGCTGGCTTTAGATCCGCAAGCTGTGATGCTGCCCCGCGCGGGCATCGTGCACCGCCTTGATAAAGACACCAGTGGCTTGATGATCGTAGCGCGCACGCGTCGCGCCATGGACGCCTTGGTGGCCATGATTGCAGAACGCGAAGTGCACCGCGAATACTTGGCCGTGGCCTACCGTAAATGGAGCGGCACACCTGTGCGCGACATCGTGGCTGCCATTGGTCGCGACTACCGCAACCGCCTGCGCATGGCCGTGGTTGATTTGGAGCGCTTGCCAGGCAAAGAAGCCCACACCACGTTTGAGTGCTTGAGCAGTCAAGAAGAGGCGTGTTTGGTGCAATGCACCTTGCACACAGGACGCACGCATCAAATCCGTGTGCACATGGCGCACTTCGGTCATCCGTTGGTGGGGGACTCGTTATATGCGGGACCTATGACCTTGGGCATTGACCGCCAAGCTTTGCATGCCTTTCGCCTGAGCTTTGACCATCCCATCACGGGTGAGCCGCTGAAGTTTGAAGCGCCGTTGCCCGACGATATGGTCAATTTACTGGCCGGTTTGGGCCTCAAACGCCCGGAACCCACCTAAACCAAGCCTCCGTTACAATATAGGCTCACGCTTGTGAAAGCGGTGAGCCCTTTGGTTCTGACTTTGGCCATGCCCCGCATGGCCCTTACTGCCTCGAGATGAATTTTCGTAGGCCTTTTCCTCGACCCTTGACCCGGAACTCTCACGATGAACACCGTGGATGCCAAGCGCGTACTAGAGACCGCCCTGATTTGTTCGCACCAACCCATCCAGATTCGCGATTTGCGCGTGCTGTTCTCTGACGCCTTGGGCGCAGACACCATTCGCACCTTGCTGGAAGAAATGCAGCTTGATTGGGCGCAGCGCGGCGTAGAGCTCGTGCAAGTGGCCACCGGTTGGCGCTTCCAAAGCCGCCCAGAAATGCGCGAATATTTGGATCGTTTGAATCCTGAGAAACCCCCTAAATACTCACGCGCCGTGATGGAAACCTTGGCCATCATTGCCTACCGCCAGCCCGTGACCCGTGGTGACATGGAAGACATCCGTGGCGTGACCGTGAACTCACTCGTCATCAAACAACTTGAAGACCGTGGCTGGGTCGAAGTGATTGGTCACCGCGAAACAGTGGGTCGTCCATCGTTGTACGCCACCACACGCCAGTTCTTGGACGATTTAGGCCTAGCCTCACTCGACCAATTGCCTGTGTACGACAGCGCCCAGGCGCAAGCCAACGCCTTTGCCCGTTTGGGTGAAGACGACCCATCGCTGCAGCTGGATATGGCGCTTGAATCCACAGAGACGACTGAAGTGACAGCCGTAACGGAGGGCGATGCAGCGGCTGAAGTTGCCGCACAAGTCCCAACGGCGCTTGACGCGGAAGCCCCCATTTTTGAACTTTCCTCACCCAGAGACCCCGCCCCAACCGGCGACGACACGCATGAACACTAAACACCACGACCTGGGTGGCCAGCCAACCGAATCACACGACGAATTTTTGGATGACGACGACACGGCGTTTGACTTTGACGATGTCGTCTCAGGTGAGTTCGATGCCGAGCTGATCCGCGCCGAAGCTGCGCCAGAAAAGCGCGTGCTCTTGCCACAACCTGAATCGCCGAAGCTGCACAAAGTCTTGGCCCAATCGGGCATGGGCTCGCGCATCGAGATGGAGCGCCTCATTGCCGAAGGCCATGTGGCTGTGAACAACGAAGTGGCCCACACCGGCCAACGCGTGCAATTTGGTGACCAAATCAAAGTCAACGGCCGTCAGCTCAAGGTGCGCATTGCGCCACCGCCACCGCGCGTGATCGCATATCACAAGCCTGCGGGCGAAGTGGTGACCACCGATGATCCACAAAACCGCCCGACTGTTTTCCGCCGCTTGCCCCGCCTGTACCAAGGCAAATGGCAATCCGTGGGCCGTTTGGACTTGAACACCGAAGGCTTGTTGCTGTTCACCAGCTCTGGTGAGTTGGCCAACCAGCTGATGCACCCACGCTTTGGCTTGCAACGCGAATACGCGGTGCGCTCGCTGGGCAAACTCAGCAAAGACCAAAAAGAACAGCTCATCACGGGCATTCAGCTCGACGATGGTCCAGCCCAATTTGGCTCGATCGAAGAGGGCGGTGGCGAAGGTTCTAACTGCTGGTACCGCGTCACCATTTCTGAAGGCCGCAACCGCGAAGTGCGCCGCATGTTCGAGGCCGTGGGCCACGCCGTGAGCCGCCTGATTCGTATTCGTTACGGCGCTATGGTGTTGCCACGCGGCTTGAAGCGTGGCGCGTTTGTGGAGTTGGGTGAGCGCGACATACGAGCCCTGATGGAAGCTGCGGGTGCAGAAGCCCCCGTGCATAGCGGCCCCTCACACAACAACCGCACCGAACGTGCCAGCAGCCGTCGCCGTGGTAACAGCATTGGCCCGCGTCCATCTACACCGCGCGCGCCCGAAGAGCGCAGCAGCGGCCCCGAACGTTTGGTGCGTACCGAGCGCCGCCGTGGTGGCAAGCTGCCTGAACGCGCGCCGCAGCCCGACCCCATGCAAACCTCGGTGGGCTACATCGGTGCAGACAGCTACGCCGAGGAGCGCCAACGTAAAAAAGACGGCCAGAAAGCCTTCAAAGCCGGTTTGGTTGGTGGCCCACGTCCATCCAGCACAGCCCCGCGCCGTGGCGGCTCGGCTGGCGGCAGCTTTGGTGGCGGCCGCTCGGGTGGTGGCAACGCCGGCGGTTCTGGCGGTAATCGCGGCCAAGGTGGCAGAGGCAGCCGATAAATCACAGCGAAGATGCACCAAAAACGCTTGCTGGTTCGAGGGAAATCCCTCGAAACGGTTAAAATAGCGGGCTTCGCACATCGCGTATAAAAGTTTCAATCACAGTCAATACAGGAAAATCCAAATGACCGAACGTACTCTCTCCATCATCAAGCCAGACGCAGTTGCTAAGAACGTCATCGGCCAAATCTACGCACGCTTCGAAGCTGCTGGCTTGAAAGTTGTCGCTGCTCGCATGGCTCACCTGTCACGCGGCGAAGCCGAACAGTTCTACGCTGTGCACAAAGCACGTCCTTTCTTCAAAGATTTGGTTGATTTCATGGTCTCCGGCCCTGTCATGATTCAAGTGCTCGAAGGCGAAGGCGCAATCTTGAAAAACCGTGACTTGATGGGTGCAACCAACCCTAAAGATGCTGCTCCTGGCACCATCCGCGCTGACTTCGCTGACAGCATTGATGCCAACGCTGTGCACGGTTCTGATGCCGCTGAGACTGCCGCTGTTGAAATCGGCTTCTTCTTCGCTGGCATGAACGTTTACGGTCACTAAGAGGCAATTGGCGTGGCTGGCAACAGCTACGCCGACGCAAAAAAATGACGGCCAACCTGCTTGATTTTGATCTCGACGGTTTGGCCGTTTTTTGTGAGCGCTTGGGCGAAAAACGCTTCCGCGCCACACAGCTGTTTCGGTGGATCCACCAAAAAGGCGCACAAGACTTTGATCAGATGTCTGATCTTGCCAAGTCACTGCGCGAAAAGCTGAAAACCTGCGCGCAGGTTCAGCCACTTACCCCGATTTCCAGACACGACTCCGCCGACGGCACCATCAAATGGCTGTTCGACGTGGGCGACGGCAACGCCGTCGAAACTGTGTTCATTCCTGAAGACGACCGAGGCACTTTGTGCATCTCGTCGCAAGCCGGCTGCGCCGTGGGCTGCCGTTTTTGCTCGACAGGACATCAAGGCTTTAGCCGCAACCTCACCACCGGTGAAATCTTGTCGCAGCTGTGGTTTGCCGAGCACACGCTGCGCAAACAGTTCAACACCACTGAGCGCGTCATCTCCAATGTGGTGATGATGGGCATGGGCGAGCCGCTGCAAAACTACAGCGCCTTGGTGCCTGCGCTGCGTTCGATGTTGGACGACCACGGCTATGGCTTGTCACGCCGCCGCGTGACGGTGTCTACCTCGGGCGTGGTGCCCATGATGGACCGCTTGGGTTTAGATGCTCCAGTGGCCTTGGCCGTGTCGCTGCACGCGCCAACAGACGCCTTGCGCGACAACTTGGTGCCGCTCAATCGCAAATATCCCTTGCATGAGTTGATGGACGCTTGCCGCCGCTATTTGGCGCACGCGCCACGTGACTTCATCACCTTTGAATATTGCATGTTGGATGGCGTGAACGACCAGCCCGAACACGCGCAAGCCTTGATTGATTTAGTCAAGCCCAAACGCGGTTTAGGTGAGAGCGTGCCTTGCAAATTCAACCTCATTCCGTTCAATCCATTTCCAGCCTCGGGTCTCACACGTTCTAGTGCCGCCTCGGTCAAATCGTTTGCGGCGATGCTCAGTGAAGCCGGCATCATCACCACGGTGCGCAAAACGCGCGGGGACGACATTGATGCCGCGTGCGGCCAGCTTGCGGGTGACGTGAAAGACCGCACCAAGGTCGATGCCCGCATGGCCAAGCAGCGCGTGATTCCACTGACACAGGTGTCGTCATGAGCGTGTGGTATGCGATCAGTGGCCTTGCCAGTTGCACGTCAAGGAGCTTGGCAAGTGGCGCGTTGCTTTGGCTTGCCGCTGCCTGTGGTCTGGTCGCATGCACAAGTGCTACGCCGCAGCTCGACACGCTCACGCAAGCCGAGCCCGACAGCACCCGCCAACGCGCGATGCGCCGCCTGAGTTTGGCCAGTGCGTATTACGAACAAAACCAAAACGACGTAGCGCAGCAAGAAGTGCGCGCCGCTTTGCAAATTGACGCGAACTATGCCGATGCGTATAGCTTGCTTGGACTGATTCACCAGCGCGCAAAAGCGCCTGCTTTGGCGCAACAAAGTTTTGAGCAGGCCCTGCAGCTGGCGTCTCAGCCGCCTGTGCGCTCAGCCGAGCTAGGTGCCATTCAACACAACTACGGTTGGTTCTTGTGCGAACAAAACCGTTTTGCAGAAGCACAAACCCAGTTGGGCCGTGCGCTGTCGCAACCGGGCTACGCCAGTGCTGACAAAACAAACAAAGCCATTGAATTTTGTAAAAAGCGTGCGACACCCGCTGACACGCGCCAACACAATCATTGAACAAACCCCTCATTCTTTTTTGAAGCCTGATGACTGAAGAAACCACCACATCGACTACCTCGAGCACGACAGCTGGAGCCTTGTTGCGTCAACTCCGCGAAGACGCAGGGTTCAAGCTCGACGTGTTGGCGCAAGCCTTGCGCGTGTCACCTGCCAAGCTAGAGGCCTTGGAGTCCGACCATTTGGATGCGTTACCAGACGCCATGTTTGCGCGCGCCTTGACCTTGGCCGTGTGCCGCCAATTGAAGACCGATGCAGCCCCCGTGCTGGCCTTGTTGCCCACCCAAGATGTGTCGCGCTTAGCAGCTAAAAACGAACGTGGTTTGGACTTTCCTTTGGACCGTCCTTCCTTTTTACCGCAGTCCAGCTTTGTCGCTGTGGCACGTTTGTTCACCCCCATGCGTTGGGCGGCTGTGGCTGTGTTGGTCTTGGCCTTGGGGATTGGTTTGTGGCCAGAAATTCATGGCTTGTTGGTGTTCAAAGACGATCCCACCGCGGGTACCGTGGTGGTCCCCGTGGAGCCTGCCATTGCTTTGCCTTCCACCGAAGTGCCTGCGCCCGTGGTTGACAACGTGTCCGGCAACATGGTGGTGACCACGGTTCATTCGGCAGCCGTGTCCGCACAAGCGGCCAGTGCTGCAGCACCTGCCAGCGCACCGGGAGCCTCGGATGGTAAATAACGCGCACACACAAGGCACCGCTTTGCCTCAAACGCATGGCATTGCGTTGTCACAACCCAAAGCACGCCGCAGCTTGCAAGCGCGTGTGGCGTGGGGCGACCATGTGGTCACGGTCGGTGGCGATGCGCCTGTGCGCGTTCAGTCCATGACCAACACCGACACGGTGGACGCGATTGGCACCGCCATTCAAATCAAAGAATTGGCATTGGCCGGTTCTGAATTGGTGCGCATCACCGTCAACACACCCGAAGCAGCTGCCGCTGTGCCGTATGTGCGTGAGCAGCTCGACAAGATGGGCATCAACGTGCCTTTGATTGGCGACTTCCATTACAACGGTCACCGCTTGCTGACCGAGTTTCCAGACTGTGCGCAAGCCTTGTCCAAGTACCGCATCAACCCCGGCAACGTGGGCAAGGGCGATAAGCACGACAAGCAATTCGGCCAAATGATTGAAGCTGCTATGCGCTACAACAAAGCAGTGCGCATTGGTGTGAATTGGGGCAGTTTGGATCAAGAACTGTTGGCCCGATTGATGGACGAAAACGCTTTGCGTGCGCAGCCCTTTGAAGCCAAGCAAGTGATGTACGAGGCGCTCATCACCTCCGCCATCGACTCAGCTAAATTGGCACAGAGCATGGGCATGCCCGCTGAACAAATTTTGCTCAGTTGCAAAGTCAGTGGTGTGCAAGACCTGATCGCGGTTTACCGTGAGCTGGCTCAGCGCTGCAACTATCCGCTGCATTTGGGCCTGACCGAAGCGGGCATGGGCACCAAAGGCACAGTGGCTTCGGCCACGGCTTTGTCTATTCTTTTGCAAGAAGGTATCGGCGACACCATTCGCGTCTCGCTCACACCTCAGCCCGGCGAAGCCCGCACGCAAGAGGTGGTGATTGCTTCTGAGATTTTGCAAGCCTTGGGGCTGCGCACCTTCGTGCCCAGCGTCACGGCTTGCCCTGGCTGTGGTCGCACCACCAGCACGACCTTCCAAGAAATGGCCAAGTCGATTGACGACTTCTTACGCGCGCAAATGCCTGTGTGGCGCACCCAATACCCCGGGGTGGAAAACCTCAAGGTCGCGGTGATGGGTTGTATCGTGAATGGCCCTGGCGAAAGCAAGCATGCCGACATCGGCATCAGCCTGCCTGGCAGCGGAGAAGCGCCTGCAGCGCCCGTGTTCATCGACGGCGAAAAAGCCATGACCTTGCGCGGCGACAACATCGCGCAAGAGTTCCACCAAATTGTTGAAAACTACATTGAAAAACGCTTCGGTTAATCCGTGCGCCTGCCTATCGTGACGACAGAAAACAAAACAACAAAACCTGCCAAAGCCCAAGCCTTGACCGCTGTCAAAGGCATGAACGATTTGCTGCCTCCAGCCTCAGCCCAATGGGAATGGTTGGAGGAAAAAGTGCGCGGCCTGATGGCACGCCACGCGTACCGTAACCTGCGCACGCCCATCGTCGAACCCACCGCCTTGTTTGTGCGTGGCTTGGGCGAGGTGACCGACATTGTGGAAAAGGAGATGTACTCCTTTGAAGACCGCCTGAATGGCGAGCAGCTCACGCTCCGCCCAGAGGCCACAGCCGGTGTGGTGCGTGCAGTGGTTGAGCACAACATGCTCTACAACGGTGGTCAGCGCCTGTATTACATGGGCCCGATGTTTCGCCACGAGCGCCCACAACGTGGCCGCTATCGCCAGTTCCACCAAATCGGCGCAGAGGCTTTGGGTTTTCCTGGCGCCGAGGTGGATGCCGAGCTCATTTTGTTGGCTGCCACGCTGTGGCAAGAACTGGGTTTGCAAGACGTGCGCTTGGAGCTCAACAGCTTGGGCCAACCCGACGAGCGTGCGGCGCATCGCACTGCTTTGATTGCTCACTTAGAAGCTCATGTCGATGTGCTGGACGAAGAAGCCAAGCGCCGTTTGCACACCAACCCCTTGCGCATCTTGGATACCAAAAACCCAGCGATGCAAGCCGTGGTCGAAGCCGCACCGAAGTTGATCGACTTTTTGGGCGAGGCTTCACTGGCTCACTTCAACGCGGTGAAAGCCATTCTGGATGCGAGTGGCGTGGCCTACCGCATCAACCCACGCTTGGTGCGTGGCATGGACTACTACAACCTCACCGTGTTTGAGTTTGTGACCGACCGCTTGGGCTCGCAAGGCACCATTTGCGGCGGTGGCCGTTACGACTATCTGATTGAGCAAGTGGGAGGCAAGCCTGCGCCCGCCGTAGGCTGGGCCTTGGGTGTGGAGCGTGTGCTGGAGTTGCTCAAAGAGCAGGGCACATTGCCCGAGGCTGTGGGGCCTGATGTGTACGCCATCGTGCCCGACGCGACTGCATTGCCTGTTGTGTTCAAAACCATCCAAATCCTGCGTGCGCAAGGCATGTCCGTGCAAATGCATGCGGGGGCAGGTGAAGGAATGGGCAGCATGAAATCGCAGTTCAAAAAAGCCGATGGCAGCGGCGCACAGTTCGCCCTGATTTTTGGCGGCGATGAGTTGGCGCGCGGCGAAGTTACCCTCAAAGCCTTGCGCGATGGCGCGGGTGCGCAAGAGGCGTTGCCCTTGGCAGACGTTACCACCCGTGTGGCTGCCAAACTTGCGCAGGGCGTGGTCCCGTCTCAAACCGCTGGCTGATAAGCCGAGCCCTACAATTCGCTAAATTTTTAAGTCAAAGCATTCACACCATGTCATCGCACCTCAACCTTGAAGACCAAGAACAAATCGACGAACTCAAGCACTTTTGGAAAAACTGGGGCGACCTCATCACGTGGCTGCTGATTGCCGTGTTGGGCGGATATGCCGCTTGGATGGGTTGGCAGTCTTACCAAGGCAAACAAGCGGCCCAATCTGCGGCCTTGTATGACACGGTGGAACGCGCCGCGTTGAGTGGCGACATTGCTTTGCTTGACCGCTCGGTGAGCGACATCAAAGACAAATTTGCCGGCACTACTTACGCTCAACAAGCCGCTTTGTTGGCCGCCCGCGTTTACAACGACAAGGACCGCAAAGCCGATGCCAAAGCTCAGCTGAGCTGGGTTGTTGAGAAAGCCAGCGACGAGGGCTACCAAGCCTTGGCACGTTTGCGTTTGGCTGCTTTGTTGGTGGAAGACAAAGCGTATGACGAAGCCCGCAAGCAACTCACTGCCAAAGTGCCAGAAGCCTTCGCCCCCTTGATGGCCGATCGCTTGGGTGACTTGGCCATGTTGCAAGCGCAACCGGCTGAAGCTGTTCAACACTACAAAAATGCGTGGAAGGGCTTTGAGCCCAACGCCGAGTACCGCCGTTTGGTGGCTGTGAAATTGGCGGCTTTGGGCGCTGACCCCGAAGACACACCTGCTGTGGAGAGCAAAAAGTGAACACCACACCATTGAATTGGACATCTCTGAGGCGCTTGGCACTGACTGGCGCGTGTGTGGCTTTGGCCGCTTGCTCTGGCCCATCGCGCCCCAAGCCCACCGAAATTCCTGGCGTGCCCGTGTTGCAAGATTTGCGTACCAGCTGGACGGCCAACGTGGGCAAGGTGGATTTCCCCTTGGTCGTGTCTGCGCGTGAAGACCGCATTGCTTTGGCCAATAGCCAAGGCGTGGTGGTCGTGTTGGATGCCACCACAGGCAAAGATGTGTGGCGTTTGAAGCTGGACCAAGCCATTTCCGCAGGCGTGGGCAGTGATGGTCAACAACTGGCTGTGGTCA
This sequence comes from uncultured Limnohabitans sp., assembly GCA_963512655.1. Taxonomy (GTDB): domain Bacteria; phylum Pseudomonadota; class Gammaproteobacteria; order Burkholderiales; family Burkholderiaceae_C; genus Limnohabitans. The sequence continues at coordinate 42,037 of CAUPNL010000013.1, read as the reverse complement.
CCCGCAACAACGAACTCGTCACCTTGCGTGACGGCAAAGTGCAATGGCGCAAGAGCTTGCCTGCCCAGTCCTTCACCTCACCTTTGGTGGCGGGAGCGCGCGTGTTTGTGTTGACGGCAGACCGTTCGGTCATTGCCTTTGATGGCGCCACAGGCCGCCAACTCTGGACGCAACAGCGCCCAGGCGAGCCTCTGGTCTTGAAGCAAGCGGGCGTGATGCTGGCTGTGAAAAACACCTTGGTGGTTGGTTTGTCTGGCCGCTTGGCTGGACTTGACCCCAACACCGGTGTGATTCGCTGGGAATCCGCCATTGCCACACCGCGTGGCACCAACGACGTGGAGCGTTTGGTCGACTTGGTCGCCCCGTTTGACCGCGTGGGAGACGTGGTGTGCGTGCGCGCCTTCCAGACCGCTGTCGGTTGTGTGAATGCAGACCGTGGTCAAGGCGTGTGGACACGTCCGTCCGCAGGTGAGATGGGCGTGAGTGGCAACGACACCTTGCTGGTCGCGCCACTGTCCAACGGCGTGGTGCAAGCGTTCAATCGCAGCAATGGCGAACGTCTGTGGGACACCGAGCGTTTGAAATACCGCATCTTGAGCGCACCACTGGTCACGCCGCGCGGCGTGTTGGTGGCTGACAACGGCGGCTGGTTGTATTTGCTGTCACTCGCTGACGGCGCCTTGCTCAACCGCATCAAGCTCGATACCGAAGAATTGGCAACTGCCCCTGTGTTTGCAGGCGGTCGCTATGTGGTGGTCACACGCGAAGGTCGCGTGACTGGCCTCCAAATCCCGTAATTGGGAAAGTTAAAGGATTAAGTTTTGAAACCCGTATTGGCCTTAGTGGGCCGCCCCAACGTTGGTAAGTCCACGTTGTTCAACCGTTTGACCAAATCGCGTGATGCGATCGTGGCCGACTTCGCAGGCTTGACCCGCGACCGTCACTACGGCAACGCACGTTTTGACAAACACGAATTCATCGTCATCGACACCGGTGGCTTTGAACCCACCGCTGACAACGGCATCTACAAAGAGATGGCCCGTCAAACCCAACAAGCCGTGGCTGAAGCCGATGTGGTGGTGTTTGTGGTGGATGCGCGTGGCGGTATTTCTGCCCAAGACCACGACATTGCCAACTACCTGCGCCGCTTGGGCAAGCCCACCATTTTGGTGGCCAACAAAGCCGAGGGCATGAAAGAGGGCGCTCAGCTGGTTGAGTTCTACGAGCTGGGCTTGGGCGAAGTGTTGCCTGTGTCCGCCTCGCACGGTCAAGGCATTCGCGACATGATGGCGCAGGCTTTGGCACCGCTGAATTTGGCTGACCCTGACGAAGAAGATGCCGACGCAGACAACGGCACCATCAAGCTCGCTGTGGCCGGCCGCCCCAACGTGGGCAAATCGACCCTCATCAACACGTGGTTGGGTGAAGAACGCTTGGTGGCGTTTGACATGCCGGGCACCACACGTGACGCCATCAGCGTGCCATTTGAGCGCAATGGCCAAATGTTTGAACTCATCGACACGGCTGGTTTGCGCCGCAAAGGCAAGGTGTTTGAAGCCATTGAGAAGTTCTCGGTGGTCAAAACCTTGCAAGCCATTGAATCGGCCAACGTGGTGCTGTTGTTGCTCGACGCTACTCAAGGCGTGACCGACCAAGACGCACACATCGCTGGCTACATTTTGGAAAGCGGCCGTGCTGTCGTGCTGGCCGTGAACAAATGGGATGCTGTGGACTCATACCAGCGCGAACTGTTGATGCGTTCGATTGAGACGCGTTTGCCGTTTTTGAAGTTTGCGGCCATGCACTTCATTTCCGCCAAGAAACGCCAAGGTTTGGGGCCGTTGTGGGGCGCAATTGCGCAAGCCCACAAAGCGGCCATGTGCAAAATGCCAACGCCTTTGCTCACCCGCTTGTTGCTAGAAGCTGTGCAGTTTCAGTCGCCACAGCGCGGCGGTATGTACCGCCCCAAGTTGCGTTATGCCCACCAAGGTGGCATGAACCCGCCCATCATCGTGATTCACGGCAACTCGCTGGAGCACGTGACCGAAACCTACAAACGGTTCTTGGAAGGGCGATTCCGCAAGGCCTTTAATTTAGAAGGTACCCCCTTGCGAATTGAGATGAAGACCTCAAGTAACCCTTACGCAGGCAAAGACGACTGATATCACAAGCCCTCTAGCTCTGTGGTAACGTGGCATTTCTTTCAACTACACAGACACGGAGCATATCGTGAACACCGACAACTCAAAGAACAAAGGCCAACTGTTGCAAGACCCATTTTTGAACATCCTGCGCCGCGAGCATGTGCCCGTGTCCATCTACTTGGTCAACGGCATCAAGCTGCAAGGCCAAATTGAATCGTTTGACCAATACGTTGTGTTGCTGCGCAACACCGTGACGCAAATGGTCTACAAACACGCCATCTCGACCATCGTGCCGGGCCGCGCTGTGAACTTCAACCCCACCGACGGCACTGGCAGTTCGCCTGAAGTCTGAGCTTGAACGCTCTGCAAAAAGGGCTGTTTCAGCCCTTTTTTTACGCCTTGTATTTCGTTTTGTTTTTTTAGATTGACCGCTTGAACGACACACCTCAAAAAACCGCCGGCGCCACCATTTTGGTGGGCGTTGATTTTGGCTTGCCGCATTTCGATGGCGAGCTAGAAGAACTCGGCCTGCTCGCTGAAACTGCGGGCTTGAAGCCTGTGGCGCGCATCACCTGCAAGCGCAAAGCACCCGATGCTGCGCTGTTTGTAGGCAGCGGCAAAGCCGACGAAATTAAAGAGCTGGCCCTCATGCACGGCGCTACTGAGATTTTGTTTGACCAGTCACTCAGCCCGGCGCAGCAGCGCAACTTAGAACGCCACATGGGCGTGGCGGTGAACGACCGCACCTTGCTGATTTTGGAAATCTTCGCCCAACGCGCGCGCAGCCACGAAGGTAAGTTGCAAGTCGAGCTGGCCAAACTGCAATACCTGAGCACGCGCTTGGTGCGCCGCTGGTCGCACTTGGAGCGGCAAAGCGGTGGTATCGGTATGCGCGGTGGCCCCGGCGAGACCCAGATTGAGCTGGACCGCCGCATGATCAATGATTCCATCAAGCGCACCAAAGAACGTTTGGACAAGGTCAAAAAGCAGCGCAGCACCCAGCGCCGCCAGCGCAACCGCCGCGATGCCTTCACCATCTCTCTGGTGGGCTACACCAACGCGGGCAAATCGACCTTGTTCAACGCCCTGGTCAAAGCCCGCGCCTATGCCGCCGACCAGTTGTTTGCCACCCTGGACACCACCACTCGTCAGCTGTATTTGGGCAATGCCGATGGCACGGGCCGCTCGGTCTCGCTGTCAGACACGGTGGGTTTCATTCGTGATTTGCCACACGGTTTGATTGATGCATTTCAGGCTACCTTACAAGAGGCGGCCGATGCCACCCTGTTGATGCACGTGGTGGACGCCTCGAACACTAACTATCCCGAGCAAATGGTCGAGGTTCAAAAAGTGTTGGCCGAGATTGGTGCGGCCGATGTGCCGCAGGTGTTGGTGTTCAACAAGCTCGATGCCATGAGCCCCGAAACGCGTCCTGTGCAGTTACAAGACCACTACACGGTAGACGGCTTGAGCGTGCCGCGCTTTTTTGTCAGCGCGCAAACAGGCGAGGGCGTCGCAGCTTTGCGTGAGTTTTTGGCACAGGAAGCTCTGTCGACAATGCCCGAAGACCATGCAAATACGCAGGAATTGGAATGAGGCCTGAATCCTTAGGCACAATCGAAGACTTCAAAGAAAAAACAACGATGCGCATGAACTTCAACACCCACACGGTCAGCCCCAAATCTTGGCGCACGCGACTGCTCGGCATGTTCAACCTCAACGATGGCCGCTGGGGCCGCGACAAAGACGGCAACCCCACGTTTGACCCCAATGGCAGTCAGGCCATTCCGCCTTCGAGCGACGAGAAAAAGCCGCAAGACGAACCCAAGCGCCCACCCGCAGCAGGCGCGGGCGGTCCGCCTGACTTGGATGAGTTGTGGCGCGATTTCAACGCCAAGCTATCAGGCTTGCTTGGCAATAAAAAAGGTGGCTCTGAGCCGCCAAACAACAACGGTGGTCCAACAGGCCCCGACTTCAAAGTGGCGCGTTTTGGTATCGGTGTGATTGGCGCTGTGGTGTTGGCCATTTGGCTCAGCACCGGTTTCTTCATCGTGCAAGAAGGTCAGCAAGCGGTCATCACGCAGTTTGGCCGCTACCACTCCACTGTGGGTGCCGGTTTCAACTGGCGTTTGCCTTATCCCTTCCAACGCCAAGAGCTGGTGTTCGTGACGCAAATTCGTTCGGTCGATGTGGGCCGTGACACCATCGTCAAGTCCACGGGCTTGCGCGAGTCGGCCATGTTGACGGAAGACGAAAACATCCTTGAAATCAAATTTGCCGTGCAATACCGTTTGACAGATGCACGCGCTTATTTGTTTGAAACCAAGAACCCCACGGACACCGTGGTGCAAGCTGCCGAAACAGCCGTGCGCGAAGTGGTGGGCAAGATGAAGATGGACGCTGCCATGTCCGACGAGCGTGACCAAATTGGTCCACGCATTCGCACCATCATGCAAGCCATTCTTGACCAATACAAAGTCGGTGTCGAAGTGGTGGGCATCAACTTGCAACAAGGTGGCGTGCGCCCCCCAGAGCAAGTACAAGCTGCGTTTGACGACGTGCTCAAAGCGGGTCAAGAACGCGAACGCGCCAAAAACGAAGCCGAAGCCTATGCCAACGACGTAGTGCCACGTGCTGTGGGTGCTGCCTCTCGTTTGAAGCAAGAAGCCGATGGCTACAAAGCCCGCATCGTGGCGCAAGCCGAGGGTGATGCCCAACGCTTCAAGTCGCTCGTGGGTGAATACCAAAAAGCCCCGCAAGTCATGCGTGACCGTTTGTACATCGACGCCATGCAACAGATTTACAGCAACACCACCAAGGTGTTGGTGGACACCAAGCAAGGCTCGAACTTGTTGTATTTACCCTTGGACAAAATCATCCAGCAAACCAATGCAGCCAATGGCACAGCACCTGCAGCGTCACCTGCTGACGCTGCGCAAAATGCCGCCAACACACCCGCTAACCCAAGCACGCCTGCTACAGATGCGCGCGCACGCGATGGCCGCGCACGCGACCGTGATGGCCGTTGATAGGGGACATGAACATGCAACAAAACAAAATCGGTTTTTACATTTCCTCTGCCTTCGTGGCTTTGGCGCTGCTCAGCTCCACCCTGTTTGTGGTGGACCAACGTCAGTTTGGCGTGGTGTATTCCTTTGGCCAAATTAAGAATGTCATCACAGAGCCTGGCCTCAACATCAAGCTGCCGCCGCCGTTCCAAAACGTGAGCTACATCGACAAGCGCTTGCTCACGTTGGACAACGCGGACACCGAACCCATGCTCACCGCTGAAAAGCAACGTGTAGTGATTGACTGGTATGCCCGTTGGCGCATCACCGACCCATCGCAATACATCCGTAACGTGGGTCTGGACGAAAACGCCGGCGCTGTGCAGCTGGCCCGTGTTGTGCGCAATGCTTTCCAAGAAGAGATCAACAAGCGCACGGTGAAAGAACTGCTTTCATTGAAGCGCGAAGAGTTGCTGGCCGATGTCAAGCGCGAAGTGTTGACGGCAGTCAAAGGTGCCAAGCCTTGGGGCGTGGACGTGATTGACGTGCGCATCACCCGAGCCGACTATGTGGATGCCATCACTGAATCGGTGTATCGCCGCATGGAAGCCGAGCGTAAGCGCGTGGCCAACGAGTTGCGTTCGACCGGTGCCGCCGAAGGCGAGAAAATCCGCGCCGATGCAGATCGACAACGCGAAGTGACTGTAGCCAATGCCTACCGCGAAGCGCAAAAAATCAAAGGCGAGGGCGACGCCGAAGCCGCGCGTTTGTATGCTGACTCGTTTGGCCGCGATGCTAACTTTGCTCAGTTTTACCGCAGCTTAGAAGCCTACAAAACCACGTTCAGCAAAAAGAGCGACGTGATGGTGGTCGACCCATCGAGCGACTTCTTCAAAGCCCTGCGTGGCAGCGGTGGCGGCAGCGCCCCAGCGCCTAAGAAGTAAAAGGCCCCTCGTATGAGCTTGGACAGCGATACGCTGTGGGTCGCGTTCGGGTTGATGCTCATTTTTGAAGGCATCTTCCCCTTCGTGTCGCCCCACGGTTGGCGCGACAAAATGGCCCAACTCATGGTGTTGGAAGACGGTCAGATCCGCTTTTTCGGCTTGGTCTGCGTCATGGTCGGTCTTTTGATGCTCTGGTGGCTGGGTTGAGGGCGTTTAGCCCTGTAAAATCTCGGTTTTAACAGCCTCCCTTAATTACATGTCTGCTTGGGTTCTGCCGGATCACATCGCCGATGTTCTGCCTTCTGAGGCCCGGCACATTGAAGAGCTGCGCCGTCTTTATTTAGACACGGCTCGGGGCTACGGCTACGAGTTGGTCATGCCGCCGCTGCTCGAATACCTCGAATCGTTGTTGTCCGGCACCGGCCGCGCACTCGATTTACAAACCTTCAAACTGGTCGACCAACTCTCTGGTCGTACCTTGGGCCTGCGCGCCGACACCACGCCGCAAGTCGCCCGCATTGACGCCCATTTGCTCAACCGTGCTGGCGTGACGCGCCTGTGCTACTGCGGCCCTGTGCTGCATACACGCCCAGACCGTCCATTCGCCACCCGTGAGCCTTTGCAGTTTGGTGCCGAAATTTATGGCCATGCAGGTATCGAGGCCGATCTTGAAGTGCTGCACTTGGCGTTGGACACCCTCAAAGCCGTGTCCATCCACCAATTCACGGTGGACTTGAGCGATGCGCGTATCGTGCCCGCGTTGCTCAATGGTGTGACCTTGACGGCTGACGCGCGCGATGCCTTGCACAGCGCTTTGGCCGCCAAAGACACTTCGGGTGTTCAAGCTCTCACTAAAGATCTGCCTGCCAACGTGCGCGCCGCTTTGGTGGCTTTGGTCGGCATGTATGGCGATGCGTCCGTGTTGGCCCAAGCCGAAAAAGCATTTGCTGCATGGCCTGTGGTCATGCAAGCCTTGGCTGAGCTGCGCCAAATTGCCGCTGACTTGAGCGGTGTGGCCGTGACATTCGACTTGGCCGATTTGCGCGGCTACGCCTACTACAGCGGCGTGCGCTTTGCCATCTTTGTGCGCGGTGCCAGCGACGCCTTGGTGCGCGGTGGCCGCTACGACGAAGTGGGCGCGGTGTTTGGCCGTAAGCGTCCCGCCGTCGGATTCAGTTTGGACCTGAAAGAGTTGGTCAGCGTGGTGCCTGAGCGCGCCCTCAAAGCCGCCATCCGTGCGCCTTGGGGAACCGCCAAAGGTTTGCGCGAAGCCATTGCCACCTTGCGTGCCAATGGTGAAACCGTGGTCTGCGTGTTGCCAGGCCACGAAAGCGAAGTCGATGAATTTGACTGCGATCGTGAACTGATCGAAGTCGCCGGCCAGTGGGCAGTGCAAGCTGTTCCCGCTGGTCAAGCCCTTTAATTTTTTAAGTAATCGAGTGGATATGAGCACTACCCAAGGACAAACCGTGGCTGCAACCAAAGGCCGTAACGTCGTCGTGGTCGGCACCCAATGGGGTGACGAAGGCAAAGGCAAATTGGTCGATTGGTTGACCGAAACCGCCACTGGCGTGGTGCGCTTTCAAGGTGGCCACAACGCAGGCCACACCTTGGTCATCAACGGCGTGAAAACCGCCTTGCATTTGATTCCTAGCGGAATCATGCGCCCAGGTGTCAAGTGCTACATCGGCAACGGTGTGGTGTTGTCTGCGCCTAAGCTGCTTGAAGAAATTGCGGGCCTCGAAAAAGCCGGCGTTGAAGTGCGCTCACGCTTGCGCATCAGCGAAGCTTGCCCACTCATCCTGCCTTACCACGCTGCCATTGACGTGGCCCGTGAAGCGGCCAAAGAGAAGGCCGGTACTGCCAAGATCGGTACCACAGGCCGCGGCATTGGCCCCGCCTACGAAGACAAAATTGCACGCCGTGCTTTGCGCGTGCAAGACTTGAAGCACCCCGAGCGCTTCGCCACCAAACTGCGCGAGAACCTTGAGCTGCACAACCATGTGTTGACCGACATCTTGCACGCACCCGCGGTGGACTTTGACACCGTCTACAACGAAGCCATGGCTTACGCCAAAGAAATCTTGCCCATGGTGGCCGACGTGTCACGCGAGTTGAACGAAGCCCACAAAGCCGGTGCCAACCTGTTGTTTGAAGGCGCACAAGGCACCTTGCTCGACGTGGACCACGGTACTTACCCCTTCGTCACGTCTAGCAACTGCGTGGCCGGTAACGCCGCTGCAGGTGCAGGCGTTGGCCCTGGCATGTTGCACTACATCTTGGGCATCACCAAGGCGTACTGCACACGCGTGGGCGGCGGCCCATTCCCCACCGAACTCGATTGGGAAAAAGAAGGCACGCCTGGTTACCACATGGCCACCATTGGCGCAGAGAAGGGCACGACCACGGGGCGCTCACGCCGTTGCGGCTGGTTCGATGCTGCTTTGCTCAAGCGCAGCGCGCAAGTCAACGGCTTGTCTGGCCTGTGCATCACCAAGCTCGACGTGCTCGACGGCTTGACCGAGTTGTTGCTGTGTGTGGGTTACGAGCTGGATGGCCAAACCATCGACATCTTGCCCATGGGCGCTGACGAAATTTCGCGTTGCAAACCCATCTACGAAACCATCCCCGGCTGGAGCGACACCACCGTGGGCGTGACCGATTACAACAAGCTGCCCAAGGCCGCTCAGCATTACCTGAATCGCATTGCCGAAACCACAGGCGTGCCGATTCACATGGTGTCTACCAGCCCAGATCGTGACCACACGATCTTGCTGACCCACCCCTACATCGCTTAATTTTTAAAAGGACCAAACCATGTTGACCGAAGACGGCAAACACCTGTACGTGTCGTACGACGAGTACCACAACCTCATTGAAAAACTCGCCATCAAGATTCACCAATCGGGCTGGGAATTCGACACCATCCTTTGCTTGGCCCGTGGCGGTATGCGCCCAGGCGACATCTTGTCGCGCATCTTCGACAAGCCTTTGGCCATCATGTCCACCAGCTCGTACCGCGCTGATGCAGGCACGGTGCAAGGCCATTTGGATATCGCCCGCTTCATCACCACACCTAAAGGCGAAATCGCTGGCAAAGTGCTGTTGGTGGACGACTTGGCTGACACCGGCCACACCTTGAAGGCGGTGGTGGACCAGCTCAAGAACAACTACGCACCCATCACCGAATTGCGCACTGCCGTGATTTGGACCAAGGGCGTGTCTGAATTCAAACCTGATTACTCGATGGACTATTTGGCCACGAACCCATGGATTCACCAACCGTTTGAGCCGTATGACAGCATGCGTCCTGCAGCTTTGTTGGAGAAGTGGAAGGTTTAACTTTCCCCTTGTTGGTTTTAAGAACTCCGCTTCGGCGGAGTTTTTCGTTTCTCGGCTGGTTAATATCAGTGCATGACCCGCAGCACCGATCTCATTCACCACACCTACCTTCCCCCCGCTGAGTTTGAAGCGCCGCAGGTGGGGGTGTTCAAAGCCTCGACGGTGATCTTCCCCAATGTGGCCGCCATGCGCACGCGTGAGTGGATGGACAAGTCGGCTTACACCTACGGTTTGCATGGCACTCCCACCACGTTCACGCTCGAAGAGCGTTTGGCCACGCTAGAGGGCGGTACGCATTGCATCCTCACGCCCAGCGGTTTGGCTGCCATTGCGCATGTGGATTTTGCGTTGCTCAAAACTGGCGACGAGGTGTTGATTCCGGATAACGCCTATGCGCCCAACAAGTCGCTGGCCGAAGGCGAGTTAGCTCAGTTTGGCATCACGCATCAGGTGTACGACGCGCTGGATGTGAACGACTTGGCCGCACGCATCACACCGCGCACACGCTTGGTGTGGCTCGAAGCGGCGGGCTCGGTGACGATGGAGTTTCCCGATCTCGTGGCTTTGGTGCAGTTGTGCAAGGCCCGCGGTGTGCTGTGCGCACTCGACAACACTTGGGGTGCAGGCTTGGCCTTCAACGCGTTTGACCTCACGCCAGGGCAGGGCGAGCTTGGGGTGGACCTGACCATTCACGCGCTCACCAAATACCCCAGCGGCGGCGGTGATGTGTTGATGGGCAGCATCGTCACGCGCAGCGATGAATTGGCGCGTGTGTTGAAACTCACGCACATGCGTTTGGGTACGGGTGTGGGCGCGAATGACGCTGAGATGGTGTTGCGCTCATTGGCTTCTCTGCCGCTGCGCTACAAAGCGCAAGACGCGGCTGCACGCACCTTGGCTGCATGGTGCGCTTTGCAACCTGCATTCAGCCAAGTGTTGCATCCCGCACTCAGCAGCTCGCCGGGTCATGTGCATTGGCAGCAACTGTGTGTGACGCCGTATGAGCCTGTGGGTTTGGCTGCGGGTATTTTCAGCGTGGTGATGGACGAGCGTTTCACATCCAAACAAGTGGATGCGTTTTGTGATGCCTTGCAGCTGTTCAAAATTGGTTACAGCTGGGGCGGCCCCATGAGTTTGGTGATGCCCTACAACATGGCGTCTAGCCGCGCACGCTCGGTGTCGCATAGGCAACGCGGGCGCGTGGTGCGTTTTTGTATTGGGCTAGAGAATGTGATCGATTTACAAAATGACCTAGAGCGAGCTCTGAAAGTCGCCAACCTATAAAACCAAACCCGCCAGAAGGGGAGACACATGCAGCAATTGGTACCAGACGAGGCACATGACCGCATTGACATCAACCCGATTGGCTTGAGCGATCCGTTGCGTTGGCTTTGGCGTGGCTTGCGAGACATGGTCTCGCAACCTCTGATTTCTTTGTTTTACGGCGTTTGCTTTTGGCTCATGGCGTTGATCTTGTTGGCCGTGTTCAAAAGCAATCCCGAGTACACCTTGTCGGCTGTGTCGGGTTGTTTGCTGATTGGCCCCTTCTTGGCCATGGGGCTGTATGACGTGAGCATGCACATGGAGCGCGATGAGCCGCCGAGCATGGGCAGTTCGCTCACTTGTTGGGAGTCGCACATCCGTAGCATGAGCATGCTCATCATGGTGATGGTGGTGATGGAGCTGCTGTGGGGGCGCGCATCGTTGGTGGTGTTTGCGGTGTTTTTCAACACGGGCGGTATGCCCACCACGGCCACCGTGCTAGAGGCCGTGTTCAACCCGCAGAACTGGGAGTTCATTGCCGCCTACCTATGCGTGGGGGGCTTCTTTGCTGGGCTGGTCTTCGCCAGCATGATGGTGTCCATCCCGATGATTTTGGACCGTGACACCGATGCCATCACCGCCTGCATCACCAGCTTGCGTGTCTTTGTGGATCACACCGCCGTGTCGGTGTTTTGGGGGGCGCTCATCACTGCCTTGGTGGTGTTGGCCATGCTGCCGTCAGCGGCGGGTTTGCTGGTGGTCGGGCCTTGGCTGGGCTTTGCCAGTTGGCACGCTTACCGCGCTGCCGTGCGTGTGACGGCAGCACAGGCGAGCTAAACCTCAAGCGCCTACTTGGTGGCACAAGGCTTGTGCCACCTGACGCAGACTCTCCGCATGTCGGTTGTCTGCCACACAGGCTGTGGCCTGTCCTGTTTGCGCGAAGTTGCGCACCATGGATGCCGCATAGGTTGGGTCGTAGTGAATCACCAGCAAGTCACGCACAACTTGGTCGATGTGGCCGGTGTGAATTTGTTCTTTCCACGCATCCACCACCGCTGTGCCGCGAATGGCCACCAGCGCATCTAGGCGTCGGCAAAACAAGTCTTGGTCATCGACGAAGAAACTGTAGTCCTCCATCAGCAAGGCCACGCGTTCATCGAGGCTGAGTTGCAGCTCAAAGCACGGGCTGTCGCGCATGGCCAGCATCAACGATTCAGGGATAGACAGATTGCCCACTTTGCGGCTTTCAGATTCCACAAACACAGGGCGCGCGGGGTCAAAGCTGCGCAAGGCTTGCCACACCAAAGTATCAAAGCGTTTTTGGCTTGGCTGCGGTTGGCCTGGGATATGGCCGAGCACCGAGCTGCGGTGGCTGGCGAGGTCTTCTAGGTCCAGTACCTGCGCGCCTTCGGCAGCGAGTGCATAAAGCAAACGAGTTTTGCCAGAACCCGTGGGGCCAGAGATGACTTTGAATTGCAGCGGGGCCACGCGCTTAGGAATATCTTCCACCATGGCCGCACGAAAGGCTTTGTAGCCACCTTCGATCAAATTCACTTTGAAGCCAATTTGCCCAAGCACCATCGATAGCGAGCCACTGCGTTTGCCACCACGCCAGCAGTAAATGAGGGGTTGCCAGTTTTTGGGTAGCTCCAGCACTTCGCGCTGGATGTGGCGAGCAATGTTGGCCGCTACCATCGCTGCGCCATGCTTCTGGGCTTCAAACGCGCCTTGCTGCTTGTACATGGTGCCCACGAAGATGCGTTCTTCGTTGTTGAGCGAGGGCCAATTGACGGCATGGGGCAGGTGGTCGAGTGCGTATTCGCCCTCGCTGCGTGCGTCGATGATGGTGCTGAAGCCGCCGGGTTCGCCCAGTGGAATAGCCATGCGGCTGAGCGCGTCTTGCGCTGGAATAAAGGTAACGCTCACGATTTATAAATTCTTTTTAATTTCAGGCCACACGTTGGCCAACATGCGCGGATGCGCTTCTGCTTTGGGGTGGATGCGGTCGGGTTGAAATTGCGCGGTGGCTTCGGGCGCATCGGCAATGCCCTTGAGGAAAAACGGGACCAAGCCTGTGCGGTATTTCTTGGCGAGGTTGGCAAACATGACCGAGAACTTGGCGCTGTAGTCTGGCCCATAGTTTGGAGGTATTTGCATGCCCACCAGCACCACGCGTGCATTGACGGCGCGGCAGGCTTGAATCATGGCTTCGAGGTTGTCTTGGGTGCTGTTGAGGTCGAGGCCACGCAAAGCGTCGTTGCCGCCAAGCTCAATCACCACTTGCACGGGGCGCACTTGGTCGAGCATGGCGGGCAGGCGGGATCGGCCACCGGCGGTGGTGTCGCCGCTGATGCTGGCATTGACCACGCGCACATCTGGGCGTTCGGCTTGCAGCTTGTCGGCCAGCAGCGCCACCCAGCCTTTGCCGCGAGGGATGCCGTACTCGGCGCTGAGCGAATCGCCCAACACCAGAATGGTGGCAGCAGGCATGGTGCCTGGCGCGGGGGCAGAGCCGGGCGGTGGCACGTTGTTTTGGGGTTGACCACGGCGGCGGTGCGGGCCGGTGGAGGTGATTTCACCCTCCATGCCTTGGCCGGTGGACATGATGACGCTTTGCTGGGCCGAGGCAACGCTTGTGCCCAATGCCCCCAGCAAAGCGGCGCCCAGTGCGCCCAAGTTAAAGTCACGTCTTAACCACCCATTGCGTTTCATGACCCAGCCTTCATTTGAAAAATCATCCACATCGCCTTTGATGGTCGTCTCGCACTTGTCGAAATCGGTGCAAGACGCCAGTGGCACACTGCACATTCTCCGCGATATCGACTTCCATCTCGCGCCGCAACAAGCGTTGGCCATCGTGGGCGCTTCGGGCTCGGGCAAAAGCACCTTGTTGTCCATCATGGCCGGTTTGGATACCCCCACGCAGGGCACCGTGTGGCTGGGAGGTGTGGACATGTTTGCGATGGACGAAGACGCACGCGCCGCAGTGCGTGCCCGCCAAGTGGGCTTTGTGTTTCAAAGCTTTCAGCTCTTAGGCAATATGACTGCGCTAGAAAACGTCATGCTGCCGCTAGAGCTGGCAGGCTTGCCCAACCCGCGTGCCGCTGCCAAAGACATGCTGGTGCGCGTGGGCTTAGGTGAGCGTTTGGGCCATTACCCCAAAGTGCTGTCGGGTGGTGAACAACAACGCGTCGCCTTGGCCCGTGCCTTTGTGGTGAAGCCCGCGCTGTTGCTGGCCGACGAGCCCACAGGCAGCCTGGACCACGCCAGCGGAGAGCGGATCATGGATTTGATGTTCGAGTTGAACAAAGAACTAGGCACCACGTTGGTGTTGGTCACGCACGATTTAAAGCTGGCTGCGCGCTGCGATCAGGCCATCACGATTGAGGCGGGGCAGGTCAAGGGATAATGCCTGCATATGTCTTCAGCCCCTAAAGTTCTCTTCGGCTTTCACGCCGTTGGCGTGCGCGTTAAAACAGCGCCGCAATCCGTCATCGAAATCTATTTCGACCCCACGCGCCGCGATGCGCGCATGCGTCAATTTGTGGACCGCGCTACCGAAGCTGGAATTCGTTTGATCGAGGCCGATGGCCCGCGTTTGGCCAAGCTCTCAGGTGGCCATGGCCACCAAGGTGTGGCGGCACGCGTGAGTGAAATCAAGATGGTTCACTCGTTGGACGAGTTGCTGGAAGGCATCGAGAAAATCGAGTCGCCATTGATTTTGGTGCTCGACGGCGTGACCGATCCGCACAACCTCGGCGCGTGCTTGCGCGTAGCCGACGGTGCAGGTGCACACGCGGTTATCGCACCCAAGGACCACGCTGTGGGCATCAACGCCACGGTGGCCAAAGTGGCCAGCGGTGCGGCTGAGACGGTGCCATATTTCATGGTGACCAACTTGGCGCGCACCTTGAACGAACTGAAAGAGCGCAACATTTGGATCATCGGCACCAGCGACGATGCGCCCAAAACTTTGTACCAAGTCGACCTCAAAGGCCCCACCGCATTGGTGTTGGGGGCAGAAGGTGACGGCATGCGTCAGCTCACGCGTAAGACGTGTGACGAGCTCATCAGCATTCCTATGTGTGGTGGAGTGGAGAGTTTGAACGTGTCGGTGGCCAGTGGCGTTTGCTTGTACGAAGCTCGCCGTCAACGCACGGTTGGTTAAGTCGCTTCTTTAAGCGTCCCAGCGAAACATCACATCGGCTTTAGCCCGTTCGGCCTCAATGCGTCGCGCATTGGGCTCGTCGGTGTGTTTCACCCAATCGGCAGCGTCTTGTGCGCTGCGACCAAACTGCTGATGGCGTTGGGTCAAACGGCCCACGCGTAAGTCTTGCGGCACATCGACAAACCATGTTTCATCTAACAGCGCTTGCACTTGGTTCCACGGTGAATCACTGAGCAACAAGTAATTACCTTCCACCACGATGAGCGGTGTCGATGGCTGCACGGCTATTGCACCAGCCACGCTTTCTTCTAGGCTGCGCTCGTAGCAGGGTGCGTAAACCACTTCATCTGCTGCTTGTATGCGCAGGCGTTTGAGCAAAGCGATGAAGCCAAACGCATCAAAAGTATCAGGTGCACCTTTGCGGCTTTTTCGGTTCAAGCGTTCTAGCTCGACATTGGCCAAATGAAAACCATCCATCGGCACGATCTGAATGGCTTTCGGCCACTGCGTTGCTAAGGCCTGTGCGAGCGTTGATTTACCTGCGCCCGGTGCACCCATCAGGCCTAGGATGCGGCGCTCTCCGCTTTGCAATAACTGCTCAATGCGTTGCTCATAGGGCAGAGAGATTTTCAAATCCACTCCAAGGCCCCAAGCAACGCACCAAAGCCTAAAAGCAACAACAGGTGTGTTTTGGTCTTCCACACAATGAGTGTGGTGGAACCGGCCAAGACCCACAGCGGCCAATCATGCGCAGGGTTTTCGTGGTTGCCTGTGAGCAACCATCCCGTGGCAATCAGCAGCGCAATCACAATGGGGGCCATGCCGCTTTTAAAGGCTTTGACAGCCAGCATCTCGCGGTTTCGGTGCGCCCATTGCGTGGCCACAAAGGTGAGGGTGCAGGACGGAATCATGATGCCCACCATGGTGATGAGCACGCCCCACAGGGCCAAGGCCACGGCAGGCCAACCTGCAGCTAGACCACCACCTGCGTTGAGCCCGACGTTCCAGCCCATCAAGGCGATGAACATCACGTTGGGGCCTGGTGCCCCTTGGGCCAAAGCGATGGACGAGGTGAACTGCGTGTCGCTGAGCCAATGTGTTTCGTCTACCAAGTAACGGTGGATATCGGGCGCAGTAGTGATGGCGCCACCTACGGCCAAGAGTGAGAGCGAGATGAAGTGCAAAAACAGCGAACCCCAATCGGCCAAGGTCATGGTGATGCTCATGCCACACCTCGCTGTTTGATGCAATGCGCGGCCCACACGCTGGCCAGAGGGCCGAGGCTGAGCAGCACCCAAGCCAAAGGCAAACGCAGCAGGCCAATGGCCACGAAAGTGAGGGCACCAATACCAATGCAGGTCAGCATGCCCATGGGGTTGTTTTTCAAAGCACCCATGAGCTTGATGCCCACTGCCGCAATAAGTCCTGCGGACACGGCGCCCATGCCGCGCAACATGCCTTGTGCCACGGGGGTCTCTGCCACACCTGCCACGGCGGCAGCGAGTAGCAGCACCAGCACGGTAGGTGCAATCAACAAACCACTGAGTGCCGCCAATGCGCCCGCAATGCCAAAGTGTCGGCCACCAATCATGAGCGAGAGGTTGACCACATTGGGGCCCGGCAAAATTTGCGCAACAGCCCAGTCTTCGACAAATTCATCGGTGGTGAGCCATTGCTTTTTGTCCACCAATTCTCGTTGCACAACGGCCAGCACGCCGCCAAAGCCTTGCAAGGCCAGCACGGTGAACGACACAAACAAATCGGTTTTGTTTTGAGGTGCGTTGGGCACAGCACTGTGCTGTGCGGTCATAGGGTGAGACCGCCAGCCACTTCAATCACGGTGCCGTTGATGTAAGCGGCTTCATCACTGGCCAAGAAGGCATACACGTTGGCAATGTCTTCGGGTTGGCCTAAGCGCTTCAGGGGCACGCGGTCAGTCATCTCGTGAATCACTTTTTCAGGGATGGTCGACAAGATCGGCGTTTGGATAAAACCGGGTGCGATGGCATTCACACGAATGCCTTTGGGGCCAAGCTCGCGGCTCCATGTTTTTGTGAAACCAATCACGCCAAACTTGGTGGCTGCATAGTTGGTTTGGCCAAAGTTACCGTAGATGCCAACGACCGATGAGGCATTCAAAATTACGCCGCTGCCTTGCGCCACCATGGCATCCGTCACGGCTTGCGCGCAATGGAACACGCCACGCAGGTTGACGTCAATCACACGGTCAAACTGTTCCAAGGTCATTTTTTGCAAACGCGCATCTTGTGTGATGCCTGCGTTGTTGACCAACACATCGATGCGCCCGAACTTGTCGAGCACGGCTTTCACCGTGGCATCCACCATCTCGCGCTGCGTCACATCGACCACAAAACCAAGGGCCTGTGCACCGATGGCTTGGCACTGTTTGACGGCGTCATCGACCGCAGCTTGCTTCACGTCACACACGATGACGATGGCGCCTTCTGTTGCAAATTTGAGGGCCGTGGCCAAACCGATGCCTTGTGCGGCACCCGTGATGACGCTGACTTTGCCGTTTAACCGCTGGTGGTGTGTGTTTGTGTGTGTGCTCATAGGCTTTAGTTTAAGCACCTGGCTCAACAAGGGGAAACACCGACTAAATCATTTATACAGATTAAGGGAAAAACCTAATAAATCAACTTGAGTGATTAAGTAACAATAAATCAACTTGAGTGATTAATTCAAGTTTCACAACATTTTGGAGCGAGACATTCTTATGAAATTGAATCAATTGTTTTTGGCCTGCGCTGCCGCTTTGTCAGTGTCTGCAGCAGTGGCGGGCGAGGTCGAAGTCCTGCATTACTGGACATCGGGTGGTGAAGCCAAATCAGCGGCTGAGCTGAAAAAAATCATGGCTGCCAAAGGCCATGCTTGGAAAGACTTCGCAGTTGCGGGTGGCGGCGGTGACAACGCGATGACCGTGTTGAAGAGCCGCGTGGTGGCAGGCAACCCACCTTCAGCCGCACAAATCAAAGGCCCCGCCATTCAAGAGTGGGCGCAAGAGGGCGTGTTGGCCAACTTGGACAGCGTGGCGCAAGCCGAGAAGTGGGACAGCTTGTTGCCACAGGTGGTGGCCAATGTCATGAAATACAAAGGCAACTACGTGGCAGCGCCCGTCAACGTGCACCGCGTGAACTGGGTGTGGGCCAACCCAGAGGTTTTGAAGAAGGCAGGCGTGTCTGCCATGCCCACCAACTACGACGAGTTCTTTGTTGCAGCTGACAAGATCAAAAAAGCAGGCTTTATTGCGGTGGCCCACGGTGGCCAAAACTGGCAAGACTTCACCACCTTTGAATCGGTGGTGTTGGGTGTGGGTGGTGCCAAGTTTTACCAAGATGCTTTGGTCAAGCTCGATCCCAAAGCCTTGAACAGCCCGACCATGAAAAAGTCGCTTGAGACCTTCCGCAAGATCAAGGGCTACACCGATGCGGCTTCGCCTGGCCGCGATTGGAACTTGGCCACAGCCATGGTCATGCAAGGCAAAGCAGGCTTTCAGTTCATGGGTGACTGGGCCAAAGGCGAGTTTGTGGCCGCAGGCAAAAAACCTGGCAAAGACTTCTTGTGTGCGGCAGCCCCAGGCACCGCCAAGTCTTACACCTTCAACGTCGATTCATTTGCGATGTTCAAGCTCAAAGATGCCAGCGCACAAAAAGCCCAAGGTGACTTGGCGGCCGCCATCATGAGCACAGACTTCCAAGAGGTGTTCAACCTCAACAAGGGTTCTATCCCTGTGCGCTTGAGCATGTCGATGGCTAAGTTTGACGATTGCGCCAAGCTCTCAAGCAAAGATTTCGTGGACACCGCCAAGACTGGCGGCTTGGTCCCCTCCGTCGCCCACGGCATGGCGATTTCGCCAGCGACCGAAGGCGCAATCAAAGATTTGGTGAGCCAGTTCTGGAACGACGACAAGATCAGCATTGACGACGGTCAAAAGCGTCTTGTTGCGGCCGCAGCCACCAAATAAGCAGCAGCTCGACTGTTGAAACATAAACCTTGGAGATACAAACAATGAAGATGAAATTAACTTGTGTGGCTGCTGCTTTGTGCTGCTTGAGCACAGCCGCTTTGGCCGCTGATGTGGGCGGTGTGGAAGTCACCGGCTACAGCCGTGGCGGTGGTGTGTACAGCTACAACAAAGACCAACAGGTCAAAGGTGGCTTGAGCTTGGGCGGTGATTTGCAAAAGTACCGTTTGGGTAACGAGGGTGACTATGGTGTTGAAGTCAACATCGCCAAAACCTTTGACGTCGAAGGCGTGAAATACAAACTCGATTACATGCCCACCAAATGGAATAGCGGCAATGTCGGCACAGAACAAGCCTTCGTGGAGATGAGTGGTTTGAGCTTTGCACCCGAAGCCAAAATCTGGGCTGGCCAACGCCGTCTTCGTATTCAAGACGTGCACATCGTGGATCACTTCTTGATGGACTACGGCGTCAACCAAGGTTCAGGCTTCACAGATTTGGCCGTGGGTGGCATGAAATTGGGCGCAGCTTTGCAAACAGGCGATACCTTTGACGCAAAAATGATTGCAGGTACATCTGCCAACAAGTTGAATTTGGATCTGTCTGAAATCAAGACGAATCCTGGTGGTAAAGCCCGCGTGTTGGTGACCTCAGTTAGCACTTCAGGCTTGAAGAGCAGCGGTGGTTCCGGTTTCACTGTCAGCCACAACCAATCTGACTTTGTTGTGAAGGGCTTGACCAACAGCTTGTTCTTGCAAACCTCTAGTGGCTACGCCAATATCAATGGTCGATTTGGCGCTTTCTACGATACAAGTGGTGCAAACCCAGTTGCGATTTATGGCAAGAAAACAAACCGTATTGCTGATTCGATTAACTGGCAATCGGGTGCGTTTGGTGGTCAAGCGATCTTGGGTTATCAAACTACCAAGTCTGATGATCCAGCTGTCACTTACACCATCAAAGATACCTCTCTGGGTGGCCGCGTGTCCTACGCTGTTTCTAAGAATTTCAAGTGGTTGGTTGAAGCAGGCACCACATCACGCAAGTTCAGCGACAACCAAGCCGCACAGCGCTTGAACAAGCTGACGATCGCGCCCACATTGGCGCTGTCTCCAGACTTCTGGTCACGTCCTGAATTGCGTTTTTACGTGACAAAAGCCAACTGGAACCAAGCTGCTTCTGATGCGAACAACGGTGGTACAGGTGAAGGTGCGTTTGGTACCAACGGCAGAAAATCACAAACACTCGCTGGCGTCCAGTACGAAGTGTGGTGGTAAGCAAGGGTTGAACGAGGGATTGGGAAAGGGGCAACCCTTTCCCTTTTTTGCTTCTTACATAAAGGCATCCAGATGCAAAAGCATCGCTTAGAAACGTTGATACCCAAATTGGTGGTCGCTCCTGGCTTGTTGCTGGGTTTTGCGTTCATCTATGGCTTCATGATTTGGAACGGTGTGTTGTCAGTCACCGCGTCTCGCATGTTGCCCAATTACGAATGGGTTGGCTTGGCGCAATACGCCAAGTTGTGGGAGATGGACCGCTGGTGGGTCGCCCTGAAAAATCTCGCCATTTTCGGCATCGGTTATGTCGGCGGTGCGATGGCCCTCGGTGTGTTCCTTGCTGTGCTGTTGGACCAAAAGGTACGCGCAGAAGGTTTCATTCGCACGGTGTATCTGTACCCCATGGCCTTGTCATTTGTGGTGACGGGGACTGCTTGGAAATGGTTGCTCAACCCCAGCATGGGTTTAGAAAAACTCATGCATGACTGGGGCTGGGAAAGCTTCAGCTTTGGTTGGTTGGTCGACAGCGAAATGGCTATTTACTGCGTGGTGATCGCTGGTATTTGGCAATCCGCGGGTTTTGCCATGGCTTTGTTTTTGGCGGGCTTGCGCGGGATTGATGACAGCATCATCAAAGCGGCTCAGATAGATGGTGCGTCGCTGCCGCGTATTTATTGGCGCATTGTGTTGCCTGCGTTGCGCCCTGTGTTTTTCTCAACCTTGATGGTGCTCTCGCATCTGGCCATCAAGAGCTTTGACCTCATCATGGCTTTGACGTCGGGTGGCCCCGGCTATGCCACGGACGTGCCAGCGACCTTCATGTATGCCATGAGCTTCACGCGTGGGCAAATTGGTTTGGGGGCAGCCAGTGCCACCATGATGTTGGCCACGGTGGCTGCCTTGGTCGTGCCTTATCTGTACAGCGAGTTACGAGGTAAATCACATGAGCACTAAGCTTTTTTCGATGCAGATGTTCTCGCGTGCATTGCTGTATGTCACGCTGTTGGTCGGCGCCGCATTCTTTTTGGCGCCTTTGTATGTGATGGTCGTGACCTCACTCAAAGATGCCGACGAGATTCGCCAAAACAGCTTGGTCAGTTTGCCTGGCGGGATGAATTTTGATGCATGGCGTTTGGCTTGGGACTCCGCTTGCACAGGCGCTCAGTGTTCTGGCTTAGAGCCCTTCTTTTGGAACTCGGTGTGGATGGCCGTTCCTGCTGTGCTGATTTCCACCACTTGGGGCGCGCTCAACGGCTATGTGCTGAGCCTGTGGAAATTTCGCGGCAGCGAAACCTTGTTTGCCTTTTTGCTCTTTGGCGTGTTCATGCCATTTCAAGTGGTGCTGCTGCCCATGAGCCAAGTGTTGGGTTGGCTCGGTATGTCTAGCTCGATCGCTGGCCTGATCTTGGTTCACTTGTTGGCAGGTTTGCCCAGCACCACCTTGTTCTTTCGTAACTACTACGCCGCCGTGCCCAAAGATTTGCTCAACGCCGCACGCATGGATGGCGCAGGCTTTTGGATGATTTTTCTGCGCATCATCGTGCCCATGTCCACGCCCATCGTGATGGTGACTTTGATTTGGCAGTTCACCCAAATTTGGAACGACTTCTTGTTCGGCGTGGCCTTCAGTGGCGCGGACTCTAAACCCATCACCGTGGGATTGAACAACTTGGCCAACACCACCAGCAGCGTCAAGGCCTACAACGTGGACATGGCCGCTGCATTGATTGCAGGCCTGCCCACCATGTTGGTGTACGTGGTGGCTGGACGATATTTTGTGCGCGGCCTGACCGCCGGCGCCGTGAAAGGTTAAGAGGAATAGACATGTCTTCAGCATTGAAAATCAGCGGCATTCGCAAATGCTTTGGTCAGGGTGACAACACGGTGGAGGTGCTCAAGCGCATCGACATCGATGTGGCACCCGGTGAGTTTTTAATTTTGGTCGGCCCTTCGGGCTGCGGTAAATCCACCTTGCTCAACATCATTGCGGGCCTGGAAGAACCCACAGAGGGCAGCATCTCCATTGGTGACAAAAACGTGGTGGGTGTACCGCCCGCACAACGTGACATTGCGATGGTGTTTCAAAGCTATGCGCTGTACCCCACGATGAGTGTGGCCGAGAACATTGGCTTTGCTCTCGAAATCCGCAAAGTTGTTAAGGCTGAGCGCCAAGCCCGCATTGCCGAAGTGGCTGCCATGTTGCAGATTGAACATTTGCTAGACCGTCGTCCCTCGCAACTCTCGGGTGGCCAGCGTCAACGTGTGGCCATGGGCCGTGCTTTGGCGCGTAACCCGCAACTGTTTTTGTTTGATGAGCCGTTGTCAAACCTCGATGCCAAGTTGCGCGTGGAGATGCGTGCCGAGATCAAGCGCTTGCACCAGCTCAGCGGCATCACCAGCGTGTATGTGACGCATGACCAAGTCGAGGCTATGACCTTGGGCAGTCGCATCGCGGTGATGAAGGGCGGTGTGTTGCAACAGCTCGGTACCCCCGATGAGATTTACAACCGACCCGCCAACACCTATGTGGCGACTTTCATTGGTTCGCCCACGATGAACTTGGTGGAGGGCAGGGCATCGGGTACAGGGCAGTTCACAGTGGCCGGTGCACAACTGGCTTTGGCTGTGCCCGACAACGCCAGTCAACCCACCTTGCTTGGTTTGCGACCAGAACACATCCGTTTGAATGATGCCGCGCCTTGGCGTGGTGTGGTGAATTTGGTTGAGCCCACAGGCGCTGACACCTATGTGGTGGTGGATACGGCGGCTGGCAAAGTCACGGTGCGCGCTGCGCCGCAAACACAGGTGCGCCCTGGTGACGCCGTGGGCTTGGACATTCAAGCCGAACACGTGACTTGGTTTGACCAAGCCTCGGGCTTGCGTTTGTAAAGTTCAGGTGCTGCCGCGCACCATCAGCTCGTAGCCTACGTCCACGCTGGGCGTAGGCACATCCTCTTCACGCATCAGGTTCAGCAGCATCTTCGCTGCAGCTTCACCAATCGCAGCGCGTGGTGTGCGAATGGTGGTCAGGCCTGGGCCAACGAGATCGCTGCCTGTGAGATCGTTGAAGCCTGCAATCGCGAGTTGCTGAGGGACTTTGATTTTCAAGCGTTGAGCCGCCAACAACGCGCCTTGGGCCAAGTCATCGTTACAGAAGAAGATGGCGTCAATGCTGGGGTCTTGGGCCATGATGTGTTGCAGCATCTCACCACCCAACGCCATGGATGACGGCGACTTGTTGGTGTAGCTCAAGGCCTTGTCATACAGCTTGGCCGCCTTGAGCGTTTTGCGCCAACCGTCCAAGCGCTGCATGGTGCGTGGGTCGAGTTGGGCGGCGGCAAAGGCAATGCGTTCGCGTCCGCGTTGTAGCAAATGCTCGGTCAACGTCATGGCCGCTTGTGTTTGTGAGAACCCCACACTGTTCACATCGGGCGATTGCGCGAGTTCCATCATGTGCACACACGGAATGCCGCTTTTTTCAATCAGCTCACGTGCGGCATCGCTGCGATCCAGGCCTGTGACCAAGATGCCTGCAGGGCGGTGCTGCAACTGTTCGCGCAAAAGTTGTTCTTCTTCACGGGTGTCGTAGTGGGTGATGCCAATCAGGGTTTGGTAGCCCGCATGGCGCAGTGTTTTTTGGATGGACTCCAACACGTCCACAAACAGGTTGTTGGACAACATCGGAATCAACACCGCCACGTGGTCGCTGTGGCGCGAGGCGAGGGCGCGTGCGGCGGGGTCAGGGGTGTAGCCCAGTTTCAAAGCGGCGGCTTTGACGCGGTCGGTCAAATCAGAGGCCACCGCACGTTCACCGCGTAACGCACGCGACACCGTGATGGGGCTGACCTTGGCCAAAGCGGCCACATCCGCCAGCGTGACGCGGCCGGTGGCGCGAGAACGGGTTTTGGTGGACTTCATTTGGCTCAGGGTTTTTGCTAGGTTGGGAGCTGTATGGTTTGTTTATGATAGCGCTATCCAAGAGTGAACGATGTGATGGTTATCACGGGGTTCGCTCTACTTTTTACCAAAATGGGATAGCGCTATCCAGTCTATGAATGAATCTGAGTTGATGAGTCCTGTGGTCATCATGGGTGTGGCCGGTTGCGGCAAGTCCAGCTTTGCGGCAGCTTTGTCGCAGGCGTTGGGCTGGCAGTTGATTGAAGGGGATGAGTTCCATCCGCCTGAAAACGTCAACAAAATGCGCGCTGGCATTCCATTGACTGACGATGACCGTGCAGGTTGGTTGGATGCGTTGGCCAATGAGCTGGTGCAATGTGGCCCGCATGCGGTGCTCACGTGTTCGGCCCTGAAAAAAGCCTACCGCGACCGTTTGCGCCAAAGCGTGCCGACCTTGCGTTTTGTGCACCTGGACCTCACGCGTGAGCAATCCATCGCACGTGTGACGCAACGACCAGGCCACTACTTTCAGCCCGCGTTGGTAGACAGCCAGTTTGCGGCCTTAGAAAAACCAGTGGACGAAGCCGGTGTGTTCACCGCAGACGCCACGCAAAGTATTGAAACGATCCAAGTGCAAGTGTGTGCTTGGTTGCAAGCCAAGGAGTGTGCATGAGTACAAATCAAACCACCTCACGCAGTCAGGCACTAGCGCACGTGATGATGGCCGCGTGTTTGGGTGTCATGGCGGTGGCCGTGTTTTTCAATGTGGTGTTGCGCTACGGTTTTGGCAGCGGCATTGCGGCGAGTGAAGAGCTCTCGCGTTTGTTGTTTGTGTGGATGGTGTTCATTGGCGCCACCGCAGCTTATCCAGCGGGTGAGCACATGGCCTTCACCAGTTTCATTGCCAGTTTGCGCAAGCATCCAAACACCATACAAGCCTTGACTATTCTGATTCGTAGCTTGGTGATTTTGAGCTGCGTGATGCTCGGGCGAGGCGCTTGGCAGCAAGTGGAAGTGGGGTTGTCTAGCAACTCGGTGGTGTTGGGTTATCCCAATTGGTTGCTGCCATTGCCTGTGTTGTTGTCCTCATTGGCGATTGGCTTGATGGCACTCAAAGAATTGATTCAGAACAAAGCTATGGACTTTGACCACGGCGTGGACGTGGAGTAAACAGCATGACATCAGAAGCACAAGCATTCATTGTTTTCTCGGCGGGCATGTTGTTGCTCATGGGCATTGGCCTGAACATGGCGTTTGCCTTGGTTCTCACAGGCGCAGGCATGGCCTGGACCCTTGATTTTTGGGACACCCAGTTGCTGGCCCAAAACTTGGTGGCGGGCGTGGACAGCTTTCCTTTATTGGCCGTGCCGTTCTTCATCTTGGCCGGTGAGTTGATGAACTCAGGCGGCATCAGCCGCCGCATCATCGACATGGCGCAAGCTTGGGTGGGACACATCCGCGGTGGTTTGGGTTTTGTGGCGATTGGCGCTGCGGTGCTCATGGCCAGCATGAGCGGCTCTGCCTTGGCCGACACAGCCGCGTTGGCCACCATTTTGTTGCCCATGATGAAGCGTCAGGGCTACCCCATGCACACCTCGGCAGGCTTGATTGCGTCGGGCGGCATCATTGCCCCCATCATTCCGCCATCCATGCCGTTTGTGATTTATGGCGTGACCACCAACACCTCCATCTCTTCTTTGTTCTTGTCTGGCATCGTGCCCGGACTGATCATGGGCATTGGTTTGATCGTGGCGTGGAAGCTTCAACTGCGTGACATGGATTTGCCTCAAGGTGAAAAGCTGCCTTTGATCGAGCGTTTACACGCCACACGCAAAGCCTTCTGGGCCATGCTCATGCCGCTCATCATCATTGGCGGCATGAAGACGGGTATCTTCACGCCCACTGAGGCGGCCGTGGTCGCGGCGTTTTACGCCTTGGTCGTCGCGTTGGTGATTCACCGCGAAATGAAGCTGATAGAGATTCACGAGGTCTTGGTACGTGCTGCCAAAACCACAGCAGTGGTGATGTTCTTATGCGCAGGCGCACAAGTGGCCAGCTACATGATCACCTTGGCAGATTTGCCCACGGTGCTCACAGGTTGGTTAGGCCCACTGGTAGAGAGCCCACGCGTGTTGATGGCGGTGATGATGGTCACGCTGGTGCTGATTGGCACTGCCTTGGACCTCACACCCACGATTTTGATTTTTGCGCCCGTGATGTTGCCCATCGCGGTGAAGGCTGGCATTGACCCGGTGTATTTCGGGTTGATGTTTGTGCTCAATGGCGCGATTGGTTTGATCACACCGCCTGTCGGCACTGTGCTCAATGTGGTGGCGGGTGTGGGGCGTTTGTCCATGCACCAAGTCATCAAAGGGGTGAACCCGTTTTTGGTGACTTACCTCATCATCTTGACTGCGTTTGTTTTGTTCCCACAAATCGTGACCGCCCCTGTGGCGTGGATGCGATAAGTTTTTAACCCAAGGAGACTTCCCATGACTTTTCTTCGTCGAACCCTGATTGCTGCAGCCACCGTGGCCGTGGCCAGTGCCTCGTTTTCTGTCTTTGCGCAAGACATCAAGCCACGCTTGATTCGCTTTGGCTACGGCTTGAACGAGCAAAGCAACCAAGGCCGTGCAGCCAAGGTGTTTGCTGAACAAGTTGAAAAAGCCTCTGGCGGCAAAATGAAAGTGCGCGCCATTGGTGCTGCCGCATTGGGCCCAGACACACAAATGCAACAAGCCTTGATTGGCGGCGCACAAGAGATGATGGTGGGCTCCACCGCCACTTTGGTGGGCATCACCAAAGAGATGGCTTTGTGGGACACCCCTTTCTTGTTCAACAACGTCAAAGAAGCGGATGCCGTTTTGGACGGCCCCATCGGTCAAAAGGTGATGGACAAGTTGCAAGACAAAGGCTTGGTCGGTTTAGCCTATTGGGAAAACGGTTTCCGTAACCTGACCAACAGCAAGCGCCCCGTGACCAAGTTGGAAGACTTGAACGACGTCAAGCTGCGCGTGATGCAAAACAATGTGTACCTCGACAGCTTCAAAATCTTGGGCGCCAACGCCGTGCCTATGCCTTTCTCAGAGTTGTTCAGCGCCTTGGAAACTAAAACGGTTGACGGCCAAGAGAACCCGTACAACACCATCTTGTCGAGCAAGTTCTACGAAGTGCAAAAGTACTTGAGCGTGACCAACCACGTGTACAGCCCCTGGATCGTCACAGTGAGCAAGAAGTGGTGGGATGGCTTGAGCAAGACCGAACAAAAAATCTTGCTCGACGCTGCACGCGTGAGCCGCGACTTTGAACGCAAAGACACCCGTGACGAAGCTGCCAAAGCCTTGGGCGATCTGAAAGCCAAGGGCATGCAAATCAACGAGTTGTCGGTGGCTGAAACCAACCGCATGCGTGACAAGCTCACGCATATCAACGCAGGCATTGCCACCAACGTGGGCATGGACTTGTGGAATGACACACAGAAAGAACTGACACGTTTGCGTGCCAAGAAGTAATGTCTAAAGCTTCATGAGAAAAGCCACCCTCGGGTGGCTTTTCTTTTGTCTGTCACGTGGTTTAGCCGGTGTTGCGCAACCCCGCTGCAATGCCGTTGATCGAGATGTGAATGCCGCGCTGGGCTTTCTCATCACGGTCTTGCGGGCGCTTGCCTTCGCGGTAGCGGCGAATCAACTCGACCTGCAAATGGTGTAGCGGGTCGATGTAGGGGAAGCGATGGCGCATCGAACGCTCCAATGCGGCGTTGTTCACCAAACGTTGTTTGTCGCCGGTGATGAGCTTCAAGGCATCAGTGGTCCGATGCCATTCAGCTTCAATCAAACCAAAAATTTTCTTGCGCAAGCGGGTGTCACTCACCAACTCGGCGTAGCGCGAAGCCAAACCCAAATCGCTCTTAGACAACACCATGTCCAGATTGGACAAAAGCGAGCGGAAGAACGGCCATTGGCGTTGCATTTTTTGCAGCAAGGCCAGTGCATCTTTGGGTTTGAGCGTGGGGTGTTGGTGGATGAACTGATCCACCGCCGAACCAAAGCCCAACCAACCAGGCAAGGTCAAACGACACTGCCCCCAGCTAAAGCCCCAAGGAATTGCACGCAAGTCTTCTATGCGAGGCTGAGCGTTGCCACTCTTAGGGCGTGCAGCGGGCCGTGAGCCAATATTGAGGCCAGCAATTTCTTGTAGAGGC
The DNA here is from genome assembly GCA_963512655.1 of uncultured Limnohabitans sp. GTDB lineage: Bacteria > Pseudomonadota > Gammaproteobacteria > Burkholderiales > Burkholderiaceae_C > Limnohabitans. The sequence goes on along the minus strand of CAUPNL010000013.1, from coordinate 13,808 downwards.
GTAGAGGCGAAAAAATAATCGCTAAAGCCGGGTGTCTCGTACACCAAGCCACGGTAGGCGGCCATGCTGGCTGCTGACAACCATTGCGCGGCGTCCAAGAATGTTTGTGGCGCTGGCTTGGTGGTTTGCAACAACGTGGCTTCTAGTGTGGCGGCCACGAGGGTTTCTAAATTGCGACGGCCAATTTCGGGGTTGGCGTATTTGGAGCCAATCACTTCACCTTGCTCGGTCAGGCGAATTTGTCCGCGCACGGTGCCTGGGGGCTGCGCCAAAATCGCTTGGTAGCTCGGGCCGCCGCCGCGACCCACCGTGCCGCCTCGGCCGTGGAACATGCGCAGGGTGATGTCGTGCTGCTTGAACAAGCTGTCAAACAAAGTGACCAAGGCAATCTCGGCGCGGTCCAGCTCCCAATTGCTGGTGAAGATGCCGCCGTCTTTGTTGCTGTCCGAGTAGCCCAGCATGATGTCTTGCTCGCCACCGCTGCGCTTGACCAAGTTGGCCACACCGTCAACCGCGTAGAAGCCACCCATGATGTCGGCGGCGCAGCGCAAGTCTTCGATGGTTTCAAACAAAGGCACCACGATCAAATCGCAGGTCGATGTTTTGCTACCCAACGTACCGCGCATGAGGCCGGTCTCTTTTTGCAGTAACAACACTTCGAGCAAATCGCTCACGGTTTCAGTGTGGCTGATGATGTAGTGGCGAATGGCGTCTTTGCCAAAGGTCTCCAACATCTCGCGAGCGGTTTCAAAAATAGCCAGCTCTTTGAGCGCGAGTTCTGAATAGCTCGCACCCATCACGCGCAGGGGGCGTGCGTCGTGAAGCAGTTTGTTCAACGCTTCGACGCGTTGTGTTTCATTGAGCTTGGCGTAGTTCTTTTCAACGCCGGCGGTGGCCAGCAACTCGGCCACCACCAACTCGTGTTGGTCTGAGCTTTGGCGCAAGTCCACTGTCGCGAGGTGAAAGCCAAAAACTTCCACCGCACGCATGAGCGGTGTGAGGCGCTGCGCCATCAAGGCGCTGCCGTGTTGGGCTTGCAGTGATTCTGAAATCACGCGCAAATCAGCCAGCAACTCTTGGGCCGAAAGGTACGCGTTTTGTGGCGCCACCGCATGGCGTGCGGCATCACCGCCTGTGAGGTTTTTGAGCGTAGCAGCCAAGCGCGCATACATGCCAGTCAGGGCGCGGCGATAAGGCTCGTCTTGGCGGTGTGCGTTGGTGTCGGGTGAACGATCTGCCAGTGCATGCATTTCAGGCGTGACATCGACCAACATGGCCGACATGGACAACTCGGTGCCGAGGTAGTGAATCTCTGTCAAATAGTGACGCAAGGCCACATCGCATTGGCGGCGCAAGGCAAAGCGCAAGGTGTCGGCGTTGACGTTGGGGTTGCCGTCGCGGTCGCCACCAATCCATTGGCCCATGCGCAAAAAGCTGTGCACGTGGGCTTGACCCAGCTCAGCTTCCAGGTCGGCGTAGAGCTTCGGGATTTCGCTCAAGAACGTGGATTCGTAATAGCTCAGCGCGTTTTCAATTTCGTCTGACACAGTGAGTTTGGTGAAGCGCAGCAAACGGGTTTGCCACAGTTGCAACACACGTGCGCGCAATTGCATTTCGTTGGCGGCCAGTTCGCGCAGCGCCAAAGCATCTGGTGCTTTGGCAGAAGCGTGCAGGGCAGAGCGAGATTTGATGTCGTCACGCAAGCTCAAGAGTTGTGCAATGCCACGCTCTGCGTCCAAGATGCTCTTGCGCTGCACTTCAGTGGGATGCGCCGTGAGCACAGGCGACACATGGCTGTGCGCCAATGTCTGCACGATGCTCTTAGGTGCGATGCCTGCGGCCTTGAGGCGGCTCAGCGCCATGTGCAAGCTGCCTTCTTGCGTATCGCCTGCACGTTCGTGAATGGCTCGGCGGCGAATGTGGTGGCGGTCTTCAGCCAAATTGGCCAAGTGGCTGAAGTAGGTGAACGCGCGAATCACGCTGACCGTGGCTTCTGCACTGAGCGAGGCCAATAGTTTTTTCAATGCTTTGTCAGCATTGGCATCGGAGTCGCGGCGAAACGCCACCGAAAGTTTGCGCACTTGTTCGACCAATTCATAGGCTTCTTTGCCTTCTTGTTCGCGAATCACATCGCCCAAGATGCGGCCTAACAGTCGAATGTCTTCAACCAAGGGACGTTCGTTTTCTTTGGCTTGTGCTGTTGCTCTGGCAGTAGCTGATGGTTTGGCTTTGGCTGAAGTTTTGTCAGTCATGTGGTGCTCTAGTTTGTGATGTTTGAATTTGGTTCTTGCGTTTGATGGCTGGGCTCGCTTGGCTACAGGGGAATGCGTAGGTTCCTCATGCTGGAGTACCAGAAATCGTCACCTGCGCATTCCCCTGCAGCCAAGCTGCGAAGTCGCGAATTTGCACGCACAAGAGCGCGAGTACAGGTGACTTTCTCTTCGAGAACCAGAAGTGATGTAGCTGGCGGAGCGGCAGTTGACGATTTCTGGTACTCCAGCATGAGGAAACTGCCGCTCCGTCAGCTGCGTCACCGCAGCCGGAGAAAAATGCAACTATTGCCATTGCGTCAACGACAAAGCCTGCGACGCACCTTGCAGTGCCGGTGACACAGGGCTGTGAATCACCCACGTCGGCACCTCTTGTAAATACTTTTTGAACCGACCTTTGGCCTCAAAACGTTCGCGAAATGGTGACGCATCAAAGCGCTCACCCAAGCGCGGCACGATGCCGCCGCCGATGTAGATGCCACCGCGTGCACCTAGCGTCAACGCCAAGTCACCCGCGACCGAACCTAAGAAACCGCAGAACATATCTAGGGCTTCATTGGCTGTTGAGGTTGCTACTTCTTGTGCGCGCTCAATCACTTCGGCAGGCGTTGTGATTTCTCGACCTTGTCCGTCTTTCAAATCACACAGCGCGTGATACAGGTCGACCAAGCCCGCGCCAGAAATCACGCGCTCGGCAGACACATGGCCGTAGCGTTTTTGCAGTTGTTGAATGGCTGCGAACTCGTGTTCGGTGGTCGCAGTCAAACTCACATGGCCACCTTCACCTGCGATGGGCATCCACTTGTTTTGATAGCCCACCGGAAACAAACCCGACACGCCCAAACCAGTGCCTGGGCCAATCAAACCAATCGCGGCATCAGGTGCAGCGGTGCCGCTTCCCACTTGGCGTTTTTGTGTATCGGGCAGTAGCGTGAGTGACAACGCGAGCGCAGTGAAATCGTTGAGCAACAGAAAGCGTGACACGCCCAAACCTTCACGCAAAGCATTCACTGAAAACTTCCAGTGGTGGTTGGTCATGGCCACTTGATCGCCGGTGACGGGGTTGGCAATGCCAAATGCCGCGCAGGGTGGGGCGCTTAAGCCTTGTGCGTTGAGATACGTTTGTGCCGCAGCCAACAACGATTCGTGTTCGGCACAGGGCAGCACTTGCACGTGGGTGATGGGTGCGTCTTCAAGCGCTTGCCAACCAAAGCGGGCATTGGTGCCGCCGATGTCGCCGAGCAAGCGCGGATACGCCTGCGCATGGGCCACGGCGGGGTCGCGAGACTCAAACATGCATCAGGCTTTCAGACGAGCTGCTTCGGCGGCTTCGATGTCCTTGGCCATTTTTTTGCCTAACTCCACGCCCCATTGGTCGTAAGCGTGGATGCCCCAGATGGCGGCTTGGCAGAACACTTTGTGTTCATACAAAGCCATAAGCGCGCCCATGCTGCGTGGCGTGAGCGCATCCACCCAAATGGTGGTGCTGGGCACGTTGCCGGGGTAGCTGCGGTGTGGGGCCAAGCGTTGTACTTCAGCTTCGTCCATGCCACTGTCGCGCAGCTCTTTCATGGTTTCTTCGGGCGTACGGCCAATCGCCAAAGCTTGCGCTTGGGCTTGCATGTTGAGCAAGACCACGCGGTGGTGTTCAGCGGCAAACGGCAAGGGGCTGCGCTCGGTGCGCAAACCAATGAAGTCCATCGGGACCAAGTGCTTGCCTTGGTGAATAAGCTGGAAGTAAGCGTGCTGGCCGTCAATGCCTAAGCCGCCCCACAACACAGGTGCAGTGGCCACTTCAACGGGGCTGCCATCGACGTGTGTGCCTTTGCCGTTGGACTCCATGTCCATCTGTTGCAAGAACGAGGCGAACTTGCCCAAGGGTGATGCATAGGGCGCAATGTTGTGCGTGGTAGCCCCTAAGAAATTGCGGTTCCAAATACCAAACAAGGCCATGAGCAAGGGCAGGTTTTGGTCAGACGGTGCGGTCATGAAGTGCTCGTCCATCGCACGTGCACCCAAGAGCATGTCTTGGAAGGCAAACGCGCCTATGGAAATAGCCAAAGGCAAACCAATGGCAGACCACACCGAGTAGCGGCCACCCACCCAATCCCAAAAACCAAAGGTGTGCTCAGGCGTGAAGCCTTGTGCGGCAGAAATGTGTGGGTTGGCTGTCACCGCAATCAAGTGCTTACCCAGTTGGTCTTCGGGGCAACCGCCGTCGGTCAACCAACGTTTGGCCGAGGCGGCCAAGGTCATGGTTTCTTGCGTGGTGAAGGTTTTGCTTTGCACCACAAACGCGGTGCGCGCAGGGTTCAGGTAGGCGAGTGCGGTGTACAGGCTCCAAGCATCCACGTTGGACACATAGTGCACGCGCACTTTGTTTTTGAAGCTGTCACGCGTCAAGTGGCTGAGCGCTTCGGTGGTCATACGAGGACCGAGGTCTGAGCCACCAATGCCAAGGTTCACCACATCGGTGATGGATTCGCCGCCATGGCCTTTCATGTGGCCTTCACGCACTTTCTCGGCAAAGGTACACACGCGGTGCAACTCATTGGCCACTTGCTTTGAAATTTCATGGCCCCAAGGTGGGTTGGGTACATGGCTGCCACGCAAAGCCACGTGCAATACCGCGCGTTGTTCGGTGGCGTTGATGGGTTCGCCTTTGAACATGGCTTGTGCTTGTGGCATGACTTGCGATTCGTCTGCCAAAGCCAAGAGCTGTTGCATGACTTCGCGTGTGACGCGTTGACGCTCGTAGTCGATGCTGATGCCAGCGCCACTGGCGTGCAAGGCCGTGTTGCGTTCGGCACTCTTGAGCAACTCGCGCAAATGCGGTTGTGGGCCTTGGGCCAAGGCTTGCAGTGCTTGCCACGCTTGGCGTTTGTGTGGGGGGACGAATGAAGTCATGTTTGGATTTTCGTCAAATTTAGTGCGTTTCTAGTCGCAGTCGAATGAAACTTTTGATGTGACAGTTGAATTAACTTAAACAGCAGCCGCGTCGGTGGCTTCACGCGCCAAGCGCGTGATTTCGGTCCAATCGCCGCGTTCCACCACATCCACCGGCGTGAGCCATGAGCCACCGACCATGGCCACATTGGGTTGCTTTAAGAACTCACCCATGTTGGCCAACGACACACCGCCTGTGGGGCAAAAGCGCATATCGCCCAAGGGACCGCCCATGGCTTTGAGCATGGCCAAGCCGCCAGCTTGTGCAGCGGGAAAGAGTTTGACCAAGCCAAAGCCGTAGTCGCGTGCCGCCATCACTTCGCCTGGCGTCATCACACCGGGCATGAAGGGCAGTTTGCATTGAATGGCGGCTTGCACGAGCGCATCGGTCATGCCAGGCGACAGCGCAAAGCTGGCACCTGCGGCTTGCACGCGGGCCATTTCTTCGGCGCGTGTGACGGTGCCCGCGCCCACATGCATGTGCGGCACATGCTTGGCCACTTGTTCAATCGCTGGCAAACCTGCGGCATGGCGCAAGGTGATTTCCATCACGTCCACACCCCCTTCGAGCAGCGCGTGGGCCATGGGCACCGCTTGGTCAGGATGGGTGATGACGATGACAGGCACCACGCGTGAGGTGAACGCGGGGCGGGTGAATGCGGGGTTGAGTTGGGTCATATCAAGTGAGCTTTAGATGTTTGTGAACAAAGGCGATGCGCCTTCTTCGGCCAGCGCAGCATTGGCGCGGAACAGCGCAAAGATGTCACGGCCTGTGCCGTGTTGGTTGCCAGACAAATCAGCGGTAGGGGCGGTGCGTGCTGCGAGTTCAGACTCGCTCACCTCAAGCTGCAAAGTTTGTGTATCGCAATCAAGCGCAATCATGTCGCCGTCCTGCACTTTGCCAATCAAACCGCCGTTCACAGACTCTGGACTGAGGTGAATCGCCGCCGGCACTTTGCCCGATGCACCCGACATGCGGCCATCGGTGACCAAGGCCACTTTGAAGCCTTTGTCTTGCAACACACCCAACACAGGCGTGAGGCGGTGTAGCTCGGGCATGCCGTTGGCTTGTGGGCCTTGGTTGCGCACCACGGCCACAAAGTCGCGTTCGAGTTTGCCTTCTTTAAATAACACACCGAGTTGCTTTTGGTCGGTCAGCACAATGGCAGGCGCACGCACTTGGCGGTGCTCTGGCTTGACGGCAGAGACTTTCACCACGGCACGGCCTAAGTTGCCTTGCAACAAACGCAAGCCACCATCGGTGCTGAAGGGTTGCGTCACAGGACGCAACACAGCTTCGTCAGCTGACTTAGCTGGCACATTGCGCCAATCGAGTTGGCCGTTAAGTGCGGGGTTGAGCCAAGGCTCAACGGTGTAACGATGCAGGCCTTGGCCCATGATGGTGTGCACATCGTCGTGCAACAAACCTGCGCTGAGCAACTGGGCCATGAGATAACCCATGCCACCTGCGGCTTGGAAGTGGTTCACATCGGCGTTGCCGTTGGGGTAGACACGTGCGAGCAAGGGTACGCAAGCCGAGAGATCCGCGAAGTCATCCCAGTTCACAAGAATGCCTGCCGCGCGGGCCATGGCCACGATGTGCAGCGTGTGGTTGGTCGAGCCGCCGGTGGCCAACAAACCCACGATGCCGTTGACGATGACCTTGGCGTTGATTTGGTAACCCACACCTGTTTCTTTGTCTTGCGACAAAGCCACTGCACGTTTGACGGCGTCTACCGTCAGGGCTTCACGCAAAGGTGTGCCTGGGTTCACAAATGAGGAGCCGGGCAAGTGCAGGCCCATGATTTCCATGAGCATTTGGTTGGAGTTGGCCGTGCCGTAAAACGTGCACGTGCCTGCGCTGTGGTACGCCGCTTGTTCGGCTTCGAGCAACACCTCGCGGCTGACCAAGCCTTGTGCGTATTGCTGGCGTACTTTGGCTTTTTCATCATTTGACAAGCCCGATGTCATAGGACCAGCCGGCACAAACACCGCAGGCAAATGACCAAACTGCAAAGCACCGATGAAGAGGCCCGGCACGATCTTGTCGCACACGCCCAAGAACAGCGCGGCATCAAACACGTTGTGCGACAAGCCCACGGCAGTGGCCAAGGCAATCACATCGCGCGAGAACAGTGACAGCTCCATGCCGTCTTCGCCTTGCGTCACGCCATCACACATGGCAGGCACGCCGCCTGCGACTTGGGCTGTGGCACCTGCAGCACGTGCGGCCGCACGAATTTTTTCTGGGTAGTGCTCATACGGCTGATGGGCCGAGAGCATGTCGTTGTACGCCGTGATGACGCCCACATTGGGCTGACGCTCTTGGCGCAACATCAGTTTGTCGTTGGCAGGCATGGCCGCATAGGCGTGCGCGGCATTGGCGCAGCCCATGCCACCGCGATAGGGCCCAGGCTTTTTGGCTTTGGCCAACACGTCTAAATAGGCTTGGCGTGTTTTGGCGCTGCGTTGTTCAATGCGGGCGGTCACGGCGGCGAGGGTGGCGTGTAAAGGTACGGTCATAAAAACTTTCAGTTCGCAAGCCAAAGCGCCACAGGCGTTTGGGTTTGTTGCAACACACATGAAATCGGTAGGGCAGGTGTGGCTTGCTTCCACGCTAGCTGCAAGGTATTGAGTTTGTCGGTGCCCGAGAGCGGCAACACGATGTGATGTGCCGACAGAATTTGTGCCAAGGTTTGCGTGATGCGCGCGTAGGGGGCATTGGCGGGGGGATGTGCCAATTCAATGGCCACGCAGGTTTGGGTGTTGCGCAGGTCCAGCGCATTCGTCAAATTGGGGGCATCCGGAAACAACGACGCTGTATGACCATCTGCGCCCATGCCCAGCACCAACACATCGGCCACGCCTGCAGCGGTCAGTGCAAGGCTGGCTGCTTTGGCAAGCGTGGCAGGGTTATCCAAAGGCTCTGCCGTGCTGGCCACCATGAACACCAGTTGCGCTTTGGCAGCGAGGTCTTGCAGCAAATGGGTTTGCACCAACAGGGCATTGCTGTCGGGGTGACTGCGGGGCACGCAGCGCTCGTCCACCAAGGTGATGCGCACGCGTGACCAATCGATGTCAATCACACACAGTGCTTCAAACAACGCCACGGGCGATTTACCGCCTGACACACTGAGCACAGCAAAGCCACGCGCTTGAATGGCTGCAGCTAAACGTTGCGCAATGTCTTGTGCCAAACGCACATTCAACTCGGCTGCACTGACGGTGTGAACCGTCAACGTGCCGCGCGATTCAGGATGCCATGTGGAGGTCATCAAGCTTCCTCAAACCACGACAGTTCTTCGCGTGCCATCAGGGCTGATGACGCCGCAGGACCCCAGCTGCCAGCAGAGTAGGCGCGCGGTTTGTCATCCAACTCGGCCCAGCCATTGATGATGGGCTCGACCCAAATCCAAGCCGCTTCCAATTCATCACGACGCATGAAGTGCGTGAGGCGACCTTTGATCACGTCCATCAACAAACGTTCATACGCTTCGGCACGGCGCTTGTCAGACGACTGTTGCAAGTCAAGACCGAGCTTCACAGGGTGCAAGTTCATGCCCGTGCCTGGCTCTTTGACCATCATCTCCAACTGAATCGATTCTTCAGGTTGCAAGGTGATGATGAGTCGGTTGGGCTCTTGTTGCGCGGTGGAGCCGAAGATGGAAAACGGCTGATCCGCAAACTCAATGATGATTTGCGATTCGCGGCGCTGCATGCGTTTGCCCGTGCGCAAGAAGAACGGCACATTGGCCCAGCGTGCGTTGTTGATCTGCGCACGCAAGGCCACAAAGGTTTCGGTGCGGCTGCTAGCGGGCACGTTGTCTTCTTCCAAGTAGCCTTTAACGGCTGCGCCTTCAGAAGCACCTGCGGTGTATTGGCCACGCACGGTGTCGCGTTTGATGTCGGTCAGATCCATCTTGCGCAGCGAACGCAAGACCTTGAGCTTTTCGTCGCGCACATCGTCAGCGCCCAAGGAAATGGGCGGCTCCATGGCCACGATGCACAAGAGTTGCAACAAGTGGTTTTGAATCATGTCACGCATCGCCCCTGCGCCGTCATAAAAACCTGCACGGCTGCCCACGCCTACACTTTCGGCCACGGTGATTTGCACGCTCTTGATGTAAGGCGCGCGCCACAGTGGCTCAAAAATGGCATTGCCAAAACGCAGCACCATCAGGTTTTGCACGGTCTCTTTGCCGAGGTAATGGTCGATTCGGTAGATCTGTTGTTCGTCAAAGTAGCGGGCCACATTGACGTTGATTTCACGCGCAGAGGCGAGGTCTGTGCCCAATGGTTTTTCTAGCACCACACGCGACTGCGCATCGACCAAACCTGTGCCCGATAGGTGTGCACAAATTTGTGTGAACAAGCTGGGCGCTGTGGCCAAGTAATAGACGCGCAGCGCGGGTTTGTCGCACAAGTCTTTGAGTTTGGTGAAGTCGTTGGCGTTGGTGACATCCATGCTCACGTAGGCCAAGCGGTTCAAAAAGCTTTGCCAATCGTCTGAGGTGAAGGCGTCTTTTTCGATGAAGGCCGGTGAGTTTTTGTCGATGAAATCCAAATACGCTTGGCGCGTCCAGTCTTGGCGGCCCACAGCAATGATGCGTGCGGATGCATCGAGCTTGTCATGCAAATGCGCCATGTACAGCGCAGGCAAGAGTTTGCGAAACGACAAGTCGCCAGCGCCGCCAAAAATCACGATGTCCAGCGTGCCCGCTGGTGGATTGGGGTGTGTCATGAGTAACGTTTGTTAAGAAGGTTTTGTTTCATGTTGCGCAGCAAAGGTTGCAGCTGAGTGCTGCCAATGCGCAGTGCCACAGTGGTGGCCAACACGTCGACGATCATCAGGTGCAGCAAGCGCGACACCATGGGGCTGAATTTTTCGTAGCTTTCGGGATGGTCCGCTGCGAGGTGAATTTTTCCGGCATTGGCCAGTGGGGAACCTGAGGCGGTGACCACCACGGTGGTGGCACCGTTCTTTTTGGCAATCTCGCACGAGTCGAGCAAATCACGCGTGCGGCCAGAGTTAGAGAACACCACCAAACAGTCACCAGGGCCGAGCAAAGAGGCACTCATGATTTGCATGTGGCCGTCGCTGTGCGAGATGGTGTGAAAGCCCAAACGGAAAAACTTGTGCTGTGCGTCTTGCGCCACGATGCCTGAGTTGCCCACACCAAAAAACTCAAGGCGTTTGCCTTTTTTGTGAGTGAGGGCGATGGCTTCGGCCGCTTTGTCGATTTGCGCAGACGACGCGTCGTTGCGGTATTTCAAAAATGCAGTGACGGTGTTGTCAATGACTTTGACCAACACATCGTTGCTGTTGTCTTGTGCGCCCACGTTGCGGTGGATGAAGGGCACGCCTTCGCTCAAACTGCCGGCGAGCTTGAGTTTGAAATCACTCAAACCTTCGTAGCCCATGCTGCGGCAAAAGCGCACCACGGTCGGTTTGCTCACGCCTGCACGTTCGGCCAGTTCGGTGACGGGCAGCGTCGAGAACGTGCGTGGGTCAGAGAGAAGAAGCTTGCCCACGCGCTGTTCGGCGGGGGCTAAGGACGAGAGGGTCGATTTGATGCGTTCCAACATGAACGCAAATGTAACTTAGTTTCATGTTTTTAGTCAACCTGGTTACAGATCATTTTTCTGGATGATTACCCGAGTTCGTCTTGCTTCAAAAAGATGTCTTTGTCAGGAAAAAATTGGGCATGCAAAGGCAGCAGTGCACCACCCAAAGCACGGGCATGGCTGCCCACGCGGCCGGCCAAAATTTGAGGCTGATGAATGCCATCAAAACTGAATTGCGCCAAGCTGGCTTCGGTTTGTTGAATCAGGGCTTGCAAGAGCTTGGGGTTGAGCGAACCATCCATGATGATGGCATCCAAATCCAGCAGGGCAGCTGCACTGGTGGCGCTCATGGCCAAGGCTTTGGCCGCTTGCGACAACCAAGGTTGTGTGAACGCGCTGAACTCGGGGCTCATGATCGCGTCTTGCTGCACCAAGAGTGGGTCGTGGCCCGCGGCCATCAAGGCTTGTTCCAGCTGCCAACCTGAGGCGAGTTGCAGCAACTGAGCGGGTGTGTTGGCATTGGCACGCGTGCCCAAAGGCGGCAGACCAATCGGCATGGAGCCAATCGCACCTGCGTTGCCGCGTGGGCCGTTGACGATGTGCCCATCCATGACCAAGCCGCCCCCCACAAATGTGCCCACATAGACATACAAAAAGTTAGGTACATCACGGCCCAAGCCTTGCACCAACTCAGCCACGCAAGCGGCGGTGGTGTCTTTGGCAAATTCAACGGGCAGGGCCGACATGGCTTGCACCTCTTGCACCAAGTCGATGTGCTCCCAATCCACCATGGCTTTTTGAGCCTTCTTACCCATCAAGTCGCCCCATTGGTGCATGGCCAGCGGCGCACTCAGGCCAATGCCCACGGCGCGTTTCCAAGCTTCAGCGCCCATGCGTTTTTGCATGAGTTTCAAACCTTCTTTGATTTTGGGCAGCACTTCGGTGGGGGAAGGGTAGGGATAGGTGTGTTGCCACTGGTGGCGCATTTGCCCAAGGAAATCAGTCACCACCACCTCAAGGCTACGGCGGCCCACTTGCAGGCCAATGCTGTAAGCGCCATCGGGGTTGATGGCGAGTGGCACCGAAGGCTGGCCAATCTTGCCGCGAATCCGGTCTTGCTTGATGAGCAAACCATCGTCGAGCAAACGATTGACGATGATGGAAACGGTTTGAGACGACAGCTGCGTGAGGCGTGCCAGATCGGCTTTGGGAATGGCGCCTTCGTGACGAATGGCGCGCAGCACCGTGCGCTCGTTGAATTGGCGCATGCCAGTGTGGTTAGACCCACGCATTGTTTTCATAAAAGAATCACACCTTTGCAGAACATGGCATTGCCGTAGGCCGTGCCTTCGCCAGTTTGCACAATCAAACTGGCGCCTTTGATTTTCTCGTAGAACGCATAGCGCTCCACAGCTTCGACTTGATTCGACGCAAAGCCCGCCTTGTTGACCAAACCAATCACCGCTTGTTGTGCTTCGGTGCGATGGCTGGCCTCGCTGTGGCACACATGCATGAGGGCGGCTGGTTGCGCCACATCGGTGGCGAGTGGGAACACCGACAGCACCGCGTCGCTCACGCGTTCTAGGCTGAGGCCGGGGAGGCGCACCACGGGTTTGCCGTGTGCCAAATAATCAGCGGTGAAGTTGGCATCCACAACGGCAACCCATTCGCCATGGCCCATGGCACATAGGTGCATGAGCAACTCGGGGGTGAGGATGGGGTCAATTCCTTTGAGCACGTATCTGTCCTTAATTCATCAATATTGTCAGGCCTTGGAGGATGCCAAATTTTTGGCAACTCGTGTTTCAGGGTATGTACTAACTAAACTAACTTGATTTAGTAAGTCGAGTTATCTTACATTTAAGTCGCGGCGCAAAAGTGCGTCGGCGATGATTACCAACAACGTGGAGACCTTGATGAAATTGAACACACCTAAATTGATGTTGACAGCTCTTGCCTTGGCCGCAACCAGCGCCTATGCGGCTGAGCCAGTGATCGGCTTGATCACCAAAACCGAAACCAACCCCTTCTTTGTGAAGATGAAAGAGGGCGCACAAGCCGAAGCCACCAAACTCGGTGCCAAGGTGATGTCTGCCGCAGGCAAGACAGATGGCGACAACGCAGGTCAAGTCACTGCCATGGAAAACATGGTTGCGGCCGGTGCCAAAACCATTTTGATCACGCCCAGCGACTCCAAAGCCATCGTGCCTGCCATCAAGAAAGCACAAGCACAAGGCGTGATGGTCATCGCCTTGGACAGCCCCACAGAACCTGCCAACGCGACTGACGCGTTGTTTGCGACGGACAACTACAAAGCCGGTGTCTTCATTGGTCAATACGCCAAAGCCGCGTTGAATGGCAAGAAACCCGTCATCGCCACCCTCGATTTGTTCCCAGGCCACCCTGTGGGCGCACAGCGCCACAACGGTTTCTTGCAAGGCTACGGCTTGACCTCACTCGACGCCAAGAGCAACGAGTTGGCCAAACCTGCTGAAGTGGTGTGTATGGCCGACAGCTTTGGCGACCGAGCCAAGGGCCAAACCGGCATGGAAAACTGCTTGCAAAAGAACCCCAACATCAATGTGGTTTACACCATCAATGAACCCGCAGCTGCTGGTGCTTACAACGCACTCAAGGCTGCAGGCAAAGAGAAAGACGTGTTGATCGTGTCTGTGGATGGCGGCTGCGCTGGCATCAAAGACGTGGGCGCTGGCGTGATCGCAGCGACATCGCAACAATACCCCTTGCGCATGGCCGCCATGGGTGTGGCTGCGGGTGTGGAATATGCCAAGACCGGTAAAAAAGTCAGCGGCTACACCGACACGGGTGTGACATTGATTGCTGCTAAGGCCATGAAGGGCGTGGACAGCAAAGACGTGAAAACTGGCGCAGACCTGTGCTGGGGTAACAAGTAAAGCGTTATCAAACGCTTGAGTGAGGGGGCCGTGTGGCCCCCTCCGATTTCAAAGAGAAAAGTCACTGTATGAATTCATTCAAAGACAAGCTCCCGCCCATGGGCACCTTGGG
>CAUPNL010000012.1:0-64240 GCA_963512655.1 uncultured Limnohabitans sp. | reverse complement strand
CTACCGGTTCAGGAACAGTTCGACTCAAAGCAACAAGGAGGGAAAACAGAGAAAATCAAAACAGGAGCTCTAAAAAGCTCAAATCGGGTGGGTCAATATTCGATGCAAATCCCGGGTCAGATTTGGATGCAATTCAACAACGTCTGTAACTATGGTCCTAGCTGGTCTGTATGTCTTATGTGCTTGAGAGCCTGTGATACCAGCTGAGCCTGTATGTGCAAGATTTCAAAATATCAATGCCAGCTGTACCGCTCTCCTAGTTCGGTGGCTTTGTGGCTGTTGTAGGGCACCTAGAAGCGGCTGTAATGCAGTTGACTATGCACCTTAGGTAAACGAAGCTCAGCTAGCCAATAAATGGCATACCAACATCTGCCCTAGTTGTGGGAACGGCTGTGGTAAATCTAGTGATTTCTTCGATTGGCTCTTTAACCATTGGGGAAGTTTGTTGACGCGTTTGGAATGAACCAGCGAGGATGGGTGGTAACTAACGAGGTAAACTTATAGCAACGTGCCCATGAACAGCTGAGGGTCTTGGCCCACATAGCCCATGCATGAACAAAGAGGTCAGTATTTAACAAAAGTTTTCTGAGCACTCCTATTGCCGATGTTCGGTTCTGACAGCGTCAAACCTTTGAAAAGCAGAATTTAGCCCAATCTGTCATAAGTAATTTACGCTTCTCTAATAATTTTCCTCTTCGGTAGGCAGCTTCGACTTTATTTTGTATTGCGTGGGCTAGTGCCATTTCTGCTACTTCAGGGCTATGGTTTGTTTCCTCAGATACCCAATCGCGAAAAGTGCTTCTAAAGCCATGCGTGGTGATGTTCGCATCAAATTGTTGGGCAAGATTAATCATGTACTGAGAGTGCATACGTTTTCCTTTAATGCGGAACAAATAAGCACTGTCTTGTGTTCTTATGGAGGCACGTTCAATCAGTGATATGGACTCAGGTGCTAGCGGAATTTGATGTTCGGAGCGAGCCTTCATTTTTTCAGCAGGAATCGTCCAAACCCCTTCAATGATTTGCGACTTCTCTGCTTGAATGATCTCATTAGCGCGCGATGCGTTCAGAATTAAAAACTGAAGTGCTAAAGAAGGTAAAGTATTTATAGATGTAAGAAATTTAAACAAATCTGGGACCTTCTCATATGGAAGCGCTTGGAAGTGAACAACACGATTATTTATGTCTGGGAGTAGGTTTTCAAGGTGATTCTTCCAAGCAGCAACATTTGGTGATGTTCTAAATCCAGCGGTAATAGATGCAGAAAGTATTTTTTCAATGCGCCCTCGGACTCTAGATGCTGTTACATGCTTGGTAGTCCAGATTGGATTTAGAACGGCTAAGACGTGGCTTGTTGTTATGGCGTCAATATCCATAGAGCCTAGGATTGGATAAGCATGTTGTAGAAAAATCTTGTGCCAATCATCCTCATATTTTGCAGAGGACCATTTAGGCGACATACGTTCAATGTAGTCTTCAGCAAAAGCTTTAAAACTGATTCGTTTTTTAGCCGCCATACTTTGTGCCGCTTCAGCTCGCCTTATTTCCACTGGATTTTCGCCATTAAACAGCTGTCCCCTAAGCTTTAACGCTTTTTGCTTGGCATTTGCAAGCGTAACGGCAGGAAAACTTCCAAGGCTGATATCGTGCCTTCGTCCACCAAAAGTAAATCTGAATATCCAATATTTACGAAGGTCACAACGAACCCAAAGATGGAGCCCAGTCATTTCTGGGATTGAAAACCTTGTCGCTTTTGATAGGTTGTTCAGTGTTCGCCAGTGAGTCGATTTGCGCATACAAATTCCAAAATTTTTTACCACAAAGAAACCAAATAAGGTGTCAGAACCGAACATCGGCAATAGGAGTGCTCAGAAAACTTTTGTTAAATACTGACCTCTTTGTTCATGCATGGGCTATGTGGGCCAAGACCCTCAGCTGTTCATGGGCACGTTGCGCGAGAACATGGTGCTGTCTGAAACGTGGATCAGCGACACCAAGATCATTGAGGTGCTGAAGTCCTTGAACTTGTATGAGATGGTGGCGTCTCACCCACGCGGCTTGGACATGCCCATCACCGAAGCCGGTGGTGGTTTGTCGGGCGGGCAGCGTCAGCTGTTGTCGATTGCACGCATGATGCTGCGCGACCCGCAACTGGTGTACATGGACGAACCCACGGCCAACATGGATGGCAACACTGAGGCACATGTGATTGCGGTGCTCAAAGAGTGGCTCAAGGGACGGACGTTGTTGATGTCGACCCATCGTCCACAACTGTTGGAGTGGGCCGATGTAGTGGCCGTGATCGAAGCGGGTCAGTGCGTGATGATGGGCCCCAAACAAGAAATGATTGACAAGTTGTCGCGTGGCGTGGAAGTCAAAACCAGCGCAGCAAATGGAGTAGCAGCATGACAGAGAAATCAATCTCAAAAGTGGCCAAGGCCCGAGCTGCTTGGCGCAGCTTTTTAGAACTCTGGCAAGACGATAAAAAAGCGGCAGGGTTTGGCGTGCGCACGGTGGAAGATGATGAGCGCGAAGCCAGCCGTTTGTTGGTTTGGGTCACAGCAGCCGTGTTGTTGTTTGGTTTGATTTGGGCTGGCTTTTTTAGCTTGGACGAAATCACCCGAGGCCAAGGAAAAATCATTCCATCAAGCCGTGAACAAGTGATTCAAAGTCTCGACTCAGGTGTGCTGCGTGAGATGCTAGTACGCGAGGGCGACATGGTGGAAAAAGACCAAGTGCTGTTGCAAATGGATGATGCGCGTTCGGGCGCGGGTTACCGCGAGGCGAATGAAAAGTATCTGTCGTTGCTGGCGATTGCGTCGCGTTTGCGTGCAGAGGCTAACAACACGCAGCTTGAGTTTCCACCTGAGCTCAAGGAAGAGCCGCAGTTGATTGCCCAAGAAACACAGGCGTATAAGGCACGCAAGCACGCACTGACCGAATCGCTAGAGGCTGTGGACGCTTCGTTGGCCGCCATCACGCGTGAAATCAAACTCACAGCGCCCTTGGTCAAGGGTGGCGTGATGTCTGAGGTGGAGTTGCTACGCCTCAAGCGTCAACAAGCCGATTTGATGGGCCAACGTGCAGAGCGCAAGAACCGCTACCTCACAGACGCCAACAATGAGTTGACACGTGTGTCGTCTGATTTGTCGCAGACCAAAGAAAACGCCTCGGCCCGTGAAGATGCATATTTGCACACCACCATCAAGTCGCCCATGAAGGGTGTGGTGAAAAATGTGCAGGTCACCACCGTGGGTGGTGTGATTCAGGCGGGGCAACCGATTTTGGAAATCGTGCCTACCGAAGACGAGATGATGGTCGAGGCCTACGTCAAACCTTCAGAGGTGGCGTTTTTGAAGGTGGGTCAAAAAGCGGTGGTCAAGCTCACCTCGTATGACTTCAACAAATACGGCGGCTTGGATGGCGAGCTCGAACATCTGAGTCCCGACACCATGAAAGACGAGCGCCAACAACGCAAGCCAGGCGGCACACCCGCCGACATGGAAGAGGGCTACTACCGCATCTTGGTGCGCATCAAAGATGCCAACCTTGTGCGTAAAGGTAAGAAGATAGAGCCGACGCCTGGCATGACAGCGAGTGTTGAAATTCGCACAGGGCAAAAGACGGTGCTGGAGTATCTGTTCCGTCCGTTGCAAAACGTGTCGCAAGCTTTGCGCGAGCGTTAAACGCTTTAACATGGCGGCTCATCCAGAGAGCCGCCTTATGCAACGACGCGAATTTAACCAACACCTGCAACGCAGCGCCATTGCTTTGGCGCTGGCGCCATGGCTCAGCGCCGTGGCAGCTCCTGCAGACAAACCGCGCGCTTGGCGCAGCAACCCATTTGCATTGGGCGTGGCCAGTGGCAGGCCACGCGTTGAATCGGTGGTGTTGTGGACGCGCCTTTTGTTCAGCGACGAGGACCGCGTCGTGGGCACCGAAGCGCTGCGTGTGAAGGTCGAGGTGTTTGCTGATGCCGCACTCAAACGTCGCGTGCAAAAAGCCGAAGTGGTCACTGACGATGCACGCGGCCACAGCGTGCATGTGCATGTGCAAAACCTGCAACCCAGCACTGACTATTGGTACCGTTTCAGCCAAGGTGATGCGCTGAGTACCGTGGGCCACACGCGTACCGCACCTGCGTTGAATGCCGATGTGCGCGCGCTGCGCATAGCCCTGACGTCGTGTCAACACTACGAGCAAGGGCAGTTCATCGCGCATGCAGAGATAGCCAAACAACCACTCGACTTTGTGTTGTTCATGGGCGACTACATCTACGAAAGCAGCAACCCGCAATACGCCATTCGTAAACACAACGGCGACGAGCCCAAAACATTGCCCCAATACCGCGAACGCTACGAGCAATACAAGCGCGACCCGCATCTACAAGCCGCACACGCTGCGCACCCTTGGGTGCTGATGTGGGATGACCACGAAGTGGTCAACGACTATGCCAACGACTTAGACCGCAACTACACGGAGTCGCAGCAGTTTTTGTTGCGTCGAGCCGCGGCGTATCAAGCGTATTTCGAACACCAACCCCTCTTGCTCGGGCCCGATGCCAACAACCCCGCCAGCATGCATTTGTATGACCAGCTCAGCTGGGGCAAATTAGCCGATGTCTGGACACTCGATTGCCGTCAATACCGCAGCGCGCAAGCCTGTCGCGATCCTGTGCGCGGTGGTGGTCGCATGGTGATGCAGTGCGATGAATTGAACGACCCCACGCGCACCATGCTGGGCGCGACGCAAGAGCGGTGGCTGACTGACAGCTTGAGCCAATCCAAGCGTCAATGGAAATTGGTGGCACAAGCCACACAAATCAGTCCCACCAATGTGCCCGCACCGGTGGGCCGCAGCTACTGGAACGAGGCGTGGGACGGCTACCCAGAAGCACGCAAACGCTTGTTGCAAACCGTGGTCGATGCCAAGTTAACGAACGTCGTGACCTTAGGCGGTGATGTGCATTGCAATGTGGCGGCCAACTTACGGCTGGAGCCTAACAATCCGCAGTCGCCCATCGTGGCCAGCGAGTTTGTGACCACCTCCATCACCTCACGCGGCTTGGGAGACAAACCTGCTGCGCTGATTCGCGACAGCAACGCCGACTTGTTGCACTACCGCTCAGACGAGCGCGGCTACAGCTTGATCACTGTCACACCCCAGGAAGTGCGCTGCGATTTCAGAACCACCAAGTTTCCGGCAGGCAGCGAAGCGGGGCTGAAAACGCAGACGACATATGTGGTGAAAAACGGCAAGGCTGGGCCGCAAGCGATTTGATGTTTAGGCTGTGAGCACACCACGGTCCAGTGTGTAACTGCGGTCACTCACCCACTGTGCGAAGTGCGTGTTTTGCTCAGATAGCAACACGCTCACCCCTTGGCGTTTGAGCGCCAAAATCATCTCGCCCATTTGTTCCACGATGACGGGGGCTACGCCCTCAGACGGTTCATCCAGCAGCACCATCAACGGGTTGCCCATGAGGGTGCGCGCAACGGTGAGCATGTGTTGCTCACCACCGCTCATGTGGCTGGCGGGGCGTTGTTGCATGTCGGCATGGTTGGGGAACAGTGCAAATATTTGTTCGAGAGACCATGACTGCGGCACCTGCTGCTGATGCGTAGCATCAGCCGACATGAGGGTCGATTGACTTGGCAAATGGCGAGCCGCTTGTACGCCCAGTTGCAAATTTTCCAGCACGGTCAGGTCAGTGAAAATGCGACGGTCTTCGGGCACATAGCCTAGACCTAAGCGTGCGGCTTGGTAGGGCTCAGCATGCGAAATGTCGTGGTCCGCAAACACCACGCTGCCCGTGCGTTGAGGCATGAGTCCCATGATGGCTTTGAGCGTGCTCGATTTGCCAGCACCGTTGCGCCCAATGAGCGCTACAACTTCGCCGCGTTGCACATGTAAATCCGCATTGAACACCACTTGTGCTGCACCGTACCAAGCGTTCAAGCCTTGCACTGAAAGCAGAGCTGTCGCGCCGTTAGTAGTCAGGGGTGTTGATGAACCATCATTCGCAGTGGCGTGAATGGGTGTGTCTGCTGGCATTGCCTGCGCGGTGCGCGAAGTACCAAACGTCTTGCCACTGCCAAAGTACACCGCCTGCACCTGTGCGTCTGCTTGCACCTGCTCAGGCGTACCTTGTGCGATGAGGGCGCCACGCGCCATCACCAGCACGCGGTCAGCATGCTCAAACACCACATCCATGCTGTGCTCGGTAAACAGCACGGCCACGCCACGTTGACTCACCAAGCTGCGTGTGAGCGCCATCAGCGCGTGTCGTTCGTCAGGGGCCATGCCTGCGGTGGGCTCGTCCATCAGCAGTAAGCGTGGTTCGTTGGCCAGTGCCATGGCCAGCTCAAGGCGCTTCACATCACCATAGGCCAGTGCGCTGCAAGGGCGGTTGGCCTGTGTGTCGAGCTGAACTTGTTCGAGTAACTGCAACGCATCTGCATGGCGGTAGTCGGTGGCGCGTTGCCAAGGTGCGAGTGATTTGCCATCGGCCGACAGCAGTGCCATTTGCACGTTCTCAGCTACGGTGAGCGAGCCAAAGGTTTGTGCCATTTGAAACGTGCGGCTCACACCCATGTGCCACAGCTCATGAGGCTGGCGACCCAGCAGCGATACACCATCCAAGGTGATGCTGCCACTGTCAGGTGCGAGCTGGCCGTTAACCAAATTGAAGGTGGTGGATTTGCCTGCGCCGTTGGGGCCGATGAGGGCCAGCAGTTCGCCCGCTTGCAAACTGAACGACACATCGTTCACAGCTTGGTTACCACCAAAGGCTTTGTGCAAGTGCTGGACGTCTAGCAATGCGCTATTGCTTTGCGTGTGGGCATGCGCGGTGACATGCGCTGTTGTTTGCGGCGTGTGTGTGCTCATGCATCACCTCGCGTATGTAACGTGCGCAAACGTTGCCACAGCGACTGCACCGACCCTGCAATGCCCTGCGGAAATACCAGGACCAGCAGCAACATGCTGGCACCCAACACGGCACGCCAGTAGTCGGTGCTGCGGGCCAAACTGTCTTGCAGTGCCGTAAACGTGACTGCGCCCACCAGTGGCCCGACGAGCGTGTGCACACCACCCAGCATGACCATGACCAAACCATCGACCGACTTGCTCACGCCCAACACATCGGGTGAGATGCTGCCTTTAGAAAATGCAAACAACGCCCCCGCCAAACCCGCAAAGCCAGCGGCCAGCACAAAGCCCAGCCATTGCACACGCGCCACGTTCAGGCCCATGGCTTCAGCACGGCCCACCGAGTCGCGGCTGGCACGCAGTGCGTAGCCGAGGGGCGACATCAACACGCGACGCAACGCCATCACGCTGAGTGCGACGAGCGCGAGCGTGAGCCAGTAGTAAGAAGATTTGTCTTGCAACCAATCGCTAGGCCACACACCCGTGATGCCGTTGCTGCCACCCGTGAAGTCGTCCCACTGAAAACAGATGGACCACACAATTTGTGCAAACGCCAAAGTGAGCATGGCCAAGTACACGCCCGACAAGCGCACCGCAAACCACGCAATGGGCGCGGCCACCAAAGCGCTGACAAGCGGGGCCAACAACAAGGCCGCTTCGCTAGACATACCCGCACGCAACACCAGCAGCGCGGCTGCATACGCACCCACGCCAAAGTAAGCCGCATGACCAAACGAATGCATGCCCGCAGGCCCCATGATGAAGTGCAAGCTGGCTGCAAACAA
This sequence comes from uncultured Limnohabitans sp., assembly GCA_963512655.1. Taxonomy (GTDB): domain Bacteria; phylum Pseudomonadota; class Gammaproteobacteria; order Burkholderiales; family Burkholderiaceae_C; genus Limnohabitans. Next base: position 56,525 of record CAUPNL010000012.1, on the reverse strand, counting down.
TGCGGCGCTTAACAAATCAATGCCCAACACCAAGGTGTAGGGAGATTCAGTGGTGAACAACGGCAGCGCCAAGAGCGCAGCACCCATGCACAACCACACCCACTGCGAGCGAACATTGCCCAATACAAACGGCGCTTCTTGTTCGGTGCTGATGCGCGGCGCACTCTGTGGCTTGCCCAGCAAGCCCCAAGGCCTCACCATCAACACCGCAGCCATCACCAAAAATTCGGCCACGAGCGTGAGTTTGGAAAACGCAAACGACACGCCCCAAATGTCTACTGTGCCCACCGCAATGCACAGTGCTTTGATTTCAGCAATCAACAAAGCCGCCACAAATGCGCCGGGGATAGAACCCATGCCGCCCACGACGACGACCACAAACGCATCGCCAATGGTGGCCATGTCCAACCCCAAATGCGCGGGCTCGCGGGGCAGTTGCAGTGCGCCGCCCAAGCCAGCCAATGCGCAACCCAGTGCAAACACAGCAGTGAACAAGTGGCGCGGGTTCACACCCAAAGCGCCCAACATTTCGCGGTCTTGCGTGGCGGCGCGTACCAACACACCAAAGCGTGTGCGTTGCAAGCACCACCACAACACGGCCAACACCAGTGGGCCAATGGCGATCAAAAACAAGTCATAGGTGGGAAAGCGGCGGCCCAAAATATCAACTGCGCCGCTCAGGCCCGGTGCGCGCGGCCCCAGCAAATCTTCAGCGCCCCACAGCCACAGCGTGCCGTCTTGAATGACCAGCACCAAGGCAAAGGTGGCGAGTAACTGAAACAACTCAGGCGCTTTGTAAATGCGACGCAGCAACAGCACTTCTACCAACGCACCCAACACGCCGGTGACGAGCGCTGCGCACAGCAACAACAAAAAGTACGCGGCGGTTTGGCTGGCAGCGTCACCCAGCACCACGCTCAAAGCGGCTGACACAGACGGCGCAGCATGCGACACGAGTGAGTACGCCACATACACACCCAGCATGAAGAACGAACCATGCGCAAAGTTGACGATGCGCGTCACCCCAAAGATGAGCGACAAACCCGCCGCCACCAAGAACAAAGACGAGGCAGCGGCCAGCCCGTTGAGGGCTTGTACGAAGAGGCTGGCGGCGTCTATCAAGGTGTGTGGCTTTGAAATTAAAACGCCCGCAAGAGGCGGGCGTTGTGTTTGGGTTCGAGTGGCGTTTAGTTGCTCGGTCTGAGTTTTTTCACAACGTCATCGCTGGGTTGCACGCTGGCTCCGTCGATGTAGCGGTAGTCTACCAACACGCCCTTGCCATTGTCGTTTTTGGTACGACCCAAGAACGCGCCCATGGTCGACTGGTTGTCTTGCTTGCGGAACATCACAGGTCCATAGGGCGTGCTGAATTTCAGGCCGCTGAATGCAGTGAGCAGCTTTTCGGTTTCTGTGCTCTTGGCCTTGCTGATGCCTGCGGCCAAAGCGTGAATCATGCTGTAGCCCACGACCGAGCCCAAGCGGGGGTGGTCGTTGTACTTGCGGTGGTAGGCCAAGTAGAAGGCTTTGTGCTCAGGCGTTTGCACGCCGTACCAAGGGTAGCCCGTGACGATCCAGCCATTGGGCGTTTCGTCTTTGAGCGGCTCCAAATACTCAGGCTCGCCGGTCAAGAGGCTCACCACCTCACGGCCTTGGAACACACCGCGTGTGTTGCCTTCGCGCACAAATTTAGCAAGGTCAGTGGCAAACAACACGTTGAAGATGGCATCGGGTTTGGCATCGGCAATGGCTTGCGTCACCGAGCCTGCGTCGATCTTGCCCAGCGCAGGTGCTTGCTCGGCGACAAACTCCACATCAGGCTGTGCAGCCTTCAGCAATTGTTTGAAGGTGGCAGCAGCCGACTGGCCGTATTCGTAGTTGGGGTACACCACGGCCCAGCGTTTTTTCTTGAGCTTGGCGGCTTCGGGCACGAGCATGGCCACTTGCATGTAGGTGCTCGCGCGCAGGCGGTAGGTGTAGCGGTTGCCGTTTTGCCAAACCATTTTGTCGGTCAGCGGCTCGCCCGCTAGGAAAAACACTTTGCGTTGCTTGGCAAAGTCACCCAGCGCCAAACCGATGTGCGACAGGAAAGCACCAGACAGCACATCTACTTTTTCGCGGCTCAACAGTTCTTCGGCAGCGCGTACCGCGTCGCCGGGCGAAGCGTTGTCGTCACGGATGACGAGTTGCAGCTGCTTGCCGTTCACGCCACCCGCGGCGTTGATTTCTTCCACCGCCAATTCCATGCCCTTTTTATAGGGGTCGAGAAAAGCCGGCTGGGCTTTGTAGCTGTTGATCTCGCCAATCTTGATGACGTTTTGGGCGTAGGCAGGTAATGCGGCAACGCTCAAGGCGAGGGCTGCGGTGCGCAGGGCGGAGCAAAGAGTGGTGTTCACGAAAGTGGCCTTTGAAAGCGGTCGCGGGCATTGAGAGCCAGCGTGAAAAACTGTGAAGACTGGATTGTCTTGTAAAAGGCAAAGCCCTTTGCATACGAACTGCATCAAAAAGCCCCGCAAACTTTGCAGCTTGCGGGGCTCTTGAACTAAGCCGCCAGCGCGTTCGGCACATGGCCAAGCGTGGCATGCTGATGGGGCTGTCAGGCCTCCAAACGCGCAGCCAAAGCGGCTTTGGTCGCGGTCATTTCAGCAGGCAGGTGGTAAGCCAGCTGTGTGAACAACTCTTCGTGCAGCTTCAACTCGTCGACCCACGCCGCTTTGTCGATGCTGGTGACGGTTTTGAATTGGTCAGCGGTGAAGTTCAAACCAGTCCAGTTGATTTCTTCATATGTGGGGCTCACGCCGAACACGTTTTCTTTGCCTTTGACTTGGCCTTCGATGCGATCAATCATCCACTTCAAAACGCGCATGTTTTCGCCGTAGCCTGGCCACACAAACTTGCCGTCGTCGCCCTTGCGGAACCAGTTGACGCAGTAAATGGCAGGTACTTTGGCGCCACTGGCCTTGAGCTTGTCGCCCATGTTGAGCCAGTGTTGGAAGTAGTCGCTCATGTTGTAGCCCATGAAGGGCAGCATGGCGAAGGGGTCGCGGCGCACCACGCCTTGTTGGCCAGCGGCCGCAGCGGTGGTCTCAGAGCCCATGGTCGCAGCCATGTAAACGCCTTCTGTCCAGTTGCGTGCTTCGGTGACCAAAGGTACGGTGGTGGAGCGGCGGCCGCCGAAGATGAACGCGTCAATGGCTACGCCATCGGCGTCGTCCCATTGGTGGTCCAAGGCGGGGTTGTTGGTGGCTGCCACAGTGAAGCGGGCGTTGGGGTGAGCGGCTTTGGCGCCAGTCTCTTTAGCGATGGCTGGTGTCCAGTCTTTGCCTTGCCAGTCGATCAAGTGGTCGGGCATGCTGCCGGTGTCTTTTTCCATACCTTCCCACCACACGTCGCCGTCGTCGGTCAGCGCCACGTTGGTGAAGATGACGTTCTTGTCCAAGCTGGCCATGCAGTTGGGGTTGGTGTGGAAGTTGGTGCCGGGGGCCACGCCAAAGTAGCCAGCCTCTGGGTTGATGGCGTACAACTTGCCGTCTGAGTGGGGTTTGATCCAAGCGATGTCGTCACCGATGGTGGTGACTTTCCAGCCGTCGAAACCTTCGGGTGGCACGAGCATGGAGAAGTTGGTTTTGCCGCAAGCGCTGGGGAACGCGGCTGCCACGTGGTATTTCTTGCCTTGTGGGTTGGTCACGCCCAAGATGAGCATGTGCTCAGCCAACCAACCTTGGTCACGGCCCATGTTGGAAGCAATGCGCAAGGCAAAGCACTTCTTGCCCAGCAAAGCGTTGCCGCCGTAGCCCGAGCCGTAAGACCAGATTTCGCGGGTTTCTGGGAAGTGCACGATGTATTTGGTTTTGCTGCAAGGCCACTTCACGTCGGCTTGACCAGCTGCCAAAGGTGCGCCCACGGTGTGCACGCAGGGCACGAAGGGGCCGTCGGTACCGATCACGTCGTACACGGCTTTGCCCATGCGGGTCATGATTTTGGGGTTCACTGCCACATAGGCGCTGTCAGACAACTCGATGCCCACGTGCGCAATGTGTGAACCCATGGGGCCCATGCTGAAAGGCACCACATACATGGTGCGGCCTTTCATGCAGCCGTCAAACAGAGGTTGCAAGGTGGTGCGCATTTCAGCAGGAGCCATCCAGTTGTTGGTGGGGCCGGCGTTTTCTTTTTTCTCTGAGCAGATGTAAGTGCGGTCTTCAACGCGTGCCACGTCTGAAGGGTCAGAGCAAGCCAAGAAAGAGTTGGGGCGCTTGGCAGGGTTGAGCTTTTTGAAAGTACCGGCATCCACCAGTTGTTGGCAGAGGCGGCTGTATTCTTCTTCGCTGCCGTCACACCAGTAAACGGTGTCGGGCTTGCACAAGGCGGCCATCTCGCTGACCCAAGCCACCAGCTTGGGGTTTTTTACATATGCGGGTGCATGGATGTTCATGAAAAGCTCCTAAGTCAAAAAATTGAGGTCAGAGCCTTGTCGCCTTTTGCGCGAGGCTCTGACCTCAATCCATTGCCATTGGCCCATGCCAAAGCAGTGTCTATTTTATGAAACTCTGCCCTTCTCGTAGCTTGCAAAACCCTTATGAGTTACCAGAAAACACCAGAAAGCATTACTTTTCAACCCTTTTTATGTAATTTTTAGGGTAAGGCCCTAGGGGGAAGTTACAAGCCGTAAAAGCAAAAAAGCGCCCGATAGGCGCTTTTTCAAAATGACACAAACGGCTGAGCCGAGTGAATGTCCTAGCGGTCAAGCCATGAACATGGCGATGAAGATCATCAAAAACATGAGCACACCGCCCGCCAGTGGCAAAACGATCGGCATCATGGGCACGATGGATTCAACAACGTCTTGCTCGGCGCCGTGTGCGTGGTGGTGTTCGGACATGTCTTGACTCCTGAATATAAAAATTACTTGCAGAAATTTTAGGGGACGAATGCCATCGGGCTGTCTTGGCAGAGACAGGGTAAACCCGTCTCTGCCGCGGGGTTAGGCCGGCAGGGCCACCACGCGCAAGACCTCGTCGCCATAGGCTTCAAGCTTTTTGGCGCCAATGCCGGCAATGCCTTGCAGGGCTTCTAAATCGTGCGGCTCCGCCTGCGCAATGGCGGCCAACGTGGCGTCATGGAAGATGACGTAGGCGGGCAGGTTGTGTGAACGGGCCACTTCAGCGCGCCAAGCCTTGAGCGCGTCGTAGCGCTTTTGCCCCCCATCGTCCAGCGCAATGGGCGCTGGTTTGGACGCGCCGCTGGCAGCACGTTTGCCTTTGCGGTCGGCTGGGGTCGATACCGACGCGCGCAGGCGCACCGATACGTCGCCTTTGAGCACGGCGCGTGAAGCTTCGGTCAAATACAAGGTGTTGAAGGCTTGCGCGTCCACACCCAAAGCGCCCAGAGCGATGAGCTGGCGCAGCACACCGCGCAACTGCACTTCGCTGAAATGCGAGCCAATGCCAAAGGTGCTGAGCTTCTCGTGGCCGTATTGGTTCACCTTCTCGGTGGCCTTGCCGCGCAAGATGTCCATCATGTGGCCCGCACCAAACGACATGCCGCTTTGCTGCTTCACGCGATAAATGGTGGACAGCAACATGCGGGCGGCTTCGGTGCCGTCCCAAATGTCTGGGGGTTGCAGGCAGTTGTCGCAGTTGCCACAGGTGAGTCTTACCTGTCCGTCTTCGGCGGATTTGTAGGTCTCATCGAAATACCCCAGCAACCGCACGCGCCGGCAGTCGGTCGCCTCGGCCAAAGCCAGCAGTGCATCCAACTTGCCGCGCATGGCTTGTTTGAAGTCTTCGGCGGCAGGGCTTTCGTCAATCATGCGGCGTTGGTTCACCACGTCGTTCAGGCCGTAGGCCATCCAAGCGTGTGCTGCTTGGCCGTCGCGGCCACCACGGCCGGTTTCTTGGTAATAGCCTTCGATGTTTTTGGGCATGTCCAAGTGCGCCACAAAGCGCACGTCGGGTTTGTCGATGCCCATGCCAAACGCGATGGTGGCCACCATCACCAAACCTTCTTCACGCAAAAAACGGTTTTGGTGCTTCTGGCGAATGGCGCCGTCTAAGCCAGCGTGATACGGCAGCGCGGCAATGCCTGCATCGCATAAGTTTTTGGCCACTTCTTCCACGCGCTTGCGCGATTGGCAATAAACAATGCCGCTGTCTTGCCAGTCTGGCCCCGTGTGCTCGCGCTGGATGAAGCGCAGCAGTTGCAGTGAGGCGTCTTTTTTCTCGACGATGGTGTAGCGGATGTTCGGGCGGTCAAAGCTGCTGACGAACTGCTGTGCGTCTTCGAGCTGCAAGCGCTCCACGATGTCGGCACGCGTCAGCGCATCGGCGGTGGCAGTCAGCGCCATGCGCGGTACGCCGGCGTAGCGTTCGTGCAGGACGGTCAGCGCGCGGTATTCAGGACGGAAGTCGTGGCCCCACTGGCTCACGCAATGCGCTTCGTCAATGGCAAACAGGCTGAGTTGGCCTTGCTCGTGCAGCATGTCGAGCTGCGCCAAAAAGCGCGGCGTGGTGATGCGCTCGGGCGCGGCGTACAGCAGGGTGATATCGCCACGGCGCAGGCGTTGCTCCACCGCATTGGCTTCTTCGCCGCTGAGGCTGGAGTTTAAAAATGCGGCTTCAACGCCCGCCTCGTGCAGCGCGCCCACTTGGTCGTGCATGAGCGCGATGAGCGGCGACACCACGATGGTGATGCCGTGCCCCGCACGCTGGCGGGCAATGGCTGGAATTTGGTAACAGAGTGATTTGCCGCCGCCCGTGGGCATGAGCACCAGCGCATCGCCACCACCGCACACGTGGTTGACGATGGCTTCTTGGGGGCCGCGAAAGGCGTTGTAGCCAAAGACCTCGCGCAGGATGTCTTGCGGGTTCACAGGTGTTTGCACAGCAGCTTTCGGCGTGCGCAGACATGGCTGGCGTGTAGATAAAGGGGTGTCAACGAATGCATGAACCAACTATTGTCTCTGCTTCTTACAATGGCAGGATGACTCAAGCCTACACACGCGCAAAAGAATTACCCGCCATCTTGGCCAAACGCATCGCCATCCTCGACGGCGCGATGGGCACCATGATTCAGCGCTTCAAGCTGAACGAAGAGCAATACAGGGGCGAGCGCTTCAAAGACTTTCACAAAGACGTGAAGGGCAACAATGAGTTGCTCAGCCTCACACGCCCAGATGTGATTCGTGACATCCACGAGCGTTACCTCGCCGCTGGCGCTGACCTGATCGAGACCAACACCTTTGGTGCGACCACCATTGCGCAAGCCGATTACGACCTGGCCGACTTGGCCTACGAGATGAACCTGGCCTCGGCCCGCATCGCTCGCGAAGCTTGCGACAAATACCGCACGCCAGACAAGCCCCGCTTTGTGGCGGGCGCCGTGGGCCCCACACCCAAAACTGCCAGCATCAGCCCCGACGTGAACGACGCGGGCGCACGCAACGTGAACTTTGAAGAGTTGCGCGCTGCCTATTACGACCAAGTCAAAGCCTTGGTTGAGGGCGGCTCAGATGTGCTGTTGGTCGAAACCATTTTTGACACGCTCAACGCCAAAGCCGCCTTGTTTGCGATTGAAGAATTCTTTGAAGCCTCAGGCGAGCGCCTGCCGCTCATCATCAGCGGCACCGTGACCGACGCTTCAGGCCGCATCTTGAGCGGCCAAACCGTGACCGCGTTTTGGCACAGCGTGCGCCATTCGCAGCCGCTGGCCATTGGCCTGAACTGCGCTTTGGGTGCCACGCTCATGCGCCCCTACATTCAAGAGCTCAACAAGGTCGCGGGCGACACCTTCATCAGCTGCTACCCCAATGCTGGCCTGCCCAACCCCATGAGCGACACCGGCTTTGACGAAACACCGGATGTGACCAGCCGTTTGTTGCACGAGTTTGCGGCCGAAGGCTTGGTGAACATCGTGGGCGGCTGCTGCGGCACCACGCCAGATCACATCGCAGCCATTGGGCAAGCGGTGTCAGACCAAAAGGCGCGCGCTTTGAGCGCGGGGCCGTTTTATCGAGAAGCGGCTTAATTGGTTTTTAATTGCCACTTACAAGATATGTAAGTGGCAAGCGAAATTCATACGCCAAGTGGCGGATTTACAAGCGAAGCAGAGATTATGAAAATTGACGTAATTGAGAAATTCATTACGTCATGTCAAGTCAAGCATTTATCGAAACCCCTGCCGGCCGCCACTTAAAAAGCCGTGTGGACGCCGTCATGGCCATCTACAAAGAGCATGGTCATATCAACCGCACACTCATCTCAGAAAAACTGGAGTTGACCAAGCTGCAATCCAGCCAGCTCCTGCGAGAGTTCTTAGGTGCCCACGCGCCCGTGCTGGAATGGGATAACTTCAAGAACGGCTACAAAGCGCATAGCAAGTTCAAGCATCACTGAGCTGGCTTACGCCACAACACACGCACCAGCGCGTAGTGCGTGTTTGACCCATCAGCGGGCGGGTTGGCCACAGGGGTGGCGCGCACCAGCAATTTGTATTGCACCCCAGGCGTGAACGTGAAGCCCTCGATGGGGCTGTAAAAGTTAGACCACGTTGCCTCTTTTCCTACCTTGACACGCAGGCAGCGCATGGGGCCTTCACCCATACATGCCACATCTTGAGGCGCCACCGTGAGGGTGATGTTTTTGACGGGTGTGTTGCTTGGCGTGGACGGACACTCGCCGTCAGACAGCCAGTTGGCCCCTGCATCTTTCATCATGCAGCGGTTGGAAAACGTTTGGGTTTTTTGCGGCAACTGCCCGCAAACAGGCGCGTATTCGCGGGTGCAGATGCCGGCGTGTGCTTGGGCGGAGATGAAGAGCAACGAGGTGAGAAGTAAGCGGGGCAACATAAATAGCGTTTTAAAAGGGGGCAAGTGAACATAACGCAAGCCAAACTAAAAAGGCGCACAAAATGATTAAAAATACAACGGTTGCCTACTGCCGCCTATAAGTCAGCGAGAACCCCGTTTGGATAAGAAACAACTCTCCGAAATCGACATCTGTGAAAAGTTCATCAGCCCCGCCATAGCGCGCGCTGGCTGGAACATTCACGACCAGATCTTTCGCGAATACCACACCTAGCAAAGGCAAAGAGCCTTGGAATGGTGAGTTTTATGTTTCTTATGGCGCTGATCGAAGCTGGGCGGATGCTCGTAAATATGGCTTCATCAGCGGCGGCGGTGGCACTTGGTATAGCCAGACGCTCAAACTTTTGTCGCCCGGCGACCGTGTATGGGTCCGTATTCCGCAAACCGGCTATGTGGGTGTGGGCGAAGTGACCGAGGTCATGCAATCAATAAAAGACTTCACTGTGCCCACTCCCAATGGAAGCCGCCCAGCCTTAGAGGCGCTGGAGAACGCTGCGGCTTTCGCCAAAACTGCCGACGATCCAGAGCAAGCCGAATACTTTGTGCGTGTGAATTGGTTAGATACCGTGGACGCAGCCCACGCTTTCAACGAAGTCGGATTATTTGGCTTGCAACATACCGTTTGCCAGCCTCGCGCAGCCAAATGGCGGCATACGGTGGACAGGTTGAAGACTGTGTTCCTGCATTGGAATGAATAAAGTTGATCTCAGCAAAAAATGCTTAAGTTGAAATTAAATTATTTACCTATCAGGTAAAGATAATATAGAATTCAAATTCACCCAAGGAGCCATTCTTGGAAATTAAGTTCAAGGACAAAAAGCTACAAACGCTTTGTGAAAAGCAGCAAGTAGCTGTCAAGAAGCTGGGTAGCGCTTGCGCGCACAAGTTACGTACACGCTTGGCCGATTTGGCCGCAGCTTCTAGGGTGTCCGATTTGGTGGCGGGTAACCCGCACCCCCTCAGTGGGGATCTGCAGGGGCAATTTGCCCTCAACTTAACAGGGGGCTGGCGATTGGTGTTCGCACCTGCCAACGACCCTGTGCCGCGTCGGGATGACGCTTCTATCGATTGGTCGGCAGTGACCATCGTGAGTATTGAATACATCGGGGACTACCATGACTGACATGGCAACGCACAACACAGATGCACCGTTCACACCAGATTGGGTGTCACCCCCGGGCGACACGATTCTCGATCTGTTGGAAGAGCGCGACTGGACGCAGCAGCAGTTGGCCGACCGTTTGGGTTACACGCCTAAGCATGTGAACCAGCTGATCAAAGCCAAAGTGCCTTTGACAGAAGACGCGGCTGTGCGTTTGCAAAACGTGCTGGGCGCTTCTGTGGGTTTTTGGCTCACACGTGAGGCGCAATACCGCGAACGTCTTGCCATTGCCGAAGCCGCGCAACAGCAAGCAGCAATGGTGCCTTGGCTAGAGCGCTTCCCCATCAAAGACATGATGGATGTGGGGGTGCTAACCAAGCGCCGTGTGGATGCGAAATCAAAGCCCACTATGGTGGGTGAGTTATTGAGCTTCTTTGGTGTTGCAGCACCAGACCAATGGCAAAGCGAATACGGCTGTATGGAATTGGCGTTTCGACGCAGCCGAGAAGACCAAGCAGACGTTGCCGCTATCTCCACATGGTTGCGCATGGGCGAGCGCACGGCTGAAAAGATGGATGGCCCTGCATTTAACGAAGCCAAGTTTAAAACTGTGTTGACAGAAATTAAGGCACTTACTTGCCAAGCTCCGCAAACGTTTGAACCACGCATGCGTCAGCTCTTGCACGAGGCTGGTGTGGCATTTGTGGTGGTGCCCGCTTTGCCGCGCACGCATGTGTCGGGCGTGGCACGGTGGCTCAATGCACATCGGCCCCTGATTCAGCTTTCTCTTTATGGCAAACAAAACGACCGTTTTTGGTTCAGCTTTTTTCATGAAGCAGCACACATCTTGTTGCATAGCAAGCAAAAGAAATCTGTTTTTTTGGATGATCCAACAAAAGCGGATGCATCATCGAAAGAAGAAAAAGAAGCCAATGCCTGGGCACGAGATTTTTTGATTTCCCCCGAAGATGCAGCCCAGTTAGAGACATTGCCGAAGACAAAAATTGCAGTCGCAAACTTTGCCAACGACATTGGCGTACACCCGGGCATCGTGGTGGGACGTATGCAGCATGATCAACTGCTAGACCAGCGTTGGTTGAACGACTTGAAGGTGAGTTTTTCCTTCAAGGCGTAGCCAGTCGGACTACCGTTAAAATATCGACTTCCCCAAGGAGCGTTGCAGCTTCACCCGACCTTTTCAGGATTTGCGCGTGAAGTCAGGCTTGGGGCCGAATCTTTTGCAACGACGCTCACCTGTATTGATAGCCCCCAGGTGAGTACCCCCATGAATTCCACTGCAGTTCCCCCCATGAAGCTGTCTGGCCTTGAGCCAGTGTCTATTGGCGAGGGCAGTTTGTTTGTCAACGTTGGCGAGCGCACCAACGTCACTGGCTCCAAAGCTTTTGCGCGCATGATTTTGAACGGCGAGTACGAGCAAGCTTTGGCCGTCGCGCGTCAGCAAGTGGAAAACGGCGCACAGGTGATTGACGTCAACATGGACGAAGCCATGCTCGACAGCCAGGCAGCCATGGTGCGTTTCCTCAACCTGATGGCAGGTGAGCCCGACATTGCACGCGTGCCGGTGATGGTGGACTCATCCAAGTGGTCGGTCATCGAAGCGGGCTTGCGTTGCATTCAGGGCAAGGGCATCGTCAATTCGATCAGCATGAAAGAAGGCTTGGACGAATTCAAGCGTCAAGCCACGCTGGTCAAGCGCTATGGCGCAGCTGCGGTGGTGATGGCGTTTGATGAAAAAGGCCAAGCCGACACCTACGCACGCAAGATTGAAATTTGCGAACGCGCTTACCGCGTGTTGGTGGACGAGGTAGGTTTCCCTGCTGAGGACATCATCTTCGACCCAAACATCTTCGCCATTGCCACCGGTATTGAAGAACACGATAACTACGCGGTGGACTTCATCGAAGCCACGCGTTGGATCAAGCAAAACCTGCCCGGCGCGAAGGTGAGCGGCGGCGTGTCGAACGTGTCGTTCAGTTTCCGCGGCAACGACCCTGTGCGCGAAGCCATTCACACCGTATTCCTGTATCACGCCATCAAGGCCGGCATGGACATGGGTATCGTCAACGCCGGCATGGTCGGCGTGTATGACGACCTCGAGCCCACGCTGCGCGAGCGTGTAGAAGACGTGGTGTTGAACCGTGTACCTAAATACAAAGAAGGCGAAGCGCACCTCACGCCAGGCGAGCGCTTGATTGAAGTTGCCGAAACCGCCAAAGGCGCAGCCAAAGACGACAGCCAAAAATTGGCGTGGCGCGGCACGGCTGATGCCCCTGTGACGGTGGCACACCGCCTGAGCCACGCGCTGGTGCATGGCATCACCGACTTCATCAACGAAGACACTGAAGAGGCCTACCGCGAAATTTTGGCCAAGGGCGGCCGCCCCTTGCACGTGATTGAAGGTCCGTTGATGGACGGCATGAACGTGGTGGGTGATTTGTTTGGCCAAGGCAAGATGTTTTTGCCGCAGGTGGTCAAGTCGGCCCGCGTGATGAAGCAAGCGGTGGCGCATCTTGTGCCCTACATCGAAGAAGAAAAACGCTTGCAAGCCGAAGCGGGCCAAGACGTGAAAGCCAAGGGCAAGATCGTCATCGCCACAGTCAAGGGCGACGTGCACGACATTGGCAAGAACATCGTCACCGTGGTCTTGCAGTGCAACAACTACGAAGTGGTGAACATGGGCGTGATGGTGCCTTGCCATGAAATTTTGGCCAAGGCCAAAGAAGAGGGCGCAGACATCATTGGTTTGTCTGGCCTCATCACCCCTTCGCTGGAAGAAATGCAATACGTCGCAGGCGAAATGCAAAAGGATGATTACTTCCGCAGTCGCATGATGCCGCTGATGATTGGTGGCGCAACTTGCAGCCGCGTGCACACCGCCGTGAAGATTGCACCGCACTACGACGGCCCTGTGGTGTACGTGCCCGATGCCTCGCGTAGCGTGAGCGTGGCGCAAGGTTTGTTGTCAGACCAAGCGGCCAAATACATTGCCGAGTTGAATGCCGACTACGCCAAGGTGCGCGAGCAGCACGCCAACAAAAAACAAACGCCCTTAGTCACCTTGGCGCAAGCGCGTGCCAACGCCACGCCTGTGAGCTTTGAGAAATACAAACCCGCCAAGCCCAAGTTCATTGGCCGTCGCGTGTTTAAAAACTTCGACCTCGCCGAGCTAGAAAAATACATCGACTGGGCCCCGTTCTTCCAAACCTGGGATTTGGCAGGCCCATTCCCCGCCATCTTGGAAGACGAAGTGGTGGGTGTGGAAGCCAAGAAGGTCTACGCCGATGGCCAAGCGATGCTGAAAAAAATCATCGCCAACCGCTGGCTCACTGCCAACGCGGTGGTGGGTTTGTACCCCGCGCAGCGCGTGGGTGACGACATTGTTTTGTACGCCGACGAAACCCGCCAACAACAAGTGATGACGTGGCACGGCTTGCGCCAACAAACGGTGAAACCAAACAACAACCCCAACCGTTGCTTGGCCGACTTTGTGGCTGACCAAACCCAAGCGGCAGACTACGTGGGCCTCTTTGCCGTCACCGCTGGCCTAGGCGCAGAGAAACAAGAAAAGCGTTTCATTGAAGCGCACGACGACTACTCCGCCATCTTGTTCAAAGCCTTGGCCGACCGCTTGGCCGAAGCCTTTGCCGAGTGCATGCACCACCGCGTGCGCACCGACTTGTGGGGCTATGCCGCAGATGAAGCCTTGAGCAACGAAGACCTGATCAAAGAAAAATACCAAGGCATTCGCCCCGCACCTGGCTACCCAGCTTGCCCCGACCACAGTGCGAAGCAAGATATGTTTGCCTTGTTGCAATGCGACGACATCGACATGGGCCTGACCAGCAGCTTGGCCATGACACCCGCAGCCAGCGTGAGTGGTTTTTACTTGGCCCACCCCGAGGCAACCTACTTCAACGTGGGCCGCATTAGTGAAGACCAAGTGCACGACTTGGCGCAACGCCAAGGTGTGGCGGTGAAAGATTTAGAGCGCTTGCTGGCGCCTAACTTGTAAAAGTAAAAAGGCTCCGTTGACACGGAGCCTTTTTTGTTTGCGTTGCTTGTGAAGTTGCAGCGTGATGCATAAATGTTTAGCGAGTCATTTCAGCGCTCGGCTCACCAACGCAACAAGCGCGAGCCTAGTAACGCGCCCACACCCGCCATCACGGCCATACCCGCCACATACCAAACCGCCAAAAACGCGTAAGCAGTTTCGGGGCAATGGAGCGAGTACACCAAGCCCGACATCGCGCCTGCCATCAAGCCAGCACTTGCGCCCGCCAATGCTGGGCGCGTAGGGGCCATGCTGCGCAGCATCCACAACAAAGCCGCCAACAACGGCACGGACAGCGCTGCAATGCTGGCGCTGCACACTTGCCAAGAGCTGCCCAGCATGAGTTGCATACCCGTGTCCGCATCCACAGACGCCACTTGCATCAAGGCCAGCAGGGCCATGCCCACCAGTGCGGCAGCGACGCCCCACACGCCTCGGCCAGCGGCAACGCCGGGGCGAGCCAAGTGCATCACCACAGGCACTGCGAATGTGCAGGTGAGCAGCAGCCACATCACCTTCACCCAAAACGCTTGGGTTTGGGCGAGGGCATTGAGCTCGGGGTTCAAACCCCACAGCGTCAGCACCAGTGCCAAGCTGATGGCTATGCCAGCAGCAGTGGCTTGTACGCAGCGGCGCAAGGGCGAGACAGTGGGTGTGGCGCTAGCTTCAGTCGCCAGCATGGCAATGAGATCGTTGGTTTTCATGGTGTGACTCCAAACTTTTGTGCCAAGGCTTTGAGCCCGCGGTGGATGTTGACTTTGACAGCTGCCTCGCTTTGCCCCGTGAGTTGCGCTGCCTCAGCAATCGACAAGCCTTGCAGCTTGGTGTGCTCGATGGGCAGGCGTTGTTTGTCGGGCAGTTCAGACAACAGCTGGTGCACATCGCGCGAGGCATCGCGTGCCTCGTTGTCGTTGTCGACCCACAGTTGTTCTGCCCAGTCGTCGATGTCGTCATGCTTGCTTTCGCGGCGCGAATGGGCGCGCAAGTGGTCAATCAACTTGTAGCGCGCAATCGCATACACCCAAGCCGTCAGCGGTTGATCGCTTTGGTAGGTATGTCGCTTTTGATGAATGGCAAACAAGGTTTCTTGCACGAGGTCCTCGATGTCTTGTGGCCGTGAATACAAACGACGCTTTAAAAACGCACGTAAATGCCCACTGATGGCTGACAGCGCTTTTTCGTAGCTGGGCGCGTGTCCGGCTAACGCTTGCATCCAGGTGGCGTGCAGTGAGGTTTCTAAGGTTTGTAAATCCACGGTCACATTAGTTCGTCGGCGGGAGAGGAAAAGTTACAGAAAACTTTTTATAAATGTTTGTAACCAATTTGTTTGCGGCGGCGAATTACCCAAAGACCGCTGGTCATGATTATCAACTCACCTTTCAAAGGACTCTCATCATGAAGAAACAACAACTCCTCTCTTTGGCCTTGGGCTCTGCATTCGCTGTGGCCGCTATCAGCCCCGCTATTGCAGCCAACCCATTTGAGATCAGCAAGCTCGACAGCGGCTACCAATTGGCCCAAGCCGACATGAAGCAAAAAGACGGCAAGTGCGGCGAAGCCAAGTGCGGTGCTGACAAGAAAAAAGAAGCCTCATGCGGTGGCGACAAAAAGAAAGATGCGTCTTGCGGCGGTAAGAAGTAATTCAAGCAACTCGTGTGGAGAGACGCCATCATGAACCGACCCCTCTCAGGCGCAGGCCTTGGCTTTCGCCGCGAATTGATAGAGCCGCTGAAACACAGCGTGCCAAACGTCATCGACTTCTTTGAAGTTGCGCCCGAAAACTGGGCTGGCCTGGGAGGCCGGTCGGCCAAAGACTTGCGTCACTTCACCGAACGCTACCCGTTTGTGTGCCACGGCTTGTCCCTCTCGTTGGGTGGGCCTGCGCCGCTGGACACGCAATTGCTGCACAAAACCAAAGCCTTCATGAAGGCGCATGGCATGCAGCTGTTCACCGAGCATTTGTCTTGGTGTTCTGACGAATCGCACCTGTACGACTTGCTTCCCATCACCTGTACCCAAGAGGCGGTGATGTGGACAGCCAAGCGCATCAAGCAAGCGCAAGACATTTTGGAAATGAGAATCGGCATTGAAAATGCATCCACCTACATTGCCCCACCCGGCGCGGAAATGAGCGAAGCCGAATTTGTGGCGGCAGTGGTGAAAGAGGCAGATTGCCTGTTGCATTTGGATGTGAACAATATTTACGTCAACAGCAAAAACTTCGGCTTTGACGCCTTGGACTATCTCAACACCTTGCCGCTAGAGCGCACGTGCTATGTACATGTGGCCGGTCATTATGTAGAGCCCGATGGCCTGCTGATCGACACACACGGCGCTGAGGTGATCGATCCTGTATGGCATTTGTTGCTGGCCGCGTATGAGCGCATGGGTGGCGATGTGCCCACCTGCTTAGAGCGCGATTTCAATTTGCCCAGCTTGAACGAACTGACGGTCGAAGTGATGCAAATTGCACGGTTGCAGGCGCAAGCGCCATGCATGAAGAAAGTGGCGTGATGACGACTTTGCGCAGAAGCTTTCAGCAAGACATGGCGCGCCACTTGCGCGACCCGCATCACACCATGCGCCCCGCAGGCGTGCCCGCACGGCGCATGGCGGTGTACAACGAGATGCTGTTTAACAACGTGTGCGGCTTCATCGACACCTGCATGCCGCTGAGCCGTAAATTGCTGGGTGACACCGCATGGCGACGTTTGTGCCGCACCTTCTACCGTGACTGGCCTTTGCACACGCCTTGGTTTCGCGACATTCCGCGCGAGTTTGTGCGCTATCTCCAAGAGGGCCAACCTAAGCAGCCTTTGCCACGGTGGCTACCTGACTTGACGCATTACGAATGGGCCGAGCTGGCGGTAGATGTGATGGACGTGACGCGCCCTGCTGCCAACGCACAAGGCGACCTGATGGCAGAGATCGTGGTGCTCAACCCCGCACGCATGGACTTGCATTACGACTGGGCCGTGCATCGGATTGGTGAGCAACACAAACCACGCAAATCTTTGGAGACGCATCTGGTGGTGTACCGCGATGCAGACGATGCGGTGCACTTCACCGAGGTGAACGCCGCCACCGCACATGTGCTGGCGCTGCTAGACGCGCAGCCCATGAGCGGTACGCAAGCGATGCAACACATCGCTGAACAAATGCGACATCCGCAGCCCGAACTGCTGATGGCATTTGGGGTCACCTTGCTCAAGCAACTACAAGAACAAGACATTATTTTGGGAACACAACCATGAGCCAAAACATCCATCACGTGTGCATGAAAACACGCCTCAATCAATGCCTAGGCACGTTCGATGCGTTGGGTTTGTGGGTAGGTCTGTTCAGCCTGCGCTTGATTCTGGGTTGGGATTTCTTTGAATCAGGTTTAGAAAAATTCAACGGCGAAAACTGGTTTGCAGACATTCAAGACCAGTTCCCGTTTCCTTTCAACCTCGTGCCTCCCAGCATCAGCTGGCAAATGGCCACGTGGTTTGAATTGGTCGGTGGCATCGCTTTGGTGATCGGGTTTGGCACTCGCTTTTTCTCGGTGTCATTGTTGGTGCTGAGTGTGGTCGCCATTGCCAGCGTGCACTGGCCAGAGGCGTGGCACACATGGGCCGAGTTGGCCCAAGGCTATGTGTTCACCGACAAAGGCTTTGGCAACTTCAAGTACCCCGTGGTGCTGATGGGCATGTTGTGGACCCTGCTGTGGATGGGCCCCGGTCGACTGTCGCTGGACGACGTGTTGCGTCGCCGCTGTGTCAGCTGAGCATGCTGTTGCCCACCACTTGCAGCACACCAAGGCTGGCAGACACAGCAGTGGCCCATGATGCGAAGACTGAAATTTATCGAGAGACGCCTACGTGATTTGTGAGGTCTTGGGGTAACTATCAAAAAGACTTTAATTTGCAAATTCGTTTCATCATGTTCTGTGCGCAGGTGTCGAAGTAGTCGCCTAGGGCCAAGCGTTGGCCCGTTGATAGGACGCTTACTTTATGAAACATCACACCTTGCATGGGACGGGCTTGGCCCTGCGCCCCGCATTGTTAGCGCCGCTAAAAAATCGAGCGCCAGACAATTTGCAATTTTTAGAACTCACCCCACCCGATTGGATCGGCGTGTCGGCGCGTATCGGTAAAGACTTGCAGCAACTTACCCAGCACTACCCTTGCGTGTGTTTGAGCCAAAGCTTGTCATTGGGCGGGCCCGGCGCGTTAGACAAACATGTGTTGCGCGATTTGCGCAGCTTCATTGCCGAGCACGGCGTTCAGGTTTTTTCCGAAGCCTTGGCTTGGAGCGCAGACGATGCGCCCTTGTTCATCAACCTGCCCATTCCCAGCACACGTGCTGCTGTGGCTTGGACGGCCGCGCGCATTGCCCAAGTGCAAGACGCACTCGGTTTGCGCATTGGCATTCGCAACGTGGTGCATCGCATGACGCCGGCACACGTGGACATGAACGAGGCTGAGTTCATTTCGGCTGTGGTGTCAGCGTCGGGTTGCAGCTTGCATTTGGACTTGCATGCGCTTGCTGCAAATGCGTTGCACTTTGGCTTTGACCCGCATGCGTTTTTGCAAGCCCTGCCACTGAGCCACATCGACTATGTGCGTGTGGGCCGCGAATACCCCTTGCTGGGTGATGTGCTGGCGCGCACCCACCGGCGCGTGGCGCGCTGTGTAGACGATGTGATGCAACTGAACTTAGAGGCCCTGACATGTTGAACGATTTCCGACAATTTCAATTCGCACTGGCGCGCCATTTGCGCGACCCCCTAGGCGTATCGGCTCCTGCTGGTGTGTCTTTGGCCGATGCAGCGGCTTGCACGCAAGACATGGTGACGCATGTGAGCGAGGTCTTGGCGCCTGCGTTTCCCGTGACGTGCGCGTTGTTGGGTGATGACATGTGGGAGCATGCCGTGCGCCTCTTCCTCAAAGACGCACAACCGCATACGCCTTGGGCTAGCACCACTCAGCGGGCTTTTGTGGACCACGTGTGTGAAAGCCCAGACATGCAACGCTTGCCCGCGTGGCTGCAAGACTTGGCACACTTCGAATGGTTACAAAACGCCGTCAACACCACGCCAGTAAGCTGGCCCGCGTGTGACGTCGATGCGAATGTGATGCACCACGCCGTGGTGCTCAATCCCACCCATGTGGAGGCGGCGTATGAGTGGCCTGTTCACAGCATTGACACCGATCACCAGCCCGATGACATGCAAAGCACCTACGTGTCCATGTTGCGCGACAAGGACGACACGCTGCACGTGTTGGAAAGCAACGTCTTTCGTGGTCAGCTGATTGACTTATTGCGTGATGGGCAAAGCGGTGAACAAGCCTTCATGGTGTTGGCCATGTGGTTGTCGCACCCCGAACCTGAAGCCTTTGTGCGTGAAGGTGCAGAAGTGATGGCGCAGCTGCAACGCGAAGGCATTGTGTTGGGTGCTCGCGTGTGAGGCGTGGTCAGTGACTGACCAACACACGCCGGTATTGCAACGCTTCGGCCACATGCGCCACTTGCACCGAGGTGCTGTCGGCCAAGTCTGCAATGGTGCGTGCCACGCGCAGCGCGCGGTGTGTGCTGCGGCTTGACCAACCCAGCTTGGTCGCTGCGTTTTGTAAAAACGTGGCCGCTGCTGCATCGAGCTGCAGGTGAGCTTCCAAAGCTTGGCCCTGCAAACCTTGGTTGGGTGTGCCTTGTCGCGCGAGTGCTTTGGCATGCGCCGCCAAGCAGCGTGCACGCACGGTGGCGGTGGATTCACCCGGCACGCTGTGCATCAACACCTCGGTGGCCAGTGTGGGCACTTCCACTTGCAAGTCGATGCGGTCTAGCAAAGGGCCGCTGAGCTTGCCTTGGTAACGCGACACTTGGTCGGGTGTGCAACGACAAGCTTTCATGCTGGAACCCAAGTAGCCGCAAGGGCAGGGGTTCATCGCTGCAATCAATTGAAAACGCGCAGGAAACTTGGCCTGAGTAGCCGCACGCGAGATGGTGATGTGACCGTTCTCCAAAGGCTCGCGTAAAGCTTCCAGCGCGCTGCGCTTGACTTCAGCAAGCTCGTCCAGAAACAGAACACCGTTGTGCGCCAAAGAAATCTCACCTGGACGCGGTGGCGTGCCACCGCCCACCAATGCCACAGACGTTGCTGTGTGATGCGGGCTGCGCGTGGGCCGCTGCATCCATTGGTTCAATTCAAAGCGCCCCGCCAAGCTAGCGACGGCGGCGCTCTCCAGTGCGTCGTCCAGTGTCATGTCGGGCAGCAAGGCCGCAAAGCGTTGCGCCAACATGGACTTGCCTGTGCCGGGTGGGCCGACTAATAAGAGAGAGTGTCCGCCAGCAGCTGCAATCTCTAGGGCCCGACGTGGGCCGGCTTGACCTTTGACATCGACCAAGTCAGGGCCGTGTGGGATGGCTGGTGCACTCAGCACCGGTGCTTCAATGCGACACCAGCCGTCGGTGGTGTGTACGGGCAGCGAGCCTTTCAACTCGGGTTTGGCAAAGTGCGCGACCACATCGCTCAGGTGTTGGGCGCGGTAGACCTCGGCTGTGGGGACAAGCGCAGCTTCTTCGGCACTGCCCGGCGGCAACACCAAACGTGTGCGCACCCCTGCACCACGCAAAGCCAGCCCCATGGCCAACGCACCACGCACGGGGCGTAGCTCGCCAGACAGC
The DNA here is from genome assembly GCA_963512655.1 of uncultured Limnohabitans sp. GTDB lineage: Bacteria > Pseudomonadota > Gammaproteobacteria > Burkholderiales > Burkholderiaceae_C > Limnohabitans. Next base: position 35,822 of record CAUPNL010000012.1, on the reverse strand, counting down.
GACAACTCACCTGCAAATTCGTATGACGCCAATGCTGCTTCATCCAATTGCCCATGGGCTGCCAAGATGCCCAGCGCAATGGGCAAATCAAAGCGGCCCGAGTCTTTGGGTAGATCGGCAGGCGCCAAATTCACCGTGATCCTTTTGTTACTAGGAAAGTCCAGCCCTGCGTTTTGAATGGCGCATCGCACACGTTCGCGCGCTTCTTTGACTTCGGTATCTGCCAAGCCCACCAAGGTGAAACTGGGTAAACCGTTTGCTAAATGCACCTCAACGGTCACCGCGGGTGCTTGCAAACCCAAAAGTGCGCGGCTGTGAATTAACGAAAGCGTCATAAATCTTCTCTTTTTGAGTGATTAGCCCCATTGCAGGGCGTGTAAGGCAAAGTGATGCACCAACTGTGTGCGTGAAAATGGTTCGGTAGCCAGACTACTGCATCACTTTGGGTCTTAGTTCTAGTAAAGGGATCACTTTTGTGGATTTCAACGCTGGCACGGACCCTGCTAAGTAGGTGTATCCCTCTTTATTTTTCAACGGAGAAAACTATGAACCTCAAGTCCAAAATCGTGTTGGCCCTCTTGGCCACATCTTCTGCAGCGTTTGCACAAACTGCACCTGTAGCGCCTGAAGTGACTTACAACGTGGGCGTGGTCAGCCAATACCGTTACCGCGGCATCGCTCAAACAAAAGGTGATGCAGCTTTGCAAGGCGGCGTGGACTATGCAAATGCCAATGGTTTTTACTTGGGCGCTTGGGGTTCGACCATCAAGTGGATCAAAGATGCTTTGCCAGCATCTGGCTCACCTTCAGCCAAAGGCGCTGTTGAGCTGGACATTTACGGTGGTTACAAGTTTGAAGCTGCTGGTGTTGCTTATGACGTTGGCTATTTGCGCTACGAGTATTTGAATAACACTTACAAAGATGCAGCACCAGGTGTGAACGTGAACGCCAATACAGACGAAGTCTATGGCGCAGCCACATACGGTCCAGCAACTTTGAAGTATTCGCAAGCTACTTCAAATCTGTTTGGCTACTCAGATAGCAAGGGCAGCACATACTGGGATTTGAGCGCTACTTTTGACTTGGGTAATGGTTACAGCTTGGTGCCGCATGCTGGTCGTCAAAGCATCAAAAATGCAAATCAAATCTACGGTTACAGCGATTTCGCTTTGACTCTGAACAAAGACTTGGGCGATGGCTTGTCAGCAAGCGTTGCAGCGATCAAGACGACAGCAGACGAGACATTGTCTAAAGGCCTCTCATCAACTAGCTACTACGCTGGCAAAAACGCAGTGGTCGTTGGCGTCAAGTACGCGTTCTAACCCAACGCACTGTCTTCTCTAGGAGCAACCATGAAACTCATCACCGCCATCATCAAACCCTTTAAGTTGGACGAGGTCCGCGAGGCCCTTTCCCAAATCGGGGTGCAAGGTATCACTGTCACTGAAGTCAAAGGCTTCGGCCGTCAAAAAGGCCATACCGAGTTGTATCGCGGTGCTGAGTACGTGGTTGACTTCTTGCCAAAGGTCAAGATCGAAGCTGCGGTTGACGCTGAACACGTCGAGCGCGCGATCGAAGCCATCGAAGGTTCTGCACGCACCGGAAAAATCGGCGACGGCAAGATTTTTGTTTACGACCTCGAACAAGTCGTCCGCATCCGCACCGGCGAGACCGGTCCAGAAGCGCTTTAAGAAAGAAGCCCATCATGAAAAAATTCCTAAGTTCTCTCACACTCGGGTTGGGGCTTTTGCTCTGCGGTGCTGTGGCAATGGCCGCTGATGCGGTTGTGCCAGTTCCTAACAAAGGTGATACCGCCTTTATGACGATTGCGACTGTGTTGGTTATCTTGATGACCATTCCAGGTTTGGCTTTGTTCTACGGCGGTTTGGTGCGTAGCAAAAACATGTTGTCTGTGTTGATGCAAGTTTTCGTGGTTAGCTCACTCATTTATGTGTTGTGGGTCATCTACGGTTACTCAGTGGCATTCACAGGCGGCTCTCCATTCTTTGGTGGCTTCGATAAGTTGTTCTTCCAAGGCATCACACCTGACTCTGTGGGCGCGACCTTCAGCAAAGGCGTTGTGATTCCTGAGTTCACTTTCGCTGCTTTCCAAGCCACCTTCGCGGCCATCACTTGCGCCTTGATCGTGGGTGCGTTTGCTGAGCGTGTGCGCTTCTCTGCCGTGTTGTTGTTCTCTGCCATTTGGTTCACGTTCAGCTACTTGCCAGTGGCCCACATGGTCTGGTATTGGGACGGCCCAGACGCGATCACCGACGCTGCAACTTTGGAAACTGTGACTGCCGCTGCTGGCTGGTTGTGGGCCAAGGGTGCTCTGGACTTCGCTGGTGGTACTGTGGTGCACATCAACGCTGCGGTGGCTGGTTTGGTTGGCGCATATGTGATCGGCAAGCGCACTGGCTACGGCAAAGAGTCAATGGCGCCTCACAGCTTGACATTGACCATGGTTGGCGCATCTTTGTTGTGGGTGGGTTGGTTCGGTTTCAACGCCGGCTCTAACCTCGAAGCCAACGGTGTGGCTGCACTCGCTTTCGTGAACACTTTGGTGGCGACTGCTGCTGCGACTCTGGCTTGGATTGCTGGTGAAGCATTGGCCAAAGGCAAGGCCTCGATGTTGGGCGCAGCCTCTGGTGCTGTGGCTGGCTTGGTGGCCATCACCCCAGCTTGCGGTTTCGTGGGCCCCATGGGTGCCATCGTGATCGGTGCTGCAGGCGGCTTCCTCTGCTTGTGGGGTGTGAACGGTCTGAAACGCCTGTTGGGCGCTGACGACTCACTCGATGTGTTTGGTGTGCACGGCGTGGGCGGTATCGTGGGTGCGTTGTTGACTGGCGTGTTTGCAGCTCCTTCGCTCGGCGGCACAGGCATCTTTGATTACGTGGCCAACGCTGCCAGCGCTGACTACTCAATCGGCGGCCAAGTGTTGATTCAGCTCGAAGCTGTGGTGACCACCATTGTTTGGTCTGGCGTGGTTTCATTCATCGCCTTCAAACTGGTTGACATGGTTCTGGGTCTGCGTGTGACGGAAGAAGAAGAGCGCGAAGGCCTCGACATCAGCTCACACGGCGAAACGGCCTACCACCGTTAATTTTTCAAGTACTTCAAGTTTTCCTTGGACTTCACAGCCCGCACCTGAGAAATCAGGGCGGGCTTTTTTATTTTTAAACGGGGCTGTGCAAAAAATTCAAAACCCCTGTCAGGCCCAGCGGCTACCATGACAGCCATGCCAGATACCTTGCAACACACCCTTCAGCATTTCACCGACCGCATTCTTGAGGCGACCAAAACTGGCCAGCCTTTGCGCTTGCGTGGCGGCGGCACCAAAGACTTTTTAGGTCAATCCTTGCAAGGCGAGGTGCTGGACACCACGGCCTACAGCGGCATCTTGAGCTATGAGCCGAGCGAGCTGGTTATTACTGTGCGATGTGGCACACCCTTGGCAGAGGTTGAAGCCGCCTTGGCAGAAAAAGGTCAAAGCTTTGCTTTTGAGCCACCACATTTTGGCAAAGGTGCCACGATTGGCGGCATGGTGGCCGCAGGTTTGAGCGGCCCCGCCCGAGCCAGTGTGGGCACAGTTCGTGACTTTGTGCTGGGCGCACGCGTCATCAACGGTAAAGGCGAGCACCTGACCTTTGGCGGCCAAGTGATGAAGAACGTGGCCGGCTACGACGTGTCACGTTTGTTGGCCGGTAGCTGGGGTCAGCTGGGCCTGATCACTGAAGTGTCTTTGAAAGTCTTGCCAGTAGCCCCAGGCGAAGCCACCTTGGTGTGCGCTGGGCTGACGCAAGCACAAGCTTTGAAACTCATCAACCAATGGGGCGGCCAGCCGCTGCCCTTGAACGCGAGCGCATGGGTGCACGACACCACGGCATCGCCCGCGCAAGACTATTTCTTTGTTCGCCTGCGCGGCGCAGTGGCCGCGGTAGACGCAGCCATCGTCAAGATGAGTGCGGAGGTGAAAGCACTTGGCGCACACGTGAGCATCTTGGACCAAGCGCAAGCTGCAGCCGACTGGCAAGCCAGTGGCGAACAAACTCTAGATTTCTTCAAAGCGCCCACCGAGCAAGATTGCTTGTGGCGTTTGAGCGTGCCGCAAACCGCGCCCGAGTTGGATGTGCGTGTGAACGGCGCTGCGTGCGCGCAATACGTTGAATGGCACGGCGCACAGCGCTGGCTGTGGGCCCCAGCATCCGCTGCGACCCAAGTGCGCGAAGCTGCGCTGAAAGCGGGCGGCCACGCCACCTTGTTCCGCACCAGTGCTGCCAGTCAACAAACTTTGGGCGATGTGGACAAGCAAGCGGGCGTGTACACCCCACTCAACGCAGTGCAACAACGCATTCAAAACGAACTCAAAAAACAGTTTGACCCAGCGGGTGTCTTCAACCCTGGTCGCGTTTAAAACCTCACGTTCATTTCAGAGCCATACATGCAAACCAACCTGGCCCCCCAATACGTCGGCACGCCCGAAGGCGAACAAGCCGAAGCCATTTTGCGCAAGTGCGTGCACTGCGGTTTTTGCACAGCGACGTGCCCCACGTATCAACTGCTGGGCGACGAGCTAGACGGCCCGCGTGGCCGCATCTATTTGATGAAGCAAGTGTTCGAGGGTGCCAAGCCCACGCGCAAAACCCAGCAGCACTTGGACCGCTGCCTCACCTGCCGCAACTGCGAAAGCACTTGCCCCAGTGGCGTGCAATACGGCCACTTGGTGGACGTGGGCCGCAAAGTGGTGGATGCGCAAGTGCAGCGCCCCATGGGTGAGCGCATCATGCGTTGGGCTTTGAAAGAAGGCTTGCCTTCGCCCCTCTTTGCACCCGCCATGAAATTGGGCCAAGCGGTGCGCGGCATTCTGCCCGCCAAGCTCAAAGCCAAAGTGCCTGCGCCTCAAACGGCTGAGCGCAACGGTGTGGTGTGGCCCACCCAAACGCATGCACGCAAAGTGCTGATGCTCGCTGGCTGTGTGCAACCCGCCATGCTGCCCAACATCAACACCGCCACCGCGCGTGTGTTGGATGCGGCTGGTATTCAAACCATCGTCGCGCCTAAGGCCGGTTGCTGTGGTGCAGTGAAATTCCACTTGAACGACCAAGACGGTAGCCTGGTGCAAATTCGCGCCAACATCGACGCATGGTGGCCGTTCGTCGAACAAGGCGTGGAAGCCATCGTGATGAACGCCTCGGGCTGCGGCGTGATGGTGAAGGACTACGGCCATGTGCTGAAAGACGATGCCGTTTACGCCGCCAAAGCCAAACGCATCAGCGAACTCACGCAAGACTTGAGTGAGTTGTTGCCCGAGTTGGTGCCCGTGCTCAAGCCCAAGTTGAAATCCCATGTGTTGGCCAACGCGGGCATGCAAGCGTTCCACCCGCCATGCACGTTGCAACACGGTCAGCAGCTCAAAGGCGGGGTTGAAAAGCACTTGGCTGAGTTGGGCTTTGCCATTCAAGTGGCCAACACCGAAGCGCATTTGTGCTGCGGCTCAGCAGGCACTTACAGCGTGCTCAATCCCGAAATCAGTACCACCTTGCGTGACCGCAAGCTGGGTCACTTAGATGCGCTGAAACCCAAAGCCATTCTGAGCGCCAACGTGGGCTGCATCACCCATTTGCAAAGTGGCACCGATGTGCCAGTCAAGCATTGGGTGGAAGTGTTGGACGCTGCGTTGAACTAAACCTAAGCGGCAAGCTAACTTGCGTTGGCTTGCTTTGCGGTTTAGGCGGCGAGGGCTGCTTCGATGTCCTTTGACAACTTCGCTGGCGCATCCATCGATGCATAGCGCTTGAGCACACGGCCGTCTTTGCCCACCAAGAACTTGGTGAAGTTCCATTTGATGGCTTCGCTGCCCAACACGCCGGGCGCTTCTGCTTTGAGCCACTTGAACAACGGGTGTGCGTGGTCGCCATTCACATCGACTTTTTCCATCATCGCAAAGCTCACGCCGTAGTTGCGTTGGCAAAACGTGCCAATCTCTTCGTTGCTGCCCGCGTCTTGCGCGCCAAACTGATTGCACGGGAAACCGATGACGGCTAAGCCTTTTTCGCCATAGATTTTGTGCAGCGCTTCTAAGCCTTCAAATTGCGGTGTGAAACCACAAGCGCTGGCCGTGTTGACGACCAGCAGCACTTGGCCTTGGAGGTCTGCGAATGACAACGGTGTGCCGTCAATGCGGTTGGCGGTGAAGTCTTTGAGAGCTGTCATGTGATGAGCCTTTCTATGCAGAGCAGCAACGCGTGTGTTGCATCAAGCGTGTGTTTTGTCGGTGTGCGCTTGTGATGCCAACAACGCAGCCAACACAATCATGCCGCCACCTAGGCCCACGCGCCACGTGAGCGCGGATGCCCCTAGTGCCACCGAGGACACACTTGCAAACACCACCTCTGACATCATCACCATGGCCGTGGTGTGTGCGCTCAAACGCGCAGCGCCGTATTGCAAGGTGAAGTTCGATACCAAGAAGGCTGCACTCAGACCCAGCACATAAGGTGCCCAAGCGCCAATGTCGTTTGTCGCCAGCATAGACAACGCAGGAATCACACCCGCCCACGTGGCCAGAATGGCGCAGACCACTGCCATCAATGCACCACCACCAAACATGGCCACCATGCGCGATGACTCAGGCGTGTGCTGCAAACGCAGCAGCCAAATGTTGGTGAGCGCAAAACAAAAGCCAGCAAGCAAAGCCAACACGTCAGGTAAATCTTGCGGCAGCGGCCAAGGCGATTCCGGCGTTTTGAGCACCAACAACACGCCCACAAGAGCCAGCGACAAACGCATCAACGCACCGCGTGTGGGGCGCTCACCCAGCATCCACCACGCCAGCAGCAAAGACCATGTGGGCATGAGATAAAACAGCAACACCACGCGCACCACATCGCCTGTGGTGACGGCCCAGTTAAAGCCAATGTTGGTGAGGCCAGATGCGGCCATGAGCCACCAAAGTTGGGGATGTTGATGGAAGTGTCGCCAGCCTTGTGGGCTGATGAACGTCAGCACGAGGGTGGCGAGTGTGAAGACCGCTGCGGTGGCCCACAAGGGGTGCAAGCCATCGGCATCAAGCTGGCGCAAAGGCCACCAAGACAAGCCCCACACCAATGCGTTGAGAGCCAAAGCCAACACGGCCAGCATGGGGCGTGTGGTCAAAAGTTAACCGTGCAAGTCGTCGTTGCGTGCAATGTGCATCAAACGCGCGAGTTCTTCGCGGTGGTGCAAGTGGTTGTGCTCATGCCAGAGTTTGATGAGCCACATCACATAACCGACCAATGCTCCAAAAGCAGTGATGGCACCAAAGGCGCTCAAGCCCATGCCGGTGCTGAAGGTGTACAAAAAGCCCAGACCCAAAATGCACAGCTGTTCGTTCAGGTTTTGCACCGCAATTGAGCGGCCAGCGCCCATGAGGTTGTGGCCACGGTGCTGCAGCAGCGCGTTCATGGGCACGACCAAGAAGCCACCCAAGCCGCCCAACACAATGAGGAAGGGCACAGCCAGCCACAGGTTGTCGATGAAGTTCATCGCCACCACAAAGCAGCCCATGGCAATGCCCAAAGGCATGAGGCGTGTGGCGTGGTCGAGTCGCATCTTCATCGATGCCACCACCGCGCCCACGGCGGTGCCGATGGCGACCACGCCGACCAAACTGGACGCCTGTGTGGTGGTGTAGCCCAAAGCAGCTGCACTCCAAGCGAGCACGATGTAGCGCAAGTTGCCGCTCACGCCCCAGAACAAGGTGGTGGTGGCCAAAGAAATTTGGCCCAGCTTGTCTTGCCACAAGCGTTGGTTGCAATGCCAGAAGTCGGGCACCAGTGCGAACAAATTGCGCGCCATGGTTTTCTCAGGGTCGAGGCGCATCGGAATGAGCGCGGCACCTGTGTACGGAATGCGTTTGTTGAACCAGGCGGCCAAGGCATACAAGGGAATCAACAAACAAATGGCGGCTTCGGCGGAAGAGTCGACGCCTGTCGTGATGAAGGGCAGATCAAACGACAACAACCAAGCCGACAAGTTCGGACCGACCAGTTGGCCACCCAACAGCACGCCCAAGATGATGGAGGTGATGGTGAGACCTTCAATCCAACCATTGGCTTTGACCAATTGCGATGCGGGCAGCAGCTCAGTCAAGATGCCGTACTTCGCGGGTGAGTAGGCTGCAGCGCCCAAACCCACCACCGCATAAGCAAGCAAGGGATGCACGCCGAACAACATCATCAAACAGCCCACTACTTTGATGGTGTTGCTCATCAGCATGACTTCGCCCTTGGGACGTGAGTCGGCAAACGCGCCGACAAACGGCGCGAGCACCACGTAGAACAGAGCAAACATAGGCACCAGAGCGGCGCGCTGCCATTCGGCGGCGCCATCTGATTTCAGTAATTCGACGGCTGTCACAAACAGTGCGTTGTCGGCCAACGAACTGAAAAATTGGGCCGACATGATCGTATAAAAACCGCGCTTCATGGATAGGTCTGACAGACGTGCAGAGGGCTGCCGGCCTGTTGATTCTTCTTTCTTTTTTAACTACCCAAGGTTATATCACGCGGGTGCCACAATATTGACCATGCCCCGCCCGATTCAAGCCTTTGTTCACACCGACGCTTTGCGTCATAACTTGACACGCATGCGTGCCGCAGCACCCGACGCCCGTGTGTGGGCCGTGGTCAAAGCCAACGCGTATGGCCATGGCATTGAGCGGGTGTTTGAAGGTTTGCGTGGCGCCGATGGCTTCGCCTTGTTAGACCTCGATGAAGCGCAGCGCTTGCGCAGCTTGGGCTGGCGCGGTCCGGTGCTGTTGCTAGAAGGCGTGTTTGAGATGCGCGACCTAGAGCTGTGCTCACGCTTAGACCTGTGGCACACCGTGCATTGCGACGAACAAATAGACATGCTCAGTCGTCACAAGACGCAAGTGCCGCACCGAATATTCCTCAAAATGAACAGCGGTATGAACCGCTTGGGTTTCACACCCACGCGTTTTCGTTCGGCATGGACACGGCTGAACCAGTTGCCACAAGTAGATGAGATTTCTCTCATCACCCATTTCAGTGATGCGGATGGACCCAAAGGTATTGCGCAGCAAATTGCCACATTTAACAAAACCACCGAAGACCTGCCCGGCGAGCGCAGCACTTGCAACAGCGCAGGCTTGTTGCGCCATACCCATGATGATGTGACTGTGGCTGCTGATTGGGTACGTCCCGGTATTGCGCTCTATGGCAGTGCGCCGGATTTTCCCGAGCGCAACATCGCGCAATGGGATTTGCAACCGACCATGAGTTTGCGCAGTCGCATCATCGGCACACAAGACTTGCAAGCGGGTGACGCCGTGGGCTATGGCTCATCGTTCACCGCAGATACTGCGATGCGCATCGGCATCGTGGCCTGCGGGTATGCCGATGGTTACCCGCGCCACTGCCCCACAGGCACGCCGGTGTTGGTCGATGGTGTGCGCACACGCACCTTGGGCCGCGTGAGCATGGACATGATTGCGGTGGACCTGACCCCTTGCGATGCCGCAGGCCATGCGGCGGGGTTTGGCAGCGAAGTCACGCTGTGGGGGAAGGCCAGCAACGGCGTGGTGTTGCCAATTGACGAAGTGGCCCAAGCCGCAGGCACGGTGGGCTACGAGCTGATGTGCGCGGTGTCGGGGCGCGTCGGATTCACCCAAGACTGAGTAGGCTAAAAAATCAATCTACTCGTAAAACATTAAAATAAAGTATTACTAAATACGGCTGTTTGTTCAGCATTTATCAAACGCAGCAACCTGCTGACGTTTTGTTTTATGAAAAATCTCAGCATCAAACTTCAGCTGTCGCTGAGCGCCATCGCAGTGGGGATTGTTCTTTTGCTTGCGCAATTGGTGTTGCAATTTCAAGTGCTCCGCGCAGACATCGTTCATCGAATTGAAAAAAACGAGTTTCGACAACTCACCGACTTTGCGCGCAATTTGGACGAACGCTTGGAAGACAGCGTGGCGATGTTGGCCAGTGTTGGGGCCAACATGCCTGCCGAGCATATGAGTGATTTGGCAAAGTTAGAAAGCTTGTTGCAACGTGAACATGCGTTGTTCAATCTGTATGACGATCTCTACATTTTTGACGCCAAGGGGGTGTTGCTTGTCGACTGGCCCGTCAAGCCTGGGCGGCGCACCTTGGACATGTCTAGCCGTGACTACGTGCAGGGCGTCATTCGCACCCACGCGCCGGTCATCTCAAAGCCCATTTTGGGCAAGGCTACACAGCAGCCAATCGTGGTGGTGGCGGCGCCGATATTTGATGCCGATCAGCAATTGGTGGGCATGATCGGCGGGGTTTTAAACCTGTACAAACCTAACTTATTGGGTTCTATCGCTACACAGAAAAATGGTGAAACAGGTTATTACTACCTGGTCACCACGGACCGCGTGCGCATTGCCCACCCTGACCCGAGTTTGATTTTCAAAGCTGTGCCCGAAGGCAGTAATAACCTACCTTTTGAAAGTGCCATGCGTGGCTTTGAGGGCACGCAAGAGGGGTACACCACACGTGGGCTCAAGGGTTTATTTACGTTCAAGCGTTTGCAAACGACAGACTGGATCGTGGCGTCGGTGATCCCCTCATCTGAAGCGTTCGCGCCCATTGATGATTTGTACCAACGCATGCTGATCGTCACCGTGTTGTTGATGCTGACCATGGTGCCCTTGCTCTGGAGTTTTGTTGCGCGATTGGTGCGACCGCTCGGGCAGCTGGCGCACGCCATGCATGACAAGGCCGAGCAAATGCGCAACGGGCAACATGTGGCCCCGATTGCAGAAATCGGGAGTCAAGAAATCAAGACGGTGGTGCACGCGTTCAATGAATTCATGGACGCACGCCAACGCGCTGAGGCCGAGCTTTTGTTGGCCCGGGATGCCGCGCAAGCCGCCAATGAATCTAAAAGCCATTTCTTGGCCAACATGAGTCACGAAATCCGCACGCCAATGAATGGCATCTTGGGGATGACCGAGCTTTGTTTGCAAACGCGCTTGACCACAGAGCAAAGCAGCTATTTGGAGATGGTCTCTGCATCGGCCAATTCATTGTTGGTGGTCATCAACGATATCTTGGATTTTTCCAAAATCGAAGCGCAGAAATTGCACCTTGACCCCCATGAGTACTCCTTGCACGGCCTCATCCGTCAGGCCACACGCACTTTGTCGTTACGTGCGTCTGAGAAAGAACTCGAACTGATTTGCGACATGGCGCCAGATGTGCCCGATATGGTCGTAGGCGATCCTGTGCGTTTGCAACAGGTCATCAGCAATTTACTGGGCAATGCCATCAAGTTCACAGCGCAAGGCGAAGTGGTATTGACAGTGTCTTGCATCCAGTCAGCATCAAAGGCTGATGGCTTTGGTTTGTTGGTGAGCATCAAAGACACAGGGATTGGCATCTCACAGGACAAGCAAGCCTTGATATTCGAAGTGTTCACGCAGGCAGATTCGAGCACGGCGCGCCGCTTCGGTGGCTCTGGCCTAGGCTTGGCCATTAGTCGCAGTTTGGTTCACATGATGGGGGGGGAGATCAGTGTCAACAGCGCCATCGGTCAGGGAAGCAACTTCAGTTTCACCACGCAGCTGCAACATGCCAAGGGCACGCCTGCCATGATGCCAGCCATTGCGCAGCATCTCAGGGGTAAAACAGTGCTCGTCGTGGACGACACGCCAAGCAGCCGTCAAGTTTTGGCCAAACGTTTATCGGGTGCAGGCATGCGCCCTTTGGTTTGCGATGGGGCCGCGCAGGTGTTGCACTCACCCCACTTGTCACAAGCCGTGTTTGCTTTGATCGACGTGAATATGCCCGACATCGATGGCTATGCGTTGGTCAAACAGCTGCGTCGCGAGCGGCCCCCTACGCACCTGTACATCATCATGACGGGCGCTTTGAGTGAGCAGATCAGTCAAGAGCAACTGGATGCCTTGGGTATTCAGGGCTTTTTGGTAAAACCGATTGACGCACAAGAAATGGTGGCCTTGTTTAACCATGTGTCAGCGCCTGATACGCTGGTCCAGGGCGTCGCAGCAATAAACAGCGACGCGTTGCCAGAGCCCACGTTGAAGCGGGTGTTACTGGTCGAGGACACGCCGATCAATCAAAGGCTGCAGTCCATCTTGTTGACGCGTATGGGCTACGAGGTGACCCTCGCCAGTAACGGCGTGGAAGGTGTAGAGGCATTCAATACCTCACGGTTTGATTTGATTTTGATGGACATTCAAATGCCAGAGATGGGCGGCATAGAGGCCACGCAAACGATTCGCCATTTGGAACAAACCCGCCAACTAGCAAAGACGCCCATCATTGCCGTGACCGCCAACGCGCTCATAGGTGACCGGGAGCGTTACTTTGAGGCGGGCATGGATGGCTATGTGTCAAAGCCCTTGTCCAGCGACTCACTCAAGACTGAAATCGACCGGGTGCTGGCGCGTTAACTCAAGACACTGGCTATTTATCCAGTAATATTGGCGCATGGCCAAAGAAAAAACCCAATACACCTGCACCGACTGCGGCGGCATCACCGCCAAGTGGTTGGGCAAATGCCCCAGTTGCAACGCGTGGAACACGCTGATTGAAACCGCGGTCGACAGTAGCGGCCCTACCAAAAACCGCTACGCAGGCATGGCTGCTTTGGCGCCTGCGTCTGAAGTGGCCATCCTCTCCGACATCGAAGCCCAAGACGTGGCGCGCACGCCCACTGGCCAAGAAGAACTCGACCGCGTGTTGGGCGGCGGCATGGTCGAGGGCGGTGTGGTGCTGATTGGCGGCGACCCCGGCATTGGCAAATCCACGTTGATCTTGCAAGCGATGGATGGCTTGCAACGCAGTGGCATGAGCACCTTGTATGTGACGGGCGAAGAATCTGCCTCGCAAGTGGCTTTGCGCTCGCGCCGTTTGGGGCTAGACCACAGCCAAGTGCAAGTGGTGGCCGAAACGCAGCTTGAAAAAATATTAGCCACCGTGGACAAACTTCAACCCGCCGTGGTGGTGATGGACTCCATCCAAACGGTGTATTCCGACCAGCTCACCAGTGCTCCAGGATCTGTGGCGCAGGTGCGCGAATGCGCCTCACACCTCACACGCATGGCCAAGTCCACGGGTACTGCGGTGGTGTTGGTCGGTCACGTGACCAAAGAGGGCGCACTCGCTGGCCCTCGCGTGTTGGAACACATGGTGGACACGGTGCTGTACTTTGAAGGCGACACACATTCGACGTACCGACTCGTGCGTGCCATCAAAAACCGCTTTGGCGCGGTGAACGAAATTGGCGTGTTCGCTATGACTGAAAAAGGCTTGAAGGGTGTGAGCAACCCGAGTGCCATTTTCTTGAGCCAACATTCCGAGCCGGTGCCCGGCAGTTGTGTGCTGGTCACGCTCGAAGGCACACGCCCCATGCTGGTGGAGATTCAAGCCTTGGTGGATAGCGGTGGCCCATCGCCGCGTCGCTTGAGCGTGGGTTTGGATCGCGACCGTTTGGCCATGTTGCTGGCTGTGTTGCATCGCCACGCAGGAGTGGCGTGCATGGACCAAGATGTGTTTGTCAACGCCGTGGGCGGTGTGCGCATCAGCGAGCCTGCGGCTGACTTGGCCGTGTTGTTGTCCATCCAAAGCAGCTTGCGCGGCAAGCCGCTGCCCCAAGGTTTCATCGCTTTTGGCGAAGTGGGCTTGGCGGGTGAGGTGCGCCCTGCACCGCGCGGCCAAGAGCGTTTGAAAGAAGCGGCCAAGTTAGGCTTTACCGTGGCGGTTATTCCAAAAGCCAATGCACCTAAAAAGCCCATCCCCGGCATGACTGTGCATGCGGTGGAACGGGTGGATGAGGCGATGAGCTTGGTGCGTGAGCTGGGTTAAGCCATCAATCGTCGTCGCCGTGACCGCTGCCATAGCGACGGTCTTTCGCTTCGATCTTGATGACCTTGAAGGTGGTGCCTGTCAAATAGCCTTTGGCTTCGACATAGCCGTTCACAACGGATTGATAGTCATCCCAGCGCGCTGTTGACATGTCGGCTGTGTAGGTCACAGCGCCGCGTGTCAGTGTGCAGCCCACATTGAGAGCTGAGCAGCTCAGTGCGCCGTAGATTTCAAAACTGCGGTTGGCTTGAAGCTCGCTGGCCGTGTTAAGGGTGGACAAGCTGCGGTGATGCAAACCATCCGAGTCCGAATCATTCCAGTCATCTGAGTAGCCGTTGGAGGTGCTGCCTTCAAACTCAATTTTGGTGGCATTCAACACACCGTTGCTCAACGTACCTTTGGCTTCCACATACGTGCCGTTGGCAATGCTGCTGCACAAAGCTGCACTGCTGGCTTGTACTTGAATGCCCTGAATCCTAAAAGTGCAACCTGTCACGTTGACGCCGCTGTATGTCAATGCTTTATCGGATACCGCGCCATACAACTCGTTGCGCTCGCTAGCCACACGCGTGGTCCCGCTGTAGTTGCTGGCATAACTTGTGTAGGTGCTGGCGGTGGCGCTGCGAATTTGCAGGCTGTTTGCGGCATAGGTGTTGGCCGTCGTGGTGGCCGACGACTTCACGACCACCACCGCGCCTGCCACCAGTCCGGTCGGTGGCGTGATGCTGGTGTAGTCAATCGTGATGGGTGTGGCAGAGGTGCCAAGCACCAAAGTTTGGGTACCCGTGTTGATGCTTTGCACGGTCCCGACCACTTGCACAGCGTGGGGTCCGACCTCGGCTTCTATCAAGGTAGCCAAAAATGAACCGTCAGCTTGCGGTAAACCGTAGACCTCCACGTTGAGGTTGTTCAGTGCAGCCAAGCTCGTCACAACCCCGTTCGCATCTAGCAAGATGGTGGAGGTGTCGGTGGTCACCGGTAGTCCAGCCACGGTGAGGCTGTTGCCTGCATAACTGGCTACGCCATGGATGCCGCTTTGCACCAGAATTTTTCCGGCGATGGGGCGCAAGGTGATGGGGTCGGTGCCGTTTTGTTCAACGCTCACGGTCATACCAATGCGCAGCGGCGTGGTGATGGCTGTGCTGCCATCGTCTGCATCCAACACATTCGCGCCAACGGTTTCATAGCGAATACCGTTCACGATGATGGAGCCTAAGCCGCTGATGGTCCCTGAGCTGACAACGTTCGTCGTGGGGATGGTGCTAGCCGATCCACCCCCGCCCCCACATGCGGACAACAAGCCTGATGCTGTCAACAGCAGCGCAAGTAACTTGGGTTTAAAAACTGTATGTGTCATACCAACTCCATTCATGAACGATGGCGAAAGTGTGCGAGCTTCAGATTAAGACAACCTTAAGAAGAACCGCATGCACCTTAAGAAAACCCTAAGACGCGATCACTAGCATCGGTTTAGAAAGGCACAAAACCATGCGTCAAATCTTGTTCTCTTTGCTGTTGTTCACCTCGCTTCACGCGGCGGCGACCACGCCTGCCGAGTTGTTGGCGGGTTACACCGCACAAGCGGGTCAGCCTGCCAACGCAGTGCGTGGAGAAACATTTTTCAAGGCCAGCCACGGTCAAGAGTGGCAATGCACCAGTTGTCACGGCAAATCGCCCACGGTGGGTGGGCGTCATGCCAGCACCGACAAAGCCATTGAACCCCTCGCACCTGCGGTCAATGCCAAACGATTCACCGACAGTGCCAAAGTCGACAAATGGTTTCGCCGCAATTGCAAAGACGTGCTGGCGCGTGAATGCACCGCTGCTGAAAAAGCCGATGTGTTGGCTTGGCTCATCACCTTGCGTTGATTGGAGTTCGTCATGTCTTTGCTTTCTTCATACTTTGTGCGCACCTTGGTTGCGAGCGCCTTTTTGAGCCTCACCGCTTCATGGGCCGACAGCTACAAAGGCCCCCCACCGCCTGCGGTGTACACCCAAGAGTGCGGCAGCTGTCATTTGGCATTTCCGCCCAACTTGTTGCCCAAGGCGTCTTGGCAGCGCGTGATGAATGGCCTCGACAAACACTATGCCAGCGATGCTTCGTTAGACGCTGCCACGCAAAAACAAATCGACACATGGCTACAAACCTACGGTGGCCAAGGCAAGCGTGCGCGTGAAGAGCCGTCACAAGACCGCATCACACGCTCGGCTTGGTTTGAGCGCAAGCACCGCGAGGTGAGTGCAGCCACGTTCAAACGTGCGTCCATCAAAAGCCCGGCCAATTGCACGGCCTGCCACCGTGATGCGGCACAAGGTGACTTTGAAGAAGATCGTGTGAGGATTCCTAAATGAAGCCCGTGGTGGATTTAGGCACACGCATGGCCCACGCCAGCATGGCTTTGGCGTTTCTCATTTCTTATGTCACGTCAGAGTCTGAGTATTGGCGCTTGGTGCATGTGTATAGCGGCTACAGCTTGGCTGCGGTATTGGCATTTCGTTGGATGTGGGGTTGGGTGGGGCCTGCTTCAGCGCGTTGGAGTCTGTTGCTACGTCGCGTGGCGATGTGGCGTGTGTGGCTGAATAAATTCAAGCAAGGTGAATGGCTCACCTGCAACTTTTGGGTGGGTGTCAGCAGTTGGGTGCTGAGCGCTGCGGTGCTGTGTATTTACGCGTTTTGCGCCGTAGCCATTGTCAGCGGGTGGGCTACCTACAATGAACTTTTAGGCGATGGTTGGTTGAACGATGCCCTGCAAGAACTGCACGAAGGTTTGGGCAACGCGGCCATGGCTGTGGTGTGTGTGCATGTAGGGTTGGTGGTGATGTTGCGCGTGTGGCGCGGCCCGCAAGCTCTGCGACCGATGTGGCGAGGCTATGCGAATACTTCTGGCCGAGGATGATGAGCTGCTAGGCAGCGGCCTGCGTGCGGGCCTAGACCAGCGCGGGTTCCAGGTGGATTGGGTGCGCGATGGTGTGGCCGCCGAGCGCGAGCTGTTGGGTGCACAGCACCAAGCCGCCGTGCTGGACATTGGCTTGCCGCGCCAAGACGGCTTGGCTGTGTTGAAGGCCGTGCGTGCGCGTGGCGTTGACACCCCCGTGCTGGTGCTGACAGCGCGCGACGCGGTGGCCCAACGCATTGAGGGGCTCAACCTGGGCGCCGACGACTATGTGGTCAAGCCTGTGGATTTGGATGAGCTGGCCGCCCGTCTGCATGCTTTGGTGCGCCGTGCGTATGGCAAAACACAAACATTGCTGCAAGTACGTGACGTGGTGATGGACCCCAGTGCGCGGCAGGTAACTCGCGCGGGTGTAGACATCAGCCTGTCTACCCGTGAGTTTGATTTGCTACAAGCTTTGTTGCTCAATGCAGGGCGCGTGTTGTCGCGTGAGCAGTTGGAGCAGCACCTGTACCGCTGGGGCCACGAGGTGGAGAGCAACACCATTGAAGTTCACATTCACCACCTGCGTCGCAAGATGGGCGCGGGGCTGATCGACACCGTGCGCGGTGTGGGTTACATCGTCATGCCTTGATACGCGGACTCGCACCATGTCTCAGAAATTTTCTTTGCAACAGCGCTTACTCACTCGCACTTTAGGCGCGGTGTTGGTGGTGTGGTTTGCCACAGCTGCGTTTGTGTGGTTTGAAGCGCAGCACGAAGTGGATGAACTGCTGGATGCCCACTTAGCCCAATCGGCCGCTTTGTTGGTGGTGCAACAAAATGCCACGCCAGAAGACGATGAGCCCTTGCTGGATGCGCCCACCTTGCACAAATACGCACACCGCGTGGCCTACCAAGTGTTTGACGAAGACCGTTTGGTCATGCATTCGCCCAATGTGGCGCACACGCCCATGGCCCAGCACAAACATGGCTTTCAAACGCTGACCTTGGCCGATGGCAAATCGTGGCGCATCTTTGCTGCCCCAGGTCGTGACCGCGATGTGCAAATTTATGTGGCCGAGCGGGTAGACAGCCGTGACGAAATTTTGCGCGCCGTGATGATGGGCTTTTTGCCGCCGCTCACTATTGCCTTGCCTTTGCTGCTGATCGGTTTGTGGTGGAACGTGCGATCGGGTTTGCAGCCTTTGCAGCGCCTGCGCCAAGCGCTGTTGAAGCGCGACACCCAAACCCTCACGCCCGTCAACTTGCCTGAGACGCCGCAAGAGGTGCAACCCATGCTGGATGCGCTCAACGACTTGTTGCAGCGGTTGGCCCAGCGCATGGAAACCGAGCGCCGCTTTACGGCCGATGCCGCCCACGAATTACGCACACCCATCGCGGCCATTCGAGCGCAAGCGCAAGTGGCATTGAGCGCGGCCATAGATGACCGTGTCCGTCAGCAAGCCTTGCAAGACACCTTGATGGGTTGCGATCGTGCGTCGCGTGTGGTCGAGCAGTTGCTCACCTTGGCCCGAGTCGAGGGGCCGCAAGATGTGGCTTCGGAGCCTTTCCGTCTAGACCAACTGGCGCAACAAGTCATGGCCGATCTCACGCCCGACGCCTTGCGACGTGGCCAAACGCTTGAACTGCTGGCGCCTGAGGCCATTGAGATCTATGGCCAAAGCACGCTGTGGCAAATCCTGCTGCGCAACCTGATTGACAACGCTTTGCGCTACAGCCCCGATGGGTCGGTGGTACGCATCGAGGCACAGCGCCTAGACCCACGCCATGTGCAAGTGACCGTGCAAGACAGCGGCCCAGGCCTGGCAAGCGCGGACATGGCCCGTTTGGGCGAGCGGTTCTTTCGCGTGTTGGGCAATTCGTCCACGGGCAGTGGCTTGGGCTGGTCCATCGTGCGTCACATCGCCAGCTTGCAACACGTCGATGTGCAGGTGGGCAAGTCGGCCGACCTGGGTGGTTTGCAAGTCACCCTGCGTTACCCGTACGCGTAAAAACTTTGCGCCGAGCCTGAGACAATAGGCGCATGAACTTTCAAAGATATTTGGTGCCTATTGGCACAGTGGGCTTTACCGCGTGGGCCTGGCAAAGCTGGGGCTGGATGGGCATTGCCATGGTGGTGACGGGCGGCGTCATGTGGCTGCTGCTGTATTTCACGCGTTTGGTGCAAATCATGAAGCGGGCCAGCAACCGCCCGATTGGCTTTGTAGACAGCGCCGTCATGCTCAATGCCAAGCTCAAAGCGGGCGTCAGTCTGATGCATGTCATCGCCATGACCCGCGCTTTGGGTCAAGCCGAGACCGAAAAGGGCGCCCAGCCCGAGGTGTTCAGCTGGCGCGATGGCAGCCAATCGGTGGTGCGGGCCGTGTTTGTGCAAGGCAAGCTGCAAAGCTGGACCTTGGACCGCCCCTTCCAAGCCACTGACGTCGACCCCGTCAGCCACGCGGCCAACGACTAAGCGCCTCGAATGGGCGGGCTCTATCAGCGAGCTTTCGCCCCGCTAAAATGAACCATTACGCCAAATTTGGCGACCACTACAACATCAGTCCAAAGGAAATCCCATGAGCGTCGTGATCCCATCATCCATGTCTGACCGTGACGGCAAAATTTGGATGGACGGCCAGATGGTCGATTGGCGCGATGCCAAGATCCATGTGCTGAGCCACACCTTGCATTACGGTTGCGGCGCCTTTGAAGGCGTGCGCGCATACAAAACCGAGCAAGGCACCGCCATCTTCCGTCTGCAAGAGCACACCGACCGCCTGTTCAACAGCGCCAAAATTTTGCGCATGAACATCCCGTTCACCAAAGATCAAGTGAACCAAGCGCAATGCGATGTGGTGCGTGAGAACAAGCTCGAAAGCGGTTACCTGCGCCCTCTGACTTGGATTGGCGACAAAAAGCTGGGCGTTTCGCCCAAAGGCAACACCATCCACTTGATGGTCGCGGCTTGGACTTGGGGTGCGTACCTCGGCGAAGAAGGTATGAAGCGTGGCATCCGCGTGAAGACCTCTAGCTACACCCGCCACCACGTCAACATCACCATGACGCAAGCCAAGGCAGTGAGCAACTACACCAACTCCATCTTGGCCAATATGGAAGTGACCGACGAAGGTTACGACGAAGCCCTGTTGCTGGACACCTCAGGCTTTGTGTCTGAAGGCGCTGGCGAAAACATCTTCGTCGTCAAAGACGGCGTGATCTACACCCCCGACTTGTCGGCTGGCGCTTTGAACGGCATCACCCGCAACACCGTGTTCCATATTGCCAAAGATTTGGGCCTCGAAATCGTACAAAAGCGCATCACCCGCGACGAGGTGTACATCGCCGACGAGGCGTTCTTCACAGGTACGGCCGCTGAAGTCACACCCATTCGCGAACTCGACCGCATCCAATTGGGCGAGGGCAGCCGCGGCCCGATCACTGAAAAAATTCAAACAGCGTTCTTTGACATCGTCAACGGCCGCAATCCCAAGTACGCACATTGGTTGACAAAGGTTTAAGAAAATGAGTAACCCAGTTGAACTCTTGGCCAAAGACCTCAATGGCAACGGCGGCGTGTACTGCCCCAGCGCCAAGGCCGACATGAAACTCTGGAACAGCCACCCCAAGGTGTACTTGGATGTGGCCAGCACGGGCGTTGCCAAGTGCCCTTACTGCGGCACCGAGTACAAACTCAAAGCCGGCGAGCACGTTGGCCACGGCCACTAAAAACGCGCTCATCATTGCGCCTCAATGGATTGGGGATGCGGTGATGACCGAACCCTTGCTGCGCCGCTTGGCTGCGCGCGGCGAGCGCCTCACCGTCGCTGCCTTGCCTTGGATTGCACCGGTTTACCGTGTGATGCCAGGCGTGGCCGAAGTGATTGAGATGCCGTTCAAACACGGCGGCTTGCAGCTGATGGGGCGCATCAAACTCGCTAATCAGTTGCGTGGCAAGTTTGACGTGGCCTATGTGTGTCCCAACTCCCTCAAGAGCGCTTTGCTGCCCTGGATGGCAGGCATTGCCAAGCGCGTGGGCTACACCGGCGAAATGCGTTTCGGTTTGTTGACCGACCGCTTAGACAACCCTGATACCGAAGAACGCCCGCCCATGGTGGAGTGGTATGCGGCTTTGAGCCTGGTGGGCCAAACCCGCACCGGCCCCATGAAGCTCGTGGGCGATTTGCGCCCCGTGCTCAAAGCGGGCGTGGGTTTGTTAGATGAAGCGCTAGAAGAGCTGGCCACCAACATGCCCACGCTCCCCACCCTCGCCAAACACAGCTATGTGGTGTTTGCACCGGGTGCTGAATACGGCCCTGCCAAGCGTTGGCCTGCCAAACACTTTGCCGAGTTGGCGAGCAAGATTGATCGGCCCGTGTTTTTGTTGGGCTCGGGTAAAGAGTTCGATATCTGCCAAGAAATTGCGACGACTGCCAACGCCGCCAAACCCGGCCACTGTTTTAACTTGGCCGGTCAAACCAACCTGATGCAAGCCTTCGCATTGATTGCCTATGCACACCGTGTGGTGAGCAACGATTCAGGAATGATGCATGTGGCCGCAGCTTTTGGCGTGCCACAAGTGGCGGTGTTTGGCTCATCCAGTCCTGAACACACACCACCCTTGAACGAGCGTGCACGCGTGGTGTGGTTGCGTGTGGATCAAAACTATCAACCACCGCTCGCTTGTGCGCCTTGCTATGAGCGCACTTGTCCGTTAGGCCACATGCGCTGCTTAGAAGATGTGTCGGCTGAACGCGTGTACCGCTTGCTATAAAAAATACAGGCAGCCTTCACGGCTGCCACATTTGTGAATTGAGGATTTATGTGGTCTAACTCCGAAGAGCTGTTTTTGCTCACCGACAACCTGGCCGGTGGGAAGATGCAGACCATGAAACGTCGCCTCAAGTTCAAGCTGAGGCAATCGATGTTTCGTTCCGAGCTTGCTGAAGTGCAGCGGTATTTTGAGTCGCATCAGCTCACGCGTTTGTTTGAAATTGATCCCTCTTTGTCATTGAAGTGCACACGCGCTTATCTGTGGTCGGGGCTTGACGGCCATGCACGCGCACAAGCGCAGTTGGCTTTTTTTGATTGGTTGTTGACCCGATTTTCATTGCCCTATGTGCTGTCCTTTTACGCCACTGAACGCGTCAGTCTTGGCAGGATCGAACACAACGACGCTGCGTTTGACGTGATGCTTGGCCCAAGCCGTGGCTTAGGTCGCGAAGGTGAGCTGATGGTGACCTTGCACATCAATGGCACGCTCTTGATGCGAGCCTCAGTCAGTGTGTTGCCAGCCAAAATGTTTGGACTGCCAGGCAATGGTCACGCCATGTTCGTGGGTTGTTTTCAAGGCGTATCAAACACCAAGGATTTGATCAAACAAGCCACGCAGGCGCTTGAGAGAACCAAGCCAGGATTTATCTTGCTCAATGCCTTGCAAGCTTTGGCCAAGGCATGGGGCCTTGTGGCCATGGTGGGCGTGGCTGATAAAAAGCACGCCTATGCAAGCTATTTCAGTTTGTCGAAGCGCATCAGCATCAGTTATGACGATGTGTGGCAGCAATTGGGGGCGACCGAGCAAACGGTTCAGGGCCATTGGCTATTGCCCCTCGTTTGGGAGCCTCGCCCCGAACATGAGGTGGAATCAAAGAAGCGCTCGGCTTTGAAGCGTCGAAATGCTATGCGTCAAAATTTCATAGACATGTGCGAACGAGGTGTTCAAGAGCTAAAGTCTTAACGGACATAAGTCTGTGATGTCGTTGATCGCTTGCATCACTTCTGACATTTCGATATCACTCACGGTTTTACCTGGCGATGCCTCAATTTGGACAAAATTGTTTGACAGAGGCGCCCACACCGCTGTTGGCCCGTTGGGTAAGTACAAAGCAATGACTGGGATATTCCAAGCGCTAGCAGCATGCACAGCGTATGTGTCTGGCGTGATCACCAGATCAGCCGAGCGTATGACATTCAGAGAGCGGCTCACGCTCGGGTTGTACGGAGTGACCGAGACGCGGTTGCCAAAACTCAAGAATGTGCGAGCCAAATCTGCTTCGTGTGCTGGACTGGCGCTGAGCAACTGCATGTGCACTTGTGCATAGCGTTCGCATATGGCGCTAGCAAATGCAAGTAACCACGGTAACGACAAAGAACGATCCGCTGTGCTGCTTTGGCTATTGATGACCATCAACGGTCGATCGCTAGGTGTTTTCTGCTCGGCTGAATCCTCACCAACACGAACATCGTATTGATATACGCTGGGTGCCGCATTTAAGGTTTCTAAAAACCGCATATGGCGAGCCGAATAATGAGGGCTTGCCAATGGACCATCCATGACCACATCGGTGGGCAGAGGATTGATGGGATGCTTTGAAAACAAATACCGCTGCTTGGCATTCACAAGATTCAAGACAATTTGTTGGGAAGGGTTTGCTAGGTCTAACCCAAAGTGCACCACCATGTCGTAGCCAATCCATCGAGCCTTCAAGCTTGCCCACATGCGCGCAAATACATTGCGGCTAGATGACACATGTAACCACTTCACATCGGGGTGATGTCGGTAAAGCGCAGCATTGCTGACGCCACACAGCACGCCAATTTCACAGTCAGGCCAACGCGCGCGCAAAGGTTTAAACAAACCTGTGGCCACAATGGCATCGCCAATTTTGTTGTCGTGCGACAAGATGAGGATGCGTTGGGTCATGCGTGGTTCTAT
This sequence comes from uncultured Limnohabitans sp., assembly GCA_963512655.1. Classification (GTDB taxonomy): domain Bacteria; phylum Pseudomonadota; class Gammaproteobacteria; order Burkholderiales; family Burkholderiaceae_C; genus Limnohabitans. Next base: position 12,369 of record CAUPNL010000012.1, on the reverse strand, counting down.
TGGATAAGCAAGCTACGTGCTTGTTGCGTGATGCGCTCAATCAGGGTTTGTGCGCTGGGAATATCTGTCATCAGTCCCACCGCTTCGCCCACGGTGGCATGCGCACGCGTGAAATCACCTGCCTTCACGCCCGCATCGTAGTCAGCCCGTGCAGCCTCAGGATTGGCTTGCAATGCGGCCACATTGTTTTCGAGCGATCGGTGTAAGTCGTTGCGAATCGCGCGAAAGTCATAGGGCGCTGGCCAACTTTTGCGACGCAGGATGTCGAACACGGCGCTGCGTGCTGTGCCATCACCGTTGGTGAGCGTGGCCTGATCTTTAGCGCCTGAAGCCGCCAAGCTTTCTGTGCTGGCCCACAAGCGAGAGCCAATCAACACACCATCTGCGCCCAGCATCAAGGCCGCAGCCAAACCACGACCGTCGGCCACGCCGCCTGCTGCAAGCAGCAACGTGTCGGGTGCGTGTGTTGCCAGGTAGTCTGCGATCTCGGGCACCAGCGTGAACGTGCTGCGGCCTTCCAGTGCATTGGCACCGTGCCCACCTGCTTCACCGCCTTGCGCCACGATGACAGACGCACCCGCTTCAATGGCCTGTGCAACCTGCTCTAAGCGCTGTACTTGGCAAATCAGCTGAGCACCTGCTGCGGCAATGCGTGCTGCATAGGGGCGAGGATCACCAAACGACAGCATGATGGCGCAGGGCTTTTGCGTCAGTACCCAGTCGAGTGCTTGGGCATTTTCATCGAGCTTCCATGTGATGAAGCCACAGCCCAATCGTGCGTAGCTGGGCGCATCGTTTGTCAGCAGTTCGGTGGCCAGGGCGTATTCACGTTGCGTCCAAGCCAAGTCGCCATAGCCGCCGCCCACCAAGCCCAGCGCACCGGCTTGCGCACATGCCGCCGCCAAAGCGCCACCTGTGGCGAGCGCCATGGGGGCCAAAGCGATGGGGGTGTTGAGATGAAAACGTTGCGCGAAGCGGGTGTTTAAGTAGGCGTGCGTCATGCTCAATATTGTGCAATGAATGGGTGGTCAGTCTTGGGTTTTGCCAGCAGGCGACTCATGCGCCACAGGCAAGACGCGCGAAGCCAGCCACACCAGCAGCAGCACGGGCGCTCCCAACCAAGCGGTGCCATGGAAGAAGGCCTCGTACCCATGCGCATCCACATACACACCCGAAAAGCCTGCCAGCCACTTTGGCGCTAACAGCATCATCGAGCTGAACAGCGCGTACTGCGTGGCCGAGTAGTTCACATTGGTCAGACTAGACAAATACGCAATGAACGCGGCAGACGCAATGCCGCTGGCCAAGTTGTCCGCTGAAATCACCCACACCAAGGCGGTCAGGTCGTGGCCGCGTGTGGCCAGCCACGCAAACAACAAATTGGTGAATGCACTCAGCACGGCTCCCAACATGAGGATGCGCATCACACCCAAACGCATGGACAGCACGCCACCGATGAAGGCGCCCAGCAAAGTCATGATGACGCCAAATACTTTGGTGACTGCCGCCACTTCGTCTTTGGTGTAACCCATGTCCACATAAAACGGATTGGCCATGATGCCCATCACCACATCGCTGATGCGGTACACGGCAATCAAACCCAAAATGATGGCGGCCTGCCAGCGGTAGCGGCGAATGAATTCGGCAAAGGGCTCAATCAATGCGCCCCGTAACCACTCCGCCGCATTGCGCGCTGGCGGTAATTCACGTGGCGCAGGCTCGGGCGATAGCAACACCGTCAACACACCCAAGCTCATCGAGGCTGCCATCACAAGGTAGGCCGCTTGCCAAGCCGCATGGAGATAAGCCGTTTCGTCAGCGCCTGCTACGCGTGCGGCCACCCACAGCACCCCCGCACCCGCCCAAATCATGGCGAGGCGATAGCCCGTTTGATAGGTGGCCGCCAAGGCTGCTTGGTGTTGTGCGTCGGCAGATTCAATGCGAAACGCATCCAGCGCAATGTCTTGCGTGGCCGAACCAAACGCCACCACCAAGGCGCACCACACCACAGGCTCAAGCGCCACTTGTGGGTCGAGCAAGGCCATGCCCACCAAGCCTGCCACCACCGTGGCTTGCGCCAACAGCAGCCAGCTGCGGCGACGCCCCAACCAGCGGGTGAGCAGTGGCAAAGGCATGCGATCCACCAGGGGCGACCACACCCACTTGAAGCCATAGGCCAAGCCCACCCAGCTCAAAAATCCAATCGTGCTGCGGTCAATCCCCGCTTCGCGCAAACGAAAACTCAACGTGCCCAACACCAGCAGCAGTGGCAAGCCCGCAGAAAACCCCAAGCACAGCATGCGCCAAGAAGCGGGCTCAAGGTACACGCGAAATGCGGCCAACCAACCCAGGTTTTTAACGTTTGTTGCAGATGTCGTGGCTGGACTTGTTGTATCGTTCATGCCTCTATTTTCAGGCTTTCATAAAGAGACTTTTTCATGCTCACCAAACGTGCATTTATTTACGGCTGTGTCGGTTGCGCTTGCGGCTTTGGCGGTGCTGTGGCACTGGCACGCGAGGGCGTGGAGGTGAACAAAGAAGCCTCCGTGTTTGCCAATCTCGTGCCCGCCGCAGAGGTTGAGCAATCAGCCCGCAAACAGTATGGCGACATGATGAAAGAGGCCGCCAGCAAAAACGCACTGGGGCCAGATAACCATCCCGAAGTCGTCCGGCTACGACGCATTGCCAAAGACATCATCCCGCAGAGTTTTGACTGGAACCCACGCGCCAAAGAGTGGAAGTGGGAAGTCAACTTGGTGGGCTCTAACCAAATCAACGCGTTCTGCATGCCCGGCGGCAAGATCGCGTTTTACAGCGGTATCTTGACCCAGCTCAAGCTCACGGATGACGAGGTGGCCATGGTCATGGGCCACGAAATTGCCCACGCTTTGCGTGAGCATGCGCGCGAGCGCATGGGCAAGGCCACAGCCACCAATGGCGTCGCTGCGATTGGCAGCACCGTGGCCGCGGTGTTCTTTGGGGTCAATCCGCAGCTGACCGATTTGGTCGCGAAGCAGGGGGCTAGCCTACTGAATCTCAAATTCAGCCGAGACGATGAGACCGAGGCTGACTTGGTGGGCATGGAAATCGCCGCCCGTGCGGGTTACGACCCACGCGCGGGTGTGACCTTGTGGCAAAAAATGAGTGCTGCCAACAAAGGCGCGCCACCGCAGTGGCTCAGCACCCACCCGTCTGGCAACACGCGTATTGAGGAAATTCAGGCCAATTTACCCAAGGTCATGCCGCTCTTCGAGCGTAGTAAGTAAACGCATCTACGACGCATACGCTTGCAGGTCTACGCTTGCAGGCGTATAGATTTTTCAAATCATAAAAATTAACATCGCTGCAATTTTGTTAACTTGTAGCACCCGTGACCACTCAGACCTCATCGCCACGCGCGTTATCTACCCATACGCCATCCGCTCCCGCGGGGTCTCGGCTAGAGCGATTTCACTCACACCAACTGCGTGCTGACCGCTTGAACTATGTAGCCATTGCACTCGGTATCTTGGTGGGCTTGTATGTCGTGGTCACCATCGTCAGGCCTTTGTTTTTCAGCACGCGGCCCGGCAAGCCCACACAAGACTTTGGCTGCATTTCTAAATCAACCGTGAGTGACTGCTCTGCCAGCAGTCATTAATAAATCAAGTCATCGGTGGTGATCGGTAGCATCACTCGGAACGTCGTGCCTGCGGTGGCGCTGGTTTCAAAACTGATCGTGCCTTGATGTGATTCCACAATCGTGCGACTCAGCCACAGACCAATGCCCATGCCGTCGTCTTTGTTGGTGCGCAGCAGTTCAAAAACCGATGCCGCAATGTCGGGTGCAATGCCCGATCCGTTGTCTGTCACGGTCAGTTCTGCTGCCTCACCTTGCAAGCGTGTGCAAACCGTGATGTTCTTTTGTTGTATGCCGCAGTTGGTAAATGCATCAATCGCGTTGTTGATGAGGTTGAGTAATACCTGTTGCAGCTGAGACTTGTCGCCAGCGATGGTGAGCTCCCTCGGGTGCAACATCAGTTGGAGAGCGATGTGGTTGCTGGAGATTTTGGCTTTGCAAATCAGCAGCACCTCATTGACCAGCTCATTCAAATTAAATGGCGTAATAGATTTACGGCCGCTACCAAACATGTTGCGTAACGTCTTGATGATGGTGGCGGCGCGTTGGTTGTCGTGCATCAAATCACGCATCGCTTCTTTGGCAGTAACGCCGCTGTTGGTGCCGTCGTCAATCAATGCGGAATCAATCACTTCGGCATTGAGCTGAATGGCCGTCAATGGTTGGTTGAGCTCGTGTGCCAAGCTGGCAACCAAAGCACCCATGCCTGCCGTTTTGTTGAACAGCGCCAATTGCCGAATGATTTCTTCACGCTCTTGCAGCAGCTGCTTCAGCTCTAGGCTGGTTTTGCGCATGCCATCTGCGCGCTCGTTGGTGACGGCCAGCTCATGTGTCATGGCCATTTTTTTTCGTTCTGCGATCTCTAAAAAAATCCGCAAAAACGCGACGTTGCTCAAAGTGATGGCTGTGAATTGACCTGCCACCATGATGGCTTGGTCCCATGTGGGCGCATAAATGTCATGAATGTCGCCAAGCACGGCGACACCGAAAGTACGGATGGCCAAGGTGGTGGACAGCGTCAAGCCTGCCCACATCAACAGCTGCGCACCGAATGACGTGCGTTGTGTGCTGAGTTTTTTTCCAATCCGAAAGTAGTCAAAGCACAGCAAGGCATAAAAACCATTGAACAGCATCAAGGCTTCCCACTCGGCTTGGTGAAAATAAATCAAATAACAAAAGACAGCAAAGTAAGCCGTGTTGGCCACCACATAAACGCGATGGGCGCTTTGTTGTGGCGTCGGCAGCAGGTACATGCGCAAAGCCACCATGCGCCCCCAGTTGCCAATCAGCATCAAGAGTTGAGCGACGTAAAAAAACACCACATCTGGCACGGTGTCACGTATCGCCAGCAACACCACGGCCACGCCGCTGATCATGCCGGACGCACACCACAGCTTGACCTGAAAGCTTCTGTACTCCAGCAGCGCGAGCCAAATAGCGCCGTGCAGCATCAAGTACACGAAGCAGATCATGAAGATCGTGGTTTGTGTATCAAGGTGCATAGGTGTTCGACTTAGGTGCCGCCCACATAAGGGTTTGTTTTGCGCTCACGACCAAACGTGCTTTCAGGCCCGTGTCCAGGAATGAACACCGTGTCATCCCCCATCGGCCACAGACGCTGCGTGATGCTGTTGATCAAGTCGTCGTGGTTGCCCTGTGGAAAATCTGTGCGACCAATGCTGCCGGCAAATAACACGTCACCCACAAACGCACGCTTGATCTCGGGTGAGTAAAACACCACGTGGCCAGGCGTGTGGCCGGGGCAATGGCGCACTTGCAAAGTGTGTTTGCCCAGTGTCACCGTATCGCCATCATGCAACCAACGCGTGGGTGTGAAAGGGCGAGAAGGAGGAAAGTGATAGTTGGCAGCCGCTTGCGGCAAACCATCAATCCAAAACTGATCGCCCGTGTGTGGGCCGATGATGGGCAGATTCAGTTTCTCGGCCAAGTCGGCGGTGCCGCCGGCGTGATCGATGTGCGCGTGAGTGATCCAAATTTGTTCGAGGGTCACGCCCAGCTCTTTGCAGGCGGCTTCCAACACAGGCAGATCACCACCGGGGTCGATGATGGCGGCTTTCATGGTTTCATCGCACCAGACGATGGAGCAATTTTGTTGGAAGGGTGTGACGGGGACGGTTTCGTACTGCAGCATAGGTGGCAAATGGTAGCGTTTATGGCGATGTGGAATGCCCAAACGCCTGAAATTGAATTTTGTTCAACAAGTCGTTTGCTTTGAACGGTTTTGACAAGTGGTCATTCATGCCGGCGTCGAGGCAGGCTTGACGATCTTCGTCCAAAGCCCCCGCCGAAACGCCAATGATTTTGATGGGTGATTTGGCGACTTGGCGCAGCACTTGCGTCAGCTCAATGCCATCCATGTCGGGCATGCGCACATCGGCCAGCAGCAGATCGTAATGCTGGGCATTGAGTTTGTTCAGCGCCGTGTGCCCATCGGTGGCGAAGTCTACTTGCATGCCATTGCTTTTGAGCAAGCGGTACATGGCATCGCGCACGGCATCGTCGTCATCCACGATCAACACGCGAAGGCTGGTGAGGTCGCGGCGGGTTGCGTATGTATCAGCAGGTGCGTGCTGCACAGAGGTGCCCACCTGCTTTGACACGACAGCGGTGAACCAAAACGTTGAACCCTCTCCAGGCGCTGACGTGACCCCTGCGTCGCCATGCATCAATTGCGCCAATTGCCTGCAAATCGGTAGGCCCAAGCCGGTGCCGTTCGTGTGCGATGTCTTGCTGTGTTCGCCTTGCACAAAACGCTCAAACACACGCTCACACATTTCAGGGCTCAAGCCTGGTCCTGAGTCCTGCACAGAAAATTTCAAGGTCACTTCGGTGGCGCTGCTTGCGACTTCTGCCACATGAAGACGCACAAACCCTTGGTCTGTGAACTTCACCGCATTGCTGGCTAAGTTCAGCAGAGCTTGTGTCAGTCGTGGCGCATCGCCCAGCCACCGTGTTTGTGCATCGAGCTCAAACACCACCGAATAATTCAAGCCTTTGGTTTGTGCCGTGGGTGCCACAAGGTCGGTCACTGCTTGGGTGACTTCGCTCAGCACAAACGCGTCGGTTTTGATACTCAGCTTGCCTGATTCAATTTTTGAAAAATCCAGAATGTCGTTGATGAGGTGCAGCAACAGGTCACCCGATGTGCGTGCTTTTTCTAGCAGCTCGCGTTGTTCGGTGCGATCGGCACTCTGTATGGCCTGTTCCATGTATGTCAACAAGGCCGTCATGGGGGTGCGCACCTCATGGCTGATGTGTGCCACAAATTCACTTTTTGCTTGGTTGGCTTTTTCTGCTGTCTCAAGTGCCGCTTTGAGTTGGTCTTCATACAGCTTGCGCGCGCTGATGTCGCGTGTGACACCCAAAATTTCAATCAACGTGCCATCGGCCTCTGTCAGTGGAAACGCCAGCACTTCGGTCCAAAACGTCGAACCATCTTTGCGGTAGTACTCCATGTTGCCTTTGAAGTTGGGCAACGTTTCGCCCTTTTGTGCCGCCGTCAGTAAATCAACAAAATATTGACCAGACACGGCTTGCGATGAAGGTGTCAAGGTTTGGTCCAAAGGCTGCACCATGGCCTCTTCAGGCGTGAGCCCACGCAGCTGAAATACCGCAGGGCTGATGTAAGTGATGGCACCGTCTAGGCTCATGGTCCAAATCACATCGTTGGCATAGTCCGCCAACAAACGGTGGCGCTGTTCAGCCAAATGGTGCGAACGATGGTCAAGATGCAAAGTGCTTGGCATGCGGTGTGGTCCAGAGAAAGTGGCGGCAGTTTAATTTGAACGCAAGGCGTGCGCGAGGAAATCAATCAACACCGACACACGGTGTGGGATGTACCGGTTGCTGGGCAGCACGGCATAAATGCCCAGTGGTACAGGCTCAAACTTTGTTAACACCGCGACCACACTGCCGTTGTCTAAATAGGGTTGCGCCATGAAGTCAGGTGGACGTGTGATGCCCAGGCCTTGCGCCGCGGCTTGCAGCAAAGCTTCGCCGTTGTTGGCTGCTAGGCGAGGGCGAATGGGCACATTCACCTCGCCGTCTTTTGAGCGGTAGCCCCATGAAGTCGATTGAAAGTCTTGCGAATACACCAAGCACGCGTGCTGCGTCAAATCGCGTGGGTGTTTGGGGCGGCCGTGTTCTGCCAAGTATTGTGGCGAGGCCACGGTGAGCAAACGCGACTCACCCAATTTGCGCACGATGTCGCCTGGCTCTAAACGGCTGGTGATGCGAATCGACACATCAATGCCTTCTTCAATCAGCTTGCTGCGCCGGTCTGAAAAATCCATCACCAATTCAATGTGCGAATGCGTTTGCGCAAACTCCAGCAGTGCAGGCATGAGGCGCTGCAAACCAAAACTCAAAGGCAAGCCCAAACGGATGCGACCACGCGGCTCGGTTTTTTCTTCCAGCAAGCTCGACTCGGCTGCGTCCACCATGTTCAAGATGACGCGGCATTTTTCAAGGTAGGCCGAACCAGCGGTGGTGAGCGTGAGGCTGCGCGTGCTGCGCGTCATCAGCTTGATGCCCAGTTGTTTTTCGAGCGCCGAGATTTGTCGGGTCACAACCGAGCGCGCCACATCCAGTTGGTCCGCCACGGCGGTGAAGCTGCCGGTTTCTGCCACCCGCACAAAAAGTTGCATTGCATTGAGTTTGTCCATTGTTGCTAATTTTGCAACAAATAATTGAGGATTGGGTGCTTTTTCTATTCACGAATCATTTCTACATTACGTGCTCCAAACCCAATCACTCGTATGCAGACCTTTCGCAATGTCCTCTTTGTGCCGCACGGCGCTCCCACCTTTGCCCTGAACCCAGGTGCTGCGGGCGCAGCCATGTCGGAGATGGTGCAAAAGCTGCCCACCCCGCGTGCCATCGTGGTGGTGAGCCCGCATTGGGACACCCGCATCCCCACCGTCAGCGTGGCCACGCAGCTGGAAACCATCCACGACTTTCATGGCTTCCCCGAAGCGTTGTACAAAATTCAATACCCAGCCACGGGCTGCCCAGAAGTGGCCAAAGAAGTCGCCACTGCCTTGCGCAACGCAGGCATGGACGTGGACGACAGCAGCCAGCACGGCTTGGACCACGGCGCGTGGCAACCCTTGCGCCAAATGTTCCCCGATGCCGATGTGCCCATCGTGCCCTTGTCCATGCAAACCCATGCAGGACCCGAGCACGCGTTTCGCGTGGGCCAAGCCCTGTCAGGGTTGGCTGCGAAAAACATTTGGGTGATTGCCTCCGGCAACATCACGCACAACTTGCGCGACTGGCATGTGGCCGCATCGACCCACGGCCAAACCCCTGCCTATGTGCACCAGTTTGCCGATTGGGTGGCTGAGAAATTAAGCGCCCATGATGTGAGCGCTTTGCTCAACTACCGCCAACTGTCTGCCGATGGCCGACAAGCCCATCCGGGTGAAGACCACTTGCTGCCGCTGTATGTGGCGCTGGGTGCCGCAGGTGTTGGCGCTACGCCCCAAGCCTTTTACCGTGGTGTGAGTGACTACGTCATCGCCATGGACGGCTATGCCTTTGTGAATTGAGGAACCGCACATGAACACGACTTACACCACCACTGCCAAACTGTTCCATTGGGGCATGGCACTTGTTTTTGCAGGCCTCATCGCTTTGGGCTTTGTGATGACCGACATGCCTTTGTCGCCAGAAAAGTTGCAGTACTACTCTTGGCACAAATGGGCCGGCGTGAGCGTGTTCGTGCTCGTGTGGTTGCGCTTGGTGTGGCGCGTGCTCAACCCGCCGCCTGCTTACCCCAGCACCATGTCGCCGCTGGTCAAAGCCGTGGCGCATCTGGGCCATGCCGCTTTGTACGGTTTGATGATCGTCATTCCCGTGTCGGGCTGGTTGATGAGTTCTGCCAAAGGCGTGCCTACCGTTTGGTTTGGCGTGCTGCCCTTGCCCGACTTGTTAGAGAAAGACAAAGAGCTGGGCCACTTGCTGCGTGAAGTGCACGAGGCGCTGAACTTTGTGCTGCTGTTCTTGTTGGCGGGCCATGTGGCCGCAGCCCTGAAACACCACTGGATAGACAAAGACGATATTTTGAAACGCATGCTGCCCACACGCAGCACACCGAAGGACAACACATGAAACACCTCTCGACCTTTTTACTCAGCACCGTGTTGACCATGGGCGTGGCAATGACCGCCAGCGCCGTGGAATACAAAACCATCCAGCCCGAGAAAAGCAAAGTCACGTTTCAATACAAACAAATGGGCGTGGCCATGGATGGTCGCTTCAAGAAGTTTGCCGCCCAGCTCAACTTCGACCCCGCCAAACCTGCCGCTGCCAAAGCAGACATCGAGATTGACCTCGCCAGCATCGACGCGGGCTCAAGCGACGCCGATGACGAAGTGGTGGGCAAGACTTGGTTCAACGTCAAAGCGTTTCCTAAGGCCACGTTTGTTGCCAAACAAATCAAAGCCAACGGCTCGAATCAGTTTGACGTGACAGGTGTGCTCACCATCAAAGGCAAAAGCCAAGACATCAAATTCCCACTCAAGTTGGCCGCACAAGGCAACGCAGGTGTGTTCACGGGTGGTTTTGTCATGCGTCGCGCAGACTTTGCGATTGGCGAAGGCATCTGGTCCAAATTCGATGTGGTGGCCAACGACATCCAAGTTAATTTTCAACTCTCCGCCATTTCTGGCAAATAACTTTTCAAAAGGAACAATCAAATGAAATCAATCAAACGCATCGCCGCCGCTTTGGCATTCACTGGCGCATTGGCATCTGCCGTGGCCGCACCTGTGACTTACGGCGTGGACGGCACACACACCTTCCCACGTTTCTCGTACTCACACTTTGGCTACTCCACACAGTTGAGCAGCTTCAGCAAAACCACTGGCAAAGTGGTGTTTGATGCAGAAGCCAAAAAAGGCTCGGTGGACATCGTCATCGACATGAAATCGGTCAGCACTGGCTTTGCTGATTTCAACGAACACATCCAAGGCGAAGACTTCTTGGACACCGCTAAGTTTCCACAAGCCACCTTCAAATCCACCAAGGTGATCTTTGAAGGCGACAAGCCGCAACTCATCGAAGGCCAGCTCACCATCAAAGGCGTGACCAAGCCTGTGACATTGACCGTCACCAGCTTCCAAGCCATGCCTCACCCCATGATGAAAAAGCCAGCCTTGGGCGCCAACGCGTTCACCGTGATCAAGCGCAGCGAATTCAACGCTGGCAAGTTCGCACCTTATGTGGGTGACGACGTGCGCATCGACATCGCTATTGAAGCCATGGCTCAGTAACTATTTTCTGGCACAGTGCATCTCTTCATTTAGGAGATGTGCATGACGTTGGAATCATTGGCCATGGTGTTGGCCATCCATGCGGTGGCCTTGATTTCACCCGGCCCTGACTTTGCTGTGGTCACCCGCATGTCGCTTGTTTCAGGTCGACGCGCGGGTTTGTGGGCGGCAGCGGGCGTGGCTGCCTCGATTGGTATTTACGTGCTGGTGTGCGCGTTTGGCTTGTCACTCGTCATCACGGCGTTGCCTCATTTGTCGCACGTGCTGACCTTTGTGGGTGCCGCATATTTAGCGTGGTTGGGCATTCAATGCTTGCGTTCGACGGGCGCACTGCCAGAAGCGACGCAAACAGCGCCCCGTGCGAAATCGTTCGTCACAGGTTTGCTCACCAACTTGCTCAATCCCAAAGCCATGCTGTATTTCAGCTCGGTGTTGTCACAAGTGCTCACGTCAGAGCTCAGCACCACAGACACAGCCACCATTTGGCTGCTGCTGGTGTGCGAATCTCTGCTGTGGTTTGGCCTGGTGGCGCTGGTGTTTTCATCCACCCGTGTGCTGGCATGGATCAAGGGCAAGCTGGTGTGGCTAGACCGCGCGGTGGGCGTGGTGCTGATGGCGTTAGCGGCTAAGTTGGCTTGGGGTGCCACGCGTTGAAAATTATTTAGGCACCAAGACTTTTATTTCGTTTGACTGTTTTGGTCGGCGCTGCGTCTTTTAGTTGCTCCAACATGTCCTCATAGGGGGGCGCCGAAATCAAATAGGCGGCAGGTTTCTTGTGATTCAAAACAGCAACAGGCGACTGGTTTGCTAATTCAATTGTCTTGGACAGATTGCGCATCAGTCAGTCATGCTGACCGTATGTCGCGCAAAGATGGTCTGAGTAATCGACATAAATTAGCACTTTAATAAAAGCACGCTGTTTGGTGCATTTGGAATGTCAATCAGTTGCCGAATTTGTCGCTCAATCAAGACTGTATAGTGACTTTGCTGAATGCCACTGATGCTGAAATTATCAGGCGTATTTTCTGAATATTAGCTGGCACTGTGGAATCATTATTTTAGTGATACTGCAATCTTTTTAATATATTCAATCTGCTGTTCATTAAATAGATTTGATTGCGAAATTCTTGAAATTAATTCACAAGAACTTGATTCGTTTACTACGGTACTATATGTTACTTTGTTAGCATTGAACTCATCATATCTAACAATGAAATTGCAATCAATACCTAGCCAATCTCTTAATGCTTGAAACCTATGCACGGACGGCAACGAAATTCCATTAAGCCATTTTCGCGCTGTTTCGTTTGAAATAGTATTGCTGGTTGAAGATCTTAAATTATATTGGGATGCTAGAAAAATCGACGTGATTTTTACAAATGGATATTTAACTTTTAGTGAATTCCGCAAGGAGATGCCAAATCTACGAGCTGATTCTTTCCTGTACCTATCCAT
>CAUPNL010000011.1:0-65914 GCA_963512655.1 uncultured Limnohabitans sp. | reverse complement strand
TGTGATACGTACGACCTGCTGCGCTTTTGTCCTCGGGGTCTTGGGTGTACGTGATGTCGCCCGTGATGCGGTGTTTTTGGATGCCAAGAGCTTCTTGAATCAGGTCTTGGATGACTTTGACATCGGAGCTTTTAGCACCAAGTTTGTCGATTTCGTTGTCGTCAGACTTGCCCAGCACTGACACGCGCTCTTTGGCCGATGAGGACTGTGTGCGGCTGTAGGTGCTGATTTCGTCTAGCAAACGAGCCGTGGCGACTTCGGAGTTGAAGCCAAACTCTTCAAACGTGCTTGGGACTTTGAGGGGCTCGACCACCACAGAGTCTGAGGTCACAGCCCTGATCGCGCCCACCGTACCAATAGATGCAGCGCCTGCGGTCATCAAGGCAATAGCTGTGTTTTTGATACCTTGGCCGAGTTTGACCATCTGCTCCGTATCGGGCAGCTCGTAGTTGAATAGCTTCATGTGGGTGTTGCCTTGTAGGGCTTAGTGAGATGGCTTAGTGGGTGACTTAATGAGTGGGATTTCGCATCCACTGGGCGATGCTGGCGACTGCTTCACGCTCCATACCAATGAAGCCGTGGTAGTGCTGCGCCTCGCAGGCTGGGCCAGTCGGGTTAGCGCCACCACTGACCATCATGAGTTTCTTGATGGGGGCATTGCTAAGCCCCCTCATCACAGCAGGCACTTCTTGGGGGCGACATATCTCACACGCATCTTGTTCATGGTGGAACACCAGTACGGGCACAGTGACCTTGGCTAAGTCTTGCGTGGGTACAGCACCCATCTTTTTGTAAGACACCACCGAAGCCGTGAGAACACCACCTGCGATTTGTGGGTCTTTGAGATTGATGAGTGCATAGACGGTTGAGATCGTGCCTCGGCTGGTGCCCACAATCCAAATCGGTGTTCGGGTTTTGGTTTTGAGCCACGTCAGCACGGAATCAATATCGCGCAGATGTGACGCAGACACGCGTGTTGCAAAGTCCAAATCGGGCATGTCCGTGGGTTTGCCAAAAACCACATAGTTAAAGCCCTCGTCAATCCAGTGTTGTGCAGAGCGCACCAAGAAGTTGCCACTGGTCGGCAATCCGTTCTCGATTCGGCCAAAACCGCCACCACTGCCAGTAAAGATCAACACCGTAACCTTGGCATTGGGGGTTTCGTGCCAAAACACATTGGTGGTGATGTCTGGGCGCGTCGGGACTTTGACAAGCTCGCCTGCGACTGACGCGCCACTGAACAAGGCCATGATGGAGAGCACAAGCCAACGGCGACATGCGGATTGAGAAAGATGTTTCATGGTGTTTGGCCGTTGATGGAAACAGACGAAATTCGGTGTCATGGGACATCCGTTACTTATCCGATCGTTTATTTACATGCAGTGTAAGAGAAAAGACAGTAGCGGGCTATGCCCAAGCTAAGCGTTGCCGCCTTTCCAGAACTCGAATACGCCCAGCGCCTCGTGGCTAGAAACATGAGACGCATTCGCCTCAAAAAGAACTTGACCCAAGAGCAGGTGGCAGAACTTTCAAATACCACCCCTGTATGGATTTCCGTTTGCGAAAAAGGCACTCGTAATCTCAGCGTGCGCTCGCTGTCCGTGATTGCCTATGGCCTTGGAGTTCCGATGGCGGCGCTTCTCGACACCAAGGACTACCCCGAGACAGACCGCACGAAGCGGGTCTATTCCAAACAAACACCTAAGCGCGTGACCAAGTCCTGACCAAGCAATAGCGTCGCATCACACCTTCACTTCAAATTTGTGTAGCGTGTGGTAACTGCCTGTTGCTACGGACTGGTCAAAATCTGCACGACTGCAAGTAAACAAATCAATACGAAGCATTTGATAAGGCTTGTCATTACAGTAAAGCCTCATGTGTTCCACAAGGCCAAAAATTGTGACTTCTAAATCCTCAGTTGCTAGCTGTCGAGGTTGTTCAAACATATAGCGCATGCGGGCCATCTTGTCATTGATGTTGGCTCTATCCCCAAAGTCGCACTGAAGTTGATCTATAGCTTCTGCACTCAGGCGGTTGAAAATCAGCTCCATTCCTACGATCACAGTCAATTCGTTCGACCGATGGCTGAAAGGCTTCACATCACTCATCTGCACTCCATTTTTTAAAGATATAAATTGCAATCAATACGCGTTCGCTAGCTGATAAGACCAAGCGTTAGGTGAACAAAACCTGAATTCCGAGTGCGCTTCGCACTTGCGCGTAGACACCCTCGGGCACATCTTTGACCTTCACCGGATACTGCAAAGCTTGGAGCCGTTGTCGATATATGGGGTGCTGCTGAAACCTAGCCACCAACACCCTACTTAACGTGTCGCGGTAGAAGGCTTCCGGCTGCGTGCTGGTTTGGAGTTGCTTGCGAAAAGCAAACGGCCAATCGGACATTTGCGCACTTCGCCACACTTGTTCACCCAAGATGAATTCCAGTGGCGCGGCTGGGTGCAACCATCCAAAGGCTTGTTTTGGACTATTCACTTCGATCTGCTGGAGTTCAAAGCGACTTCCCCAGCTGGTTTCAATGAGGCCATCCAAATCTGGGCGATACACCACGCTGCATGGCTTGGCTTCTTCGCTGAAGGCTAATTCCATGCGCCAGCGTTGCTGATGGTTTGCGTTGATGGGTTCCACGCGAATGTCGTTCAGACGTTGGCCGATTAGTCGTCGCCAGTGCGGAGCATCCACCGAAGTGCAGCCTGTGTAGTTTGAGAGCCACGCTTCTGCACTTTCTGAATCCAGAAGCGTGACACGCAAACCTACATCACACAGGCAACCCAAATCGTTACCAAAGACGCTGCCTTGAGCGCAGTGCAGGTGTCGCAAGGGTGAAGAAAACACCAACACTGCATCTTCAAACTCCCAAGCCTGAACGCCAGCCAATAGGCTGTTGTTCGTGGAACTTGGGAAGTTGTCTTGATCGAAAGCCCAGAGGCGGTTGAGTTTTTGGCCCACCAACTCTGGGAAAGTCGCGGTGGTCATCCTTTGGCAGAGGGCTTAGCTTGATGCACGCCGATGTGCCAGCTTGGAGTCAAAGCAGCCAACTCACTCTTGCCGACACGTAGATGCAGTTTTACATCGCTGTGAGGATAGGGGTCTACAACATAAGGGATGACTTTGCCATCTGTCATGCGTTGACGGTGGAACAAAAAGCAGCGTCCGCTCTGAACAACATCCTCGTATTCCCCCATCGCGATCGCCACATCAGGCAGTTCATCGAAGTGGAAA
This sequence comes from uncultured Limnohabitans sp., assembly GCA_963512655.1. Taxonomy (GTDB): domain Bacteria; phylum Pseudomonadota; class Gammaproteobacteria; order Burkholderiales; family Burkholderiaceae_C; genus Limnohabitans. The sequence continues at coordinate 62,674 of CAUPNL010000011.1, read as the reverse complement.
GAATCCCGCCATACCGTGGCGACTAGGCCATGCTCAATGAGGATTTTGGCAACAAGCTCGTCCGTGCAAAACGGGTAATAGGGTCCTGTCTTGGGAACACCAAGCTGTTCGGCCTGACGTTGGATGTCGGCAAGACTTTTGCTGGTGAGCATCGCACATACCGCAAAGATATCGGCGTGGCGATCCTCGCCTTGGGACACGCGCTTGAAGAAGGGGTTAAAACCCGTGGGGGTGGTCTGAGGGGTTGTAGCCATTGGGCTGTTCTCCGATTAGGTTTATAAAAAAAACCGTCCACGGCAAAGCCACCATCTGAACCAGAGGTGAAAAACAAACAAAGGGGGAATGGAAGGTGTGCCGTGGGCGGTGGATGGCCGCAGACTGTTGGCGCTAGGGCGCAACGCTTTGGCTTTTTTAGCTTAACTTAGACTAAGCAAAGGCTTGGTTGCTTAAAACTTTGCGTGGAATGCGAGTTCAGAGCGAGATGCACAGACTTGACATGTTCAAGGCAGACTTGTTGGGGCTTGGAAAAGGAGGTTTGAATCGACCACTAACCACTCGTTTGGCGCTTCGCGTGCGCGAGGCCGAGCTGGTTTTATTGATAGTGGATTTGATAGTTTGTTTGATCTATCATCGCTAAGTCGTTATAATTCAACGACTTAGCGAGATAAATGGCGGAGAAGGAGGGATTCGAACCCTCGGTAGGGTCGCCCCTACGCTTGATTTCGAGTCAAGTACATTCGACCACTCTGCCACTTCTCCTGATTCGGTGTCGTTTGTCGAAGCCGTAATTCTATCAGGGGCGACGTGCGCCAGCGCCGCCCAAGGGCTGCACCACCACACCCGCTCCCGCAGGTGCGCCCGCTGCGCTACCTATAGGACCAACGGTCATCAGAGCCAATGAACCGCTGAACAACCCGCTGTCTTCAATTTCAATCGTCGCGGACCGGTCCGCACGGGTGAACACCAGCAAACTCTTTTTGCCGCGCACCGAGGCCACCATGGTCCAGCCTTGGCGAGGCAACTGCTCGGCAAAGAAGTTGTAGCTGGCGTTGGCATCGGTGGGCAGTTCAAACACCGCGCGGCCCAACCACCCTTCACCCACGCCAAAAATCAATGATTCAGCGGTACGCAGCTTGGTGCCCGTGGGCATGGGCATACGCCCAAATTGATCCATGCTGGGGCGTTGGGCATTGTCTGTATTGCTTTGTGCCTCATTGGTGGTACCGCACGCAGTCAACAACGCTGTAGCCAACAAGAGAAGTAGTTTTTTCACAGCGTGCATTCCTTCAAGTTTAGAAATTGGATCAACCGCGCAGCTCAGTCACACCACCCATGTAGGGGCGCAACGCTTCAGGCACACGAATGCTGCCATCGGCTTGTTGGTAGTTCTCGAGCACGGCCACCAAGGTGCGGCCCACGGCCAAACCTGAACCATTCAAGGTGTGCACAAGCTCGTTCTTGCCTTGGGCATTTTTGAAACGGGCTTGCAAGCGACGTGCTTGGAAAGCTTCACAGTTCGACACCGAGCTGATTTCACGGTAGGTGTTTTGCGCAGGCAGCCACACTTCGAGGTCGTGTGTTTTGGTGGCGCCAAAGCCCATGTCGCCCGTGCACAGCAACATCACGCGGTAAGGCAAGCCCAGCTTTTGCAACACGGCTTCGGCATGGCCTGTCATTTCTTCCAAGGTCTCGTAGCTCTTGTCGGGGTGCACGATTTGCACCATCTCGACTTTGTCGAACTGATGCTGGCGAATCAAACCACGTGTATCGCGGCCAGCGCTGCCAGCTTCAGAACGGAAGCAGGGTGTGTGTGCGGTGAGCTTGATGGGTAACTCATTTTCGGCCAAGACCACATCGCGCACGAAGTTGGTCAACGGCACTTCGCTGGTGGGGATCAAGTACAACGCCGTGCTTTCGCTGGTCGCTTCGCCTTCTTGGCCGCCCTTCTTGGCTGCAAACAAGTCTTCTTCAAATTTGGGCAACTGGCCTGTGCCTTTGAGGCTGTCGGCATTCACGATGTAAGGCGTGTAGCACTCGGTGTAGCCGTGCTCTTGGGTTTGCACGTCCAGCATGAACTGCGCCAGCGCACGGTGCATGCGTGCAATTTGACCCTTCATCACCGTAAAGCGTGAACCAGAGAGCTTGACGCCCATTTCAAAGTCGAGGCCCAAAGGCTCGCCCAAGTCCACATGGTCTTTGGGCTCAAAGCCCAAAGGTGCGGGTTCAGTGCCTGTGGGACTCCAGCTGCGCAGCACCACGTTGCCGTGTTCGTCTTCGCCGGCAGGCACGCTGTCGTGGGGCAGGTTAGGCACAGCCAACAAAAGCGATTGCAGCTCTGGCTGCAACGCATCCAAGCGCACAGCCGATGCATCGAGTTCGGTTTTGATGTCGGCCACTTGAGCCATCACACCATCGGCGCTCTCGCCTTTGGCTTTGAGCATGCCGATTTGTTTAGACAGCGCATTGCGGCTGGCTTGCAATTCTTCGGTGCGGGTTTGCAATGTTTTGCGCTCGGCCTCTAAGGCTTGGTACGCATCCACATTCAAGAAAGCTTGTGGGTTCTTACGGGTTTCGAGTTTGGCAATGACGCTGGGCAGGTCGCGGCGCAGTTGGTTGATATCGAGCATTTACTTCAGTCCTTTTATTTCAGTCCCTTGGGCAAGGGAAACTTGATGGTTTCTTCCACACCATCTAGGGTTCGTACAGACACGGCGCCCAAGGCGCGCATGCGGGCAATGACTTGTTGCACCAAGATGTCGGGGGCAGAAGCGCCTGCAGTCAGTCCCACACGGGTGACGCCATCAAACCATTCTTCTTTGAGTTCTTCAGCGTTGTCGACCATGTAACTTTGCGCGCCTGAGCGCTGCGCCACATCGCGCAAGCGGTTGCTGTTGGAGCTGGTGGGGCTGCCCACCACGATGACCAATTCGACCTCGTTACTCAACACTTTCACCGCGTCTTGGCGGTTTTGGGTGGCGTAGCAAATGTCTTGCATCTTGGGCTTGCGAATGTTCGGGAAACGCGCCACCACAGCTTCGGTGATGAGGGCCGCGTCGTCCACGCTGAGCGTGGTTTGCGTGACCACGGCCAAACGCTCGGTTTGCTTCGGGCTGACGCGGGCAACATCGGCCACGTCTTCCACCAAGTAAATGCCGTCGAGCAACTGGCCCATCGTGCCTTCAACTTCGGGGTGGCCTTTGTGGCCAATCATGATGAACTCGAAGCCTTCTTTGTGCAGCTTGGCCACTTCCACGTGCACCTTGGTCACGAGTGGGCAAGTGGCATCAAACACGGTAAAGCCACGTCGCGCTGCTTCTTCTTCCACAGCCTTAGGCACGCCGTGGGCGCTAAACACCAACGTTGCACCTGGGGGGACATCGGCCAAATCTTCGATGAAGATCGCGCCGCGGTTTTTGAGGTCGGCCACCACAAAGGTGTTGTGCACGATTTCGTGTCGCACATACACAGGCGCGCCAAACTTCTCAAGCGCACGGTCCACGATGTCGATGGCACGGTCCACGCCCGCGCAAAAACCACGGGGCGCAGCGAGGACGATTTCTTCCAGTTGTTTGCTCATGTGTTTACAAAATGCCGATGACGTGCACTTCAAACGTCACAGGCTGGTTGGCCAGTGGGTGGTTGAAGTCAAACAGCACTTGGTCGTCGGTGACTTGCTGCACCGCGCCCGCAAATGAACCTTGGCCGTTGGGCGCAGGAAACTGCACCACATCGCCCACGTTGTATTGCTCATCAGGGTCACCGAATTCTTTGAGCAAGCTCTTGCTCACCCATTGCTGCATGTCGGGGTTGCGCTCACCAAAGGCCAAGCCAGCGGCCAGCTCAAACGTGGTGTGCGCGCCTTCCTCGAGCCCAATCAAATGCTGCTCTAAGGCGGGCGACAACTCGCCCGAGCCCAGCGACAGCGTGGCAGGTTTGTCGTTGAACGTGTTGATCACGTCGCCTTGCGGTCCCGAAAGCCGATAGTGCAGCGTTAAAAAAGAAGCGGGGCCGATGGTAGGGTGAGCGTTGGATGCAGTCATGGGACTCTCTGTGTTGAACCACCTATTGTAGAAAGCTCTCAATATGGACCGAATGCCCGAACCAATGACCATTGCGCAACTCCCCATCGAGATGCGCCCACGCGAAAAGCTGCTCAAACACGGGGCCTCGGCGCTGACCGACACCGAGCTGCTGGCCCTGTTTCTGCGCACCGGCATCAAAGGCAAAAACGTGTTTGTGATGGCTCAAGAGCTGCTGGACCGCTTCAAGGGCTTTGCGGGCCTGATCCACGCCAGTGCGGCTGAGCTGAAAACCTTCAAAGGCATGGGCGGCGACGCCAAGCGCTCGCAACTGGTGGCCGTGCTGGAAATGGCCCGTCGCGCGCTGACCCAACAACTCACCGAAACCACAGTGATGAATTCGCCCAATGCGGTGAAACAATACCTCCAGCTAGAACTGGCCCAGCTCAAACACGAGGTGTTTGCAGTGTTGTTTCTCGATGCCCACAACCGTTTGTTGTCGTACCAGCCCATGTTTCGTGGCTCGCTGTCGCAGACCATGGTTTATCCACGCGAAGTAGCCAAGACAGCCCTCGCTTTAGGCGCGGACGGCGTGGTGCTGGCCCACAACCACCCGGGCGGAACAGTGAAACCTTCACAAGCCGACATGAAACTCACCCGCACCCTGCAAGAAGCCTTGGCACTGATTGACGTGACCGTGCGCGACCACATCATCGTGGCGCAAGGCAAGTACTTGTCGATGGCCGAAGAAGGGTTGCTTTGATGCAATGCCACTAATTGGCTGAAACGATGGCGCCACGCAACGCCACATTGAGCCGGTCAATCACCTCAGCCCAGTCTGAATCACCCAGTAACTCCTCTTTGAGCAGCGAAGCTTGAGCCGTGTTCCAAAACTGCGCATCCTCGATTCGGATGGATGAATTCAAGGGAGAGTGCGTTTGGATGAATTGACGGATGCTGGGCGCGTCATTGGGTAAACCCAGTTGGGCAAACAGCTCTGTGAAACCGTGAAAGACTTTGTCCATACGAACTCCTTTGCGTGACCGAAAACCGAGAAATCGATCTGAGAAGATATCTTCGTTCGAAGCGATCATTCCTACAAGTTAGCGAATGAAAAATATACTCAACCTAGGGCTACTGTGTATGTACGATGGCATACAAAACCTAAACCAAGCCAGCCTGAGCACCACAAAGAAAACTCGCCATGAAAGCCAAATCACTGCAAGACTTAGGCGCCATTCGCCAGCAAGTGAACACGGCGGCCCTCGCTGCGGCTGCCGCAGAAGAAGCACGTCGCGAAGCTGAACGTCGCGCTGAAGCGGAACGCAATTTGTTCACGCACGCTGTTGGCAAGGTCAAACCCATCGCCGCCAAAGACCGCGTGTTCATCGCGCCACCCCGCCCAGCGGCGCGCCCTCTACAACAAGAGTTGGACGACCAAGCCGCATTGAGCGAAAGCATGAGCGACGAGTTCGATGTGAGCACCTTGCTCGATGTGGATGACCAACTCAGCTTCAGACGCCCCGGCATCGGCACCGACGTGACCCGCAAACTGCGCAAAGGCGAATGGGCCATGCAAGGCCAGCTCGATCTGCACGGTTATCGCAGCGACGAGGCCCGCGAAGCACTGGGCCAATTTGTGCGTGACTCAAAGCGCATGGGCTGGCGATGCGTGCGTGTGGTACACGGCAAAGGTTTGGGCTCGCCCGGCAAAGAGCCGGTGCTCAAAAGCAAAGTACAGCGCTGGTTGGTGCAAAAAAACGAAGTGCTGGCCTTTGTGCAGGCCAAGCCTTCGGATGGTGGTGCGGGGGCGTTGGTGGTGTTGCTGGGGCCGAGCAACATCTAACAGGTCACACCGCAGACCGTGTCTGAAGTCTGCGAGGTTTATGCGCCGCCCTTATTACGCATCCAATCTGCAGTTTGGAAAAAACTGGCTTTCAAACGCGCGCGCAAATCTTCAGGTACACCCGTCTCGCCCATCGCTTGATCCATGCATGCCACCCATTGGTCGCGTTCTTTGATGCCAATGGAGAACGGCATGTGGCGCATGCGTAAACGGGGGTGGCCGTGTTTTTCAATGTAGTAATCAGGACCGCCCAACCAACCGCACAAGAACATGAACAGGCGTTCACGCGCATTTTCAAGCTCGGGACCGTGCGCTTGGCGCAGCTCTAGATAACTGGGCTCTAAATCCATCAGGTCGTAAAAGCGATCGACCAACAGTTGCACGCGTGGCTCGCCGCCTATCCATTCAAACGGGGTATCAAAAGGTGGTTTTTCTTCGATTTGCATGAGGCTGATTGTCGCGCCAATGAATCACGGCAAGGTCAAGTGTTTGGCAGCTTCGCGCACCGTCAGGCCCGACAAGCTTGCACGGTGTTCCACCAAAAAGTCCGTCACAGCTTGCGGGTTCCACCGCGCATAGTCGCGCAGCGCCCAACCGATGGCTTTGCGAATGAAAAACTCTTTCTCATCCGCCAGTTGTGTTGCATAGCCAAACAAGCGCGTGATGTCTGTGTCCAAGCGCCAGCCCAACTGATGCAACATGGCTGAGCGGCGCACCCAATGGCTGGGGTGTTTGAGCCAAACATCCATCGTGACGGCTGCATTGGGTTTTTGCTGAACGGCTGCATGCATAACCTCGGCAATGACGGCACTCAAGCCATCCACGGTTTCCCACCAAGCGTCTCGCAGCAGCAATGCCTGCAATGCGGGTAGGTCGTTCACGTTTAACTGGGCGCTGTGTTGGCGCAGCAAATCAACTGCGGTGTAGCGGTATTCACGCTCGGGCTTTTGCCACAGCAGTTCGGCGGCGGCCAACAAATCAGCTGAGCTTTGCCACTTCACTTTGCCAATTTCTTTGACCGCTGCACGGCGCACGGGTGCTGCCAATCCTAAGAACTCAAATTGGTTGAGCAAATAGGCTTTCATGCCTTGGGCCTTGGCGTCATCGGCCAAGGGCATCAAAGCGTGTTCAACGGCATGGACAAACTGCTCAGAAGTCATCTTGCTCTACAAGCTACCGCACGATTCAAGATGCTTGGCGCAAGGTTTGCACCACAGGGCGGCGCAGCACATCGCGCAAGCCCCACCAGCCTGCGGCCAGTGCCAATAATGCACCCACTACTGCGCCCAACAAAGGCACCCACGGGCTGGCCGTCCATTCAAACTCAAACGCAAATCGGGCCAAGCCCCAGCCCATCAGCATGGCCACGCTAGTGGCCAGCAAACCGGCCAACGCGCCAATGCCTGCCAACTCGGCACGCTGCACATTGGCCAGCAGTTGGTTGGATGCACCTAGCGCACGCAGCACTGCATATTCACGCGCACGCTCTTCACGCGTGGCAGTCACTGCCGCAAACAACACGACCAAGCCAGCGGCCAAAGTGAACAAGAACAAAAACTCCACCGCACTAACCACTTGGCCCAGCACGCTTTGCACTTGATTCAAAGTCGCGCCCATGTCCACATTGGTGACGTTGGGGAAACGGTTGATGAGTTGGTTGTCAAACGTGGGCGCGGGCTTGTCAGTGGCCACTGCACGCTGAGGCGCACGGAAGGCCGCGATGTAGGTGGTGGGCACATCAAAGCCCGCATCGGTGGTCATGCGACTGACGGGGTACATCACAAAGAAGTTGGCACGCATGGAGGCCCAGTCCACACGCCGCACCGAGGTGATGCGCGCTTCGTGCAGCACGCCCGCCATGTCAAAGCGCAGGGTGTCACCCAGTTTGAGCTTCAGGGTTTTGGCAATGCCTTCTTCAATGCTCAAGGCATTGGCTTCTTCGGCTTTCCAAGTGCCCACCACCACGGTGTTGTGTTCGGGCTCTGTGGCGTTGAACGACACATTGAACTCGCGGTCTACCAAACGCTGGGCGCGCTCTTCGGTGTAGCTGTCGGGCGTGACGGTGTTGCCGTTCACCGCCACCAAACGCGCGCGAATCATGGGATACCAGTCGAGCTTGTTCACGCCGGCTTCGCGCAGTGTTTGTAAAAACGGCTCCGCTTGGCTGGGCTGGATGTTGATGACAAAACGATTCGGTGCGTCCACTGGTGTGGCATTGCGCCAGCTGCTGATGAGGTCGGTGCGCAGCAGCACCAACAAAGCCAAAGCCAACAAGCCCACGGCCAGCGCACTGACCTGCACCATCGCATACACGGGCCGTGCGCTGATCTGCCGCGTGGCCAACATCAACCACGGCGGCGCACTGCCCTCCACCACGGTACGGCGAAGCACGTACACCGCCAACCATGCCATGCCAGCAAACAACAGCACCGCACCTGCAAAGCCGCCCACCACCATGAGGCCAAGTTTCAAATCACGGCTCACCGCAATGAGCAACACCGCGAAACCTGTCAGTCCCAAGGCCCACACACTGAGTGTGGTGGCTTTGAGTTCGCCCACATCGCGGCGCATCACGCGCAGCGCAGGCACGCTGGCCAACTGCAACACGGGAGGCAATCCGAAAGCGAGCAGCAGGGTCAGGCCTGTACCCAGGCCATAGACCACAGGCAACACGCTAGGCGCAGGCAAAGCGGTTTCCACCAATCCTTTGAGCAAGGCCACGAACACCAAATGCACGGCATAGCCCAAAGCCAAACCCAACACACTGGCAAAGCTGCCGACCCACACAAACTCGGCGGTGTACGACAAGGCAATGTGTCGTTGGCTCAAGCCCAACACACGCAACATGGCACAGTCATCCAAATGACGGGCGGCAAAGGCGCGAGCTGCCAAGGCCACAGCCACAGCACTGAGCAGTGCAGCTAGCAAGGCCACTAAGTTCAAGAACTTGCCCGCACGGTCCAAGGTTTGGCGCATCTCGGGGCGGCCTGCTTCGAGCGACTCCACACGCACGCCGCGCACCTCTGGCTTTTTGCTCTCGGCTTCGGCCCATGCCAAAAAGTTTTTGGTGGCGTTGTCAGCACCAACCACTGCATAACGCCACGTCACACGGCTGGCGGGTTGAACCAATGCAGTGGCTTCGAGGTCTGCCGTGTTCATCAACACGCGCGGCGCAAAGTTCATGAAGCCTGCGCCACGGTCAGGCTCGTGCACCAACACGCGGCTGATGCGCAAGCGGCTGTTGCCCAGCGACACGCTGTCGCCCACATCGAGGCCTAGGGCTTCTAAGCCTGCGGCCTCCACCCACACCTCGCCGCTGGCGGGAATCTCTTTGGTTTTTTCTGCCGCGTCAGCCTGCGCCAAGCTGCTGGCAACTTTGAGTTCACCGCGCAAGGGGTAGCCTGCCTCGGCCGCTTTGAGCGCCACCAAACGGCTGTTGCTCTCTGCGCCGCTTTGCGATTGGCCACGCGCCATGGTGGGGAAGCTCAAGGTTGTCACACCCTGCAAGCCATCTGCTTTGGCGCGCTGCACGATGTGTGCGGGTGTGGCTAAGTCGCTCACCACCACCACATCGCCGCCTAAGAGTTGGCGTGCATCGCGTTGCAATCCACCGTTCAAACGGTCGGCCAAAAAGCTGACCGAGCTGAGTGCCGCCACCCCCAACGCCACAGCCACCACCAGCAAGCGCAGCTCACCTGCGCGGGCATCGCGCCAGAGTGTGCGCCAGGCTTGCGTCCACCAGGTCACGCCAGCGCTCATACGCCCGCCACCTTTTGCACACCACCTGCTGCAAGCGTCGGATCCAACTGCATACGCTCAGGCGATGTGTAGCAAAGAAAATGTTTGTTGGTCGCGCGACCAATCGTGCACAGCTTCAAGCGTGTGGCCACGTCATAGCCCATTTGCGTGATGCCGCTGCGCGACACCACCACGGCCACACCCATTTGCGCAGACTTCATCACCATCTCGCTGGTCAAGCGGCCGGTGGTGTAAAAAATCGAATCGGCATTGGCAATCACACCATTCATCCACATCCAACCCGCTATGGTGTCGATGGCGTTGTGACGGCCCACATCTTCTACAAAAATTTGCATCTGCTCCCCACTGAACAAAGCACAGCCATGCACCGAGCCTGCAGACTTGTAGGTGGTTTCTTGCAGACGAATCGCGTTAAGCACACCATACAAACGCGCTTGGCTGAGACGCGCATCGGGCAACGCCAAGCCATCTATCTCACCCATCAAATCACCAAACACACTGCCCTGCCCGCAGCCGGTGGTGACCACACGCTTTTCGGTGCGCGCTGCAATGTCGGCAATGCCGTGTCGAGTTTTGACGGCAGCCACGCCTGCACCGTCTTCGCCTGCCTCCCAATCGACCGTGATGGATTCGACATCGCTCACATCTGCAACCAAACGTTGATTGCGCAAATAACCTAGCACCAACAACTCGGGATGCGCGCCCAAGGTCATCAGCGTGACGATTTCGCGTTTGTCCACATAGAGTGTCAACGCGCGCTCAGCAGGGATGGACACCTGTTCGTGCACGCCGTGCTCGTTGATCACGTCGATATGGCGGGTCAATTCGGCTTGGGCTTGGGTGAGGTAAGGCAGCACGGTAGAAGTAGGAGATGCGATAGACATAGGCTGACAAGGCTACAACAAAAAGGGCCGCCACCTTTCGGTGCGGCCCAATGAACAGCGAGGCTGTATGGATTACTTCTTTGCCGGTGCGGCTGGTGCAGCGGCCACAGCTGGAGCTGAAGCGGCAGCCACAGGCGCAGCAGCTTCTGGCGGTGTGTAAACAAACTTACCTGGGTCAGCGCAAGGCGCTGTGGCGACAGGCTTGCCTGCTTGGGCTTTGTTGGTCTTTTGCACGTGCGCTGCCACTTTATCTTGTGACTTGCACAACAAGTAGGCTTCAACCTTGGCTGTGTGAGCCGTTTTAGCCTTGGCTTCATCCGCCTTGGCTTTGGCTTCGTCGTTCAGTGGTGGCAATTTGGCAAATGCCGTGGCGCTGACAGCGGCCAAGATCAATGCAAAGAGTGCTTTGTTCATAGTTGTTCTCCTGATCAGCGCGTCAAGCGCGCGCTGTGGTTCCCGATTTTTCGTCGGTGCGATGGGCTGGAATCTTGCCAGCCTTGATGTCGTTGTGCCAGAGTTCGTGATGCTCTTTGGCCCAGGTCTCATCCACATAGCCAGTTTTCATGGCTTTGAATGCACCTTCCATACCGACCGTGCCCATGTAGATATGGCCAATGAACATGGTCATCATCAGCACAGTGGCCACAGCGTGAATCATGTGTGCAATTTGCATCATGCCGCGCTCGTAGCCCAAGAAAGGGATGACCTTATCCAGCACCAAGCCAGAAGCCACCACGATCAAGCCGAGGCCAAACACGCCAGCCCAGAACACCACTTTCTCGCCCGCATTGAAGCGGTGCGAAGGTACTTCTTCACTGCCGAACAAGCCGCCGGCTTTGATGATCCAAGCCCAGTCTTCTTTGCTAGGCCAGTTGTCTTTCAAGAAAGTGAAAAACACCACCGTCAAAGACACAGCAAACAGCGGGCCTGCAAAGTTGTGCGCGTTTTTCAGCAAGTAGGTGATGAAACCAAACAAGGTGTCACCAATGATTGGCTGAATAAAGAACTTGCCAAACGCCATGAAGATGCCAGACACCGCCAACACCACAAAGGCAATCGCGTTAGCCCAGTGGGCTGAACGCTCAAACGGTGTGAAGCGCTCAATCTCCACGCCCGTTGGCTTGCCATGCAACATGATCATGCCTTTGCGCCAGTAGAACAAAGCCACTGCACCCAACACGATCAGCAGCAAAGAGCCGCCGTAGGGAATGATCCAGTTGTTGCGCACCTGACGCCATGCTTCACCTGCTGTGGTGAGGCGTGAGCCTGGGTACTGAGCAAAAGGTTGAATCAACACACCCGCTTCAGGAGCGTCAGCCTTAGGCAGGCTGCTGTAGCCCTGCGCGCCTGCACCCACACCGCGCCACATGGGCGCGTTGTTGCCAGGCTGGACCGTGCCACGCTCGGCATTGGTTTGCCCGGCATAGCCGGGCGCATCGCTGGCGTCAGGTTTGACGTCTTGAATGTTGACGCTTTTGACAGCCGGAGCTGCCGCAGGCGCTTTGTCTTGTGCGGCAGCTGACAGTGCGAACACCGTCAAAGCTGCACACAACACCGATTGAAAAGAGCGGTACATGATGTGCCCCTTGGTTTACGGTGCGCGACTGTTGTCGTTTTGGCCGTATTGACCGCGAGCACGCAGGTGTTGCTCCCAGCTGTTTTTGTCACCGGCTGTCCAGCCGGGGGCAACAAAACTATTGGCTGCACCGCTGTAAGCAGTGGCGTCGTTTTTGGTGCCGAGGGTTTGAGCCTTCTCGCCGCAAGCGGTGAGAGCGGCCACGCTCAACACAATGAGTGACATGCGTTTCATCATTTCTTCACTCCTTCAACCTTAGCAGGTGCTTGACCGGCTTGCTTAGAGCCATAAGCCGTGCCCCAGCCCCACACTTCAGCACCCTTGTTGCGCTTCACGACGCGGTTGCGGAAGATGTCGGCCACCATGTCGCCGTCACCGGCAAGCAAGGCTTTGGTCGAACACATTTCGGCACAAGCAGGCAACTTGCCTTCGGCCAAACGGTTGCGACCGTATTTCTCAAACTCGGCTTGGCTGCCGTTGGCTTCTGGGCCACCGGCGCAGAAGGTGCACTTGTCCATCTTGCCGCGCACACCGAAGGTGCCTTGACTTGGGAACTGAGGTGCACCAAATGGGCAAGCGTAGGAGCAGTAGCCGCAGCCAATGCAAATGTCTTTGTCGTGCAAGACCACACCTTCGTCGGTCTTGTAGAAACAGTTCACAGGGCAAACTGCCATGCAAGGTGCATCTGAACAATGCATACATGCGACTGAGATGGATTTCTCACCGGGTACGCCGTCGTTCAAAGTGACCACACGGCGGCGGTTCACACCCCATGGGACTTCGTGTTCATTTTTACAAGCGGTGACGCAACCGTTGCACTCGATGCAACGCTCAGCGTCACAGATAAATTTCATGCGTGCCATTTAATTCTCCTTAGGCGCGTTCGATGTTGCAAACGGTGGTTTTGGTTTCTTGCATCATGGTGACGCTGTCGTAACCATATGTGGTGGCTGTATTGACCGCTTCACCACGCACCACAGGCGCTGCGCCTTTGGGGTAGTACTTGAGCATGTCTTCACCTTGCCAGCGACCCGAGAAGTGGAAGGGCATCCAAACGGTGCCTGTGTCCACACGCTCTGTCACCAACGCTTGCACATTCAAACGTGCGCCGGTGGGGCTCTTCAACCACACGCGCTCGCCGTTGCGGATGCCACGGTCTGCTGCTGTTTTGGGGTTGATTTCCACATAGGCTTCTTGTTGCAACTCGGCCAACCATGGGTTGGAACGGGTTTCTTCGCCGCCACCTTCGTACTCGACCAAGCGGCCAGAGGTGAGGATGAGTGGGAATTTCTCGTGCACTTTGTCGGCGATGTTTTTGTCTTGGATCGTCTTGTACAAGGTGGGCAGGCGCCAGAACGCTTTTTTGTCAGCGTGCGTGGGGTACTTTTCCATCAAGTCAGGACGTGTGCCATACAAAGGCTCGCGGTGTTGTGGGATGGGATCTGGGAAGTTCCACACCACGGCACGCGCTTTGGCGTTGCCGAAGGGGTGGCAACCGTGGTTTTGCATGAAGACACGCATCATGCCGCCCGAGTTGTCAGTCTTCCAGTTCTTGCCTTCGGCCAATGCTTTTTCAGCATCGGTGAGTTCATCCCACCAGCCCAGTTTCTTGAGCAACACGTGGTCGAGTTCTGGGTAGCCTGTGGTGATGTCTGCGCCTTTGGAATGCGAGCCGTCTTCTGCCAACAGGTTTTTGCCGTCTTTCTCCACACCGAAGTTAGCGCGGAAGTTACCGCCGCCTTCCATGACGTGCTTGGAGGTGTCGTACAGGTTGGGTGAACCTGGGTGCTTGAGTTCGGGCGTGCCGTAGCAAGGCCAAGGCAGACCGAAGTAGTCACCGCCAAAGTCGTAACCGGTCTCTTTGTCTTTACCGCCTTTGGACTTGAGGGTCTTGACGTCAAAGAGATGCATGTTGCGCATGTGCGCTTTCAAGCGCTCTGGGCTTTGGCCGGTGTAGCCAATGGTCCAAACCGACTTGTTGATTTCGCGCAAGATGTCTTCGACCATGGGCTCATCCATGCCTTTGACTTTTTGCAGCTTGTAGTTCTTGACCAACTCTGGACCAAAGCCTAGCTTCTGAGCGAATTGATACATGATCATGTGGTCAGAGCGGCTCTCCCACAATGGCTCGATGACCTTCTCACGCCATTGCAACGAACGGTTGGATGCCGTGCAAGAACCGCTGGTTTCAAACTGTGTCGCGGCAGGCAACAGGTACACCGCACGGTTGGGGTTGAGGTCTTCGGCTTTGCCAGGCATCGCGGCCATAGCAGCTGTGGCCGATGGATAAGGATCCACCACCACCAACAAGTCCAGCTTGTCCATGGCACGCTTCATCTCCAAACCACGGGTTTGTGAGTTCGGTGCATGGCCCCAATAGAACACGGCCTTGAGGTTGCTGTCTTGGTCGATGAGTTCGTTCTTTTCGAGGACACCGTCGATCCAACGAGACACAGTGATACCAGGCTTACTCATCATGCCGGGATTGGCAAAGCGACCTTTGACCCAGTCGAATTCAACGCCCCATGCTTTGGCAAAGTGCTTCCATGAACCCTCAGCCAAGCCGTAGTAGCCAGGCAGCGAGTCAGGGTTCGGGCCCACGTCGGTCGCGCCTTGCACGTTGTCGTGACCACGGAAAATGTTGGTACCACCACCGGACTTACCGATGTTGCCCAAGGCCAACTGCAAAATGCAAGAGGCACGCACGATGGCGTTACCGATGGTGTGCTGCGTTTGACCCATACACCAAACGATGGTGCCTGGGTTGTTCTCGTGCAGCATGGTGGCCACTTTGGTGATCTGGTCTGGAGACACGCCACAGACTTCTTCGACCTTGTCGAGTGTCCACTTGGCCATGACATCTTCTTTGACCTTGTCCATACCGAACACGCGGTCATTGATGTACTTTTTGTCTTCCCAGCCATTCTTGAAGATGACGTGTAACAAGCCAAACAAGAAAGCGATATCAGAGCCTGAGCGAATACGCACGTACTCGTCGGCCTTGGCCGCTGTGCGTGTGAAACGTGGATCAACCACGATCATCTTGCAGCCGTTTTCCTTGGCATGCAGCATGTGCAGCATCGACACAGGGTGAGCTTCAGCGGCGTTGGAGCCGATGTACATCGCGACCTTGCTGTTTTGCATGTCGTTGTACGAGTTGGTCATCGCACCGTAACCCCAGGTGTTGGCCACACCGGCCACGGTGGTGGAGTGGCAAATACGGGCTTGGTGGTCGCAGTTGTTGCTGCCGAAGTAGCTCACAAATTTGCGCAGCAAATACGCTTGTTCGTTGTTGTGCTTAGAAGAGCCAATCCAGTACACGCTGTCTGGGCCTGCGGTTTTGCGCAGGTCAAGCAGCTTGGCGCTGATTTCGTCAAGGGCGGTGTCCCAGCTGATGCGCTCGTACTTGCCATTGACCAATTTCATGGGGTAACGCAAGCGGAACTCACCATGACCGTGCTCACGCAAGGCTGCACCTTTGGCGCAATGCGCGCCGAGGTTGATGGGGGAATCAAACACCGCTTCTTGGCGCACCCACACGCCGTTTTCAACCACGGCATCGACCGCACAACCCACGGAGCAGTGGGTACAGATGGTGCGTTTGACTTCGATCTTGCTAGCGCCATCGCTCATCATGGAACCAGAGGCGTTGGCTTTCTTGACCAAGCTCAGTTGTGTGGCAGCCAAGCCCACGCCAATGCCTAGGCCAGACCGGCGCAAAAAGCCACGGCGATCAAGGGTTGGCAAAGCCTGTGACAAGCCGCGTTGCAAGCGGCCAACGAAAGCAGAGCTGCCAGAAGTTTTGGCAGCTGAATCAGTTTTACGGGTCAACAACATGTGTGTCTCCTTCAGACGCGAGCGGTCTGGTAATAACGCTTGACGTGTTCGCTCAAGCTGTAGCCGCCACCGTTTTCAGGTGCGGGAGGAAGTTTGTTCAGTTCAGCAGAGGGTGTGTCGAGACCAGGCAATGCGGTGACAGCTGCAGCGGCGGCACCAGCGGCGGCGGCACCCATAAAAAATCCACGACGCGACGGAGTCGCTTGTTCGGTGGCTTGTTCTTTTTTCATTTTTAGCTCCTCGTGATGTCGTGGGTATGCACGACTTTGCATAATGTACCAACGAAGTGAGTTTGTCTTATACGTAGTAACGACGAGAAGCCCTTAAACAGACTCAAGTTTTGTAACCAAAAAAGCTTTTTTGTCGCATTGGTGTCTCGTATAGAACTCAAAAAAACAAACGAAGACACCCAACAGGGCTAAGCCAACATGTCAAAGCCCTGAGCTTCCACGCTCACAAACGCACGGGTCAGCTCGGCCAATGCGGCATAAAAACGGGCACGCGGTGTGGCTTGCACCGCATCGCAAAACGCAGGCAACCAAGTTTGCACATGGGCGGCAAAAAACTTGGCTTGTTGTGTGAGATTGGACACCGACACATCGTCCCCCGCCACCAAAAAGCGCATGACTTCAAACACGTAAGACACATGGTCTTCAGTTTCAGACATGGTGGTGTCGTCGCGGCCTAGGCCCAGCGTCGCCAAATCGGTGCGCAATTGAGCCAAAGGCTTTTCATTCAAAAAACCTGTCAAGAAGTGCGAGGCGTACACATACACCTCGGGCTTGCCCACGCCACCAAACAGGGCGTGATGCTCGCTTTGAATGGCCTTGTCGTCCATGTCTCGGGCCACACCCACAAACTGACGCCAGGGTTCCTCCAAAAAACCACCCGACGCAGGCGCATCCGTGGCAGCCACACGCAATTGCGCCAGCAGCTCAGAACGGGCGGGTGCGTAAAACAGTTCTGAGATCAAACCGTACAGCTCAGCGCGTGCGGTTTCTTCGTCGAGAGCGGAGGACAAATGAGGTTCGGTCATAGAAATAGTTAGACGATTTTTTGCTCGTCGCCAGCAGAGTAAATGTCAATCACACGGCAGTCGCCGCACATCTTGAGGCGCTGCAAAGCCTCGCCTTGGAACATCGAGTGCCCAGCCAATTTACCAATCATGGCCTCGATGCCTTTGAGCGTGCCAAAGGGTTTGCCGCAACGCACGCAGCCATAAGGCTGGGTTTCGTTGAGTACGCGTACTTCTTTGCGTTGTGGCGTGAGCAACAAACGCGGAACGAGATTGAGCGCTTTTTCGGGGCAGGTGCTGACGCACAAACCACACTGCACGCAGTTCTTTTCAAAGAAACGAAGCTGTGGTGCTGCTTGATTGTCTTGCAGCGCGTTGGCAGGGCAAGCGCTGACGCAACTCATGCACAAGGTGCAACTGTCTTTGTTGACCTCAACCGAACCGAATGGCGAACCATCTTTGGGCAAAGCCAGCGCTTCAGGAGCAGCGGCGGTTTTCAAGACCGGTGCATGTTCCAGCAAATGGTCAATCACCATGCTGAGGGTGCTGCGCTTTTCAAACATCACTGCGAACGTGGCAGCGGGCACGGTGCTACTCAGGCGCTGCTGGCCAGTGGTGAGGCGTTGCAGCTCTGCATCGAGTTCCATCGCTTGCGTGGCATGCACCAGCTGCACAGGCAGGCGGCCGGCTTTGGCATAGCCCAAGCCTTCGAGCATGGCCTGAGCTTGCGCCATTTGCGCTTGCAAGCCGTCGGCATATTGCGGGGCTTCTTCGGCGGTCTGAAGCACCAGCACTTGGGCGGCACCATAGGCCAAGGCCGTGAGCCACACATCCAAGCCCAGGCTGGCGGTGTGCCACAGCGACACAGGAATCACATGCGCAGGCAGACCTTTGGCCACTTTGAGTTGCGCCGCACGGCCCAGCTCGTTCACCAAAGCTTGGCCCGCGTCTTGGCTGTGCAGCAAGATGACCGCGTCTTTGCCGCCTGCTTTTTGGTAGGTGCTGAGCAGGGTCTTGAGCTTGACGCCTTGCTCGCTGGCACGAGGATATGCGTAGGTCAGTGCGCCTGTCGGGCACACCGTGGTGCACGCGCCGCAGCCCACGCACAGGTTGGGGTTGACCTTGATTTGTTGGCGTGACTTGTCAGAGCTAACAGCCTCGGCCGAGCAAATGTCCACGCAGGCGTTACAGCCGACTTGTTCGTTGCGGCTGTGCGCGCAGAGTTTTTGTTTGTAGTCAAAGAACTTGGGCTTTTCAAACTCACCCACCAGCTCGCGCAAGCGCAACAAGTTGGCCGCAGTTGCACCGCGGAAATAGCCTTGGGGCAACGCGTGGCGTGTGAAGGCGCTTTGCTCGCGCAGGTCGAGCACGAGGTCGAACTCGGCGGTTTCTTCTTGAACCTCGCGCTGAAAGTTAATCGCACCAATAGCACCGCAAGCAGTCACGCAATCGCGGTGCGAGCTGCACTTGTTCAAATCAATTTGGTAGTCCAAGCCAATCGCTTGCTCAGGGCAAGCAGCCACGCAGGCGTTACAACGCGTGCAGAGGTCCAAGTCAATGGGGTTATTGTTTTGCCAGGTGAGCTTGAACGCACCCAGCCAACCGTCCACACGCACCACTTGGCCGCCCAACACGGGGTAGGTGCGGTTTTGTGCGCCGCCAGCCTCGCCAGCGCCTTGGGTGAAGATCGTCACATTCAAGGTGTCGGCCAACAAAGCGGCCGCTTGTTCGGCCTGGTCCATCTGCCCCAAGATCAGCAAACGCCCCGCACTCTTGAACGTCACCGTGGGCACAGGCTCGGGCTCGGGCAAATGCGCAGCGGCTAACAGCGCGGCGATTTTGGGAGATGCGTTTTTGGCGTCGCTGCTCCAGCCACCGGTTTCGCGGATGTTGACGAACTTGATGACCGATGTCTTGGCTTGCGCCTCCACAGCCAAGTCGCCAAACAAGCGTTGCTCTTGGGTGCAGGCCACCACCACATCGTCGGTGCCTTGCACGGCTTGCACAAATGCGTTCGCCTCGCGGCGGCACAAAGCCGTGTGCAGCGTGAGCGGCTCAGACAGGCTTTGGCTCAGCGCCTTCGGGTCTAGCGGTTGGGTCTGGTTGCAGTCGCAAATCAGCGTGGTCATGCGTAGTGGGCTCAATGTTGGAATGGTTATCAGCAGGGACGGACTGTGCCACGACTTTGGGTTCTTCTGTTGCGCTCTTGTCACCACCGCTTATTTCGGCGATTTTCTCCGACTCATCATCAAACAAGTTCAAAGTCTTGGCACTGGTCATTTGACGCAGCATCGCTAGCGGCAATGGATCGGGTTGGCTGTAGTCGTCGATGTAGATGTCCAAGCCGTCCATCACATTGAAATGCGGGTCAGCGAACAGCTTTTTCATGGCTGCGTTTTTCACATCAGGTGTCACGCCACGGGCCACGTAAGCTGTGAAATCAGACTCAGGCGTGAGATGCTGGGTGTCAGCCAAACTGGGCATTGGCACAGCATCCATTTGTGGCGCTTGCATGGGAGGCACTGCCGCTGTTGAAGCCGATGCAAGGCCCGTGCTGACAGCAGGCACGTGTTTTGGCTCCTCCAGCGGGCGGCCTTCGCGCACCTCCACCTTGCGGCGCGACCAACGGCTTAGAAAACCAGCCGGGGTGTCGTCATTGGCCATGGCTGCCTCCGTTGTGCGGACCGCCGCCTCGAATTTTTTCGGTGCTCACCGAAGCGGGATTGCCAAAACGGTCTTGCAAGGCACGAAAACTGTCTGGGCGCTTGCGACGCTTGGTTTCAACCACCCAATGCTCATCCATGAAGTCGCTCATCCACGCCACCACTTCTGGTGGCACGGGCACTTGATCCACGTTTTCTTGAGCGTCTAGCCAGCGCCCTGCGTCGTGATAGCTCAGGCTCACCATCGTGGGTACGGCCATCACTTCGTCGCTGATGTTTGGTTCTTCTTCCATTCGCCACAGCACAAACCAGCACGGCGCGGGTGACGAGGCATTGAGGTAGTAACCCTCGGCATCATCTTTGAACAGCTCAACCGTGAAGCCCGGATGCAACCAAATTTGCTCATCGTCGGTTTGGCGCAAGCAGCGCGGCTCGGTGCCAAAGTGATCGGCGTGGGGCAACAAGTCATGTCCTGTCACGTCGTGCAGCACCCAGCGCCACTGTTGCCAACGGCTCATATCGCCGGGCACACGCTCACGGCGCATGACGACGGCGACTTGGAGATTGGGGCGGTTATTCATGAACGAGATGTTAGCGGGGTAACAATACCCTCGCCTAAGCACCTCCCAATTTATCCCTTACGCGCACACGTGCGATTGATCTCTTTGCGCAAAGATGCTTCAGACATAGGCTTGGATACATAACCATCCGCCCCTGTTGCAATGAAACGTTCACGATCACCTGTCATTGCATGTGCAGTGACCATCAACACTGGGGTGCGCGGCAATTGCCGTTGTGCTTCGCGCTCGCGCCAAATACGCAACGCTGTCAAACCGTCCATCACAGGCATCATCACGTCAAGCAAGACCACGTCGAACTGCTCTCTTTCTAAGCAATCCAAAGCCTGCTGTCCATCGTTGGCCAACACAAAGGTATGCCCCATCCGTTGCAACATGATTTGCGCCAATTTACGGTTAATTTCATGGTCTTCTACCAGCAAGACGGATAAAGATTGCATGTTCGGTTGAGCCTCTGAATCCCCTGACACGGGAACAACCACCGCTGTTTGCAAATCAGGCAGTGCAACGCACTTCACTGGAAACGTGATGGTGAAGCAAGCCCCTTGCCCTTGTTGGCTAGAAGCAGAAATATCGCCCCCCATCAATTGCATCAAACTGCGCGTGATCGCCAAACCCAAACCTGTACCACCGTAGGAGCGCGTGATCGAACCATCTGCCTGCGTGAATGGGCTAAACAGCGCATCGGTCCGTGTTGCATCAAAACCAATGCCTGTATCGGTGACTGCGATCTCTAAACGAACTGTGCTTTCTTGTTCAGTGGGAGAAAATTTCGAAATGACAGAAATCTTGCCATCCTCTGTGAATTTGATGGCGTTGCCTATTAAGTTCGTCAGAACTTGACGCACACGCACAGGATCCATCCATACCAAATCAGGCAACATCGGATCGTTTTCGACACTTAATTCGATGCCCTTGGCCTGCGCCAATTGTTCAAGTGAGCGCGCTGTGTGTCGTACCAGCTGAGCAGGGCTCACGGACAACAACTCAAGCTCTAAAGCCCCTGCTTCGATTTTTGAAAAATCCAAAATTTGATTGATGATGTGCAACAGATGGCTGGCTGAGTCGCGCGCCAATGACAAATATTCTTTTTGTACCTGAGCATCCTCCGTGCTCATGGCCATCTCGGTCATGCCTAAGATTCCGTTCATAGGCGTGCGGATCTCATGGCTCATATTTGCCAAGAATTCACCGCGCATGCGGTTGGCCTGTTCGGCTTTGTTCTTGGCCTCGACTAACAAATCTTGCGCGTGTTGGATGGCTGTGAAATCTTGCATCACACCGATGTAAAAGTGTGCATCGTCAACACGTGTTTCTTTGACTGTGACACGGACAGGAAACAAGGAACCATCTTTGCGCATCCCCGTCACCACACGTGGCTGATTCATCAAATTTTTGCGACCTGTTTGCGCATAGACATTGAGGTACCCATCGTGCGTTTGGCGCTCTTGGTTTTGCATCAGTGCATTGATGTTTTGGCCTTCCAATGCCTCCTGCGTAAAACCAAAAATTTCTGCTGTGGCCAAGTTACATTGCACGATTCGCCCATGCGCATCAGCTACCACAATAGCCTCTGGCACAGACGCAAAAATGCTGTTGAGTTTGCTCTCACTCAGGCGCAACTCTTGCTCGACCAACTGGCGCTCGGAAATTTCTTGGTTGAGCTGCTGAATGGCGTCTTGACGTTGCGCAGACAAATCGCGGGCCACCATCAACGCCGCACGAATGCGACGTACCGACAACCACACCAACAACAAACCACCCAACACCACCAACAACAGCACCGTGAATGTTCGGGTCAACACATCGGTGGTGGCAGACTGCCACTGAGAAACTGGCAACACCACTTCCAGCGCACCACGCACATCACCCACTTGCCAATCAGTTTTAGGCGAGCCTGGGTAATGGTTGTGACATGAAACACAGCCCGACAGCATGCGATCAGCCTGTGCGTAACGCAGGACACGTTGCCCGTGCATCATCTCTTCGCGTACAAAGGGTTTTTCTGGCGTTGCTTTGAGGTGTGCAAGGGCTTGCTTTTGAAAGTCGTCTAAGGCGCGTTCACCGGCTCGCGATGGGAATGGCAAATCACTGTAAAGGCGCACTTGTGTGCCGCCATCCAGTTGCGAAATGTAATGACCCAGCTCAATGGTGAGGGTGGCAGGCAAAGGCAAAGCGTTGTCATGCGATTTGTAGTCATGCGTGACGGCAACACCTGCCTTCATAGCTCGCGGCACGAGCTCTTGCGCATAAAAATTTCGAAACTGGGTGACCGACTCTGCGTGCTCTTGCGCACTCTCTGCGGCGTATTGGAAAACAACGCGTTCACTTGACTCGTAGGTGTACATCACCACCCACATCGAAACGGCCATCAGCGTGCCGCCCACAGCCTGCAAAGGCCAGCGCTTGAGTGCGCGACTTACGAGGCGAAATAAATGAGGAATAATTTGCACGCTTGGATCATTGAATTAATAATTTATGTTTAAATTTTAATCCATACCATCCAAGCCACTTTGCCACTAGCGACAGTGGCGTGCGCAAGCTGAATTAAGTTTCTTTAGAAATCTTGATACTCGGAAACTTGCTCGAGAAGTCCTTGGCTTTTGCAGCAATCTTCACAGCGACTTGGCGGGCCACCGCCTTGTAAATGCCTGCCACTTCGCCGTCAGGGTCTGCCACCACGGTGGGTTTGCCGCTGTCAGCTTGCAGGCGAATTTGCATATTGAGTGGCAACGCGCCTAAGTAGTCCATGCTGTCTTTGGCGGCCAACTTCTTGCCGCCGTCTGCGCCAAAGATGTGCTCAATGTGGCCGCAGTTGGTACACACGTGCACCGCCATGTTCTCGACCAAGCCGAGGATGGGCACGCCCACCTTCTCAAACATCTTGATGCCTTTTTTGGCGTCGAGCAGCGCAATGTCTTGCGGCGTGGTAACGATCACCGCACCCGTCATCGGCACACGTTGGCTCAGCGTGAGCTGAATGTCGCCCGTGCCTGGGGGCATGTCGACGATCAAATAGTCCAAGTCCTTCCAATTGGTTTGGCGCAGCAGCTGCTCTAGCGCTTGGGTTGCCATGGGGCCGCGCCAAATCATGGCTTCGTCTTGGTCCACCAAGAAACCGATGGACATGACTTGCACGCCGTAGTTCTCCAGCGGGTCCATGGTTTGACCGTCGCTGCTCTCGGGGCGGCCTTCAATGCCCATCATCATGGGCTGGCTGGGGCCGTAAATATCGGCGTCGAGCAAACCCACGCTGGCGCCTTCAGCAGCCAAAGCCAAAGCCAAGTTGGCAGCGGTGGTGCTTTTGCCCACACCACCCTTGCCCGAGGCCACAGCGATGATGTTTTTCACTTGCGGCAGCAAAGCCACGCCGCGCTGCGCGGCATGCGCCACGATGTTCATGGTGATGTTGGCCGACACGTTGTCCACGCCCGCCACGCTTTTGGCAGCGGCAATCAGCTCTTTGCGAAAACCCGCAATTTGGCTTTTGGCGGGGTAGCCCAGCACCACGTCAAACGACACATCGCCACCATTGATTTGAAGGTTTTTCAGCGCTTTGGTGGTGACAAAGTCTTTGCCCGTGTTGGGGTCGATGACCGTCTGCAGGGCGGCGGTCAGGGTTTGTTCGTTCAGGGACATAAAAACTTCTTGGTATTGAAATAGGAATTGCTGGCAAGTCTAGCGCGGCGCGTTTGACCGCACACATCACAGGTCATCCCCTGCGACTGAGAGTTGAGAAAAGAAAGAGAAGGTCAGCGCAAGCGCCGATTAAACGTTCTTGCGCGCTACCCAATAAATCGCGCCTTGCGCACCATATCGCTCGTCATGGGGCACGTTGGGCTCCAGCTCAAAAATAGCGCCGGGCTGCAAGTGCTGGGTGTGGCCATTCATGGTCAGCCACATCTCGCCTCGCGTGACGATGGCGTGTACGCCAAACGGGTGGGCATGGGTCTCTAGCACCGTGTTGGGCGCCCATTCGCGCTCAATCACCTCATCAAAGCCAGCGGCTAAGGCTTTTTGGCGGAATTCGTCAAAGCTGGGTAAGTTCATCAGCGCATTCTGTAGGAACTAAAATCGCCCCCTTCGCTCTAAGGTCTTGCTTCCAAATGTCCCAGCGCCAGCTATTTGTTACCACCGCCCTGCCCTACGCCAACGGCAACTTCCACATCGGCCACATCATGGAGTACATCCAGGCCGACATCTGGGTGCGTTTCCAGCGAATGCAGGGCCACAAGGTCGATTTCGTGGGCGCAGACGACACACACGGCGCGCCCATCATGATTGCCGCCGAGAAGGCGGGTATCACCCCGCAGCAGTTTGTGGCCAACATCGCCGCAGGCCGCAAGCCCTATTTGGACGGTTTCCACATCCAGTTTGACAACTGGCACAGCACCGATGCGCCTGAGAACCACGAACTGGCCCGCCAGATTTACCGTGACTTGCGCGACATTCCGGAATCAGCTGGCGGCTCGCTGATCGAGCGCCGCACAATTGACCAGTTCTTCGACCCCGAGAAGAACATGTTCTTACCCGACCGCTTCATCAAAGGCGAGTGCCCCAAGTGCCACGCCCACGACCAGTACGGCGACAACTGCGAGGTGTGCGGCGCGGTCTATGCCCCCACCGACCTGATCAACCCTTTCTCAGCTCTGTCGGGCGCTAAGCCTGAACTGAAAAGCTCAGAGCATTTCTTCTTCAAGCTGTCTGACCCACGCTGCGTAGAGTTCCTCGAAAAATGGACCCAAGACGGAAAGTTACAACCCGAAGTGGCCAACAAGGTCAAAGAGTGGTTCAGCGTGCGCACCAACCCCGATGGCACGACCAGCGAAGGCTTGGGCGACTGGGACATCTCGCGCGACGCGCCTTACTTTGGCATCGAAATTCCAGATGCGCCGGGCAAATACTTTTATGTGTGGCTCGATGCGCCTGTGGGCTACTTGGCCTCGTTGAAAAACTTACTCGACAAACGTGGCGAGAACTACAACGCCTACATGGCCAACGAGAAGCTGGAGCAATACCACTTCATCGGCAAAGACATCGTCACGTTTCACACACTGTTCTGGCCCGCCATGCTGCATTTCAGCGGCCGCAAAACGCCCAACAACGTGTTTGTGCACGGCTTCCTCACCGTGAACAACGGCGAGAAGATGAGCAAGAGCCGAGGCACGGGCCTTGACCCGCTCAAGTACTTAGGCCTGGGCATGAACCCCGAGTGGCTGCGCTACTACTTGGCCACCAAGCTGAACAACAAAAACGAAGACGTGGACTTCAACGCCGAAGACTTCATGCTGCGCGTGAACAGCGATTTGATTGGCAAGTTCGTCAACATCGCGTCGCGTGCAGCTGGCTTCTTGACCAAGCGCTTTGAAGGCAAGCTCACACAAAGTTTTGGCGAACAAGGCACCGCGCTACTGAACGACATTCACGCCGCCAAAGACAGCATCGCCCAAGCCTATGACGCTCGCGAGTACGGCAAAGCCGCACGCGAAATCATGTTGCTGGCCGACAAGGTCAACTCGTATGTGGACCAACACAAACCTTGGGACTTGGCCAAAGACGCCGCCAACAACGAAGCCCTGCACCAAGTCTGCTCGTTACTCATCAATGCCTTTGCCGAGCTGAGCCGCTACTTGGCCCCTGTGTTGCCCGCGCTTGCGCAAGCGGTCGAAGCCTTCACCGGAACCAGCATGCAAAACTGGAACACATCAGGCAACGTGGCCAACATTCAACCCTACCAACACCTCATGCAACGCGTCACTCCCGAACAACTCGAAGCCTTGTTTGAACCCCCAGCCGTGGTGGAAGAAAAAGTCACCCCAGGCGGCGAAGAAATCGCCCCCACCATCAGCATCGATGATTTTGCGAAGGTGGATTTGCGCATTGCCGAAATCGTCAACTGCGAAGCGGTGGAAGGCTCCACCAAACTGTTGCGCCTCACACTCGATGTGGGCGAGGGAAAAACGCGCAACGTCTTTTCAGGCGTGGCTAGCATGTACAAGCCCGAAGATCTCAAAGGCAAACTCACGGTGATGGTGGCCAACTTGGCCCCGCGCAAGATGAAGTTTGGCGTGAGTGAAGGCATGGTGCTCGCCGCCAGCCACGCAGACGAAAAGGCCGATGCCGGCATCTATGTGCTACACCCATGGCCCGGCGCAAAACCTGGCATGCGCATCCATTAATTGGGTTCTGACCCCAATTGGCTTTATGTTCAAACCCAACTTAGTCCACGCCCTGCAAGGCTACACGCGCCAGCGCTTTTACCAAGACGTGGGTGCGGGTATCACGGTGGGCGTGGTGGCGTTGCCGCTGGCCATGGCGTTTGCCATTGCGTCGGGGCTCAAGCCTGAAGCGGGTTTGTTCACCGCCATCATTGCGGGCTTTTTGATTTCTGCTTTGGGTGGCAGTCGCGTGCAGATTGGCGGGCCTGCGGGCGCGTTCATCGTGATCGTCTATGGCATCTTGGAGCGCTATGGTTTGGCCAACCTCATCATCGCCACAGCCATGTCGGGCGTGATGTTGTTTGCCATGGGCTTGCTGCGTTTGGGCACACTGATTCGCTTCATTCCTGTGGCGGTGGTGATTGGTTTTACCAACGGCATTGCAGTGCTCATCATGGTGTCGCAGCTCAAGGACTTTTTTGGCTTGCAAGTCAAAGCTATGCCAGCTGACTTCTTTGGCATCTTGCGCACATTGAACGACAGCTTTGGCACGCTCAACGCCGAAGCCTTGGGCTTAGCCGTGGTGTGCTTGGCCGTGTTGGCGTTTTGGCAACTGGCCTTACCCCGCTTGGCCAACGCCATGCCCAGCACCAAAAGTTTTTCCACCATCCCCGGCTCTATCGTGGTGTTGGTAGGTGCAACCGTCGCCGCCAAGATGATGGGGCTGGAGGTCGAGACCATCGCCTCTCGCTTTGGCAGCATTCCTAGCAACTTGCCTGCCTTTGCATGGCCCGAGTTCAGCTGGGAAACCGCCAAGTTCTTACTCATCCCCGCCACTACGCTGGCCTTGTTGGGTTCGATTGAATCGTTGTTGTGCGCCCGCATTGCCGACCAAATGATGGCCGACGGCCCCTACGGCGACCGCCATGATGCCAACCAAGAGCTGATGGCACAAGGCATTGCCAACATCATCACGCCATTCTTCGGCGGCATGCCCGCCACCGGCACGATTGCCCGCACCGTGACCAATGTGAAAAACGGCGGCAACAGCCCCGTGGCTGGCATGGTGCATGCCGTCACGTTGTTGCTGGTCATGCTGGTGGCCGCCCCCTTGGCTGGCGATGTGCCGTTGGCGGCGCTATCCGCGATATTGATGTTTGTGGCTTGGAACATGGGCGAATGGCGCGAGTTTGTGCACCTGCGCCAGTTCCGCATGACCTACCGCGTCACCTTGTTATTGGTGTTCGCGCTCACCGTCATCGTCGATTTGACGGTGGCTGTGGAAGTGGGCCTGATGGCCGCTTGCCTGACCTTCATCTACCGCATCTCTAGCCTCAGCCGTGCCGAGCATGTGCAGCCTGACACCCACCCCGAGCTAGCTGGCCATGAAACCAAGGTGCAAGCCCATCGTCTGTATGGCGCGCTGTTTTTTGGTGCGGTCAAGCTGGTGGAAGAAATTGAAGAACACCTGCCCGAGCAAGCCTTAGTGCTGGACCTGAAAAACCTCATCTACATCGACACCTCTGGCGCCGACGCGCTCATGGCCTTGGCCCGTAGCTGCCGTAAAAAGCAGGTTCGCCTGATTCTGTGTGGCGTAGACCATCAGCCACTCGACATGATGCGCCGCTGCGGCCTGCTAGCCCAACTGCCCGAGCACGACTTGCGCCCCGATTTGGGCCAAGGTTTGGCGTCGGCCCTCGGTCGTTAAAATCTTTGCAATCTCAAGACATTCCTAGGAACCCACCATGTCGATTTTTCAGCGTGACCACTACACCTCCGAAGCCACTCAGTTCATCGAGTCGCTCAAGGCCAAAAACCCTCAGCTCGAAAAAGCCCAACGTGATGGCCGCGCTTTGCTGTGGGACAAGCAAGTGAACACCGAAATCCAACAAGACGTGCAAGCTGGCCGCGTGGCGCAAAAGCCTTACCCCTACCAAACCAACGCGTAAAGCGTTCAGTTTGTTTTAAGCGCCCAACGTGCATCCTGCCGACCCCACCCTGCCTAACGACGAGGCACACATCGCCTCTGTCATGCCAGAGGTGATCGACAACGTGGCCGTGGCCCGCCTGTATGGCGAGCCGCTGTTTGCCATGCCGCAGGATTTGTACATCCCGCCAGACGCGCTGGAAGTTTTCCTAGAGGCCTTCCAAGGCCCGCTGGATTTGCTGCTGTACCTCATCCGCAAGCAAAACTTCAACATCCTCGACATCCCCATGGCCGCGCTCACGCGCCAGTACCTGAGCTATGTGGACGAGATTCGCAGCCGCAACCTAGAGCTTGCCGCCGAATACCTGCTGATGGCCGCCATGCTGATTGAAATCAAATCACGTATGTTGCTGCCACCCAAGAAAGTGGCTGAAGGCCAAGAGCCAGAAGACCCTCGTGCCGAGCTGGTGCGCCGCTTGCTCGAATACGAGCAAATGAAGCTGGCAGCAGCCAAGCTCAACGAAGTGCCGCAATTTGGCCGCGACTTTTTGCGTGCGCAGGTCTACATCGAACAATCGCTGCAACCGCGCTTTCCGGATGTGCATGTGGTCGAGCTTCAACAAGCGTGGGCCGACATCTTGAAGCGTGCCAAGCTGGTGCAGCACCACAAAATCAGCCGCGAAGAACTGTCGGTACGCGAGCACATGAGCATCGTGCTCAAGCACTTGCAAGGCAAACGCTTTGTCGAGTTTGAAAACCTGTTCAGCCCCGAACAAGGCGTGCCCGTGCTGGTGGTGACCTTCATCGCACTGCTTGAGCTGGCCAAAGAAACGCTGATTGAAATTACGCAGGCTGAGGCTTTTGCCCCTATTTACGTGCGTTTGGCCTACACACCCACATAACCTGCCCAACCCCGAGGCAACTATGAGCAACACCAACGCTTCGCCCTACGGCACTTTGCCCCCCGCTTCCCCCGTCGCCGCCCGCAAGCCCATCAGCTTGCCCCGCTTGAACGAGCTGCGCGACCGTGGTGAAAAAATCACCATGCTCACCGCCTACGATGCCACCTTTGCTGCCGTGGCCGATGCCGCTGGCGTGGAATGCATCTTGGTCGGCGACTCGCTGGGCATGGTCTGCCAAGGCCTCACCAGCACCGTGGGCGTGACGCTAGACACCATGCGCTACCACGTCGAAAGCGTGGCCCGTGGCATCCGCCGCGTGCAAGGCACGGCATGGATCATTGGCGACCTGCCTTTTGGCAGCTACCAAGAATCCAAAGAACAAGCCCTACGCAGCGCAACGGTTCTGATGCAAGCGGGTGCTCACATGGTCAAGCTCGAAGGCGGCGGCTGGACCACCGACATCGTGCACTTTTTGGTCGAACGCGGCATTCCTGTGTGCGCGCATTTGGGTCTGACTCCACAAACCGTGCACGCCCTAGGCGGCTACCGCGTGCAAGGCCGTGGCGATTCAGCCACCAAGCTGCGCCAAGAGGCCCTCGCCCTGCAAGACGCAGGCGCCACCATGGTGGTGCTAGAGATGGTGCCCGAGCCCCTGTCGACAGCCCTCACACAAGAGCTGCCCACTTGCCACACCATTGGCATTGGCGCGGGCAACGGCACTGCGGGCCAAGTGCTGGTCATGCACGACATGCTGGGCGTCAACTTGGGCAAGAACCCCAAATTCGTGCACAACTTCATGGAAGGCCACGCCAGCGTGCAAGACGCCATGAGCGCCTATGTGTCCGCCGTCAAAAACGGTACTTTCCCCGACAACGCCAAACACGCCTGGGCTTAATTTGCAAATCGTTCACACCCTCGCGGACCTGCGCCGCGCTTTAAAGCCGGCCGCCCTGCGCGCCTTTGTGCCCACCATGGGCAACCTGCACCAAGGCCACTTAGAGCTGATGCAAATGGCCCGCCAAGAAGTCGATAAGCGTGCAGACACAGGCGGCATGACCGTGGCCAGCATCTTCGTCAACCGCCTGCAATTTGGCCCCAACGAAGACTTTGACACTTACCCCCGCACGCTAGAAAACGACTGCGCATTGTTGGAAGCCAATGGTTGCGACGTGGTGTTTGCACCGTCCGAAAAAGACCTTTACCCCGAACCCCAAGTGTTCAAGGTGCACCCACCCGCTGAGCTGGCCGACATATTGGAAGGCGCGTTCCGACCCGGCTTCTTTGTGGGCGTGAGCACCGTGGTACACAAGCTGTTCAACATCGTGCAGCCCGACTTGGCCGTGTTTGGCAAGAAGGACTACCAACAGCTCATGGTCATCCGCCGCATGGTGCAGCAAATGGCCCTGCCCATCGAGATCATCGGCGGCGAAACCCGCCGCGCCGAAGATGGTTTGGCCCTCAGCTCACGCAACGGCTACCTGAGCTCCGACGAACGCGCCGAAGCTGTGCAACTGTCTATGGCTTTGAAAGGTTTGGCT
The DNA here is from genome assembly GCA_963512655.1 of uncultured Limnohabitans sp. Taxonomy (GTDB): domain Bacteria; phylum Pseudomonadota; class Gammaproteobacteria; order Burkholderiales; family Burkholderiaceae_C; genus Limnohabitans. Next base: position 31,972 of record CAUPNL010000011.1, on the reverse strand, counting down.
GCTGCCGCTCGTGCCGGCAATGCTGCTGGCCAGCTGGATGTGGCAGCCGCTGAAGCCGCTGCGATGGACGCCCTGCGCCAACGCGGCTGGGCCCCTGACTACATCACCCTGCGCCGCCAACATGACTTGTCGCCTGTGAGCGGCCCATGCGCTGAGCCGTTGGTGGTGTTGGGTGCGGCTAAGTTGGGGAAAACGCGGTTGATTGATAACTTGGAGATTTAATACTCTGTAAAAAAAACGTATTCAAATGTTAATTCAGGCTCTTCGATAGAACATCAAAAAATCGTCTTTTGGACCAATCCGCTCGATCTCCCACAACATAGAGCCTAGCTTTTGCTCGGCTAGCCGCAACATTAAGAAGATTCGGTCTGGAGGAAGCCCAGTCTCTTGCCCCCGCTGTACCACCGCCTAGCACCATGATCACGACATCGGCTTCCTTGCCCTGTGTTGTATGAACGGTACCAACACGGCGGTAATCAAATCCGAAATCATTTCCGATACTCTTAAGCTCGCGCACAACGTCTCGGAATGGCGAGATCAAGAAAATGTCATCCGCTGGAACTTGTGCTTCACCGAGTAAGCATTGGATTAATCTTCGCAGTGCTGCACCCTCAGCTGGAATCCAGTTTCCATTTCCCTGTCCTCTGGGAACATCGATCCAATAGCTGGCTGGCCAAGTCAAAGTTGCTGGCTTCTTGTGGTGGACCATAAGTCCATCGTATGCAATCTCATTCGAGATAGAAAACATCGGCTCGTCGCACCGTCGATGCACTCGCAGCGGGGCGCCAACCCAGATTGCATCGTCGTCCTCCCCCACAGTTGTTCCGATCGCAGTCGTCTGATCAGCTAGCCTCTGAACAGATGTCCTAGATGGGTGCCAACGGTTATTCACCCGCCCATTGCAGGCAGCAAGGGAAGCCTCGACAGAACGGGGCAGTGTTACAACAGGTTCAAGTTGTAGGGGATCGCCGACGACGACGACGCGACGGGCGCGCCAAATCGCCCCTACCGCTGCCTGCGGAGTCGCCTGGCCTGCTTCGTCGATAAGCAACCATCCAATACTTTCTGAGGATATTGCCCCACAGAGAGACGGAACAGATGCAAATGTGGTCGAGATCACGGGGCACGCGATCGCCAAGCTATCGAGCGCTTGGATCCGGACCTTCGGATCCGGAATGCCACCTTGAAGCATGTCCATCGCTATTCCAAGGTTGGCCATCATTTTGGAGGCGTTCTCCTCGATAAAAGCTTGCTGTAAATTAAGGGCTGCTAGAAACACTCGAATTCGAGCAGCACGCCACTCAGGATGCGCCCAAGGACTTGAGCGCTCCTGATCGTGATCGGTACAAGCCAAGTCAGGCCAATAACCAGCAAGGTCTTCCTTAGCCGCACGCAATTTTTCCTCTGCAGTGCAGCGCTCGGTAGCGAGGTCATCTATTAGGCGCAGCAAACCACCGGCCCTCAATTTGAGCTTTGGCAAATACTCTTCGCTAGTCCTTCGCTCTCCCTTCAATGAAGCCTCTTCGTCCTCGAGGACCTGCAACTCGTGCATCACCTTGTAAAGATCTTCGCGCCATTGCTGGTGCGACTTACCCAATGACGATATCCATTCCAGGAAACCTGGCTTGGTGCTACGAATCGTGTCAATGCGCTTTGAAATCCGCGCCATCGCAACCGCCAAGATATCAAGACGCTTATCGATGTCAGCTATGGACACCATCAAATTATCCTGATCGCTCGCAGCTTGGCTAAGATCTTTTGCCACACTGATACGTCGCTCTCGTAGCGCATCAATCTCCGACGGCAAATCGGCTAGCTTCTCAAGCTTCTTGCGCCAGATCTTTTCGGCCACAATCGCTTGATTGAATCGCTCGACAGCAGTCTTCCACTCCGTGCGAGGCACTGCCTTACCAAGCTTGATGCCCTCTAGCCTCTCGCGAAGGCCGGGGACCTTGCTGTTCTCTTCGTCACTCTTCTGCCACCAAAAACGTCCGACAAAATCATTCCGATTCGTCTTATTTCCGAGGCGGCCGGCAATCAGAGCCCATGCCTCCTCCTCCAGTAACTCTCCAGCTACCTGTCGATAACAATCGACCTCATTGAACCAGATGTCGTGAATGGCCGATTTCTTCGGAAGCTCGAGCGAAACGTTCTCGACCGCGCCGTTATTGCTAGATGCGACGACTATGGAGAAACCGGTCAGAGCAGGATCAAGAGGGTAATAAGGAATTGACTTACCACCGACATCAAGCAGTCGCCTTTCCCCTAGAAGGTCAGCGCCACGCTCTGCAAGCACCTTAGCTCGTTCAACAATGATCGCCGCAACAACATCGCGGAGAAGAGTCGTTTTACCAGTCCCTGGTGGACCGTTTACAGCGAAGCAGCCAGATACCTTCATTCCATTCCACATGGCATTGATAGCTGCCTGCTGACTCCAAACCAATGGATGTTCTGCCGGCCAACATCCTTCAGGAAAATTCTCGGGCTGGAGAAGCTGAAGGGCAGTTGTACGATCCTTACGGACATCGATCTTGGCGTGATTTTCGGGCGGCTCAAGGAAGCGCCTCAACCCATCACCTGCCATCACCAATCCTCCGGCAATAAGGCGATTCAAGTCTTTGATGAAAAACGAATTGAGAAAATCATCATCGGATCGAGATGTAGCCTTCTTGTACTGATCTTTGTTGGGCTCCTTCTTCGGACGGTTGACCTGAACAGACTTGACGCGATGTGTAATCGAATCACCGACGAGATTCCCTAGCTTCAATTTTTCGATCACGAGCGTAGCGAATTCACTGACCCACTGGAATCCGATGGACTCGTTGGTTGGGTGATTCCCAACTCGCCAAGCTAATTCTTCTCGCAGCCGATCAAGTTGGATATCGAATCCGGGGAATCCACTATTCGATGGCAGCATTTCGTTCTTGCCAACCGGGGTATGCAGGCCGTCTGCATCGTAAGAATCGCCACGCGGCAAGGCATCCAGTCCTCGTGATTCAACAATACCGAACGCCCATGCGGCCATACTGATCATCAGCGTCTCAGCGAGCGGCAGACCATTTTCATCGACCGAGAGGGTGAATACACTGGACTGTCCACCGGGGCGTTCATCGAAGACCTCTGGTTGCTTACCCAGTCGTCGCTCCAGGATGTCGATGAAGATGGAGCGGTCGTAGACAGCCCCGAACAAACTATGCCGCCATACTTTTGAAGGGGAGATCGAACGGCGCTTGAACCCAGCATCAAGCCACGGCGAAAGGATATCCGGCCCCCAATCCCGAGTAGGCTCTTTTAGGTCGTTAGGTGCCTTCTTCGGTATTTCCTGGGGACTTAGTGCTTCGACATCACGCCAAAACTTGACAATGTTTTCAAAGAAAATATTATTCATGACTCTTAAAATTTAAGATTACCTTGGAGCGATTCAAAAAATCTGCGACGTGACGTTCGACCCTTTGCAATGCCTATCTCTTGGCTTTACTCAACATAAAACACTCGATGAATTTACTTTTAATATCGTCAATATAGTACTTTATATTTATTTAAATTGCGAATCTAACTTAATTTAAAATTCATTTTTAATTCATTTTTAAATTCAAAGCCCCATGTCCACCCACGCCGAAGCCCTACGCCTGCGTCTTGCAACCGGCCCCAAGTCGGGCACGCAAATGGCCAAAGACATGGGCATTAGCCAACCCACGGCCACGCGGGCGTTGGCGGCTATGGGCGACGAGGTGATGAAGCTGGGCCAGAAAAAAGGCACTCGCTATGCGCTGCGCGACACGGGCCGTGGCTTTGGCGATGTGCCGGTGTTTCGGGTGGATGCTGGGGGGAAGCTGAATGAGCTTGGCGTGCTCACGCCCGTGCGACCCGATGGCTTTGTGTTCACGCAAACCGATGGGGTGCAGCTTCACAGCGACGGGCTGCCGTGGTGGCTGCTAGACATGCGGCCCCAAGGCTACCTAGGCCGCGCCTATGCCACACGCTATGGCGCAGAGCTGGGGCTACCCAGCACGCTGAAAGAATGGACCGACAGCCACGCGCTGCGTGCGCTTCTGGTACATGGGCACGATTTGGTGGGTAACTTGCTCCTAGGCCCCATCGCCCGTGACAAGTTCATCGCTGCGCCCGAGCACGTGTGCTTAACACTTGCCGAAAAGGCCGCCACCTACGCAAACCTAGCGATGGGTGCATCGCAGGGCGAAGCTCCGGGCTCGTCTGCGGGCGGCGAGCAACCCAAATTCACCGCCTATGCCGACACGGGCAATGGCCCCAAACACGTGATTGTGAAGTTCAGCGAAAAACCAGACAGCCCAGTGAGCCAACGTTGGCGGGACTTATTGCTGGCCGAGCATTTGGCACTAACCACTTTGCGCCAAACAGGTGTGGCCGCTGCTCAATCTGCCGTGGTGAACTTTGAGGGCCAACGCTTTTTAGAGGTCGAGCGCTTTGACCGCGTGGGTGCGCTGGGCCGAAAGGCCGTGGTGTCGCTGGCCGCTTTGGATGCCGAGTTTGTAGGTGCCGCACACCAGCCGTGGCCGGTGGTTGCGCAGCGCTTGGCCACCGTAGGGGCCATCAGCCCCAAAGCGGCCGAGGCCACCGAAGTGCTTTGGGCATTTGGTGTGCTGACTGGTAACACCGACATGCACAGTGGTAATTTGTCATTCGTCTCAGAGCATGGTCGACCCTATCACCTCGCACCAGCCTACGACATGACGCCCATGGCCTTTGCACCCAGCAGCAGCGGCAAGCTGCCCAACACCGTGCCCGCTGTCACCCTGCACGCCAGCGTGCGCAACGACCACTGGCGCACGGCACAAGGCATGTCGAAAAGCTATCTAGCAGCACTGCGTGCGTGCCCTGATTTCAGTGCCGACTTTGAGGTGTGTGTAGATGCGCTGGCAGCGCACATGGAAAATGCTAGTACTCAGGTGGCGAGGTTGGGCTAAGCCGGCTGAATCTGTTACTTCTTCAGAGTCTCACGCTCTTGACGGTAACGGTCGTAATTAGGCAAAACCTTGCCATCCTGCCCCGTGCCTGCCGATTTGGCACGTTCATTCGCGCGAATGCCTTCGTAAAACGACTGCTCGCTCACCACGCCGCAGGCACTGAGCAGGCAGCACAACACTAAGGCTGCGTACTTCATAAAAACTTATTCGCCCTTAGCGCCACGGCCCATCAGCAAGGCAACAGCTTGCGCGGGAGTGATGTCACCATCAAGTAATGCCACCACTGCCTGCGCGATGGGCATGTCCACGCCGAGGTGCTGCGCACGTTGCACCACAGTGCGGGCGCAATACACGCCTTCGGCCACGTGGCCAAGTGAATCGACCGCTTGTTGCAAGGTCATGCCTTGGGCTAAGGCAAGACCCACCTTGCGGTTACGGCTGAGGTCACCTGTCGATGTGAGCACCAAGTCGCCCAAGCCCGACAGGCCCATGAAGGTTTCGGTCTTAGCGCCTAATGCAACGCCTAGGCGAGTGATTTCGGCCAAGCCGCGTGTGATGAGTGCGGCACGGGCGTTGAGGCCCAGCTGCAAGCCATCGCACAAACCGGTGGCGATGGCCAACACGTTTTTGACAGCGCCACCCACTTCCACGCCCACGATGTCGTCGTTGGCATACACGCGCAGGCTGTTGTTGTGAAAGGCTTGCACCATGGCGTCGCGGGTTGCGGCATCGTCACTAGCAGCTACCAAGGCGGTGGGCATGCCGCGTGCCACTTCTTGCGCAAAGCTGGGGCCACTCAAAGCACCACCGCGCAACGCAGGGGCCACTTGAGCTTTGACTTCGTGGGCCATCAAACCAACACCACTGTGTGAGGAAGTATCAGGCTGCACCGCTTCAAAGCCTTTGCACAACCAAGCCACAGGCACGCTGCTACCCAAGATGGGCGCAAGCTGTGTCAGCATGCCGCGCAGGCTGCTCATGGGCGAGCCGATGACGACCAAATCTTGCTCGGCCAACCAAGGGCCGAGAGGGGCTGACGACACTTGAACGCCTGCGGTGAAGGGCTGCTCAGGCAAGTAGCGTGTGTTCACACGCTCGGCTTGCATGGCTTGGGCCTGAGGCACATCGCGCGCCCACAGCGTCACGGTGTGGTGTGCGCCAGCGTTGATCGCCAGCGCCGTGCCCCACGCGCCTGCACCTAAAACGGCAATCTTCATGTCGACAGCCTAAAGCGCAATTACTGAACTGAGCCAGCCGCTTGTTGCTGCTGTTGTTCGTACATGGCTTGGAAGTTGATTTCGGCCAAGTGCACGGGTGGGAAGCCTGCGCGTTGAATCACGTCAGCCACGTTGCCGCGCAGGTAGGGGTAAATGATTTGTGGGCAAGCAATGCCGATGACGGGGCCCATTTGGTCTTCAGGCAAATTGCGCACTTCAAAAATGCCGGCTTGCTTAGCTTCGACCAAGAACACCACTTTGTCTTCAATCTTGGTGGTCACCGTGGCTGTCACGGTCACTTCCACAATGCCGTCGGCCACGTGTTCCATGCCCACGCCCAACTGAATGTCCACCGAAGGTTGCTCGGTGCTGGTGAGAATGGCGGGAGAGTTGGGTTGCTCCAAAGACAGGTCTTTCAAATAGACGCGTTGAATTTGAAAAACTGGAGTGGCTTGTTCGTCTGACATTGTTATTTCCTAAAACAAAAAAATACCCGCATCGGCAATACCGAAGCGGGCAGCAAATCGGGATAGCTGAATTATGTCAGCTCAAGATTGCAACAAAGGCACCAAGCCGCCTTTGGCATCCAAGGCCACCAAATCGTCGCAGCCGCCCACGTGCGTGTCGCCGATGAAGATTTGCGGCACCGTGCGACGACCTGTGATTTCCATCATGTGGGCGCGCGCCTCGGGGTCGGTGTCGATGCGAATTTCTTCAATTTGGGCCACGCCCTTGGCGTTCAGCAGTTGCTTGGCGCGAATGCAATATGGGCAAACGGCGGTGGTGTACATCTTGACGGCGGGCATGGCGATTTCTCCGAAATGGTTGGGCCAACAATTAGGCTTTAGCAACAGGCAGGTTAGCTTCTTTCCAAGCTTTCAGCCCGCCTTGCAGTGAATGCACCTTCTCGTAGCCCAGTTTTTTGGCAATACCTTGGGCACGTGCAGAACGTGCGCCTGCAGCACACACCATGATCACTGGGGTGTTTTTGTTTTTCACAGCCTTGTCCAAACGCGCTTCGAGTTCGTCCAAAGGCACGTTGACCGCACCTTTGATGTGACCTTGTGCATATTCATCTGCACCGCACACATCCACCACCACGCCTTTTTCGCGGTTCATGCACTGCACCGCTTCTGCGGGCGAAATACCGGTGGCTGCAGCGCCTTGCACCACGGGCAGCAGCAAAAAGAAGCCAGTGCTCAGGGCGATGGAGATCAACATCCAGTTATCGAGAATAAATTTCACAGGGGAATCCAGTTCAAAAAACAAAAAACGGTGGGTAAAAGTATCGAGTCAGGGCAGCATTCTAAAATCACAGCCAATCTTTCACTGACTCTGTTGATTTAAACCATGTACAAGCTCGTATTAATCCGCCACGGCGAATCCACTTGGAACCTTGAAAACCGCTTCACCGGCTGGACCGATGTCGACCTCACCCCCACCGGCGTGGAGCAAGCCAAGAACGCAGGCAAGCTGCTCAAGGCCGAAGGCTATGAGTTTGATGTGGCCTACACCAGCGTGCTCAAGCGCGCCATTCGCACCCTGTTCCTCGCCTTGGACGAGATGGACGCAACTTGGTTGCCCGTGGTCAAAAGCTGGCGTTTGAACGAGCGCCACTACGGCGGCTTGCAAGGCTTGAACAAAGCCGATATGGCCAAGCAATACGGCGACGAGCAAGTGCTGGTCTGGCGTCGCAGCTACGACACACCACCGCCTGAGCTAGAAGCCACAGACCCCCGCAGCGAGCGTAACGACCCGCGCTACACCCGCTTCGAACCCAACCCCGTGCCCTTGACTGAATGTTTGAAAGACACCGTGTCGCGCGTGGTGCCTTTCTGGAACGAAGCCCTTGCACCTGCCATCAAGTCGGGCAAGCGCATCGTCATCGCGGCGCACGGCAACTCGATCCGTGCGCTCATCAAGTATTTGGACGGCATTAGCGACCAAGACATCGTGAGCTTGAATATTCCTAACGGGATCCCACTTGTGTATGAGTTGGATGAAAACCTCAAACCCATCCGTCACTACTATTTGGGTGATGCCGAAGCCGCTGCCAAAGCAGCCGCTGCAGTAGCCACACAAGGCAAAGCCTAATCGTCCCACTCACAGCGCGCCCTCTGGGCGCGTTGTATATTGAGCACCTACTAAATTTGTCAATTCTCGAAGGTCACATGCGTCAAAAACTCAAGATTGCAGGCTGGGTCGCCATCGGCGCCCTGACCGGCGCACTGACCACTGTTTCATTGCAAACCGCGGCACGCGCCAACATGGCCCCTCTGCCGCTGGAAGAACTGCAGCAGCTCGCTGCGGTGTTCAGCATGGTCAAGAGCGACTACGTGGAGCCTGTGGACGAGAAAAAACTCATCAGCGATGCCATCTCGGGCATGGTCGCTAGCCTCGACCCTCACTCGCAGTACTACGACAAAAAGTCTTTCAAAGAATTCCGCGAAGGCACCACCGGCCGCTTTGTGGGCGTGGGCATCGAGATCACGCAAGAAGAAGGCTTGATCAAAATTGTGTCGCCCATTGAAGGTTCCCCCGCTTTTCGTGGCGGCATCAAGTCGGGCGACTTGATCACCAAGATTGACGACACGGCTGTCAAAGGCCTGTCGCTCAATGAAGCCGTCAAACGCATGCGTGGCGAGCCAGGCACAAAGGTGATCCTCACCATTTTCCGCAAAGACGAGAACCGCACCTTCCCCGTGAACATCATTCGCGAAGAAATCAAAACCCAAAGCGTCAAAGGCAAAGTGATGGAGTCTGGCTATGGCTGGATTCGACTGAGCCAGTTCCAAGACCGCTCGGTGGATGACTTCACCAAGAAGCTCGAAGAAATTTACAAACAAGAACCCAAGCTCAAAGGCTTGGTGCTTGACCTGCGCAACGACCCAGGTGGCTTGCTGGATGCAGCGGTCGCTGTGTCGGCCATGTTCTTGCCAGAGAACATCGCCGTGGTGTCCACCAACGGCCAATTGGCTGAGAGCAAGTTTGTTTACAAAGCCTCGCCCGAGTTTTACCGCCGCAATGGCAGTAACGACCCTGTGGCCCGTTTGCACCAAAACACCAAAGGCATTTACCGCACCGTCCCATTGGTGGTGTTGGTGAACGAAGGCTCGGCCTCTGCCAGCGAAATCGTTGCCGGTGCTTTGCAAGACCACAAACGTGCCACCATCATGGGCAGCCAAACTTTTGGCAAAGGCTCGGTGCAAACCGTGCGCCAGTTGGGTCCTGATACCGCTTTGAAAATCACCACTGCGCGTTACTACACGCCAAGTGGCCGCAGCATTCAAGCCAAAGGCATCGTTCCTGATGTGTTGCTGGATGACACTGCCGAAGGCAGCCCGTTTGCCATCCTGCGCATGCGTGAAGCCGACCTCGACAAGCACCTAGAAAGCGGCCAAGGCAAAGATGCCAAAGACGCAGCCAAGGAAAAAGAAAAAGAGAAAGCACGCGAAGAAGCCATGAAGCGTTTGGAAGAAGAATCCAAAAAGCCAAATAGCGAACGCCGCCCACCTGAGTTTGGCAGCGACAAAGACTTCCAACTCGAGCAAGCCCTGAAACGCCTCAAAGGCCAACCCGTGTTGGCCAGCAAGACGCAAAGCGAGCGTCCTGCTGAGAAGAAAGACAAGTAATTCACTTGTAGCCCTGCGGTGAACGACGACCAACTGCTGCGCTATTCGCGCCACATCCTGCTTGACGATGTGGGCATCGAAGGCCAGCAGCGCTTGGTTGACAGCCATGTGCTAGTGGTGGGTGCAGGTGGTTTGGGTTCTCCCGTGGCGTTGTACTTGGCAGCCAGCGGCGTCGGCCACATCACGATTGCTGACCACGACGTGGTCGACCTCACCAACCTGCAACGCCAAATCGCACACACCACCGCGCGTGTGGGCCACCCCAAGGTGGAGTCAGCCGCACACGCCATGTTGGCCCTCAACCCCGAAGTGCGCGTGACCGCGCTGGCTCACAAGCTAAATGCTGCCCAGCTAGACACCCTTGTGCCTACCGTGACCGTGGTGGTGGATTGCTGCGACAACTTTGAAACACGCCAAGCTGTGAACGCGGCGTGTGTGAAACACAAAGTGCCGCTCGTCTCAGGCGCGGCCATTCGCATGGATGGCCAGCTGTCGGTGTATGACGCACGTGACGACAAATCACCCTGCTACGCCTGCATTTTCCCGCCTGACCAAGCACCCGAAGAAGTGATGTGCTCCACCATGGGCGTGCTCGCGCCACTGGTGGGCGTGATTGGCACGATGCAAGCCATGGAAACGGTCAAGCTCATCACAGGCATGGGCTCGCGCCTGACGGGCCGCCTGCAAATGCTGGATGGCCGTGGCATGGAGTGGAACGAAGTGCGCTTGCAGCGCAACGCTAGCTGCCCGGTGTGTGGCACGACCCAAAGCGCTTCCTAAACCACCTCGGCTGCAACGCCCGCCCATCTGAGAACAACCCCAAGTGCTGCGTTTGCGCGTGCAGCTGCAGCGCCTCATAGGGGCCTGCGTTGCTTTTGTAGCTGTACGACCACGCATAGCCCTGCCCCACCATCCATGCGCCCACATCGTTGCCTTGGCGCGTGAGCTGCGCCAGCAAACGGCCATAGCTGTCACGCGTGCGGGCGCGTACCTCAACCACTTGGCCTTGCAACGCAGCATGCAAAGCGGCGCGTGACTGTGGGCCCCACGGCTGGCAAATCTCGGGCGCGTCAATGCCCAACAAGCGTACTTTATGCGCCTCACCGCCTTGCAGCGGTTGCACCCACACCGTGTCGCCATCGCTCACGTGCGTGACCACGCCGGGCCAAGCCAGCGCAGTGCTGAGGGTGCTCCCAACCACGACAAAAAAAGCACAGCTGCGCCACAGCCTAAAGCGTTGTAGTGCATCGCGTTGTTGAAGAAGAGAAGCCACAGTCATTCGCGCTATCAAAGTGATCCGGCATTAAACCTCTGCCAATCCGACTGCATAGTGAGTCGGACCTACAAGTGGGCGAAGCATAGGCATCAGCGCTGATAGCTAGCCTTAAGATGGCGGCATGGCGCTTTTCAAACAGTTTTTAAATTCGACAACTTGGCCTGTCTTAACCCGTGAGCTTGCCCGCACTGAGTTGCTGGCTGGCCTGACCGTGGCATTGGTGATGGTTCCGCAGGCCGTGGCCTACGCGGGCTTGGCGGGTATGCCTTTGGTGACGGGGCTTTACACCTGCTTGTTACCTGCGCTGTTGGCCTTGCTGTTTGGCAGCGCCAACCGCTTATCGGTCGGGCCTGCCGCCTTGACGTGTGTGCTGATTGCAGCCTCGCTCAGCGGCATGGCTGAACCTGGCTCACCAGAATGGGTAGCGTTAGCCGTGTGGCTGTCACTCATGTCGGGTGCTATTCAGCTCGGGCTAGGCTTGGGTGGCTACGGTTGGTTGCTCAACCTCATCAGCGCCCCCGTACTGATGGGCTTCACACAAGCCGCTGCCTTGCTCATCATGGCGTCACAAGTGCCTGCACTGCTGGGCGTCAAAACCTGGCAATGGGACATCGCACTTTGGGGTGATTGGCTGCAAGGCTGGCCCGCTTTGTTTGGCTTGACCAGCTTGGTGCTATTGCTGTTGCTGCGCCACTTTGCACCGCGTTGGCCAGGCATCATGCTTGTCGTAGGTTCTGCGTCGTTGTTGGGCTATCTGAGCGACTACAGCCAACACGGCAGCGTGGTGGGTTTGCTACCCAGCGAACTGCCTGCTTTGTACTGGCCCGAATGGCCAGGCCTGCACAAACTCAACCAACTCTGGGTGCCCGCCATGGTGATTGCCTTGGTGAGCTTTTTAGAAACTGCGTCCAGCGCACGCATTGAATGCCAACGCGATGGCAAACGCTGGAACGACAACCTCGAACTGGTTGGCCAAGGCTTGGCCAAACTGGCCTCGGGCCTGTGCGGCAGCTTCGCCACCAGCACATCGTTTTCACGCTCTGCGCTCATGCTGTATGCAGGCGCACGTTCTGGCTGGGGCACCTTATTCAGCATTGGGTGCGTGTTGGTCAGCTTGTTGGTGTTGATGCCCGCGCTGCAATTTGTCCCCCGCTCGGTGCTCTCGGCAGCTGTCATCGTGGCGGTGCTGAACCTGTTTCAACCCAAGCACTTTCGAGTGCTGTGGCGCGTCTCTCGGGCTGAAGCCATCACGGCGGGGCTGACCTTTGTCATCACCCTCATCAACGCCCCCGCCATTTACTGGGGCGTACTCGCGGGTGTACTCATGACCTTGGCTCACTTTTTGTACCAACGCCTTCACCCCCGCATCATCGAAATTGGCCTGCACGCCGACGGCAGCCTGCGCGACCGCCACCTGTGGAAACTGCCGCCCTTGGCCCCTAAGCTTTACGCCCTGCGCATGGACGCCGAGCTGGACTTTGCCGCCGCCAGCACGCTAGAGCGCGCCGTGATGGAGCACCTAGGCCAGCACCCCAACGTGGCCCATGTGTGCCTGTTTGCACTACCCATCAACCGCATCGACGCCACCGGCGTGGAAAGCCTCGCCAAGCTAGAAGCCATGCTGCGCGAGCGCGGCATCAGCCTGCACATCAGCGGCATGAAGCTACCGGTAGAAACCGTGCTGCGCCGCGCAGGCTGCCTGCAAGCGCATGCGGGGCTGCACATGTATCGCACGGATGCGGAGGCGATTCAACAGTTGCGGCAATTGGAGGCTTTACCTGCGGATATGGGGTGGTGTATTTAAAGTACTTATCATCTTCCGCGGTTAGGGACTTGTTACATCAAGTTAATTGCTGCGAAGCCACACCATTACTCTGCTGTGCAGTCGCCACAGAATTCTGGACATTTTTCTGTTTTCCAAATTCGGAAAATAAATAACCAGCCAGCGCTCCTATCAAGGTGCCGGATGTTTCACCCGAAATAACCGACTCTAGTGACATGATCAAAATTGTCGGAAATACGAAAACAATCGATAAAAATTGAATTGATATTGTTGTTAAACCCCTATTTTGCTTGGCTCTATTTATCAAAATGCCAAATAATCCGCATAGCATCAGCAACGCTGCAATCATTTCAACTATTCCCTTTGTAGTTAATAAAGTCTCAAAATTCATTTCATCTCCTTAAGTTGAACTTAGATTTCAATTGGTTTAACAAGTTGAATGTGTTTTGACATGAAATATTGAGCACAAATACTGTATAAACGTACATGTATTTCATGGTTTTTATCTTTCCCGGCAGTTTGAACGAAACGCCGAGGAATACTCGTGTGGTAATTCAACATCAAAAACATTATCTTTAATCATAAACAAATAATATTTAAATATTAATAACTAAAAGTATTTATTAATGCTCCGCTCCCTCTTCGTCGACTTCAACAGCTACTTCGCTTCGGTTGAACAACAGCTCAACCCCGCGCTGCGCGGTCGGCCTGTGGGCGTGGTGCCGGTGCTGGCCGAAACGTCGTGCTGCATTGCCGCCAGTTACGAGGCCAAGGCGCTGGGCATTTGCACGGGCACGGGTGTGGCCGAGGCGCGGCGGCTGTGCCCCGACATTGCCATCGTACTGGCCGACCACGCCAAGTATGTCGAGATGCACCACCGCGCGGTGGCGGTGGTAGACACGCTGGCCCCCGTGCGCCAAGTGCTGTCGATTGACGAAATGGAGTGCGAGCTAACCGGCCGCTGGCAACAGCGCGAGCTTGCGGTGGGGCTGGCCGAGCGCGTCAAGGCCGAGGTGGTGGCGCAGCTGGGCGAATGCATGCGCACGTCGGTGGGCATTGCGCCCAACACGCTGCTGGCCAAGCTGGCGTCGAACATGCAAAAACCCGATGGGCTGACGGTGATTGAGGCGCACGAGCTGCCGCAGCGTTTGTATAGGCTCAAGCCCAAGGCGATCAACGGCATTGGTCCGCGCATGGTGCAGCGGCTAGAGCGCTGCGGCATTCACACGATGGAGCAGCTGTATGCCGCACCCCGCGAGCTGCTGCGCACGGCATGGGGCGGCGTGGCGGGGGCCGAGATGTACGACAAGCTGCGCAGCCAGTGGTATGGCCCGCGCGAGACGGTGGCCAAGTCGCTGGGCCACTCGCACGTGCTGCCGCCCGACCTGCGCAACCCCGCAGGCGCGTTTGCCGTGCTCAACCGCCTGACGCAAAAAGCAGCCATGCGCCTGCGCAAACAAAACGTGTACGCCACCAGCATGAGCGTGCATGTGCGCTGCCGCCACGGCTATGGCGGCAACCGTGGGCTGATGGGTGACGATCGCGCCGCGCATGTGGGCGAAACCCAAGACACCGCTTTCTTACTGCACACGCTAGAGCAGCTGTGGCACAGCGGCCTGCACCTGCTGCGCCAGCCCGTGAGTGTGGGTGTGCAGTTGCATGGACTGATTGAAGCCGGTCAGCACACGGGCGATTTGTTTGGGTTTGAGGAAGCAGCGGCGGATGCTGCTTTAGATGCGGTGGCAGCAGGCACTGAGCCTAGCCCTTCAGGCTCGTTGTCAGCCCGTGTAGCGCCTGCCAAAGACCGCCGCAAACTGATGGCCGCGATTGATGCACTCAACGGCAAGCACGGCAAAAACACGGTGTACTTTGCCAGCGCACAAGCGGGGCTAGACCATGCGCCGATGCGGATTGCTTTTAATCGGATTCCTGATTTGGAGTCGGAGCGCTAGCGAAACACTCAGCGCTTGAGTTGCGCCACGGTCTGCGTGCTGGCTTTGAAGCTTTGCGCTTCTTCATGTTGAGTTTTCAAAATGTCCAAGCTGCGTTTGAATTGCTTGATCCATTCCACCACTTGCACATTGAGTTCGGCCAAGCGTTGCTCCATCGGCTTTGCACTGGGCATGAGCAATCGGGTCAGGGTTTGGATCAGGGCGATGGTTTGGCGGGCGAGTTCGTCATCAGCCATCAACACCACGTCATTACCCGCGCTTTGCACGAGGGCTAGGTGATCGACCAAGGTTTTGTCGCGGGCATGGGCAAACACCAAGTTGTTCACTAGCGCATCGGTGGCGTTCATGTAGCGCAGGCCAGATTCTTTGAAGGCTTTGAGTTCGGCGGCTCGTTCAGCTGCAAGCTGGTTGGCGAGGTCGATGTGTGCCTGACGCGCTGCGGCACGTTCGTGCTGGTAGCCCGCTGCCAAACTGCCGGCCAACGTGCCCATGACACCGATGACGGCAGCCAACAAGGGAACCAGCCAGTCTTTGCGATCCATAAAAACTCCTGCGCCATGCAGCTTTGTTGCGATGTGCAACTATAGCCAGAACGATACAGAAATGAATACCAATCACTTCACAAGTTAAGCGGTGACGATCCAACCTTCCAGTGGGTCACACGCGGGCAGTCCGTAATATGAGTCGCCCTTCTCGTGCTGAGCTTGCGCCCACGCGGCTTGCACCATGCAGAGCACGGCGTCTAGGCTGTCGCCCGAGGCGTCGTCCACCAAAGTGTCGTGCTGCGCGTGGGTGAGTTTGAGGCGCAGACCCAAACGGGTTTGACCGACCTCAAGGGCTTGCAACAGTTGCTTGCGGGCGATCAAGCGCTCAGGCGTTTGTTTGGTTTTGTCGTCACTTTTGTACGAAGTGTTACCAATCAGCTCACGCGCCAGCAGGCCGGGGTAGGCTTCTAGCGCGATACGCAACGACGATGAAACAGATGGCGCAGACGCATCGGCCAACACGACAGGTGCATGCAAACGGGGCAGCGTGACGCCCGCCTCAATCAGCAAAGGCACACCCGCGTGCAGCATGTAGGCCACGGGTGGGTTGACCCATTTCATCGACGGGCTAGAGCCCGCAGGAGTATCGGTGGCGCGGTGGGCAAACTTGCCGCCCACGGGGCGTGCATCGCAAAAGGTTTTGAAGGTGGCACGAATGTCGGCGCGGCTGAGTGCGCTGTAGTGCTGCATGCAGGCCAACCAATCGGTGGGCCATTGCAGATGCTCGACCAGTTCACGCGGCAGGCCGAAAGGCAAATCGAAACCACCCACCCACGTTTGTGACAGTTTCAGCCAATCGGCAAAAGAGACAAGGGTGTTAAAGCGCAGCAGGCTTTGCAGTTGCACGCGCCCAGTTTTGGCGTGGCCCAGGGCCACAACGATGGGTTTGCGTGGGGTGGGGCTGCTGCTGAAGTCGCAGCCAATGAGCATCATGCCGAATTAATTGGGCTCTGACCCCAATTAGGCGCGACCGATGATGGACGCGGTGGCCATCAGTTCTTCCAGCAGCGCAAACGACACTTGGCCCGACACACCGTAGGGGTCAAGCTCTGGTGTTTCAGAGTACTTCAACACGATGGATGGGTTGAGTTTGTCCAAACGCACTTGGCCCATGGTCCAACCACCAAAGCGGCGTTCGGTGATTTCTTCATAGGCCAACACCACCACATCTTTGTGGCGTGGGTCTTTGACGATATGGGTGTAGAGCGCATTCACTTGATTGCGGCCACCTTCGATGGCTTGCAAGTAAATACCGCCTCCGTAGCACAGCACGCCGGTGATGCCGTTGCTGAGGTTGTGCTCGCGCGAGCTGGCCAAAATAGATTCGGTTTGCTCTGGGGTTTCGGGGTGAACGGAGCGGCTCACATACAACAGACGAACGAGCATGGCATCAACCTTTAGGAATCAGAGACAAAAATTCACGACGCAAGTTGGGGTCTTTCAAGAAAGCACCGCGCATGACCGAGTTGATCATCTTGCTGTCCATGTCTTTGACGCCGCGCCATGACATACAGAAGTGGCTGGCTTCCATGACGATGGCCAAGCCATCGGGCTGTGTTTTTTCTTGAATCAAGTCGGCGAGTTGGACCACGGCCTCTTCTTGAATTTGCGGGCGGCCCATGACCCATTCGGCCAAGCGCGCGTATTTGGACAAGCCAATGACGTTGGTGCGTTCGTTGGGCAACACGCCAATCCAAATCTTGCCAATCACGGGGCAAAAGTGGTGGCTACACGCGCTGCGCACAGTGATGGGGCCGACGATCATCAGCTCATTCAAATGCTCAGCGTTGGGGAATTCAGTGATGGCCGGTGCTTGCACATAACGGCCTTTGAAGACTTCTTGCAAGTACATCTTGGCCACGCGGCGGGCGGTGTCGCCAGTGTTGTGGTCGTGCTCGGTGTCAATCACCAAGCTGTCGAGCACGCCTTGCATCTTGACTTCGACTTCGTCGAGCAAGGCTTCCAATTCGCCGGGCTGGATGAACTCGGCAATGTTGTCATTGCTGTGGAAGCGTTTGCGTGAGGCGGCAATGCGCTCGCGGATCTTGACAGAAACGGGCGTGCCTTCGAAGTTGTCTTTTGCAGTCATGGCAACGATGGTATCAGCGAAGCAAAGCCCCTACGGGCTAGGGCCTTCAGTAGCGTTTGCCCGTTAAAAACACGCCAAAGCGCAAGACCAACGAAGCGCCCCAGTCAACCAGTCGCTGCCACCACGGGCGATGGGCAAAGGTGTGCGCGTCTACCCGCGTCGCGCCGGTGTACATGGCTTCGCTCAGGCTGGCTTGCAGGTCTTGGGCAAAGGTGGTGTCACGCACCACCACATTGGCTTCACGCGCCAGCAGCAGGCTAAACGGGTCGAGGTTGGACGAGCCCACCGTGGCCCAGTGCCCATCCACCACAGCGACTTTGGCGTGTAACACGCTGTCGTGGTACTCATAAATTTCCACACCCGCCGCCAACAGCTTGCCGTACAGCTGGCGTGAGGCGCGGTAGGGCACGAAGTATTCGTACTTGCCTTGCAGCAACAAACGCACACGCACACCCCGGCGTGCTGCCAGCACCAAAGCGCGACGCAAACGCAAGCCTGGAAAGAAATACGCATTCGCCACCAGCACCTCGTGTCGAGCCGAACCAATGGCTTTGCGGTATGCCCGCTCAATTTGTATCCGGTGGCGCACGTTGTCGCGCAGCACCAGTTGCACGGTCCCGCGTGTGGGCAATTTCAAATCTTGGTCCGCGCTACGCAACGCATCGAGTGCCCCTGCAATGTCTTGGCTGCGCAGCTCACGCACAGCCTCGATGCGTGACCAAAGCTGGCTCATGGCGTCATGCACCTGACGCACCAAAGGACCACGCAGGCTCACCGCATAGTCCAAGCGAGGCAACTGCAAACCACCGGGCACATTGGGGTCGATGAAGTCATCCAATATGTTGATGCCACCGCAAAACGCCAAGGCTTGATCGACGACACACAGCTTGCGGTGCAAACGCCGCCAGCGGCTGGGCAACCAAAAGCCAAGCCCCGCCAAGGGCGAGTACACGCGGCACTGCACACCAGCTTGATCAAAACGTTGCGTCCACTCGGGAGGCAACGTACCCGTGCCCACACCATCCACCACCACGCACACGCGCACGCCGCGCTGGGCAGCACGGGTCAGCGCATGCCCCACATCAGCGCCTGCGCCTGCAAAGTCAAAGATGTAGGTTTCTAAAAGGACCTCATGTTGAGCGCAATCAACCGCCTCGATCAAGGCGGCAAACAAAGCACCACCGCTGCGCAACAAACGTGTGTCGTGTGCGGCGTGCTGGGCGTTCATGGGGCGTCCCACGCGAACTCCACCAGCAGCGGCAAGTGGTCAGACATGCGGCCCCAAATCGGACCGCGCGGCACATGCGTGGCCACGCGATGCACACCGCGCGCATACACATGGTCCAGCTGTGCCAGCGGCAAACGCGATGGGTAGGTGGGATATTGCTTGCCCATGTTGGTGTGCAAGCCCACCGTGGCCATCATGCGCGACACCGCGCTGCCCCAGTCGTTGAAATCGCCCGCCACCAACAGCGGCGCATCGGCAGGCACTTCACGCGCAATGAAGTCGTGCATTTGCTGTGTTTGACGCAAACGGCTACCCGGCAAAAGCCCTAGGTGAATCACGATCACATGCACCTCACGCGCTTGCATCTGCAAGGTGACGTGCAACAAACCACGCTGCTCCAAGCGGTGGTCCGACATGTCTTCGTGGCCGTGCTCCAGCACGGGCCAGCGGCTGAGCAAGGCATTGCCATGTTCACCATGCTTGGTGATGGCGTTGGTGCGATACACCGGTGTGTAGCCCTCGGGCGCTAAAAATTCAGCTTGGGCTTGCTCGGGCCAGTGCTTGAAACGACGGGCTTGCTGGCGGTTGAACGCCCGCACTTCTTGCAGGCACACGATGTCGGCATCAAACTGCTCCACCGCATGGCCGAGGTTGTGAATTTCAAGACGGCGTGTGGGGCCCAAGCCCTGCACGCCTTTGTGGATGTTGTAGGTGGCGACTTTGAATGTTTTCATGTTCTGCGCTTAAGTGTGCCTCAACAGACGCTCGTTGCCCGCAAGCCCGCTCTATGATGCCGCCATGCTCACCCCACTCGACAACTTACCCACCTGGCGCGCCGAAAGCGGCGCAGCCGCCCCACGTCGTGTGGTGGCCGCGGACGACACCATGTCGGCCGATACCGCCTACCGACTCGCTTGCGAGGGCACAGGTCTACTGTGGCAAGGTGACTTTCACAACGCACGCCAACTGCTACAAGCCTTGGCTCGTCGCACCGAGCGCAAGCCAAAGAAAAACAAAAAGCCAGAGGCTGAACTCTCGCCAGTACAAGCCTTCAATGCACACCGCTTGGCTTTGGGGCAACGCGCACGCATCTTGGCCATGGTGATCGTGCCCTTAGAGGGCGACTACACCATCCCGTTGCGCCGCGCACCCGACCTCAAACAAGCCTGCACGGAAGCCTGGGGCCCTGCCAATGGTGAAGCCTGTATGGTGTCTATGCGCGAACTGCTAGGCGTAGTGGGCGCACATGAGTGGCGCAAAAAAGGCGTAGAGATAGCAGCCCTGGGTGACGCACCCAACAACCGCATCTACCCACACTACGGCGTGTTCTCGCCGGTACGTGGTGAGTATGTGGACCTCGTGGCCAATACGCCCATCAAAGACAAATCGCTCGCGTTTGATATTGGCGTGGGCACCGGCGTGTTGTCTGCTGTGTTGGCCAAACGCGGCGTGCAACGCATCATCGCGACTGACCAAGACCCACGCGCCCTTGCCTGCGCGCGCGAGAACCTGCAACGCTTACAGCGCATCGACAAAGTCGAGTTGTTACAAACCGATTTATTTCCAGAAGGCAAAGCGCCTTTGGTGGTGTGCAATCCGCCGTGGGTGCCTGCACGCCCTAGCTCGCCCATTGAACACGCGGTATACGACGAAGGCAGCCGCATGCTGCGTGGGTTCTTAAGCGGCTTGCGTGAACACCTCACACCGAATGGCGAAGGCTGGCTCATCTTGTCGGACTTGGCCGAGCACTTGGGACTGCGCACGCGTGAAGAGCTGATTTGTTGGATCAGCGAAGCAGGGTTGAAGCTGGTGGATCGCCATGACATCAAGCCACGTCACGGCAAAGCCAGCGACGAGACTGATCCGCTGCACGCGGCACGCGCCAAAGAAGTTACTTCTTTGTGGCGCCTAGCAGCTGCTTGAGAAAACCCAGAAAACTCACACGCGGCTGAACTGGCGACTGAGCAGCCACAACCTCTTGTGGTGGTGCAGGCTCTGGTTCAACCACGGGCTCTGGCAAGACTTGCGGTGTGACGACAGGCGTGTCTAGGGGAATGCTCATTTGCACGGCCTGTGGCGCTGACATCTTGCGCGCAGAGGCAGCGGGGATAGATGCCGCCATAGGCAGATTGAGTGACTGCAACACAAACTGATTGACCATGGCATTGAAGGGCACAGGGTGCGCAGCACCTGCCACTTCAAGCACCTGCGCCTTAGGAAACTCACGTTGCAACAGTTTGACTTGTTGGTCCGTGCACACGCCAGAGTCGCTGCCATGCATCAATCGCACAGGGCCTTTGAAGCCACTGAGCAAGTGGCCAAACTTCATGCCCTTCCAGTCTTTGCGATACGGCAAATCGAAGTGCGACGGTGATTGCACCGCCAGCACTGCGCCAATGCTCACATTGAACTTGGCCGCCATTTCTTCTGGCGTGGGCAAGCGGCCTTCTTTTTTCATACCGTCGTACAAACCATAGATGGACATCCACGGCAGCTCTAAACCAATGTCGTTGAAAAACAAACCTTGGATGCGGTTGCTTTGCTCATGTGCCAAGTACATGGCCAAGATGCCACCCATGCTGGTACCCAGCACCTCGATGTGCGGCACGGGTTTGCCATTGGGCATCAGCTCGGTACGAATGAAATGCGCCACGTCTTCCAAGTACACCTGCATGGTGTAGCCCTTGTCACTGGGCATGGGGCTAGAGTCACCACGACCACACAAGTCAACGCTGATCACGCGTAAACCTTGCAAGCCATCAGCAGCGTGCAGCAGTGTGTCAAACGTGGCGCGGGTTTCTAGCAAGCCGGGCAGGCACAGCAACACATGCGAGCTGTTGGGATCGCCTACCGAGCTATAGGCCATGTGGCGATCGGTTTTAGGCAGATGAAACTGAAGAGCGGGGAATTGAGAGACAGTCATAACTAAAGTCATCCTAGTCGATACACCCACGGTATGGCGCTTGAATTGCGTACGATTAAGTCATGTTTACCTCATCTTTGTTTCACCTCGAAGTCCAAGGCGTCACTTGTGGCCCGATTCAAAACATCCACTTCGCTTGGCCTGCGGGTGTGAGCTGGGTCTGCGGGGATGAGGGCAAGGGCAAAACCACGCTGCTGCGTTTGCTAGCGGGCGATGTGCAGCCCACCACAGGCCAAGTGATCACGCCTGAAGGGGGCGTGTTCTGGGTCGACCTGCAAGATTCGACACACGACGCCACCACCGTGCAAGCGTGCTGGGACGCTTTGCGTGCGCACTACCCGCGCTGGAACCAAGACCTGCTGCAAGACTTGGCCGAAGAACTCGGCATGACCCAACACCTCGACAAACGCCTCAGCATGCTGTCAGCCGGCAGCCGCCGCAAGGTGATGGTGGTGGCGGCTTTGGCATCAGGTGCAACCGTGACCTTGCTAGACCAGCCATTTGCCGCACTCGACTTGGCATCGGTTCGCGTCATCCATGAGTTCTTGCAAGAAGCAGCCGAGCACACTAGTCGCGCATGGATCGTGGCGGATTACCAAGCACCCAACGATTTGCCACTGGCGAGCGTGCTCAACTTAGACACACCACGCTAAATCGCAAATATAAAAAAGGCTCCCGAGGGAGCCTTTGTCGTTTGCACCGAAGTGCCATTGAACCAATGTTAGGCCTTGGCTGCATCCAAGTTGCGCAAGCGGATGTGCAATTCGCGCAACTGCGGTTCGTCCACAGGGCTCGGTGCTTGGGTAAGCAAACACTGAGCGCGCTGGGTCTTGGGGAAGGCAATCACGTCGCGGATGGATTCAGCACCGGTCATCAACGTGACGATGCGATCCAAACCAAAGGCCAAGCCGCCGTGTGGAGGCGCGCCGTATTGCAAAGCGTCGAGCAAGAAGCCGAACTTGAGTTGAGCTTCTTCTGGCGTGATCTTCAAAGCGTCAAACACTTTTTGTTGCACGTCAGCGCGGTGGATACGCACCGAGCCGCCGCCCATTTCCCAGCCGTTCAACACCATGTCGTAGCCCTTGGAGATGCACTTCTCGGGCGCGGTGACCATCCAGTCTTCGTGGCCGTCTTTGGGTGCCGTGAAGGGGTGGTGCACGGCGGTGTAGCGTTGGCTTTCGTCATCGAACTCGAACATCGGGAAGTCGACCACCCACATTGGCGCCCAACGGTCTTCGAACAAACCGTTCTTTTTGCCGAACTCGCTGTGGCCGATCTTGATACGCAAGGCGCCAATCGCGTCGTTCACGATCTTGGCTTTGTCTGCGCCGAAGAAAATCAAGTCGCCGTTTTGCGCGCCTGAGCGCTCCAACACCGCGTTCAATGCTGCGTCGTGGATGTTCTTGACGATGGGTGACTGCAAACCGTCACGGCCCTTAGACAGGTCATTGACGCGGATGTAGGCCAAGCCCTTCGCGCCGTAGATCTTGACGAACTCGGTGTATGTGTCGATCTCGCCACGACTGATGCCGCCGCCTTCGACAGAACCATTGGGCACGCGCAGGGCCACCACGCGGCCGCCCTTCATGTTGGCAGCGCCTGAGAACACTTTGAAGTCCACATCGCCCATGACATCGGTCACTTCGGTGAACTGCAATTTCACGCGCAAGTCTGGCTTGTCTGAGCCATAGATATGCATGGCGTCTTGGTAAGTCATGACGGGGAATTCACCGAGGTCCACGCCGATGGTGTTGGTGAACACGCGCTTGATCATGCCTTGGAACATGTCGCGGATTTCTTCCTCACTCAAGAACGAGGTTTCAATATCAATCTGCGTGAATTCAGGTTGACGGTCAGCGCGCAAGTCTTCGTCGCGGAAGCACTTGGTGATTTGGTAGTAACGGTCGTAGCCCGCCACCATCAACAACTGCTTGAACAACTGAGGAGACTGTGGCAACGCAAAGAAGTGGCCGTCGTGCACACGACTTGGCACGAGGTAATCGCGCGCGCCTTCAGGCGTGCTCTTGGTGAGCATCGGTGTTTCGATGTCCACAAAGCCGTTTTCGTCCAAGTACTTGCGCACTTCCATCGACACTTTGTAGCGCAGCATCAGGTTGTTTTGCATGTACGGACGGCGCAGGTCGAGCACGCGGTGTGTGAGACGCGTGGTCTCAGACAAGTTGTCATCGTCAATTTGGAATGGAGGCGTGACCGACTCGTTCAACACGATCAACTCGTGGCACAAAACTTCAATCTTGCCGCTCTTCAAACCTTCGTTGGTCGTGCCATCAGGACGTGGGCGCACCAAGCCTTTGATCTGAACGCAAAACTCATTGCGCACGTTCTCAGCCACTTTGAACATGTCAGGGCGATCTGGGTCGCACACGACTTGCACGTAGCCTTCGCGGTCACGCAAGTCAATGAAGATCACGCCGCCGTGATCACGACGACGGTTGACCCAGCCGCACAGGCTCACGGTTTGACCATTGAGGGCTTCGGTCACGAGACCGCAGTAGTGGGAGCGCATTGCCATTTTTAGTTTCTCTTTTCTTTGAGTGCGGGAACGCTGGGAGAGACAGCGCCCATGGAAATCACATACGTCAGGGCTTCGTCAACGCTGAGGTCAAGTTCGATGACATCGGTCTTTGGAACCAACAAAAAGTAGCCGCTGGTCGGGTTGGGGGTGGTGGGCACATAAACGCTCAAAAACTCGCCATCGAGTTTGCTGGCCACTTCACCCATCGGTGTGCCCGTTTGAAAAGCGATGGTCCATGTACCACTGTGTGGGTATTGCACCAACAAGGCTTTGCGGAACGCATTGCCACCATCGGAGAACAAGGTGTCTGACACCTTCTTCACGCTGGAGTAAATCGACTTGACGATGGGGATTTGGTTCAACAAACGGTCCCATTGCCTGACCCACCAACGGCCAGCCACGTTAGACACCAAAGCGCCCGTCAGCAACAAAACCAAGACCAACAAGATCACGCCCAAACCTGGCACGTGATCGAGCCAATAAATCATGTCGGGTGAGACCAAGTGCAATTTGGTCAGCGTGCCTAGAAACGCGCTGTCCAATGAACCCACCAGCCAGCTCAACACCGCCACAGTGATGACCAAGGGTGTCCAGACCAAGAGGCCTGCGAGCAGGTATTTTTTAATCGGCATGAAGAGCTTTGTGGTTTTGAAAAATCAGTGGCAAGCGCAGCCTGTGGCGCAACCGCCCGAAGCGGCTGGCGTGGCGGAGCTGCTAGAAGCGGTGTCCGTGCTGCTACTAGAGCTGGTGCTGGCAGTAGCGCTGTCGCTGGTCGTTGCTGCGGCAGCCGTGCTCGCTGTAGCGGCTGGGGCAGAGGTGCCGCCCGAGCCGCCTTTGAAATCGGTGGCGTACCAACCCGAGCCCTTGAGCTGAAAGCCCGCGGCGGTGAGTTGTTTGGAAAACGTGGGTTTGCCGCATTCAGGGCAATCCGTCAGCGGGGCATCCGCAATTTTTTGTAGCACGTCCTTGGCATGACCGCAGGACCCGCATTTGTAGGCGTAAATTGGCATGGCGAGGGGGTTCGGTAAAACCCTGAATTATAGGCGCGTGGACCCTATTTCAAGGGGCGGCAGACACCTGCGCTGCCCTCTTTCGTCCGTGAAGTGCCGACTTAGGCCGCGCCCACCAGTTTGTGGTGGCTTGCGTGCGCATTGCGAATGGCCTGTGGGCCCAAAGAACCCAGCACCATGCCCGTCAAACTGGCCAACACGCCGACCAACTGGGCCGGAAACTCGTCACCCGCTGGCGTAGCCAAGAACAAGCCCCAGGTCAGCAAGCCAAAGGCCAACGCAAAAATAGCGCCCTGCGTGGTGGCACGTTTCCAGTACAAGCCAAACGTGAGCGGCACAAACGCGCCAACCAAGGGCACCTGATATGCGCCCGACACCATCTCGTAAATGGACGTGCCTTGCATGCGAATGGCGTAGCCCAACACCAACATGCTGAACACCAACACGGTGACGCGCATGGCGCGCAGCTCTTGTTGGTCGCTTTGGTGGGGAAAGAACTGACGCAAAATGTTTTCAGTGAACGTCACGCTAGGCGCGAGCAAGGTGGCTGAGGCACATGACTTGATGGCAGACAGCAACGCGCCAAAGAACAGCACCTGCATGACAAACGGCATTTGCGTCATCACCAAAGTAGGCAGCACTTTTTGTGGGTCATCGGCAATCAAGGTTGCCGCTTGCTCGGGCATGATGATCATGGCGCTGACCACCAAAAACATGGGTACAAACGCAAACAAGATGTAGCAAACGCCGCCAATCACGGGGCCTTGCGTGGCGGCCTTGATACTGTTGGCCGACATGACGCGTTGAAACACGTCTTGCTGAGGAATCGACCCGAGCATGATGGTGATGGCCGAGGCGAAGAAAAACAAAATGTCTTTGAGCTGTGGCTCAGGCCAGAACTTAAACATGTCTTGGCTAATGGCCAACGCCAGCACCTTGTCTGCCCCGCCCGCTTGGTCTGCAGCAAACACCGCAAGAACAGACAAGCCGACCACCAAGATGATCATCTGAATGAAGTCGGTGATGGCCACCGACCACATGCCGCCAAACAAGGTGTACGCCAAGATCGACGCCACGCCAATGACCATGCCCAGCTCCATGCTGACCACGCCATCAGACAGCAGGTTGAACACCAATCCCAAAGCCGTGACTTGTGCCGACACCCAGCCCAGGTAGCTGACCATGATGATGAGCGAGCACACCACTTCCACCACGCGGCCATAGCGCTCACGGAAGTAGTCGCTGATGGTGAGCAGCGTCATGCGGTAGAGCTTGCCCGCGAAGAACAGGCCTACAAAGATCAGACAAAAGCCCGCGCCGAAGGGGTCTTCCACCACGCCGTGCAAGCCACCATTCACAAACTTGGCGGGAATGCCCAACACGGTTTCAGAACCAAACCACGTGGCAAACGTGGTGGTGATGACCATGGCCATCGGTAGGTGACGACCGGCAATGGCAAAGTCAGCCGAGTTTTGAACGCGCTTGGCCGCCATCAAACCGATGGCGATGGTGACCAGCAAGTAGACGATGACGAGTGTGAGCAGCACGGGTCAACTCCGCTAAGTGATTAAAAGTAATGGTGCAAACGCACAAACATCTGCATGGCAACCATGCCGAGCACAAAACCACCGCCCACCCCCGCGATGCCTTGCAGCAAACGGTTGGTGCGGCGCTGCTCTTGAATGAGCAACTGCAACTGGGCGTTGTCATTATTTTGGCGATGCTTCAAAAAGTCGTGCACCAAACGCGGCAATTCAGGCAAGAGTTTGGCGTAGCGCGGCGCTTCGGCCACCAATTGCTTCCAGAGCTTTTTGGGGCCAACTTGATCGAGCATCCACGTTTCCAAAAACGGTTTGGCAGTGCTCCACAAATCCAAATTGGGGTCGAGCTGACGACCCAAACCTTCGATGTTGAGCAGCGTTTTTTGCAGCAACACCAGCTGCGGCTGAATCTCAACATTGAAGCGGCGCGAGGTTTGGAACAAACGCATGAGCACCAGACCCAAGGAAATCTCTTTCAACGGGCGGTCAAAGTAAGGCTCGCACACGGCGCGAATGGCGGACTCCAACTCATCCACACGCGTGTCACCGGGAACCCAGCCCGACTCGATGTGCAACTCGGCCACGCGTTTGTAGTCGCGGCGGAAAAAGGCCGTGAAGTTTTGCGCCAAATACTCTTTGTCGGTTTCCGTGAGCGTGCCGACAATGCCAAAGTCCAGCGAGATGTAGCGGCCAAAGGTGGCGGGCTCAAGGCTGACTTGGATATTGCCGGGGTGCATGTCAGCATGGAAAAAACCATCGCGAAACACTTGGGTGAAGAAGATCGTCACGCCATCGCGTGCCAGCTTAGGAATGTCCACGCCCGCCGCACGCAGCTTCTCCACTTGGCTGATGGGCACGCCCTTCATGCGCTCCATCACGATCACGTCATCACGGCAAAAGTCCCAAATCATTTCAGGAATCAACACAAGGTTGAGGCCTTCCATGTTGCGGCGCAACTGCGCAGCATTAGAGGCTTCGCGCATGAAGTCGAGTTCGTCATGCAGGTACTTGTCAAACTCGGCCACCACTTCGCGGGGCTTCAAACGTTTGCCGTCGGCACTGAGGCGATCGACCCAGCCAGCCATCATGCGCATGAGGCTCAGGTCTTTGTCAATCACTGTCAGCATGCCGGGGCGCAGAACTTTGACAGCTACCTCACGTGTGACACCGTTGCTGTCTTTGATGACGGCAAAGTGCACCTGAGCGATCGACGCGCTGGCCACGGGCTTGTGCGTGAACTCCACAAAAATCTCATTCAACGGGCGGCCAAAGGCGCGCTCGATGGTGCCCACGGCAACGTCTGAAGAAAACGGCGGCACGCGGTCTTGTAAAAACGCCAACTCATCAGCAATGTCTGGTGGCAACAAATCGCGGCGTGTCGACAACACTTGGCCAAACTTCACAAAGATGGGGCCGAGGTGCTCCAGCGCTTCACGCAAACGCTGGCCACGAGGGGCAGACAAATCGCGCCCCACCGACACAATGCGGGCCAACAAACGCAGGCCCGGCTTTTGGAAACTGGTGAGCACCAGCTCGTCCAAGCCGTAACGCAAGACGATGAAGACAATATAAATACCGCGCAGCAAACGGGTCATCATGGCGCGGCCTTCGCGGTTTGTTGTTGCACAAAGCTGCGCAGTGCATCGACCGCACGCTTGGCGGTTTGCACCAGGGTGTGCGCAGGTGCATCACCCATGAGACGGGCCACGTCTTCTTCAGGGTCCCAGCGAACGTGGTCGATCAGCCAATTCACTTCAGCGGCCAGCTGCACATCGCCTTCGATGCGAATGGCAGGCTTCTCGCCTTGCAGCACAGTCTTGGCAAGCTCGAACGGTGAAGGTTCGTTCACACGCAGCACGAGGTCGGCCGCTTTAGTGCCTGCATCGGGTGTGATGAACTCGACCAAGCCTGCAGGTGTGAACGCGCATTGAAACACTTGGTCGCGCCAGCACACTTGCACTTGGCGGCCTTTTTGGCGTTGCAAGCGGTCGCGTGCCGCAGGCTCTTGCATGAGTATGTGGTTTAACAAGAGCACCACGCGCTGCTGCACTTCAGCCACGGCCCAAGCCGGCGGAGTGAGGGATTGTGGGAATTCGGTGGGGAGTTTGGCGCGCAGCGTGTCTGCTGCGTCGGCCAACCAAGAAAAAGGGGACTGTGTTGCCATAGTCCCCAATTATTCCTTGTTTGGACGCCCTTATTGAGGCGTCCTGATTTCTAGCAGGTTATTGCAGGGCTTGCACGCCTGCCACCAACCAGCCCAAGCTGCCGTCTTTGGGCTTGGTCATGTTCCACACTTCGCGGAACGGTGTGGGGCCAGAGGATGGCTCTTCACGGATCAGACCCGAGAACTCCACGCTGGCCATGTAGTTGTTGCCCACGTCTTCGATGCCCAACAAGTGTGCATCGAGCATGACCACATCGGTATGGTTGACTTGGCCGTTGGCTGTGGCTTCGCGCTCAGCCAATTGGGCTTTGATTTCGTCCAACATGCCGTCGGTCATCATGGTGCGTAACGCGGAAATGTCGGAACGGTCCCACGCATGCTGCAAGGTCATGAAGTTTTGCTTGGCCGCGTTGACAAAGCCTGCGGTGTCAAAGTCAGCAGGGATGCCCCACGTTTGGCTACCGCCCAAAGCGGAACCAATCATCGAACCACCAGCAGCAGGTGTGAAATTGGCTTGCGTGTCCATGGGACGGGCTGACGAGTCGTTGCCCACGTTCTTGGGGTTGTACTGAGGCAGTGTGCTGGGGTTGGCAGGGGCGCCAGCGCCTTCAAAGGCGTAGGGGCTGGTGTTGCTGGCTTCGGGTTGTTGGCGGCGACGCATGATGGCACCAATGACCATCATCACGACCAAGGCCAACACGCCAAACATCAAGAACTGACCGAATTCAGCACCAAAACCCATGGAGTGGGCCAACCAAGCGAGGCCCAAACCGGCAGCCAAACCACCGAGCATGCCGCCCATGCCACCAAAGCGGCTAGGTGCAGCGGCTGGAGCCGCGGGGGCAGCAGCAGGTGCAGCGTTGGGGGTTGCAGCAGGTGCAGGCTTGGCAGCTTCGCGTTGTGTCACATTGCTGGATTGCTGACCCATCGATTTGCCGCCGCCCATGCGTTTGGCTGCTTCAGCGTGCATGGTGGCAAATGCCATGGCCACCACAAAAAGGGCTGTCAAAAGTTTCTTCATCGCGTCGTCTCCTGTTGTCTCAATCGTTCAGCACTTGATTCCAACATGAAGCGCGACCACGCCAGCGCTCATGTTGTGAAAGTCCACATGGCCAAAGCCATTTTGTTTCATAAGGGATTTCAGTTCCTCTTGGCCGGGGTGCATGCGAATGGACTCGGCCAAATATTGGTAGCTCGACGCATCGCCCGCAATCATTTGCCCCAGCTTGGGCAAGATGTTGAAGGAGTACCAGTCGTAGGCTTTCTCCAGCGGCTTGGCCACTTTGGAAAACTCCAACACGAGCAGCTTGCCGTTGGGCTTGAGCACACGGCACATTTCGCGCAGGGCGGCGTCTTTGTGCGTCATGTTGCGCAGACCGAAGGCCACGCTGACCACATCAAAGTGGTTGTCGGGGAAAGGCAGTTTTTCGGCATCGCACACCAAGGTGGGCAAGACCATGCCGTGGTCGAGCAAGCGATCGCGGCCTGTGCGCAACATGGCTTCGTTGATGTCGGTGTGCACCACGCGGCCGGTTTTGCCAACCTTCTTGGCAAAAGCCATCGACAGGTCACCCGTGCCGCCTGCGATATCGAGCACTTGCGAGCCCTCACGCAAGTCAGCCACCATGACGGTGTAGCGCTTCCACACGCGGTGCAGTCCAGCGGACATGAGGTCGTTCATCACGTCGTACTTGGACGCGACCGAGTCAAACACGCCACGGACGTGTTTGGCTTTTTCTTTTTCGTCGACGGTTTTGAAACCGAAATGTGTGCTGCTCATATTGGTAATGGTATCAATGCGCGTGGCTGCTACAACCTGCGCCGCCTTTTTCAGGCATGGCCGCGTCGCGGTCGGTTCCTGCGGCTTGCAAGCTGCGCTCGTAATCAGCCCACAGCTGGTCTTGCTCAGAACCCAAGAAATACAGGTATTCCCAGGTAAACAAGCCGCTGTCATGGCCGTCGCTGAAGGTGGGTTTGATGGCGTAGTTGCCAATGGGCTCTAAGCCTTCGAGCTCGACCAAGCGCTTGCCAGTTTGCAACACCTCTTGGCCAGGGCCATGGCCTTGCACTTCAGCCGAAGGGCTGTAGACGCGCATCAACTCAAACGGGATGCGAAAACTCGCGCCGTCGGCAAAGCTGACTTCCAACACACGCGATGCGCCATGCACCGTGATGTCTTGGGGTGTAGGCGTGTGTTTTTCTAAGCCGGCCATAGGTGTCTTTCTGATTAAACCAACACTCGCTCAATGCCGCCGGCATTGGCTTGGGCCACGTACTCGGGCATCCATTGCTCGCCCAACATCTTGCGTGCCATCTCGACCACGATGTAGTCGGCTTCGAGCAAACCGTTTTGCAAGTCATCACCGTAGCGGCTCAAACCTTGCAAGCAGCTGGGGCAGCTGGTGAGGATCTTCATGTCGCCTTTGGCTTCGCCCGTCATGGCACGCAAAGCGGCTTCGTCTTTTTGCAGCTCTTCTTCTTTGCGGAAGCGCACTTGGGTCGAAATGTCAGGACGCGTCACACCCAAAGTGCCAGACTCGCCGCAGCAGCGGTCGCTCTTGCGCACTTGGTCACCCAACAGCGCCTTGACCGTTTTCATGGGGTCTTGCTGCTTCATGGGGCTGTGGCATGGGTCGTGGAACAAATAACCCGCTTGGTCAGCCGTGCTGAGCTTGATTTCCTTCTCGAGCAAATATTCATGGATGTCGACGATGCGACAGCCAGGGAAAATTTTGTCGAACTCATAGCCTTGCAGTTGGTCAAAGCAAGTGCCGCAGCTCACCACCACGGTTTTGATGTCGAGGTAGTTGAGTGTGTTGGCCACACGGTGGAACAACACGCGGTTGTCGGTGATGATCTTGTCGGCTTTGTCGAACTGACCCGAGCCTTTTTGCGGATAGCCGCAACACAGGTAGCCAGGTGGCAACACCGTTTGCACGCCCGCGTGCCACAACATGGCTTGCGTGGCGAGGCCCACTTGGCTGAACAAACGCTCAGAGCCGCAGCCGGGGAAATAGAACACCGCTTCTGTTTCAGAGGTGGTGGTTTTCGGGTCGCGAATGATCGGCACGTAATCGTTGTTCTCGATGTCGAGCAAGGCGCGCGCAGTTTTCTTGGGCAGGTTGCCCGG